>JAQUUB010000013.1 GCA_028694115.1 Lachnospiraceae bacterium
TTTTTTACTTGATTTCATTAATTATTTGTGCCGAAAGGCACGACGAAGGAGAGCATGCCGCATCGGCATGTTTGAAAGTGTGAAAAGATATACTAACGCATGAAAGAACCATGCTAAGTATATCTAAGTTTCACACAGGAAGAAGTCGCAAGCGCCTTCTTCTCATTGATTATTTGTGCCGCAAGGAGCGGCATGTTTGGAGGCAGATGGGAGTAAGAATGGATAATATAAAAATTGATTGTATGGTGTTAGGAAGTGTTCAGACAAATTGCTTTTTCTTATATAAAGAAGATAAAAAAGAAGCAATTGTTTTTGATCCGGCAGACTATGGAAAAGAAATTTTAGATAAATTACAGACTAAGGGTATTACACCAGTAGCCATCTGTTTAACACATGGTCATTTTGATCATATTTTAGGTGTTGCAAAACTAAAACAGCTGGCACATATTGAAATTTACGCAAATGAAGATGAAAAAGAATTATTGGGAAATGAATCTTTAAATTGCTCTGATCAGGTAGGTAGATTATGTACCGTTACTCCAGATCATCTTTTAAAAGATGGAGAGACTTTTACCATTACAGGGATTACCCTACAGATGATTGCTACACCTGGTCATACGAGTGGCAGCTGCTGTTATTATTGTAAGGAAGCAGGAATTTTAATCAGTGGAGATACTTTATTTGAAGGATCGGTAGGAAGAACAGATTTACCTACGGGTAGTATGAGTGCAATTACACGTTCGATTAAAGACAAATTATTTCAATTACCAGATGACACCGTCGTTTATCCAGGACATGGGGATAGTACAACGATTGGAGACGAGAAAAAATATAATCCTTATTTGGCATAAGGGTATGCAGAAAGGATTTTATGATACAGGTTATTATAAATAAAGCGCAGTACGAATATGATATTCATTCCTTAGTAAAGGCTTTTTATCCAAATGAGGATGTAAAAATAAAAATGACAGAAATGTCAGAAGATAATCCAGTTACTCTGGAAATCGAATATTTAGAAAACGAGATCATATTTACCTGGAATGAATCAGGTAAACAGCCAATCAGGGAATCTACTGAGGTTAATTACGAAGATAAACCTGAAACAAAGAACCGTTTAAAACGTTTACTTTATGAGTCATTTGTAAAAGTTACTGGAAGGGAATTACCTTGGGGAGACTTGACGGGAATTCGTCCTACCAAAATTCCAATGACCATGTTGATGAATGGACAAAGTGAAGAAGCAATTAAATCTTATATGAAAGAAACATATCATGTAAGTGAAGAAAAAGCTTCTCTCAGTATAGAGATTGCTAAGCGGGAGAAGGAAATCCTTACTCCCATTCATTATGATAAGGGATATAGTCTCTATATTGGAATTCCCTTTTGCCCAACGACTTGTCTTTACTGTTCCTTTACTTCTTATCCTATTGTTTCGTGGGAAAAAAGAGTAGGAGAGTATTTGGATGCGCTTGAAAAAGAGATGGAATTTACAAAAGAGATTTATAAAGACCGCATTTTGGATACCGTTTATATTGGTGGGGGAACCCCCACTACCCTATCATCAGAACAAATGGATCGATTGCTATCCTCTGTTGAGCGGATTTTTGATGTATCAAACTGTAAAGAGTTTACGGTAGAGGCAGGCAGACCAGATAGCATTACTCTGGAGAAACTAGAAGTTATGAAACAACATCGGGTTACTCGTATTTCCATTAATCCTCAGACGATGAAGGAAGAGACTTTGAAAATCATTGGAAGACGACATACGGTAGAACAGACCTTAGAAGCATATCAGATGGCCAGAACGGTTGGGTTTTCAAATATTAATATGGATTTAATTATGGGGCTTCCAGGAGAAACCTTAGAGGATATTATGCATACCCTAGAAGTAATCAAGGAGCTGAAACCAGATAGTTTAACTGTCCATTCACTTGCACTGAAGCGTGCTTCAGGTCTTAATAAATGGATGGAAGATCATGGACGAGACAGTATAAACAATACACCGGAAATGATGAAGCTTACAGAAAAATATGCCAGAGAAATGGGACTTTTACCATATTATCTGTACCGACAGAAGAATATGGCTGGAAATTTTGAAAACATAGGCTATGCACAAGAAGGCAAGTTTGGTATCTATAATATTTTGATTATGGAAGAAAAACAGTCAATTGCAGCAGTAGGTGCAGGAACCATTTCGAAAGTTGTTAAACCAACCGGACAGATAGAAAGGGTAGACAACGTAAAGGATGTTGCATTATACTTAGAAAGATTTGATGAAATGATTCAAAAAAAGAGAAACTTCTATCAATTATATCAATAAAGGAGAGTTTACTATGCCGTTAAAGAAAAAACCCGTAACAGGGATGAAAGATATTATGCCAGCAGAAATGCAAATCAGGGATTATGTCATAGGACTTGTAAAAGAAACTTATGGGAATTTCGGATTTTCTTCTATTGAGACTCCATGTGTAGAGCATATTGATAATCTGTGCTCAAAACAGGGCGGAGAAAATGAAAAGTTAATTTTCAAAGTATTAAAAAGAGGAGAAAAATTAAACCTTGAAACGGCTTCTAAGGAAGAAGACCTAGTGGATAGCGGCTTACGTTATGATTTGACAATACCACTTTCCAGATATTATTCTAATAATGCAAATGATTTAGCTTCTCCTTTTAAGGCTTTACAGATGGGAAATGTGTTCCGTGCAGATCGTCCGCAAAAGGGACGTTTCCGTCAGTTTATGCAATGTGATATTGATATATTAGGTGATCCTACTTACCTTGCAGAGGTAGAGCTGATATTAGCAACAACAACCTTGCTTGGAAGATTAGATTTTAAGAATTTCAAAGTTCGAATTAACGATCGTAGATGCTTAAAAGCAATGGCTTCTTTTTGTGGATTCCCAGAGGAAAACTATGATCTTGTGTTCATTATTTTAGATAAAATGGATAAGATTGGCCTTGAGGGTGTAGAAAAGGAACTTGTTGAAAGTGGGTTTAAGAGCGAGTCCGTAGCAAAATATTTAGAGCTTTTTAAAGCAGTGACCCCAGATGTGAAAGGAATTCAGTATTTAAAAGAAACATTGGGGGATCATTTAGAAGATGGAGCAGCAGAAAACTTAGATTTAATCATTCGTTCTGTTGAGGAAACAAAAATTAGTACCTTCCAAATCACATTTGATCCAACACTTGTAAGAGGGATGTCCTATTATACAGGTACCATTTTTGAAATAGAAATGGAAGAATTTGGTTCTAGCGTAGCAGGTGGTGGAAGATATGATGAAATGATAGGGAAATTTACAGGGACGAAAACACCTGCATGTGGTTTTTCTATTGGATTTGAAAGAATCATAACAATCTTGTTAGATCAAGGATTTACAGTACCTCAAAAAGGTGTTGGCAAAGTATTTTTAATTGAAAAGGGAGTTAGTGCGGAAAAGATTTGTGAAGTAATCAAAGAAGCAACAAAACTACGTAAACAAGGAGAAAAGGTTTTGGTTGCTCAAATGAACAAAAATAAAAAATTCCAAAAGGAGCAGCTTATGAAAGAGGGCTACGAGGAATTTAAAGATTTTTATAAAGACTAAATAAGTAAGTAGAGAGGAAGTAATAAAATGGCAGAGTCAATGAAAGGCTTAAAGAGAACGTGTCGATGTGCAGAGGTAGACAAATCAAATATCGGGAAGGAAGTCATCCTTATGGGATGGGTTCAGAAAAGTAGAAACAAGGGTGGTATCATCTTTGTAGACTTACGTGATCGTTCAGGTATTATGCAGGTGATTTTTGAAGAAAGCGACTGCGGAGTGGAAAACTTTGAAAAAGCAACAAAATTGAGAAGTGAATTTGTTGTTGCTGTTGTAGGAAAAGTAGAAGCACGTTCCGGTGCTGTAAATGAAAATCTTGCAACTGGCGATATGGAAGTTCGAGCTACGAGTGTTCGTATTTTATCAGAGGCAGAGACTCCTCCATTTCCTATTGAAGCAGATTCTAAAACAAAAGAGGAACTCAGATTAAAATATCGTTATTTAGATTTACGTCGTCCGGATTTACAGAAAAATATTATTTTGAGGAGCCAGATTGCAGCAGCAGCAAGAAGCTTTTTAACAGAGGAAGGCTTCCTTGAAATTGAAACACCAATTTTGCAGAAGAGTACTCCAGAAGGTGCAAGAGACTATTTAGTACCAAGCCGTGTACATCCAGGTACATTTTATGCACTTCCTCAATCACCACAGTTGTTTAAGCAGCTTTTAATGTGCTCTGGTTATGATCGCTATTTCCAAATTGCAAAGTGTTTCCGCGATGAAGATTTGCGTGCAGACAGACAGCCGGAATTCACACAGATTGATATGGAATTATCTTTCGTTGATGTAGATGATGTAATTGATGTTAATGAACGTTTATTAAAAAAAGTTTGTAAAGATGCCATCGGGCTAGAAGTGAGTTTACCGATTCCAAGAATGACATGGATAGAGGCAATGAATCGTTTTGGTTCTGATAAGCCTGATACCAGATATGGTTTAGAACTTAAGGACGTTTCAGATATTGTAAAGGATTGTGGATTTGCTGTATTTACAGGAGCACTTGATAATGGAGGTTCCGTTCGTGGAATCAATGCAAAAGGCATGGGAGACATGCCTCGTAAGAAAATAGATGCACTTGTGGAAGAAGCAAAGGGTATGGGAGCAAAAGGCCTCGCTTATCTATCCATTAATGAAGATGGTACTTACAAATCATCCTTTGCAAAATTTATGACAGAAGAACAGACAGAAGCACTTGTAAAGGCTATGGATGGAGAGAAGGGCGATTTACTATTGTTCGCAGCAGACAGAAATAAGGTGGTATGGGATGTCTTAGGAACTCTCCGTCAGACATTGGCAAAAGCTGCTTCATTAATTGATGATTCCAAATTTAATTTCTTATGGGTAACAGAATTCCCATTACTTGAGTGGAGCGAAACAGAAAATCGCTTTACTGCAATGCACCATCCATTTACAATGCCAATGGAAGAGGATTTGCAGTTTATTGATTCAGATCCTGCAAGAGTTCGTGCAAAAGCGTATGATATTGTATTGAATGGTACAGAGCTTGGTGGTGGTAGTGTGAGAATCTTCCAAAGTGATGTACAAGAGAAAATGTTTGAAGTATTAGGATTTGAAAAAGAAGATGCTTATGAGCGTTTTGGATTTTTACTAAATGCATTTAAATATGGTGTTCCACCTCATGCAGGACTTGCATATGGTCTGGACCGCTTAGTGATGCTTTTGGTTAAAGCAGAAAGCATTCGTGAAGTCATTGCATTCCCTAAGGTAAAAGATGCATCCTGCCTAATGACAAATGCACCAGATGTTGTAGAACAAAAACAGTTAGATGAATTGGAAATTTCTTTGAATTTAAGTAGTAAGGAAGAATAATTAGATAAAATGATGAATGGGCACCGTCAGTGACGGTGCCCATATTCTGTTGGGGACATTCCTTTGACTTTTCTAAATGCTTTTGAAAAGTACAAATTATTTTCAAATCCTACTGATTTTGATATTGCAATAATGGATAAATCGGATTCGCGTAAAAGACTGCAAGCCTGTTTAATACGAAAAGAAGTTAAATACTCTTTGGGAGAGGTATTAAGATGCATACGAAAAGAACGAAATAAATGACTTCTACTAACACCAACATAGTCTGCAATTTCTTCAATTGAAATAGGATAGGAATAATTTGATAAAATAAAATCAATTGCTTTTTTAACATATTCGGCATAGGAATCTTCGGACTTAATGTCTTTTTCGGAGATACGAATATAATAGGAGAGAGTAGAATATAGTCGTCCTGTCATCTCTACTGCATTTTCCAAAGAATTTCCTCTTGCATCATAAATACTTAAGAGTAGTTTTTTAATCTCTTCGTCAGAATTCAATAAATAGTCACCATATCCGGTAGCAGAGCTGGTCTTTTGATTGTGAGCTTTCACAACAGGAGAGTGCTTAGTAAAATCCGTTGAATTTAAAATAGTTGCAGCATCTGTCCCCTGAAAGCCAACCCAGTAATATTCCCAGGGATCCTCCTTATCTGCGTAATAGGTTATTTCCATAAAGGGATAGACTAAAAAGCTATCACCTTTTTGCAATTCATATTTTACATTTCCAATCTCATAAAATCCTTTTCCAGATACAATATGATGAATTAAGAAATGATCACGTATCCCAGGTCCCCACTGATAACCAGGTTCACATTTCTGAAATCCAACATTATTTACAGATAGAGAAACCATGGTTCTGTCTTCTGATTTAAAATTACTTTTAAATGTATTAACCATAAAGTGCTCCTTACGTTACATATTGATTTAGCGGATACTGTTTTTATTTTACAATAAATAGGACTATTAATGCAACATTTTTACATAGAGTGGACACAATATGATATTGACGAATGGGAAGTATAAACGTACACTTAATAGAAATAGACGAATTGAGAGGTTGTGAATTTATGAAGCAGGAAGTAGTTGAAAAGTTTAAAGAGATATTTGGAGAAGATGGAGAAATAAGAACTTATTTTGCTCCTGGTCGAGTAAATTTGATTGGAGAGCATACAGATTATAATGGTGGACATGTATTTCCATGTGCTTTGACGATAGGAACTTATGCAGCGGTCAGACTTAGAGAAGATCAGAAACTATGTTTCTATTCTATGAACTTTGAGAAAAATGGGATGATCGAGAGTTCATTAGATGAGTTAAAACCAGAAGAATCAGCAGGATGGACGAATTATCCAAAGGGAGTTATCTGGTCTTTTCTTAAAAAAGGATATAAAATTAATAAGGGATTTGACATTGTGATTTATGGAAATATCCCGAATGGTTCAGGTCTATCTTCCTCTGCCTCATTAGAAGTCTTAATTGGATTAATTTTAAAGGATTTATTTTTAATTGAAGAGATGACCATGATTGATGTCGCATTATTATCTCAATATGCAGAAAATAATTTTAATGGGATGAACTGTGGTATTATGGATCAGTTTGCCAGTGCTATGGGGAAAAAGGATCATGCAATTTTCCTTGATACTGCAACACTTAAATATGAATACGCAAATATTGTTTTAAAGGGTGCAAAGATTGTAATTACAAATAGTAAAATCAAACATGCACTTGTTGATTCGGCTTATAATGAGAGAAGAGAGCAAAGCGAGACTGCGTTAAAGGAACTTCAAGAGGTGATTGGAATTAATGGATTAGGGGATTTGACAGAAGAGCAATTCGAACAATATCGTTCTTCTATACATGATGAAGTACGTCAAATGAGAGCAAAACATGCAGTATATGAAAATCAACGTACCATTAAAGCAGTGCAGGCATTAAAAGATGAAAATATAGAGCTCTTTGGAGAACTGATGAATCAATCTCATATTTCTCTCCGGGATGATTATGAAGTTTCCTGTGATGAAATTGACGTTTTGGTAGAGGAAGCGTGGAAACTTGATGGCGTAATCGGTTCGAGAATTACTGGTGGTGGCTTTGGAGGCTGTACCGTAAGCATTGTAAAAGATGAGGAAATTTCTTCTTTTCAGGAAAAATTAAGCAAAGCATATAAAGAAAAAGTTGGGATTGACTGTGAGTTTTATGTGGTAGACATTGGAGATGGTGCAGGCAGACTATAGATAGGTGGGAATCATAGTATGATAGATAAAAGTATTAAAAAGCTAGTAACTTATGGAATGGAATCAGGCTTATTAAAAAAAGACGACAGTGTATATGCTACAAACTTAATATTAGATTTATGTAAAAAAACAGATTACAAAGAACCAGAGGAAGAATTTCAAAACGTTAATTTAGAGGAGACGTTAAAAGAAATTCTAGATTATGCTTTTCAAAATAATATCATTACAGATAACACTACGGTTAGCAGAGATTTGTTTGATACTAGAATTATGAATTGCTTAATGCCAAGACCAAGTGAGGTAATCGATACCTTTTATAAGAAGTATGAGAAATCAAAAAAAGAAGCAACGGACTATTTTTATAAGCTGAGTCAGGATTCTGACTATATTAGAAGATATCGAATCGTAAAGGATCAAAAGTGGATAACCAAGACGCCATATGGCAAGCTCGATATTACGATTAATTTATCAAAGCCTGAGAAGGATCCAAAAGCAATTGCAGCAGCAAAGAATGCGGTTCAAAGTGATTACCCAAAATGTCTTTTATGTATGGAGAATGTAGGTTATGCAGGGCACTTAAATCATCCAGCCAGACAGAATCATAGGGTGATTCCAATTTCTATTTTAGGAACAGAGTGGGGATTCCAATATTCTCCTTATGTGTACTATAATGAGCATTGCATTGTTTTTAATGGGAAGCATACACCGATGAAGATTGACCGTTCTGCTTTTGAAAAGCTATTTGATTTTATTAATCTCTTTCCACATTACAGTATTGGGTCAAATGCGGACCTTCCGATTGTTGGTGGATCGATTTTGAGTCATGACCATTTTCAGGGTGGAAATTATGAATTTCCAATGGCAAGGGCAGAGTATGTTAAAACTTTTCAAATTCCTAATTTTGAAGATGTTACATGTGGAATCATTTTTTGGCCAATTTCTGTATTGCGTATTCGTGGTAAGGATTCGGAGCGCCTGATTGATTTAGCAACCCATATTTTGGAAACTTGGAGATCATATACGGATGAAGATGCATTTATTTTTTCTGAAACGGATGGAGAAGCACATAATACCATTACGCCTATTGCAAGGAAGCGCGGTGATTTTTTTGAGATGGATTTAGCCCTACGTAATAATATTACTACAGACGAATATCCGCTGGGAGTTTATCATCCGCACAGGGAACTCCATCATATTAAAAAAGAAAACATTGGCTTAATTGAAGTAATGGGGCTGGCAATCCTACCATCAAGACTAAAAGAGGAAATGGAATTATTAAAGGATTATATTCTAAATCATAAAAATATTCGTTCTAATAAGGAAATCGAGAAACATGGTGACTGGGTAGATGAATTTTTGAAGAAATATTCGGTGGTGGATGAAAAAAATATAGATACGATTCTTCAAGATGAAATAGGAATGATATTCATGCAGGTTTTAGAACAGGCAGGTGTTTATAAAAATAACCAAAAAGGTCTAAAAAACTTCGAAAAATTTGTTTCTTTCTTATAGTTATTGTGATACAATTCGACTTATGAGGGCATAAATTGCTATTTTCAGACAATGAATTCGTGAAGGAGTATTGTATTGTGAAATTAAATGAAGGATTGATTTTTACAAATGATGATTGCTTGGGTTGCAATCGCTGTATTAATGCTTGTCCAGTTATTGCGGCAAATCAAGCTACAGAAAGAATGGGAAAAAATGTAATTGAAGTTGACGGAGAGGCCTGTATCCATTGTGGTAGCTGTATTCGGGCCTGCCATCATGATGCGAGAGAGTATCATGATGATACAAAAGATTTTTTTGCTGATTTAAAATCTGGAGTGCCAATCAGCATATTGGTAGCACCTGCTTTTATTGCAAATTACCCAAAACAATACAAACAGATTTTAGGATATTTAAAAAGCTTAGGTGTTAACCATATTATTAGTATCAGCTTTGGGGCGGATATTACAAGCTGGGCTTATCTTAATTACATTACCAAAAATAATTTTGTTGGTGGTATTTCACAACCCTGCCCTGCAATTGTTGACTATATAGAAAAATATGTACCTGAACTTGTCAAAAAACTTGTTCCTATTCATAGCCCTATGATGTGTGGAGCGATTTATGCAAAGAAGTATATGGGCATTACCGATCGCCTTGCCTTTTTGAGCCCTTGCATTGCTAAAAAATCCGAAATTTCCAGACCACAGAATAAAGGTTTGATTTCCTATAATGTGACATTTAAAAATTTCATGAAGGAAATACAAGGTGTTTCACTTTCTGATTATTCCTGCACGGATGAAATAGAGCACGGTCTTGGCTCTCTCTATCCACAGCCAGGTGGACTTCGTGAAAATGTAGAGCATTTCCTTGGAAAGAAATATATGCTTCGTCAGATTGAAGGGACAGAGCATGCTTATGAGTTTTTTGAGCAATATAAGCATCGTGTGCAGGAAGGAAAAGAAACCCCCTTCATGGTGGATGCTCTTAACTGTGCAAAGGGTTGTCTTTATGGGACGGGAACAGAGAAGAGTAAACAAAATGATGAAGATATTTTAATGCAGATTCATAAAGAGCGTGCATTACAGTATGATAAAAAGAAAAAAACTCCATGGGAGACTGAAATCTCTTTTGAAGAAAGATTAAAACGCTTTAATAATCAGTTTAAAGAATTAAGATTAGAAGATTTTGTGTGTGAATATAATGAACATGCAGAATATAAGATTAAAAATGTAAAAGAACAAGAAATCAACCAGGTGTTTGATGGCATGAATAAGCATACAGCGTATGATCGGAAGATTGACTGCGGAGCGTGTGGATACGAATCATGTACTCAGATGGCAAAGGCAATTGCACTTGGCTATAATCATAAAGAGAACTGTGTGCATTACATAAAGGATCAATTGGAGATAGAAAAAGAAGCGATTGATCAAATGACAAAAGATTTACAAGAAAAACAGAAACAAAAGGAAGTACTATATCAGGACATTGTGGAAGAGTTTGAACAGATTCGTAATTACATGTCCGAATTATCAAAAGGAAATCAGGATTCTGCTGTCGATGCTACAGAAATGGCTGGTGCGATTGATAGTCTGGCAAAGTATAGTGATAAATTGAACGAATCTATTGAAAAAGTAGAAAAATCTGTTAATGGATATGAAGAAGTAAATGAATCAATCGTAAAAATATCGAACCAGACGAGCATGCTGGCATTAAATGCTGGAATAGAAGCTGCTAGAAGTGGGGAAGCTGGAAAGGGATTTGCTGTGATTGCAAATAGGGTAAAAGAACTTTCTGAGCAGACAAAAGAAGCTGTGAATTATGGAAAGCAGCAGAGCAATGAATTAATTCCTGCTATTCGTGGACTGGATGAGGAAACGCAGATATTCTTAAGCAACGTGTCTATTTTAAATAATAAAACAACAGCACTTGCAGCAAATTCTCAGGAAATTTCATCACAAACCATGATGGTAGAAGAAATTGTAGAAAAAATTGCAGAACAGATGAAGGCCGTTGTTGAGAATTAGTATCTATAATTGTATCTTTTTAAATACTTAGTGCTTCAACGTTGACGACATTTCCTAGATATAATATAATTACTTTGATTAGTTTTCGGATTGATTATAGAGATTGGAGAAATAAGGTATGACTAAGGAAGCAGGTTGTTTTAAAGTCTGGACAGATGAGAGTGGAAGAAAAATAATTTTTTCTCGTGGGAGGGGTATCGCACGAGCTCATGAAGTTGAGTGGTTATATGAAACGGTAAAGGAATTATCAAAAGAATGGCAGGCAGATGGATTTGCTTATGTAGCATTTATAGAAGAGCTTCAACAGGTTAGTCCTAAGGGAAGTGGCGAGTATATAAAATTACATGAGACATTAGATTCTATTAATTGTCAGTATATTGTTTATATCGAAGGGAATTCATACGAAGTTTCTGTGCAGGCAGCAAGACATAAACAAATGTCTAATACTACAAAAACACAGAATAAGTACTTTATTACGGTAGATGAAGGATTAGAGTTTCTAGCTACAAAGGGATTCTAGATGTGTAACAAACATTATTTCAAATGCATATAGTAACAAAAAGAGCCGGAAGTGATAACATGGCTATTAAGATAGCAGTAGATGCAGGGCACGGTGGATTTGATAATGGAGCACAGTATGAGGGAAGAAAAGAAAAAGATGAAAATCTCAATTTAGCATTGGCAGTTGGCAAGCTTTTGGAGCAGAATGGTATTGACGTTATCTATACAAGGACAACGGACATATATGAAACCCCTTTCCAAAAAGCAACAGAGGCGAATGAAGCGAATGTTGATTATTTTGTTTCTATTCATAGAAATTCAGGTCAGGTTCCTGGACAATATAGCGGAGTGCAGTCGCTTGTATATCGTAATGCGGGAGTGCCTCGTTGGATGGCAACAAATATTAATAACAATTTAGAACAATTAGGATTTCGGAATATTGGGATTGACGAAAGAAAAAATCTGGTGGTACTGAAACGTACAAAAATGCCAGCAGTATTAGTGGAAGTAGGCTTTATCAATTCCGATATTGATAATGAAATATTTGATAATCAATTTGATGCAATGGCAGCTGCCATTGCAGATGGAATTTTGCAAACAATCCAGTAATAGCTACATTTAAGAAAGCACCACTTTGTGATAGGAATGGTCTTAAAGACCAGAGAATGTCCAAAGTAAGGTGCTTTTTTAGTTAATGTCTTGACACACTAACACTTGTTAGCTATAATTATACTAACAAATGTTAGTACTTGATTTATATGCATACCAAGGGAAAAAGAGGATCAGATTATGGAATTTAATTTAGTTAAATATTTGTCGAATGGTGTAGAAACAATCATAAAATCAGCTATGAAGGCTACAATAAAAAATCCAAGGGAAAGTTTGTTTTTAGCTAATTTTTATAGAGCTACTAAGACAGCAGGGAATGTTAGAAAGAGTATGGAAGAAAAAGGAGAGCATATTCCACCATTTCTAATAGCTAGTATTACAAGTGTGTGTAATTTGCATTGCAAGGGATGTTATGCAAGGGCCAACCATGCTTGTGGAGAAGAAGAAATGTCTTGTAGTATGACAAGTGATGAGTGGGGAAAAATATTCAAAGAAGCAGAAGAGCTAGGAATCAGTTTTATTTTATTAGCGGGTGGAGAGCCATTGATGCGAAAGGATATTCTAAAAACAGCAGCTGACTATAAAAATATAATATTTCCCATATTTACGAATGGTACCATGTTTACGGATGAATACATAGAGCTCTTTCATAAAAATAGAAATTTAGTTCCCATTGTAAGTATTGAAGGAAGAGAAGAATTAACCAATCGTAGAAGGGGGGAAGGAGTATATCAACAGTTAACACATGCGATGGACAAACTTCAAGAAAAGCAGATTATTTTTGGTGCTTCGGTTACCGTGACAAAAGATAATTTAATGGAAGTGACAAATAACAAATTCTTAAACCTTTTATATGAACAAGGCTGTAAGGTAGTAATTTATGTAGAATATGTTCCAGTCGATGAAAAGACAAGTGATTTAGCACCAGGAGATTTAGAAAGAGATTACCTAAATAACAGACTGTCCGAGCTAAGAAATGTTCAAGATGGAATGATTTTTATCTCTTTTCCTGGAGATGAAAAATCATCAGGAGGATGTCTTGCAGCTGGAAGAGGATTCTTTCATATTAATGCAAGTGGAGGAGCGGAGCCGTGTCCTTTCTCCCCATATTCGGATATCAGTGTTCGAACGGAAGGCATTAGAAAATCATTGCAATCCACATTATTTTGCAAACTACAATCAGAGGAAATACTGCTTGCAGATCATGTGGGTGGTTGTGTATTATTTGAACAGAAAAATCAGGTTGAAGCAATGTTAAAGAGTAAAAATGAAATGATGCAGGAATGAGGCAAACGATGCAGGAACCATTAACTACCAAAAAGAAAATACTATATTGTGCACTCGATCTGTTTTCACGGAGGGGATATGAGGGTGTATCAATGAGAGATATTGCAGCTGAGGTTACTATTAAGGGGGCATCTCTCTATAATCACTTTAAAAGCAAACAGGATATTTTTGATAGCATCCTTGATGAAATGAATGATCGATATGAAAAATCAATTTTAGAAATGCAGGCACCTTTAGGTACTGCCGATGAGGTGACCGATGTTTATTCTTTGATTAGTGAAGAAAAATTAATATATTTAGTATTGGAGATGTTTCATTACTTCTTAAATGACGAGTATGTATCAAAATTTCGAAAAATACTTACGCTGGAGCAATTTAAGAGCGCACGGGTAGGAGAAACCTATGAAGATATTTATTTTAAAGGAGCATTAGAGTATCAGACGAAGCTTTTCTCTAATTTAATTCAGCGGGGGAATTTTACCGAGTGTAATCCAGAAATAATAGCGTTACAGTTTTATGCACCTATTTATCTGTTGATTTGTCAATATGATCATTATCCAGAACGAGAAGAAGAGGCTAAAATAATTTTAAAGAAGCATGTAGAACAATTTATAAAATCTTATAAGTTAAAATAAAGAAGAGGCTACGTTAAGTAGTCTCTTCTGTTGTATTACCGGGAAAATAGGAATCCTCTGTTAATAATTCTAAATCTTCTTCTAATGCAGAGGGTTCAGGTAAATAGAGATGAACTTTATCAATTCGATTTCTCGAAGTACTTACGACTTCCAAAATAATATGATCTTCCGTTTCAACCTTTTCCCCAACCTCTGGAAGACGGTCAAGTAAATCAATAATTAGACCTGCAACGGAATCATAATCCTCAGATTCAAGATTTAGAGAGAGGGCTTCATTTAAATCATCAATTTTGACGCTTCCCTCAACAAGGTATTCACGTTCGCCTATTTCTTTAATTAAATCGATTTCATCCTCGTCGTATTCATCTCGAATCTCACCTACAATTTCCTCTAGCAAGTCTTCCATAGTAATGAGACCAACAGCAGCACCGTATTCATTGATGACAATGGCCATGCTCATTGAATTTTTTTGCATTTCCATCATTAGTTCGGAAGTGATTTTATATTCATAGGTATAATAAACTTCTCTTAACATATCGCGTATTTTAAAGAACTTTTTACTATCCGATAAGAAAAAGTCTTTCATAATAATCATACCAATAATATTATCGGTATCATCTTCATAAACGGGAAGTCTTGTGTACTTTTCCTCTTTAAATATTTGCAAGACTTCTTCGTATGAGGAAGAACTTTCAACGGAGCGCATATGAATCCTTGGAACCATGATATCTTTTGCGTAAGAAGAACCAAAATCAAATACATTGTAAATCATTTTTCTCTCGTCACTCTCAATCACGCCATCCTCGTGACTAACATCAACGATTGTTTTTAATTCGCTTTCTGTCATGGCTCTTGAACCGGCAGAGATATCTACTCGGAAAATCCGTAACACAAATTTTGAAATTTTATCAATAAAAAAGATAATAGGAGTCAGTATATTAATTAAAGCGATAATAATTGGAGCGTAAAATAAAGCCAATTCTTCTGCATAAAGTGTAGCCATTGTTTTCGGAGTTATTTCTCCAAAGACCAGGATAATAAGCGTCAAAAAGCCAGTCACAATACCTACGCTATTGCTACCCCAGACTCTGATCGCTAACATAGTGGTAAGTGAAGAGGCAGAAATATTAACAATATTATTTCCTATTAAAATTGCACTTAGCATTTTCCCAGAATGTTCCTGGATATTAGTTAAAACGATAGCACGTTTATTACCCTCATCAACCAGGGAACGTATTTTTAATTTATTGACTGTTGTAAGAGAGGTTTCTGCTGACGAGAAAAAGGCAGATAGTAGTAATAACAAAAAAATACATAATAATTGTAAGACACCAATGGTATCCAAAATCGATCACTCCTTAATAATTTAAATTTAATAATAGGAATATACCGAAATTAGGCATAAATGTCAATTAAATTAATAATCTGTAAAAGGTAAATAATTCTAATTTAGGGGGAACATTATGGCAAAAAAAATTATGGGATATGCATTGAAGGGACTGCTGATGGCCTATATTATTACAGGAGTGATGCTTGTTATTATGGCATTTTTACTATACAAATGTAACTTGTCTGAGCAAGTTGTCGAGGTATCTGTCATCGTTGCCTATGTGATTTCTGTTTTTGTTGCTGGTATGTATATGGGAAAGAAGGTAGGAAACAAAAAGTATTTATGGGGACTTATGATGGGAGCCTGCTATTTTATTCTTTTAATGATTGTAACACTCATAACGAATGGAAGATTTCAGAGTGAACAGGGGAGCTTTTTAACCACAATGGTTCTATGTCTAGGTGGCGGAATGCTGGGTGGTATGCTTAGTTAAAAAAAACTTTCCATAGATAATACTTTGTGATATAATAATCAAAGTTGTGGATAGAAGGAGGTTTTGCTGAGATGAAGCATATTAAAACATTAAACACAAGAGATTTAAAAAAGAGCATGAAAACAGGTGGTTGTGGTGAGTGCCAGACATCTTGCCAGTCAGCTTGTAAAACATCCTGCACGGTAGGAAACCAGAGTTGCGAAAATAAAAAATAAGTAGTTATTTAAGCAGCGATTCCGGTCGCTGCTTATTATACGAAGCGAAAGTGGGGGAGCCCTTTGATTCATCAGTACCAAAACGGTGAATATAACATTGTACTTGATGTTAACAGTGGAGCAGTTCATATTGTAGACGAGATTGTTTATCAAATCATTCCAATGTTGGAGCATTTGGTTAAGGAAGATAAGATTTCAAAAGATATCTGTTTGCAATATATAAAAGAACAAGGTTTGGACAAGTATTCAGATGCGCAGATACAAGAAGCAGTGGAAGAGATTGTAGAGCTTACAAATGCTGGCATGCTTTATACAAAAGACGTATATGAAAATTATATTGATAGTTTTAAAAATAGAGAAACAGTTGTAAAGGCACTTTGTCTTCACGTTGCACATGACTGCAATCTCAGATGTAAGTATTGTTTTGCAGAAGAGGGTGAATACCATGGCAGACGTGCACTAATGTCCTATGAGGTTGGAAAAAAGGCGCTCGATTTTCTGATTGAGAATTCTGGTAACCGGGTGAATTTAGAAGTTGATTTCTTTGGTGGGGAGCCACTAATGAATTGGCAGGTAGTAAAGGATTTAGTTGCATATGGCAGAAGCCAGGAAGCAGCACATAATAAGAAATTCCGATTTACCCTTACTACCAATGGTGTTCTTCTAAATGAAGAGATTCTGGAGTTTGCAAATAAAGAAATGGCAAATGTGGTTCTTAGTATAGATGGTAGAAAAGATGTTCATGATAAAATGCGGCCAATGTGTGGTGGTCAAGGCAGTTATGATTTGATTCTACCTAAGTTTAAAAGAGTTGCCGAAACTAGGAACCAGACAAATTATTATGTAAGAGGTACGTATACTCATCATAATCTTGATTTTGCCTCTGACGTTCTTCACCTTGCTGATTTGGGATTTGAACAAATCTCTGTTGAGCCGGTTGTGGCTGCAGATGAGGAAGAATATTCATTAAAGCAGGAGGATGTTAAAACCTTACTTAAGGAATATGATCGTTTAGCGCAAGAGATTATTAGAAGGCGCAAAAATGGGGAATTCATTAATTTTTTCCATTTTATGATAGATTTAGAGGGCGGACCATGTGTGGCGAAACGCTTGTCAGGATGTGGTTCAGGAACCGAATATCTTGCGGTCACTCCATGGGGAGACTTCTATCCTTGCCATCAGTTTGTGGGACAAGAAGAATTTTTAATGGGGAATGTGGAGGAAGGTATCAAACGTGTGGATATTAGAGATACCTTTAAATCCTGCAATGTATATGCAAAAGAAAAATGTAAGGATTGTTTTGCAAAATTCTATTGCAGTGGCGGTTGTGCGGCAAATTCTTATAACTTTAGTGGAAACATTAATGGCACTTATGATTTGGGATGTGAGTTGCAAAGAAAAAGAGTTGAATGCGCAATTATGATGAAAGCCGCTTTAGCTGAATGAAAGGGAGAAAATAACGATGAAGAAAAGTAAAGCAATTATAGTGCTTCTGATTATGGTATTACTGATTGGTGGTTTGGGTTATACGACAGCCTTTGGTATTGGTAGTGAGAAGACAGGTGCCGCTGAGGGCATTAAGTTAGGACTTGACTTGGCAGGTGGTGTAAGTATTACATATCAGGTAAAGGGAGACAAGGAACCTTCCTCGGAAGATATGAGCGATACGATTTACAAACTCCAAAAACGTGTGGAGGGTTATAGTACAGAGGCACAGGTTTATCAGGAAGGTTCTGATAGAATTAACATAGAAATTCCTGGTGTTTCAGATGCTAATGCAGTATTAGAGGAATTAGGAAAGCCAGGTTCCCTGTATTTTGTTGACGAAGAAGGAAATACTGTCGTAGAAGGTACTCAGGTAAAATCAGCGACTGCAGTTACCACCAATGATTCAACAACAGGAAGTAAAGACTATGCAGTGGATCTTGTATTAACAGAAGAGGGCTCAAAGGCTTTTGCAGAGGCAACAGCAAAAGCGGCTCCAGAAAAAAAGAAAATTTATATCTACTATGATGATGCACTTGTAAGCGCTCCAACAGTACAAAGTGAAATTACTGGTGGGGAAGCTTACATCACAAATATGGAATCTTTTGAAGCGGCAGAACAGCTGGCATCTACAATCCGTATTGGTGGACTAAAACTTGAACTTGAAGAATTACGTAGTAATGTTGTTGGTGCCCAGTTAGGTTCTACAGCAATACAGACAAGCTTAAAAGCAGGAGTCATTGGTTTTGTTATTGTTGCGTTGTTTATGATCGTGGTTTATTTGATTCCAGGGTTAGCATCTGCAATTGCTCTTACCTTGTATGTAATTTTTATCCTGCTATTCTTAAAAGGATTTGATCTGACACTTACGTTGCCAGGTATCGCAGGTATTATTCTATCCATCGGTATGGCAGTAGATGCAAATGTTATTATCTTTGCACGTATCAGAGAAGAAATTACTTCTGGGAAAACCGTGAAATCTGCTATTAAAATAGGATTTGAGAAAGCACTATCAGCTATCATTGATGGTAATATCACGACTTTAATTGCTGCTTTTGTACTAGCAATTAAGGGAACAGGTAGTGTAAAAGGATTTGCTCAGACGCTTGCACTTGGTATTGTATTATCCATGTTCACGGCACTTTTTATTACCAAGCTAATAATAAACGCTTTTTATGCACTTGGTATTCAGGATATAAAATTATATGGACAGGCTAAAAATAAGAAAACGATCAATTTCTTATCAAAGAAAGTTCTTTGTTTTACAATTTCTATCGTTTTAGTATTATCTGGTTTTGTATTTATGGGTCTTAATCAATCAAAGATTGGAAGTGTTTTGAATTACAGCTTGGAATTCATGGGTGGAACATCTACCAATGTAACATTCAATGAGGATCTGTCGATTGAAGAACTAGAGTCAGATGTAGTTCCTTTGATTGAAAATATCACAGGTGATGGATTTATCCAAAAGAGTAAGGTGGCTGATACCAATGAGGTTATCTTTAAGACAAGAACACTTACGGTAGATGAGAGAGAAAAGTTTAATACTGCTATGGAAGAAAACTTTTCTGTAAGTGAGAACATGATTACGACAGAAACAATTAGTTCTACAATTAGTTCAGAAATGAAAGCAGATGCAATTATTGCGGTATTGATTGCAACGATTTGTATGTTGATTTATATTTGGTTCCGATTTAAAGATATTCGCTTTGCAGCGAGTGCAGTGCTTGCACTTTGCCATGATGTTCTGGTAGTTTTAGCATTCTATGCGATTGTAAAGGTACCCGTAGGAGGTACGTTTATTGCCTGTATGTTGACCATTGTGGGATATTCTATCAATGCAACGATTGTTATCTTTGACCGTATCCGCGAGAATCTTAACCTAATGCGTAAAGAGGAATTATCTACAATTGTAAATACAAGTATTTCTCAGACATTATCAAGAAGTATCTTTACCTCATTAACAACATTTATTATGGTAGCAGTTCTTTACATATTGGGAGTAACATCAATTAAAGAATTTGCACTTCCATTAATGGTAGGTATTGTCTGTGGTACGTATTCATCCGTGTGCATTACGGGAGCGCTGTGGTATGTTATGAAAACAAAATTAGTGAAAAAGAAATCTAAATAGTGTAAATTATAATTGAAATTAGGAACACCAGAAGCAGTGAGTAATCACACTTCTGGTGTTTTTTCGCTTATTTAGAAACACAATTTGTTCAAAGTTTGAATACTTTTCTTTCACATATTAAAGTTATGATAGAAAACAAGAAACAAAGATAACTGTTGATTTGTAATCATGCAAAGCATGATTTGCATGCAAAAGCATGCAGAAAGGAGTAAAAAATGAAAGCAAATAATGACACATTTGAACGAATAGAAAAGAAATATCTTTTAACAAAGAAAAAGTATCGACAATTAAGAGAATATATGGATCAGTACATGGAGGAAGATGCCTATGGACTTAGTTGTATTTGTAATATCTATTATGATACCAACAATTATGAGCTAATTAGACAGTCAATTGAAAAACCTGTCTATAAAGAAAAATTGAGAGTAAGAAGCTATGGTATTCCAAATGATAGTGAAAAGGTTTTTATAGAAATTAAAAAGAAGTATGGTGGGGTCGTATATAAAAGAAGAATTGAAATGAAAAAGAAAGAAGCTGATTTATATTTAAAGCATGGAATAAGGCCTCAGAAACAGTCACAAATATTAAATGAAATTGACTATTTTTTACAATATTATCATCCAGTACCCAAAATGTTTATTGCCTATGATAGGATTGCCATGTTCGGTAAAGAAGACGAAAGCATAAGGGTTACTTTTGATTTTCATATTCGATCAAGAAATTATGATTTGGATTTGGTAAAAGGAGATTATGGTGAAGAATTACTCCACGAAGAACAAGTACTAATGGAAATTAAAGTGGCAGGAGCCTATCCACTTTGGATGATAGCGATTCTCTCAAGCCTCGAAATTTACCCGGTTACTTATTCAAAGTATGGAGCAGTATACAAGAATAAAGCAATTTACATAGATAAAGGAGAAAGAAAAATATGTTAACAAGTGTATTAGAAAACGTAACAAGTTCCCTATCAGTTGAAACCTCATTATTATGTACCCTGGTATCTGTAGTATTAGGATTGGTATTAGCGGTAATTTTTATGACACAAGGTACTTATACAAAGAGTTACATTATAACATTAGCGTTATTGCCTGCACTTGTACAAACAGTAATTATGCTGGTAAATGGAAACCTGGGAACGGGAATTGCAGTTATGGGTGCCTTTGGACTTGTAAGGTTCCGTTCGATGCCAGGAACGTCTAGGGAAATCAGTGGTATTTTTTTCGCTATGGTAGTGGGACTAGCAGCAGGTATGGGGTATCTGACTTATGCTGCATTGATTACATTCATTATTGGCACGGTTGTAATTCTTTTAAACAAAAGTTCTTTTGGTGAAGTAAAAATTCACATGAAGGACTTGAAAATTACAATTCCAGAAAATCTGGATTATACGGATA
Source organism: Lachnospiraceae bacterium (assembly GCA_028694115.1). Next base: position 21,243 of record JAQUUB010000013.1, read on the forward strand.
TATTTGATGATATTTTTGATAGCTATACAAATAAACACATTTTGAATCGTGTTAAAACAACAAATATGGGATCCATGTATGAGTTACAATATCATATTCAGTTAAAGGATGAAAGATCAGAAAAGGAATTTATTGATAAAATACGTTGCAGAAATGGAAATCTGACAATTGTATGTGGAAGACCAGTTAGTGGACAGACAGAACTGTAGACAGAAAGAACACAATGCATCATATAAATGCAGGAAGGAAACATATGAAAAGAAATAAAATAGTAACAATCATCGGTTGCATTGCACTGGTTTTGAGTGGATGTAATTCTTGGACAGGAAATCAAAGTGTGGATGCCGTACAAAATATTAGCGATAATGTAGAGGCGATGATGAGTGTGTCGCAAGAGAGTGCTACAAAATTATCGAGTTATTCGACAGAAGATGTTGATGTGAATTTAACAGGTGATTATTCAGACGAAGCAATAGAAGCTGCATGGGATGCAGAAGAGGCAACTTCCATTAAATTAGATAGTGACGTAATTACAGTCGATGGAAGTGGCGCCGAAGTAGAAGATTATATTGTTACGATTACAAAAAAAGGGACCTATGTTGTTACCGGCAGTATAGAGAATGGGCAGATTATTGTAGATGTGTCAGAGGATGAGAATGTACAGCTGGTACTGAACGGTGCACAGATAACCTGCACAGATTCATCACCGATACAAGTAAACAGTGCAAAAAATCTCTATTTAACGTTAGCAGATGGTACAGAAAACATGGTAACAGATGGAAGAACAGCACAGTCCACTGATTCAGAAGAAGAGGATGACTCAGATGCCCCTACAGCAGCTATTTTCTCTGAAAATGATCTAATCATTAACGGAGGTGGAAAGCTGACGGTAACCGGTAATTATAACGATGGCATTTCGAGTAAAGATGATTTGCAAATTATAGATGGGGAAATCTTAGTAACGTCAACAGATGATGGAATTGTGGGAAAGGATTCTGTCAGTGTAAGAAGTGGTACGATTGAAATACATTCTGGTGATGATGGTTTGAAATCAAGTAATTCCGATGACACCTCAAAAGGAAATGTGATAATCGATGGCGGTGATATAAACATTTACGCATCTGGAGATGGTATGAAGTCAGAAATGGTGCTGGTGATTAATGATGGAACAGTGATCATTCATGAAAGTGAAGAGGGATTAGAAAGCCTAAATGTGGTATTGAATGGAGGAGTTGTTACGGTAACGTCAAAAGATGACGGTATTAATGTAAGTGATGGAAGCTCAAGCAATTCAGAAAAAACTTCGTTTGATGGGAAGCAAATGGTATCTCAAAATAGTGCTGGAGGTGGACCAAATGGTAAAGCACCTATCGATCCAAACAGGGAGGGAAAGGTATCTGGTAATGAAGCACCTGGTAAAGCGGGAGGAGGAATGATGAATCAAGCAATAGAAGGAGCTATCGTTGTAAATGGTGGTACTGTTACAGTCAATGCAGGTGGTGATGGACTTGATTCCAATGGACACATACAGATTACAGGAGGGAATATCATTGTTTCGGGCTCAACGAACGGTGGCAATTCTGCACTTGATTATAATGGTACCTTTGACATTACAGGAGGAACATTGCTGGCATATGGCAATTCTGAAATGTCTGAGAAACCAAGTGATATTTCAACACAGGCTTTTGTAAGCACTAAATTTGAAACAGATATTGCGGCTTCAACAACCGTTGAAATTACAGATGAAGAAGGTAATATTCTCCATACGTTAGAGACGATGAAAAGCATGAATGATATCGTAATCTCTTCCCCTAGAATTTTGGCAGGTTCTACGTATCAGGTAAATGCTGGTGGAACTTTGGCAGAAGCAAAATAAAGAAATAAATATGAAACGGGTTTGTTTTCACTTCTTATCAAACGATAAGAAGGAATACAAGCCGTTTTTGTTTTGGAAATTTTATTTTTATTTTATTGACTTTATAAGGATAAAGGACTAATATTTATCAATGTCAATAATTAACATTGTAAACTAATAAACGAGTTATTTATATAAAGGAGATTAATGAAAAACGAAATATTGAGAATGCAATTTATGAAAACAGCACACCGATTTAGAAAATTAAATCATGCAATGGCATTTAACGAAGTTTCAAAGCAAGAGTTTTTTGCACTAGAGGCCGTATATGGGTGTGGATGTAAGGCAGAACAAGATAATGGTATTTATGTATCCGAACTATCAAAACAATTAAAAATATCGATGTCATCTGCTTCGAGATTGTTAAAAGGTTTGGAAGAGAAGAACCTTATTAAACGGCAAATTGATTCAGAGGATAGAAGAAATACCTGGATTTTCCTGACAGAAGAGGGAAAAAAGAAAAGAGAAGAGTCTGTTAAACTGTTTGATGAATTTATGGACCGGGTAATTGCACGAACAGGTGAAAAGGAAATTTCCGAACTGCTGATTTTGTGGAATCATATGATAGATATTATGAGTGAAGAAATTAATTTAATGAACAATAAAAATGATTTATCGTAAAACCTGACAGAAAGAATGGAGAATTTTATGAGTAAAATTTTTAAAAATTTATGGGAACATAAGGGAGCAGTAATAGCAATTATTGGACTACTACTAGTGCAGGCATTTTGTGATTTGGCACTACCTTCTTATACATCAAAAATTGTAGATGTCGGAATCCAGCAGGATGGAATTGAAGATGCAGTTATGATGAGCATGAGAGAGGAAACATTTCATGATCTAATGAGACAAATAAAGGATAAGAATCAACAATCTATGTTTCAATCTGCTTATGAAAAGACAGAACAAAGTACTTATGAACTCAAAAAAGTAGATAGAGATACAAGAACAGAATTAAATACTGTTATTACGAATGCGGTACTTATGTTATCGGGTTCAGATGATAATAGGAAAGAATCCATGGCTACACAAAGAGCGATTTTATTCGTTAAGGGCGAATATGAATCAATGGGCATTCCAATGGGGGATTATCAGATATCGTACTTACTGAGGACTGGTGGGAAGATGTTATTATTAACCATTGGTATGATTCTTGATGCTGTTTTGGTGGGATTATTGGCTTCTAAGGTGGCTGCAAAAATTGGTATGAATTTAAGAAGCCGTGTATTTAAAAAAGTAATATCCTTTTCAAATTCGGAATTAGATAAATTTTCCACCGCATCATTAATAACCAGAAGTACCAATGATATTCAGCAGATACAAATGGTAAGTGTCATGCTACTTCGAATGGTACTCTATGCTCCAATTCTGGGAATTGGTGGAATTATCATGGTACTTCGTACAAAGACAGGTATGAGCTTTATTATTGGAATTGCAGTTTTTTGTATTCTTGCTCTGATTGGTATTCTTTTACGTATAGCAATGCCTAAATTTAAAAGCATGCAGGTGCTTATGGATCGTTTAAATCTTGTGAGTAGAGAAATAATAACAGGTTTATCAGTAATCCGTGCCTTCAGTCGTGAAAAGGAGGAAGAGGTACGTTTTGAAAAGGCAAATAGGGATCTTATGAAAACACAATTATTTACAAACCGTGTGATGTCCTTTATGATGCCGGCAATGATGCTGATTATGAATGGAATTACGCTGTTGATTGTTTGGTTCGGTAGTAAAGGCGTGGATATGGGTCGAATGCAGGTTGGTGATATGATGGCTTTTATTATGTATGCTATGATGATTATTATGTCTTTCCTGATGCTTAGTATGATTTCTGTTATGCTACCAAGAGCTGGTGTTGCAGCAGATCGTATTGATGAGGTATTAAAAACAGAGACAACAATTTTTGATCCAAAGACAGAAAAAAAAGATAATCTGGCAGAATGCAAAGGCGTTCTGGCTTTTGAAAATGTATCCTTCTGTTATCCAGGTGCAGATGAAGATGCTTTAAAGGATATTAGTTTTTTGGCGGAGCCTGGAAAAACAACAGCCGTGATTGGCAGTACCGGATGTGGGAAATCAACATTAGTGCATTTGATTCCGAGACTATATGATGTGACAAGTGGTAGAATCACACTAGACGGAATTGATATTAGAGAATTATCTCAAAAGAAACTTAGAAGTTCTTTGGGGTTCGTTCCTCAAAAGGGTGTTTTGTTTTCTGGAACGATATCGTCCAATATTAAATATGGCGATGAAAGTATTACAGAAAGCAGAATGAAAAGAGCATCCTCTATTGCACAGGCAGAAGAGTTTATTATTAGTAAAGAGGAAGGATATGAAAGCAAAATATCACAGGGTGGCTCCAATGTATCGGGTGGTCAGAAACAAAGACTATCGATTGCAAGAGCGATAGCAAAGGAACCAAAGGTCTTTTTATTCGACGATAGCTTTTCAGCACTTGATTATAAGACGGATGCAGATTTAAGAAAAGCCTTGAAACAAGAAATTTCTGACGCAACTGTCATTATTGTGGCACAAAGAATCAGTACGATTATGCAGGCGGATCAGATTATTGTCTTAGAAGAGGGCAGAATTGTTGGAAAAGGAACACATGAGGAATTATTGAACAGCTGTGAAGCGTATATGGAAATTGCAAGAACACAGCTTTCTGAGACAGAATTGAACGGAGGTATCGTAGGATGAGTGAAGGAAATCAAATGCCAAAACGTAGAGGTCCTATGGGTGGAGGCCCCATTGTTCCAGGTGAAAAAGCCAAGAATTTTAAAGGAACCATTCGAAAACTATTAAAATATATGGGAAATTATAAATATGGTTTCTATGCAGTTATATTTTTTGCTGTGGGAGGTACCACATTTAATATCATAGGACCTAAAATCTTAAGCTCTGCGACAACAGAAGTTTTTCAAGGACTAGTCAGAAAAGTAGAAGGTAGTGGAGGAATAGACTTTGCAAAAATAGCAAGAATATTACTTTTATTAATCGTACTTTATTTAATCAGTGCCGTTTTATCTTTTATACAAGGATATATTATGTCGGGAATTTCACAGAAGCTTTCATATCGTTTTCGTGAGGAAATATCCCAGAAAATTCACCGTATGCCTATGAAATATTTTGAATCAAAGACAGTAGGAGAAGTATTATCCAGAATTACGAATGACGTAGATACCTTAGGTCAAAGTTTAAATCAAAGTGTTACACAGTTAATTACTTCGGTCACTACAATTCTTGGTGTACTTGTCATGATGATTACGATTAGTCCAATAATGACTTTAATTGCACTTATTATTCTGCCAGTTTCTGCTTTACTAATCGGTTTTGTAATCAAAAGCTCACAAAAGTATTTTGTGACACAACAAGAATACCTTGGTAAAATTAATGGACAGATAGAAGAAAATTATAGTGGTCATAATATTGTGAAAGCATTTAACCGGGAAGAAGCAGTCATCCATGAATTTGATTCAACGAATGCAGTACTGTATCAATCAGCATGGAAATCTCAGTTTTTATCTGGCCTTATGCATCCAATCATGATGTTTGTAGGTAATCTGGGATATGTGGCAGTGGCGGTGAGTGGTAGTATTCTGGCAGTTAGAGGAGTTATTCAGGTTGGTGATATACAGGCTTTTATACAGTATGTCAAAAATTTTACGCAACCAATTGCACAGATGGCGCAGGTTTCTAATATGCTACAATCAATGGCGGCTGCCGCAGAGAGAGTTTTTGAATTTTTAAATGAAGAAGAGGAAGATCAAGGGGAAGAAAATACAGTTATAGGAAACAAATTTAAGGGAAGCGTAAGTTTTGAACATGTTCATTTTGGGTACCAAGAGGATAAAATTATTATAAATGATTTTACCTGTCAGGTAGAACCGGGACAGATGGTTGCGATTGTAGGGCCTACAGGAGCCGGTAAAACAACAATGGTAAAACTTCTTATGAGATTTTATGATGTAAATAGTGGTAGGATATTGGTAGATGGAGTTGATGTAAAGAAAATGAAACGTAGTAATCTGCGTGAAGGGTTTGGTATGGTGTTACAAGACACCTGGTTATTTAAAGGAACTATTATGGAGAATATCCGATATGGATGTTTAGAGGCAACCGATGAAGAGGTAATTGCAGCAGCAAAAGCAGCACATGCGCATCATTTTATTCAGACCCTTCCACTAGGATATCAAATGGAATTAAATGAGGATGCAAGTAATGTTTCGCAGGGACAAAAGCAGTTGCTTACAATTGCGAGAGCAATCTTAGCTGATAGTCCGATCATGATACTTGATGAAGCAACAAGTTCTGTAGACACAAGAACGGAGCAAAGAATACAAAAGGCTATGAAAAATTTAATGCAGGGTCGAACCAGTTTCGTGATTGCACATCGACTTTCTACAATTAAAGATGCAGATTTAATTCTTGTGATGAAAGATGGAGATATTGTTGAACAAGGAAATCATGAAAAACTTTTAAAACAAAATGGATTCTATGCCGATTTATATAATTCGCAATTTGAGCAAGTTGGGGCATAAAATGATTCTGGGAGGATAGTGACGTGAGTAAATGGATGGAAATAAGAAAGGGAGGAGATTTTGAAAAGACTGCTTCTGATTTCAATATTAGTCCAGTGATTGCTAGATTGATTCGTAATCGTGATATAGTAAGCAAACAGGAAACAGAAGAATATCTAAAGGGTGATTTACAACATCTTCTCATACCATCTTTGATGAAAGATATTGAAAAGGCCGCGGGTATCCTATTACAAAAAATAAGACAAAACAAAAAAATCCGTATCATAGGGGATTATGATATTGATGGTGTATGTTCGGCTTTTTTATTAAAGCAAGTAATAAGAGATTGTGGTGGAAGTGTGGACTCCACACTTCCACATAGAATGAAAGATGGATATGGTCTAAATCAAAATCTGATTATCGATGCACAAAACGATGGGATTGATACCATTATTACATGTGATAATGGGATATCAGCAATAGAGCCCATTGCTTATGCAAAAGAATTAGGTATGACGGTAATCATAACAGACCATCATGATATACCATTTCAAGATTCTTTGGAGAAAAGAGAGTACCTACTTCCCAATGCAGATGCAATTGTAAATCCCAAGCAAGAGGATTGTCCTTATCCATTTAAGGGGTTGTGTGGAGCGGGTGTAGTTTTCAAATTGATGCAGATCCTTTATCAAAAAGTTTCGATGGAGGGACGAGAGAGAGAATATTTAGATATTGTTGCTTTTGCTACAATTGGAGATGTAATGGAGCTTAGGGGAGAAAATAGAATTCTTGTGAAGCTTGGTTTAAAACAATTATTACATACAAAAAATATCGGAATGAAAGCCTTAATAAAAGCATGTGGATTAGAAGAAAAAAGTGTGATGACACCGTATTATGTTGGCTTTATATTGGGGCCCTGTCTAAATGCTACAGGTAGACTAGAGTCTGCAATGAAGGCACTTGCGTTATTAGAGGAAGAAGAGGAAAAACAGGCAGGAATTTTAGCTTTAGAATTAAAGTTAATAAATGACCAAAGAAAAAAAATGACAGAGGAATATTTATCAAAGGCTATTGCAATCGTAGATTCAGGCATTTATGATAACGATAAGGTACTAGTGGTTTATCTAAAAGATTGCCATGAAAGTCTCGCCGGAATTATCGCAGGAAGATTGCGGGAACGGTACCAGAAACCTGTCTTTGTACTAACAAATGGTGAAGAAAGTGTAAAAGGGTCAGGACGTTCCATTGAAGCCTATTCTATGTATGAAGAAATGACGAAATGCAAGGATTTATTTCTGCGCTTTGGAGGCCACAAAATGGCAGCTGGCTTATCGATAGCAGAAGAAAATGTAGAACAATTCCGTCAACAATTGAACATGAATGCAGCGTTAACGGAAGATGATCTACAAGAAAAGGTTATGATCGATATGGCATTGCCTTTTTCTATGGTAACCGAATCTTTAATTGAAGAATTTTCTTTATTAGAACCATGTGGAACGGGCAACAGAAGAGCATTGTTTGCAACAAGAGGAGTAACCTTTGAACAGGGGAAAACGGTCGGCAGAAATGGTAATGTTTATCGATGTATGGTAAAGGACCAAAGTGGACGAAATTTTGAGGGTATCTATTTTGGGAATATAGGGGAATTTAGAGATTATATTAGTAAGAAGTCTATGGTAAATATTACATTTTATCCAGAAATAAATGAGTATTTAAACAAACGTACAATTCAGATCACAATACAAAAATACCAGTAAGAGGAGAAGATAATGGTAAAAAAGTATGTATTTGGGAAGCCATTTTGTACCGAAGCCGTTGTAAAAGACATCGTGGTGCAAGACGGTAAAATCCCATTTTTTGAGGAAAGGGTAGAAAAAAGCATTACATTAACCTACCAGCTTAGTCAACACGATGTTTTATATGGTCTTGGTGAGAGTAATAGAGGAATTAATAAACGTGGATATCTATATGAGAGCTTTTGTAGTGACGATCCTTCTCATACGGAAGATAAAGTTTCCTTTTATGGAGCACATAATTTTTTAATTATTGATGGGAAAGAACGGTTTGGAATTTTTATTGATCATCCTGGCAAAGTTTCTTTTGATTGTGGTTTTTCATCTTCTTCTGAATTAAAAATAGAATGTGCAGGAAGTGATGCAGCAATCTATCTCATAGAAGGGAGAACATTAAAAGAGATTTGCAAGGAATTTAGATGTATCATAGGTAAGAGTTATATTCCACCCAAGTGGGCCTTTGGATATGGACAGAGTCGTTGGAGCTATATGAATCGTCAGGAAATTATAGATGTGGCAAAAGGATATCGTGAAAACAAAATTCCGTTAGATACGATTTATATGGACATTGACTATATGGAGAGCTATAAGGATTTTACAATTAATCAAGATTCCTTTCCAGATTTTAAAGAAATGGTACACGAATTAAAAGAACAGGGAATCCGTCTGGTTCCTATTATTGATGCTGGTGTAAAAATTGAAGAGGGCTATGATGTTTATGAAGAAGGAGTCCGAGAGGGATATTTTTGCAAAAAAGAGAATGGAGAAAATTTTGTGGCAGCAGTGTGGCCAGGTGCCTGCCATTTTCCAGATGTTCTAAATAAAGAGTCCAGAAGATGGTTCGGTCATAAATATCACCGGCTTACGGACTTGGGAATTGAAGGATTCTGGAATGATATGAACGAGCCTGCAATTTTCTATACAAATGATGCTTTGGATGAGACAATAAAATATATTAGTAATCAAAGAGGTAAAAATCTGGATTTACAGGGTGTATGGGATCTAAAGGGTAAAGTCTTGGGATTATCCAATCATCCACTTTATTACGAGCAGTTTTATCATGAAATAGATGGGAAAAAAATACGACATGATCAGGTTCATAATCTATATGGCTATTATATGACAAGAGCCGCTGGTGAGGCGTTTGATGAGATTTCACCGGATAAAAGGATGCTACTGTTTTCAAGAGCATCTTATATTGGAATGCATCGCTATGGTGGAATATGGACAGGTGATAATTGTTCGTGGTGGTCACATATCTTATTGAATATAAAGATGATGCCTTCTCTAAATATGTGTGGATTTCTATATTCAGGTGCAGATCTTGGAGGATTTGGAGGCAATACTTCAGAGGAACTGTTAATGAGATGGCTTGCAGTTGGTATATTTACTCCATTAATGCGAAATCATTCTGCCCTTGGAACAAGAAGACAGGAATTATTTAAATATGAGCATATTGAGGATTTTAGAAATCTATTGAGACTACGCTATGCGTTGATTCCGTACTTATATAGTGAATATATGAAAGCAGTACTAAAAGATGAAATGTTGATTAGACCATTATCCTTTGACTATGAAGAAGATAAACATGCACCCTTGGTGGAAGATCAGTTAATGATTGGTGAAAGCATAATGATAGCACCTGTTTATACACAAAATAGCACAGGAAGATATGTATACCTGCCGGAAAACATGCTGTTTGTATTGTTTAAAACTCCAGAAGAAAAGCAGATGTCAGTGATGAAAAAGGGACATCATTACATTCCTGTACAACAAAATGAAGTACCAGTATTTATTAAGCAAAATCATATTCTTCCATTAGGAAGAGGTGCTGAATATGTGGATGAAATAATTCAAGATTCACTAGAACTAATTTCCTATTCTACAAAAGAATGTTTCTATGAGTTATATCAAGACAATGGATTTACGAAAGAATATGATCTCCATAAGAATATTACAAAAATTTCTGCAAAAAGGGATGACAACGTTTTTGCCAGTTATATTAAAATTTAAAAAAAATTGTGAAAAATTATATTATGGTAGAAATTTATGAAAGAAACGTGTAATATGTAGGTTAGGAGAAAAATATAGGAGGTTCATATGTTTGATAAAATATTTGGAAACTATCTTTTAAAAAAAGGACGTGTCACAGAAGAACAGCTTCAAAACATTATTGAAGATCAAAAGAACGTTCGACTAAAATTAGGAATGATTGCGGTAACTGAAAAATTAATGACCCCGGAACAAACGGATGAGGTAAACCATTTGCAAGTGATTACCGACAAACGGTTTGGGGATATTGCTGTAGAAAAGGGGTTCTTAACAGAAGAACAAGTACATAGACTTTTAAAAAAACAAGGAAATATTAGTCTCTTATTTATTCAATGCGTAATCGATTCGGGTTATATGAATTTAGAAGAAATTGATGAAGAGTTATCAAGTTATCAAAGCGAAATGGGTTTTACTCATTCTGATATGGATGATTTAATTAGTGGTGATATTGATCGTATGGTTGAAGTGTTTTTACCAGAACAAGATAGTTTGTATCGTAGACTATGTGGAGTAGCAGTTCGTACATTTTTAAGAGTGATTGATTCTTCCTGCTACATTGAAAAAGCGTATATTGTAAATAAATTAGAAGCAGAGCATATGGCAATTCAAGAGTCAAAGGGTGATCATAATATATTTACTGGATTATCAGGAAAAGATAAAAATCTACTTCCTGTTGCTTCGTTATTTGCAAAGGAGGACTTTAGTGAGGTTGATTTAGATGCGTTAGATGCGGTAGGCGAGTTTATTAATTGTGTGGATGGCTTACTTGCAAGCGAATTGAGTGATGAAAATGTAGATGTTGATATGCTTCCACCTAATTTTTTTGAGGAAAAGGTGCAGGTTCAAGGGGATCAGATCTGTGTGTTACCAATTGTAATTCAAAATAAAAAAGTCGAGCTTTTGGTAGTGATTGATTCGGCTATTAGCATAAAATAATATAGGAGAAATAATTATGGCAAATATTTTAATTGTTGACGATTCGAGAACTTCGAGAAAGATACTGCGAAATTTATTAGAGGCTCATGGCCATACGGTCATAGATGAAGCAGTCAATGGTCAAGAAGGTGTTCAAAAATTTCAGAGCTTGAAACCAGATCTTGTTACAATGGATATCACGATGCCTGTAATAGATGGAGTAGAAGCCATGAAGATGATTATGGCACTTAATAGAGAAGCAAAAGTCATTATGATTACAGCAGCTGGTCAAAAAAATAAAATGATTGAATGTATAAAAGAGGGCGCATCAGAATTCGTGACAAAACCTTTCGAAGAGAAAAAAGTAATCGATACGGTGGAAGCAGTATTAGCACAATAGTGACAAAACGAGAACAACCCGGAGGGATGAGCCACCGGGTTGTTTACTTATGAGGGGGAGATAGTGAGTTAATCAACTATCCTAAAACCTATTATACAGATAAATTGTGAACGATATGTGTTTAATTTATAAAATCAACAGAAAAAAAGTATAAAATAATTTTTTCAAAGGGAAAGGATTTTTATATGATAAAACTAGAAGCATTATTAGAAAATGTTACGTATCAGTGTATTCAGGGAGATAAAAATATTGAAGTAACAGATGTGATATATGATTCAAGAAAAATTAGTAAGGGATGCTTATTTATTTGCATCTCGGGGGCAAAATTTGATGGACATGAATTTGCAAGAGAAGCGGTAGAAAAGGGAGCAGATGTAATTGTTGTTGAAAAAGATGTGGTAGTACCTAACAATGCAACCGTGATTCGTGTGGATGACTCCAGATATGCAATGGCACATATTGCAGCAAATTATTTTGGGAATCCAGCAGAAAAACTGAAAGTGATTGGAATTACTGGAACAAAAGGAAAAACTACTACGACATACCTGATTAAGTCAATACTAGAAAATGCAGGATATAAGGTAGGTCTTATTGGAACGATAGAAGTGATTATTGGGGAAGAGCGGATTGAAGCATGTAACACAACACCAGAGTCGTATTTGCTGCAGGAATATTTTCATAGAATGGTAGAGGCATCTTGTGATATAGTAGTGATGGAAGTTTCTTCTCAGGGATTGATGCTTCATAGAACACAAGGGTTCGTTTTTGATATTGGTATATTTACGAATATTGAACCAGATCATATAGGGCCAGATGAACATAATGATTTTGAAGACTATATGCGTTGCAAGGGCTTACTATTTAAACAATGTAAGACTGGGATTATCAATGGTGACGATCCGCATTATCAGGAGGTTGTCAAGGATCATATATGCAGTATAGAAACCTATGGATTTGGGAAAGACAATGATTTGAGAGCGGAGAACGTTGAGCTAGTAAATAAGCTTGGTTATTTGGGAGTATGCTTTACTGTTAAGGGATTAATGGATTTCCGTGTTTTAGTAAATACCCCTGGGAAATTCAGTGTCTACAATGCTCTTACGGCAATTGCTGTCTGCCGTCATTTTGATGTGAAAGTGGATAGCATCCAAAATGCTTTAAAACAAGCAAAGGTCAAAGGCCGTATTGAGATGATTAAGGTATCCGATGTCTTCACCTTAATGATTGACTATGCACATAATGCAATGGCACTAGAGAGTCTTCTTACGACGATTAAGGAGTATGATCCGGGACGCTTAGTTTGCCTTTTCGGATGTGGTGGCAATCGTTCCAAGCTGCGAAGATATGAAATGGGTGAAGTCTCAGGAAAATATGCAGATTTAACAGTGATTACATCAGACAATCCAAGATTTGAAGAACCACAGGATATTATCAATGATATTAAAATTGGAATTTCTAAAACAGAGGGAGAATATGTAGAAATCTGTGATAGAAGGGAAGCAATTCAATATGTAATAGAGAATGGAAAACCAGGTGATGTGATTGTATTAGCTGGAAAGGGACATGAGGATTATCAGGAAATCAAAGGGAAAAAATATCCGATGGATGAAAGGGATATCATTGCAGATATTCTAAAAGAACAGAAAGCATAATAGAGGTGTAGCGTTTGGTAGGAAAATATGCCAATCTTATAATTGATATTTCTCATGAAAAACTAGATAGGACCTTTCAATATAAAATACCAAATCAGTTAAAAAGTGAGATTGAGGTAGGGAGTATTGTTACGATTCCATTCGGAACAGGTAACCGCTTAATAAAGGGTTATGTAATGCAGATTACAGATAAGGAAGAGTTTGACCCTGGTAAATTAAAAGAGATTATTGAGGTAGCAAAGGATTGTTCAGGAGATAAGGATGAGTTAATTAAGTTAGCAGGTTTTATGAAGCAGAATTATGGTTCCACCATGATTGCCGCCTTAAAAACGGTGCTACCAGTTAAAAGAATTATGAAACCGAAAGAAAGCAAGAACATTATCCTACAATTATCAAAAGAAGAGGCAGAACAGAAACTCTCATTTTATGAACAGAAACATCAAGTGGCAAGATTCCGTCTTTTAAAGGAACTGATAAAAGAAAAAGAAATTCCAGCTCAGATTATTGTAGAAAAACTTGGGGTTTCGATGCCTACGATAAAAGCAATGGAAGAACAGGGAATTTTACAAATAGATACAAAACAAATTTATAGAAATCCAGTTGCTTTAGAACAATTGCAAGGGGAAAGAAAGCAATTAAGTGTTTCTCAGCAAAAAATCGTGGATGGAATATTGACGGATTATCACAATCAGATTCGAAAGACTTATTTGATTCATGGAATTACAGGAAGCGGAAAGACGGAAGTCTACATGGAGATCATTTCAGAAATTGTAGAAAGAGGGAAACAGGCAATTGTTTTGATACCGGAAATAGCATTGACCTATCAAACGGTCATGAGGTTTTATAAGCGTTTTGGAGATCAGGTATCAACACTCCATTCCAGGTTATCAGAAGGAGAGAAATTTGATCAGTTTGAGCGGGCGAAAAAGGGAGAAATTAGTGTGATGATAGGTCCACGTTCTGCGTTGTTCACACCTTTTTCAAATTTAGGTATTATAGTAATAGATGAAGAGCATGAAAGTAGTTATAAAAGTGAACCTTTACCGAAATACCACGCAAGAGAAGTGGCAATAGAGAGAGCAAGATTAGTGGGAGCCAGTGTTATTTTAGGCTCGGCAACTCCCTCTGTTACCTCCTATTTTAAAGCAAAGACAGGTGAATTTGAGCTCTATGAATTAACAGAAAGAGTAGCGGGAGGACAACTGCCCAAGGTCTATACCGTAGATTTAAGACAAGAACTAAAGAATGGAAACCGCTCCATCTTTAGTGATAAATTAAGAGAACTTATTCTTGACCGATTGCAGAAAAAAGAGCAAATTATGTTATTCCTAAACAGAAGAGGATATGCTTCCTTTGTTTCTTGCAGAGAATGCGGTCATGTAATGAAGTGTCCACATTGCGATGTTTCACTTTCCGCACATAGAAATGGAAAGCTGATTTGTCACTATTGTGGATATGAACAACAAAATGTGAAAGTATGTCCTGAATGTGGATCTAAATATATTGGCGGAATGCGTGCTGGAACAGAACAGGTTGAAGCCTTGATTAAGAAAGAATTTCCAGATGCAAGAGTTCTTCGTATGGATATGGATACTACAAAAAAGAAAGAAGGACATACACAGATTCTTTCGGCCTTTGCAAATGGGGATGCAGATATTTTAGTTGGAACACAAATGATTGTAAAGGGCCATGATTTCCCAAATGTTACATTAGTGGGAATTCTGGCAGCGGACATGTCTCTTTATGCAAATGATTACCGGGCAGGTGAGAGAACGTTTCAACTATTAACACAGGCAGCAGGCAGAGCAGGAAGAGGTAGGAAGCCAGGTGAAGTCGTAATACAGACTTACAGTCCAGATAATTATAGTATTATTGCTGCAACAAATCAGGACTACAAAGCCTTTTATGAGGAAGAGATTGCATATCGTTCCCTTTTGTCTTACCCACCCTGTGCACATATGATTGCTATTTTAATCGAATCCATGGATGAGATTTTGAGTGAAAAGTATGCAAAGCTCATTGCAGAAAAGGCAAAAGAGGATTCGAAAATTCAAGTAATAGGTCCTGCTCAGGCAGGAATATCAAAAATAAATGATAGTTATCGTCAAACAGTTTACTTAAAGCATGAGAATTATCAATTGCTTACACAAGTAAAAGATCATTTGGAGCTTTTATTAGAGGAAAAAGATAATAATAAAGTCAGAGTACAATTTGACTTTGACCCAATGAATGTATACTAGGAGGAATGGATATTATGGCAATTAGAAACATTAGAGAAATGGGAGAAGAGGTATTAAATAAGAGAAGTAAAGAAGTTAAGGAAATAACGGATCGTACAATGGAACTGATTGACGATATGCTTGAGACCTTATATGATGCAGATGGAGTGGGATTAGCAGCTCCCCAGGTAGGCGTTTTAAAGAGGGTTGTTGTGATTGATACAGGTGAAGGTCCAATTGTTATGATTAATCCAAGAATTACCGATAAGTCTGGAGAGCAGACTGGAAATGAAGGATGTTTAAGTGTTCCTGGGAAAACGGGGATTGTAACAAGACCAAACTATGTAAAGGCAGTTTATCTAAATGAAAATATGGAACCACAGGAAATCGAAGGTACAGAATTGCTTGCTAGAGCGATCTGCCATGAATTAGATCATTTGGATGGAAAACTCTATGTTGAGCTTGTTGAAGGACCATTGCTTGATGTAACAATGGATGAAGATAACGAAGAATTTGAGGAAGAATAAGAATGTTAAAAGTGATATTTATGGGAACCCCGGACTTTTCAGTGGGTACATTAGAAGCAATTTTGGAAGCGGGTCATGAAGTAGTACTTGCAGTAACCCAGCCAGATAAACCAAAAGGACGCGGAAAAGAGATGCAGTATCCAGCAGTCAAGGAATGTGCACAAAAGCATGGGATTCCTGTTTTCCAGCCCATAAAGATAAAAACAGAAGAGTCAGTGAATGAGCTGAGAAAATACCCTGCAGATATTTTTGTAGTTGCTGCATTTGGACAATTATTATCTTCTGAGATCCTTCATATGCCAAAGTTTGGATGTATTAATGTTCATGCATCGTTACTCCCTAAATATCGTGGTGCAGCGCCCATCCAGTGGGCAGTTATCAATGGGGAAAAGGAAAGCGGTGTTACAATTATGCAGATGAACGAGGGCCTCGATACCGGAGATATGCTTTTAAAAGTGGTTGTGCCACTGGCAGAAAAGGAAACAGGAGAAAGTCTTTATGATAAATTAGCAAGTGCAGGTGCAGGCCTTTGTGTGGAAGCCCTTTCCTTACTCGAACAAGGAAAATTGCGTGGCGAACCTCAAAGGGATGAGGAAATGACCTATGCGAAAATGCTGACAAAGGAATTAGGACATGTTGATTTTAAAAAGAGTGCACAGGAAATTGAACGTCTTATTCGAGGTTTAAATTCGTGGCCAAGTGCTTTTACAAAGTATAAGGGAAAGAACATGAAAATATGGGATGCCAAGGTTGTGGATGGAGAATCAGCGGAGCCTGGAATCATCACTGAAGTAACAAAAAATTCCATTGTTGTGGCTACAGGCGATAGAAGTTTAGCAATTACAGAACTACAGCTTGAGGGAAAGAAACGGATGAGTACGGAAGCCTTTTTACTTGGATATCAGGTAGATAAAGGGATAAAGCTAGATGAGTAAAGTGTGAAGTGTGAGAAGTAATTCTAAGGAGCAACAAAACTGCTCCTAAGGATTACTAAATCTCACACAGGAAGAACGCGGAGCGTTCTTCTCATTGATTATTTGTGCCGCTGGAGCGGCATGTTTGGAAGTGTGAAAAGATATACTAACGCATGGAAAGGGCATGGTAATTAATATGTTTTATTATGATTCAACATATTTACTTGTAATTATTGGAGCTGTTTTGACAATCATAGCTTCCGCAAGAGTAAATAGTACCTTTAATAAGTATAAAAAAGTTCGAAGTGCAGCGGGTATGACAGGGGCAGAAGCAGCAAGGAGATTATTGAATAATGCCGGAATTAACGATGTTTCGAT
Source organism: Lachnospiraceae bacterium (assembly GCA_028694115.1). The sequence goes on from JAQUUB010000013.1 coordinate 38,528, forward strand.
TGAACATATTAGCGGCAATCTGACCGATCATTATGATCCAAGCCAAAAAGTATTACGTTTATCAGATGCAACCTATGGATCAAGTTCCGTGGCAGCAATTGGGGTAGCCGCTCATGAGTGCGGACATGCAATCCAGCATTTTGAAGGATACGTTCCACTAAAAATACGAAGTACCTTAGTTCCAGCAGCTAATATTGGTTCGAGACTTGGAATTCCAATTTGTATTTTAGGAATGCTTCTAAGCTTCAATCAGACACTGATAACAGTTGGAATATGGGTGTTTTCTTTAGCGGTATTATTTCAAATTATAACACTTCCAGTAGAGTTTAATGCTTCCAGTAGAGCCATAAGGCTACTAGACGAAACGGGAATTTTATATGGTCAGGAAATCAAAGATACAAAACGTGTTCTTGGTGCAGCAGCACTTACCTATGTAGCAGCCGCAGCAGCATCCATTTTACAATTATTGAGACTTGTTCTCATTTTCGGAGGAAGAGATCGTGACTAGTGTCAATACCAGAGAATTGATTTTATACATTCTCTTAGAAGTAAATAAAAATGGAGAATACAGCCATATCGCAATACGAAACGTAATGGATAAGTATCAATTTCTGGATAAAAAAGACCGTTCCTTTATCAAGATTGTTTCAGAAGGTACCATAGAGAGAAAATTGTCGATTGATTACATGATCTCTCAATTCTCTTCAGTAAAGATCAATAAGATGAAGCCAGTAATCAGGGAAATCCTCCGAATGAGCGTATTTCAAATGAAGTATATGGATCAGGTTCCAGTATCAGCCATTTGCAATGAGGCTGTTAAATTAGCTTCTTCAAAGGGATTTAAGAATTTAAAGGGCTTTGTAAATGGAGTGCTTCGAAATATGGCAAGGGATGAAAAGGAAGTTATTTTCCCTGATTTATCTACGAGATACTCTATGCCACAATGGATTGTCACAATGTTAGTGGACACATATGGGGAAGAGAGAACAGAAAATATATTAAAATCTTCATTGGTACACACAAAGACGACCATACGCTGTAATACGCAAAAACAATCAGTGGAAGAATTAACAGAAATGATCAGGAAAGAGGGAGTCACGTTAAAAAAAGCGCCACTTGTTGAGGATGCTTTGACATTACTCGAGTATGACTCAATAGCCAGACTAGACAGTTTTAAAAAGGGTTGTTTTTCTGTACAGGATTTGAGCTCTATGTTGGTAGGAATGATAGCAAATCCAAAAGAGGGCAGTCACGTGATTGATGTATGCGCGGCTCCAGGAGGAAAGTCTCTTCATATCGCAGAACTACTGAAAAACACAGGACTTGTACTTGCCAGAGATCTTACAGAATACAAGGTGTCTATGATCCGGGAAGGCATAGAACGAATGGGTTTTACAAACATACAGGCACAAATTGTGGATGCACTAGTCCTTCAAGAGGAAGATATCGAGTCAGCAGATTTGGTAATAGCGGATCTACCATGTTCAGGATTAGGCGTTATGGGTAGAAAAAATGATCTGAAATACCGCATGACAGAAGAAAGTATGGAGGAACTTGTAACACTACAAAGGAATATCTTAAAAATTGTTGCTAACTATGTAAAACCGGGTGGAATCCTTATTTATAGTACCTGTACAATTAATCCGAATGAAAATATAGGAAATGTTGCATTTATTACGGAACAGCTGCCTTTCTCACCAGTATCCTTTGAAGACGAACTACCTGAGGAATTAAAAGGAGGAACGGCTACAAAAGGATATTTGCAATTACTTCAGGGAAATCATCCTTGTGATGGATTCTTCCTATCAAAATTTAAAAAAGAGCAGATTTAGAAAGGTTGAATAAAATGAGCAAAGTGGATATAAAATCCATGAACTTAATAGAATTATCGGAAATGATGCAGGCATTAGGAGAGAAAACATTTCGTACAAAACAAGTATATGAATGGATGCATAAGAAACTGGTAAGAAGTTTTGATGAAATGACAAATCTATCAAAGGAAACGAGAGAAAAGCTGAAAGAAAATTGTGAATTTGTATCGTTAAATCCTATACAAGTACAAACATCGCAGATGGATGGTACAAAGAAATTTTTATTTGAACTATCAGATGGAAATATTATTGAGAGTGTATGGATGCAATATAAACATGGAAAATCTGTTTGTATTTCTTCTCAGGTTGGTTGTAGAATGGGATGCAGATTTTGTGCGTCAACGATAGATGGTATGGTTCGTTCGTTAACCCCCTCAGAGATGCTTGACCAGATTTATGCAATACAATGGGAAACAAAAGAACGAGTTTCCAATGTTGTTGTTATGGGAAGTGGCGAACCTCTAGATAATTATGATAACCTTATAAGATTTATTCAATTATTATCAGATGAAAATGGATTAAATATCAGCCAGCGTAATCTGACGGTATCCACCTGTGGATTAGTACCTAAAATGAAAGAACTCGCAGATGAAAATCTGCAAATTACATTAGCGCTATCGTTACATGCTGCAACAGATGAAAAACGAAAAGAATTAATGCCCATTGCCAATAAATATAGCTTACAAGAGCTAATAGAAACATGCAAATATTATTTTGAAAAAACAGGTCGTCGACTTACTTTTGAATATAGTCTGGTGGGTGGTGTGAATGACCATGATGAAGATGCAGTGGAGCTCTATCATCTATTAAAAGGATTAAATGCACACATTAATCTTATCCCTGTAAACCCAATAAAAGAGCGTAATTACGTTCAATCGGAACATGATGTTATCGTAAAGTTTAAAAATAAACTTGAAAAAAACAAAATAAATGTTACTATTAGAAGGGAAATGGGTCGGGATATTGACGGCGCATGTGGACAGTTAAGAAGAAGATTTACAGAAGAAAATCAACAAACTAGTTAATTAGAAAGGAGAAAAGGATGTTGAAAACATTTTCCATGACTGACGTGGGACTTAAAAGACAATTAAATCAAGATTATGTATTCACATCAGAGACTCCTATTGGAAACCTTCCGAATTTGTTTATTGTTGCTGATGGAATGGGTGGTCATAATGCAGGTGATTATGCATCAAAATGTACGACTAGAATTATAGTAGATGAAATTGAGAATTGTAAAGAAACGAATCCCATCAAGATTATCAGACGGGCGATTGAATCTGCAAATGCAGAGATTCGAGAAAAGTCTGAAGAATTAGAAGAGTTTAAAGGAATGGGTACTACGGTTGTTGTTGCTACGATTATGGAGGGGTGTCTGTATGTAGCAAATGTTGGAGACAGCAGGTTATATGTAATAGACGAAGAAATCAATCAAATTACAAGAGATCATTCATTAGTAGAAGAAATGATTCGAATGGGAGAAATTGATCGTGAATCGGCAAGAAACCATCCAGATAAAAATATAATCACAAGAGCAGTTGGTGCTTGTGAGGAAGTTAAAATAGACTTCTTTGATCTAAAATTAAAAGCTGGGGATATTATTTTAATGTGCTCGGACGGACTTACCAATATGATAGAGGATGAAGATATTCGAATGATTTTAGTGGGTCAGAGAGATGTAGTTGAAAAGGCTGAAGAATTAGTAAAAACAGCAAATAAAAATGGTGGGAAAGATAATATAGCAGTTATTATTATTGAACCATTTGGTGATGAGGAGTTAGTATGATTAGAGAAGGAACGATACTCGGAGATCGATATGAGATTATAAGCAAAATTGGTACTGGTGGAATGTCAGATGTCTATAAGGCGAAGTGTCATAAGCTGAACCGCTTTGTTGCTATTAAGGTATTAAAACATGAATTCAGTGAAAACAGAGGTTTTGTTTCAAAGTTTAGAGTAGAGGCACAATCAGCAGCAGGACTTATGCATCCAAACATTGTCAATGTATATGATGTCGGAGATGAAGACGGCATGCATTATATTGTAATGGAGCTTGTTGAAGGTATCACATTAAAACATTATATTGAAAAAAAGCTTCGCTTATCGGTAAAAGAAGCGATCAGCATTGCGATTCAGGTTTCCATGGGAATTGAGTCTGCTCATAACAATCATATTATACACAGGGATATTAAGCCACAAAATATTATCATATCGAAAGAAGGCAAAGTAAAGGTAACGGATTTTGGTATTGCCCGTGCGGCATCCAGTGATACGATTACTTCAAATGTCATGGGTTCTGTTCACTATACATCACCAGAACAGGCGAGAGGTGGATATAGTGATGAAAAGAGTGACATTTATTCTCTAGGTATTACAATGTTTGAAATGTTAACAGGCCGTGTGCCATTTGATGGAGAAACGACCGTTGCAATTGCAATTCAACATATACAGGAGGAAATACCTTCTCCACGTTCTTATGTAGATGATATTCCAATCAGTGTAGAGCAGATTATCTACAAATGCTGCCAGAAGAACCCAGACAGAAGATACCAGTCGATGTCTGAACTGATTGTTGATTTAAAGAAATCATTAATTACTCCAGATGAAGATTTTGTAAAAATGGTTCCTATGGGTGGATACCATGCAGAAACTAAAATGATTTCCGATGATGAAATGGCAGTGATTAAGCGTCATACGGATCGGATTGATTTAGATGATGAGATGTTAAAAGCATATGAAAGACCACAAAAATCCAATCATGTAACATCAAATGCAAAATCAAATTCAAATACAAAATCAAATGCAAAGTCAAATGCAAAGTCAAATGATAAGTTTCATGAAAAAGAAAATTTAAAGAGGCGTAATAATTATATTGATCCAGAAGAGGACGAAGAGGATGACATGGATCCCAAGATGGAAAAACTCATGTCGGTTCTTGGAATAGTAGCAGCAGTTATTATTGCAGTAATTGCCTTATTTGTTGTAGGAAAAATGCTGGGATTATTTAAAGCAACACCATCCAGTGTCAGTGAAAATCAGGTAAATTCGGAATCAGTTTCCATGATTGATGTAACGGGCATGTCATTTGATGAAGCCAAGACGAAACTGCGCGTACTAGAGCTTGAAGTACAGGCTTCTTATCAATCTTCGGCTAGTGTGGAAAAGGATCTTGTTGTTTCACAGAGTATCGCAGCTGGACAGGAAGTACAAGCAAATAGTGTCGTTGAATTAGTTGTTAGTTCAGGCGAAGATGGAATAGCAGTGCCTTCTGTTGTAGGAAAGAGTGAAGCCGAGGCAAAGGTAGCACTTGAGTCAGAAGGATTTATCATGTCAAAGGATTATAGTGCAAGTGATACCGTAGCAAAGGGAAATATTATTTCACAGGTTCCAGCGGAAGGACAGAGTGCCCCGAAGGGATCAACAGTTACGGTAGTGATTAGTTCTGGAAAATCCACAAATAGTGTAATTGTACCGGATATCAGACTTCAAACAGAAGCGGCTGCGAAGACACTTCTAACTGCGGCGTCACTTACGTGGTCAACAATCGATGAGACTTATAGCGATACAGTGCCTATTGGATGTGTTGTTTCTCAAAGCTATTCACCTGGACTAACGGTTGATGAAGGAACTAGTGTTAATTTTACGTTAAGCCTTGGACCTAAAACAGTATCTTATAAATGTAATTTTAATGTTAACGCACCTTCTTCTTACCAAGGTGGTAATGCGGAGGTAGTATTGACACAGACAGGTTCCAATAATGTATTATTTAATTCCACTGTTACAGGATTCCCGGTTTCCATCAACTTAAGTAAGATACAAGGTCAGGGAACTGGAGTGATTACGATTACCTATACGGTTTCTACTACGGTTGTTGTTGAGAATGAAGATGGAACAACCAGCAATCAAGTGAAAAATGAGACAAAAGCAGAATACCAAAATGTTACATTTACACAAGAATAGTGGAGATAACCGCTAACTATGGAAAATTTGTTACAGGGAAAAATAATAAAGGGAATAGCAGGGTTTTACTATGTGCATCTTAAAGATAAAGGGGTGTATGAGTGTAAAGCAAAAGGTATTTTTCGAAATAAAAAGGTAAAGCCACTGGTAGGTGATCAGGTACTGATTCAAATCCTATCTGAGGATACTAAAACGGGAAATATTGAAGAAATTTCGAAAAGAACCAATTCTTTGATAAGACCTGCGGTAGCCAATGTGGATCAGGCAGTGGTGATTTTTGCTGCTGCAAAGCCAACTCCAAACCTTAATTTGTTAGATCGTTTTCTGGTTTTGATGGAAAAAGAATGTGTTGATACAATTATTTGTTTTAACAAGAAGGATTTATGCAAAAAGGAGCAGCTTGAAGAGCTTCTACAAATCTATCAATCAGCAGGGTATCGTGTGCTATTTACAAGTGCATCTGGGAATGAAGGAATACAGCAATTAAAAGATATCTTACGTGGGAAAACAACTACGGTTGCAGGTCCATCTGGTGTAGGGAAATCCTCTCTTATCAATTGTTTGCAAGAGGGTGTAGTTATGGCAACGGGTTCCATCAGTACCAAAATCGAACGAGGAAAGCATACAACAAGACATTCTGAGCTGATTACGATGGAGGATTGCACCTATATCATGGATACCCCGGGCTTTAGTTCTATTGAATTAACCGGGATAGAGAAGGAAGAATTGCAAGAATATTTTATAGAATTTGGTGATTACGAAAAGAATTGTCGCTTTCAGGGATGTGCGCATATACATGAGCCGGATTGTGGGGTTAAAGAGGCTTTAGAACATGGGGAAATTAATAAGTCAAGGTATGAAAATTATATTCAGTTATATGAAGAATTAAAAAATAAGAGGAGATACTAACGATGAATAAACTATCCCCATCAATTTTAGCAGCAGATTTTGCAAACTTAGGTCAATGCATTCAATATGTTGATATTTCAGGTGCAGACTATATTCATATCGATGTAATGGATGGTGACTTTGTTCCAAGTATTTCATTTGGAATGCCAGTCATCCGCTCAATTAGAAAAGTGACGGATAAGATATTTGATGTGCATTTAATGATTCATCATCCGGAAAGGTATATTAATGAATTTGTAGATTGTGGAGCCGATAGTATCACGGTTCATGCAGAGGCATGTAAGAATCTGGAATCTGTAATAAGTCAGATTCGCGATGCGGGTGTTAAAGTAGGAGTGTCCATTAATCCTCAAACGCAAATCATAGAAATTGAGCATATTCTCAATCAGGTAGATATGATTTTATTAATGACAGTCAATCCGGGATTTGGCGGACAAACATACATTGAGAGTTCAACTGAGAAAATCAAAGAGTTAAAAAAAATGATTGATGAAAGACATTGTAATGTTGATATCGAGGTAGATGGTGGAATTGTAAAAGAAAATATTCATGAGGTATTAGATGCTGGTGCAAATGTGATTGTAATGGGTTCCTCCATTTTTAGAGGAGATATATCTGAAAATACAAAATACTTTAAAAAGGTATTGCAAGATTATGAGAAGGGGATTTCTTAATGAAAAAAGTACTTATTATTGGAGCAGGTCCAGCAGGCTTAACTGCAGCTTATGAATTACTAAAGCGAGATAAAGAGGCAGAAGTAGTTGTCTTTGAAGAGAGCACTTACATGGGAGGCATTTCTAAAACTGTAAACTATAAGGGAAATCGAATGGATATGGGAGGGCACCGTTTCTTCTCCAAGGTACCTAAAGTAAATGAATGGTGGGAGAGCATGCTTCCTATGCAGGGGGCACCAACATACGATGACATTCTATTAGAGCGAAAAATGCCTTTGAAAAAAGATGGACCTGATCCAGAAAAAGAAGATCGAGTGATGTTAACAAGAAATCGTGTCTCTAGAATCTACTTCAAAAAGAAGTTTTTTGATTACCCAATTAGTCTTAAACCAGAAACAATTCTAAATATGGGATTTTTTACAACAATTAGAGTTGGATTCAGTTATTTGGCAGCGATGATACATAAAAAAGAAGAAAAATCTTTAGAAGATTTCTATATTAACCGTTTTGGAAAAATGCTCTATTCCATGTTCTTTGAAAATTATACAGAGAATCTTTGGGGGAGACATCCCAGCGAAATTTCACCAGAGTGGGGTGCACAACGTGTAAAAGGATTATCTATCGTTGCTATTATTAAAGATATGTTTAGTAAGTTGATACCAGGTAAAAAGAAAAAACAGGTAGAAACTTCCCTTATCGAAGAATTTAGTTATCCTAAATTTGGTCCTGGTCAGCTTTGGGATGTGACAGCTGAGGAAATTAGAAAGCTAGGCGGTCAGATTTTAAAAGAATGTAAAGTGGTATCCATTCAGACAGATAAAACAGGGAAAGCAATTTCTCTGACATATGAAGAGAATGGAGAATTAAAAACCATGGAGGGTGATCTCTTTATTTCTTCTATGCCAGTAAAAGATTTAATTGCTGGTATGAACGATGTTCCAAAAGAAGTAGCAGAGATTGCGGCTGGACTTCCCTATAGGGATTATATGACAGTAGGCCTTCTAGTACCAAAGCTTAATCTCAAAAATAAGACAAAAATGAAAACAATTGCTAATATTGTTCCAGATGATTGGGTTTATGTACATGACCGTTCCGTTATGCTAGGACGTTTTCAGATTTATAATAATTGGTCTCCCTATATGATTAAAGATTTAGAGAATACTGTTTGGGTAGGACTTGAATACTTTGTTTTCGAGGGCGATAAATACTGGTCCATGTCAGATGATGATTTTGCAAAATTTGCAATTGAAGAGTTTGTGAGGATGGGAATTGTTGATCAATCTTCGGATGTAATGGATTATCATGTAGAAAGAGTTAAGAAAGCTTATCCAGCATATTTTGATACCTATGATCAAATGGATACAGTGGTAAAATATATCAATAAATTTGATAACTTATATTGTGTTGGAAGAAATGGACAGCATAGATATAATAATATTGATCATTCCATGATGACTTCCTTTGAAACGGTTGATAATATTATTTCTGGTAGAAAAGATAAAAAAAATATATGGAATGTAAATACAGAAAAAGAATATCATGAGGCTTCTAAATAATAAAAAAATCTCTGCGCCTGCAGAGATTTTTTATTGCAAATCTATTTGGATTCTTGCAAGGATTCTTCGACAATTTCCATACGGAGTCCGGCGTCAATAAAATCACAGTGCTTACAGAAATTATAATTCTGACGTCCTAACTTAATTTTATCACGAAGATCTTGATAAGCAGGAGAATTCCATGCTTCTTTTAAAGGCGTTACCTTTAAATCAGCTAAGGTTGTTACTTCAAAGTTATCACAACAGCAGATGCCCATACGACCATCAGGCACAATCCACATATCAGTAAAAGGCATCAGACATGTCTCTTTAATTACTTTTTCAGTAGCCTTTTTATTAGGAGCACTTCCAGCACGATTGGTAAGTACCTCATGAAGGTAGCGAATTTGAATTCTCGCATCTAAATTCTTGAATTTTTCGGGATTCGCCTTGATATAATCATATACCTTTTGATGGGGTTCCTGGAGTTTCATTGTTTCACTGTAATTATTGATAATCAACTCGTCAATGTAAGGTGCAATCGCATCGATTTTCGCTTCATCCAGCAGAAGACCATTTGTAGACATAAAGATATGTGCATTTGGAAGCTGTTCTCTTGCATATTTATGTAATTCAACAATTCTTGTATCCATCCAAGGTTCATTATTTCCATATAAGGTAAGACGATTTTTGTAGCCCCAATCTCTTAACTGATCAATGATACTTTTAAATAGTTCTTCATCCATTTTTGCAAAAGGACGTTTGTCCGCATTTTTATTAGCGGTACAAAAAGAACATGTACTATTGCAACGATTAATGGTTTCGAGATTTACTACATTAGGATGTGGTAGATCTTTACTGTTCATAAAGTATTCAATATATTGTTCTTGTTGTTTACGGCGTTTTGCAAACTGTAATTTAAGATAAGCTTCACTTGCTAACTTTGGAAAATACTTTCTGGCATTCCAACCAAAAGCTCCCATAAAGTTATCAATTTTAATAGGCATATTCATCCTCCTTAGAATGTCGTAGTTAACTTAAGAATTATAGCATTTCAGAAAGTTTGTGTCAAACACATCACTTGACGAAACAAGGTAAGTAGTATAAAGTAAAAACGAATGTTAGAACTTGTTGTAAGAAAGGAATAGACACCAATGAAATTAGGAATTGTAGGATTACCCAATGTAGGAAAGAGTACATTATTTAATTCATTAACAAAAGCTGGAGCAGAATCTGCAAATTATCCATTCTGTACGATTGACCCCAATGTGGGTGTGGTAACTGTACCGGATGAAAGATTAAAACTTTTAGGAAATATGTATCATTCGAAAAAGGTTACGCCGGCAGTTATTGAATTTGTTGATATAGCAGGACTTGTAAAAGGAGCATCCAAAGGAGAGGGATTAGGGAATCAATTCTTATCAAACATCCGTGAAGTTGACGCAGTGGTACATGTTGTGCGTTGCTTTGAAGATACGAATGTCATTCATGTGGATGGAAATGTAAATCCAATTAGAGATATCGAAACGATCAATTTAGAGTTAATATTCTCTGATTTAGAAATTCTTGAAAGAAGAATTGCAAAGGTATCAAAACAAGCGAGAATGGACAAAGTAGCTGGTAAAGAATTTGAACTTTTGGAACGTCTGAAAGGTTTTCTTGAAGAGGGAAAGATGGCAATCAGTTTTGAATGTTTCGATGAAGACGAGGAAGAATGGTTTGCTACTTATAATTTACTCACTGCAAAACCAGTCATCTTTGCGGCAAATGTATCCGAAGATGATTTGGCGGACGATGGTGCTACAAATGATTTTGTATCACAGGTAAGAGAGTATGCAAGGAATGAAAACAGTGAAGTGTTTGTAATTTGTGCACAAATCGAACAAGAAATTGCAGAATTAGATGATGATGAAAAATCAATGTTTCTTGAAGATTTAGGATTGTCTGAATCTGGGCTTGAAAAACTGGTTAAGGCAAGTTATCATTTGCTTGGTCTTATGAGCTTTTTAACATCGGGAGAAGATGAGACAAGAGCATGGACGATTAAACAAGGCACCAAGGCTCCACAGGCAGCGGGTAAAATTCATACAGATTTTGAAAGAGGATTTATCAGAGCCGAAGTAGTAAATTATCAGAATTTATTAGACTGTGGATCCATTGCAGCTGCAAAGGAAAAAGGACTTGTGGGAATAGAAGGAAAGGAATACGTGGTAAAAGACGGTGATGTGATTTTATTCCGTTTTAACGTATAGGGAGCAACTATGGGAATTAATGATATTGCGTTTCCGAATCTTGGAATTTATTTAGATAACGTTGGAAGATCATTTTCAATTTTTGGATTTCGTATTTTCTTTTATGGAATTTTAATTGGATTAGGTATTTTATCGGGTGTTGTTTTTGCAGCAAGTGAGGCGAAAAGAAGAAATTTAAACCCAGATATTATTTGGGATCTTGCAATTTATGAGATTTTCTTTTCGATTGTAGGAGCAAGGATCTATTTTGTAGCGACATCATGGGATACGTATAAGGATCACCCGATTGATGTGTTCAATTTGAGACTGGGAGGGATTGCTATTTACGGTGCAATCATCGCTGCATTTATTACCCTCTTTGTTTATTGTAAAATTAAAAAAATTAAGTTTTTCGTTTTAGCTGACACACTTATTATGGGATTAGTCATCGGTCAAATTATTGGAAGATGGGGAAATTTCTTTAATCGTGAAGTTTTCGGAGATTACTCTAATGGGTTATTTGCAATGAGATTACCTATCGATGCGGTCAGAGCTAGCGACATATCCGTTGGAATCAGTACACATATCATAGAAGGAACGAATTATATCCAAGTGCATCCCACATTTTTGTATGAAGCGGCTTGGAATCTCTTACTGCTTCTTTTCTTATGGTTTTATAGAAAACACAAGAGATTTGAAGGTGAGTTATTCTTTATTTATTTAATTGGATATGGAGTGGGAAGATTTTTTATCGAAGCGATTCGAACCGATCAATTATTTATCCCAGGAACTAATTTGCCTATCTCAATGGTAGTAGGAGCTGTTAGCGCGGTGGGATCTGTAATCGCAATATTAGTATTGAGAAAGAAACTTCCCCAGGCACAATATCTTGTGGAAACAAAAGAAGAAGAAAAGAAAACAAACTAAATATAGAATAATACCAATAAAAAGATAAAATGCGCCTCATGATGAGGCGTCTTTTTTTGTGCAAATGTTAAGAAAAATTTAAGAAAAGTATTGCCTTAATTATAAAATTGATATAAAATTAGGTCATAAGTGGTGAAAAGTGGTGGCAAGTGGTAGAAAGTGGTGGCGCATATGTTTATGGGAGAATATAACCATACAATAGACACCAAAGGCAGGCTGATAATCCCCTCGAAATTTCGAGAGTCATTAGGAGAAGAATTTGTAGTGACAAAAGGATTGGACGGTTGTCTCTTTGTTTACGGCAATGAAGAATGGTCCAAATTTGAAGAGAAACTTACCACATTACCATTAACAAGTACTGATGCAAGAAAATTTGTTCGTTTCTTTTTAGCTGGAGCAGCTAGTGTAGAAGTGGACAAGCAGGGAAGAATATTACTACCTGCAAATTTAAGAACGCATGCAAATCTAGAAAAAGACACAGTTTTAATTGGTGTGGCCAGTCGAATCGAAATCTGGAGCAAAGAAAGATGGGATTCTAATGACTACGATGATATGGATGCCATTGCAGAAAAAATGGAAGAACTGGGACTCAGTATTTAATAGGTGTTTAAAAGGAGTATCAATATGGAATTTAATCACAAATCAGTATTATTACATGAGACAGTAGATGGCTTGCATATAAAACCAGATGGAATTTATGTGGATGGTACATTAGGTGGTGCCGGACATGCCCGGTTAGTGGTAGAACGGTTATCAGATAAAGGTAGATTTGTAGGAATTGATCAGGATGCAGCAGCTATAGAAACAGCAAAAGAAAGATTGAAGGATTACTCAAAACAGGTAACAATCGTTAGAAGCAACTACTGTAATATGAAAGAAGAATTAAAAAACTTAAATATAACGGGAGTGGATGGGATTGTACTTGATTTAGGGGTTTCTTCTTATCAGATAGATACCATGGAAAGAGGATTTTCCTATATGGGAGATGCACCTCTTGATATGCGAATGGATCAAAGAAATGAAAGAAGCGCAAAAGAAGTAGTCAATGAATATAGTGAAATGGAACTCTTTCATATTATCAAAGATTATGGGGAAGATCAGTTCGCAAAGAATATAGCCAAGCATATTGTTGCGGCAAGAAAAGAAAAAGAAATTGAAACAACGGGACAACTTACGGAAATTATTAGAGCGGCAATTCCTATGAGGGTACAGAAAACCATGGGACATCCCGGAAAGAAAACATTTCAAGCAATCCGTATAGAAGTAAATAGAGAATTAGATGTTTTAAAAGATAATTTGGATGACATGATCGATTTATTAAATCCGGGCGGAAGAATTTGTATTATTACATTTCATTCTTTAGAAGATAAAATAGTAAAATCTCTTTTTAGACGTTCGGAAAATCCATGTACATGTCCACCCAATTTTCCGATGTGTGTTTGTGGAAATGTCTCAAAAGGAAAACAGATTACTAGAAAACCAATCTTGCCTTCGACAGAAGAAATGGAAGAAAATAGCAGAAGCAAAAGTGCGAAACTGAGAATATTTGAAAAACAATAGTATCGGAAGGAATTGAGGAGCATGGCAAAAAGAAGTCAGGGAAGACGAACTTCATATAGCAGGGAATATATCGATGGCAATACTGTTCGTAAATTGCAAGAATTTCCTCAGCAAATACCCAATCAAGCACCCAGGAAGCTTAGCAATGCAACAAGAAAGAATCGTGAGAAAGCAGCTAACATGAGCCTGCCTTATATGATTTTTTTAGCAGCTGCAATTACGATTACAGCATATGTCTGTATTCAATATCTGAAGTTACAGTCAGATATCACAATGAGACAGAAGAATATTACAAAGATGGAAAGCACAGTCAATGATTTAAAGATTGCAAACGATGAAGAGTATGCTAGAATTATGGGGGCAGTAGATTTAGAGGAAATAAAAAAAACTGCCATGGATGAACTTGGCATGAAATACCCAAACCAAGGTCAGATTATTGCATTCTCTGGTGCTGAAAGCGATTATGTCAGACAGTATCAGGATATTCCAAAATAGGATAGGTGTTGCCATTGAGAAATGAGACAAGAAGGGATTTGAATAAATTTACAATTAAGATGCAAAAAAAGCTGGTAGTACTTTTTGTTTTTGTACTACTGGTTTTTGTTGCATTAACGATTCGCCTTTTTACAATCAATAAAAAGGATGGAGAAAAATATAAAAAACAAGTATTATCCCAGCAAGAGTATGATAGTAAAACCCTCCCCTTTAAACGAGGAGATATTGTTGATTGCAAAGGAAGTAAACTTGCATATAGTGAGAAAGTATACAATCTTGTTATTGATGCAAAACTGATGAGCAGTAAAGAAGAAAATTATAAAGATGCTACCATCGATGCACTAAGGAAATGTTTTAAGGATCTTAATGTTTCGGAAATAGAGACTTTTGTAAATGAAAATCCTACATCACAATATAAAGTATTTGCTAAAAAATTGTCTTATGATATGATTAGTCCATTTTTAGAATATGAAAAGAAAGCAAATAGTACAAAAGAACTTGCAGACATTAATGGAGTATGGTTCGAAGAAGCTTATATCAGACAATATCCTTACGGAACTCTTGCTTGCGATGAATTGGGATTTACACAAGGAGAAAATGCAGGTTATTTTGGATTAGAAGAATATTATAATGATATATTAAATGGAACAAATGGTAGAGAGTATGGCTATTTGACTGAGGGTGAAGTGCTAGAACAAACAATTAAGCCAGCAGTTGATGGAAAGACAATTGTTACAACACTTGATACGAATATTCAGAGCATTGTTGAAAAACATATTAAAGCATTTAATGATGAACATAAAAATGAATTTGTTGAGGGAGAAGGTAGTAATAATACAGGCTGTATTATTATGGACCCTAATAATGGAAGTATATTGGCAATGGCCAGCTATCCAACGTTCGATTTGAATAATCCAAGAGATTTAACTCCTTTTTATAAAAGCGAAGAAATTGATGCAATGGATGAGGCAGAACAAATGGAAGCATTAAATCAAATCTGGCGTAATTTTTGTATTTCTGATACTTATGAGCCAGGATCTACTGCCAAACCATTTACGGTAGCAGCTGCACTTGAAGATGGAGATATCACGGGAGAAGAGACCTATAATTGTACGGGTATGCTTGAAGTTGGTGATCATAAAATTAGATGCCATAATCGATTAGGCGATGGTTTATTAAATGTACAGCAGGGAATTATGAAATCTTGTAATGTCGTATTAATGAATGTTGCATTTGCCATGGGGGAGGAATCCTGGCTAAAGTATAATCAGTTTTTTAACTTTGGACTAAAAACAAATGTTGATTTGGCAGGTGAAGTAAACGCGGCAAGTCTTGTTTTTAATGAGTCCATGAATAAAACGGATCTTGCAGTTGGTTCTTTTGGACAAGGATTTAATGCTACGATGATCCAAATGGTAAGCGGATTTAGTGCTCTTATTAATGGCGGTTATTATTATCAACCCAGGATGGTAAGCAAAATTCTAAATGCCGAAGGTGCTTCTGTTGAAGATATCGATGCGAGAGTATTAAAACAAGTAATTTCTAACACAACATCAGACAAGATTCGTGAAATGTGTAATACAGTAGTGATGTCTGGAAAAGAGGGAACAGGATATACGGCAAGACCAGCGGGCTATACGATGGGTGGCAAAACGGGTACAGCGGAAAAAATACCACGTGATAAAATGAATTATGTCGTTTCATTTGCAGGATATGTACCAGCAGATGACCCACAGGTTTTAATCTATGTAGTCATTGATCAGCCAAACGTTGCAAAACAAGATAATGCTCGATATGCAACGTTATTAGTAAATGATATTATGACAGAGGTTCTGCCATATATGAATATTTTTATGACTGAGGAACTAACGGAAGAAGAAAAAGCAGAATTGGCAGCAAAACAATTAGATTTCTCGTTAGGTAGTCAGGCAAGTATCAGCGATAATACGCTTTCAGGAAATGCAGTAAGTGGGAATTCGGTAAGTAACAACTCTTCGAATGAAGCAAAAGAAGGTCAGGATGGATTAGAAACAACAACGAGTGAAAATGTAGTGGCAGATAGGACGATTACCTATGATCCAGAAACAGGGTATCCAATTGATCCAAATACAGGAGAGGTTTTAGATCCCGAAACCTTATTACCTATCAGTGGTTCGACGAGTTTTATGAATTAATATCATAACCGTATCACAAGAGTAATAGATTATAATAATATCTTTACTATAGGTGATTGAGTGCATAATAAAACTTTTAATCGAAAAAAGATAGTTATTATCTGCTTAGGATCTGTCCTAACGTTACTTTGTTTAACTGCCAGACTTTCCTATTTGATGATATACCGGTCTGAATATTATTCCGACGCAGCAGACAAATTACATGAGAGAGAGCGCGAAATCAAAGCAGCCAGAGGAGAAATCATTGATCGTACAGGTGTTGTCTTAGCTACGAATAAAACAGTTTGTACGGTTTCCGTTATTCACAGTCAGATTCAAAATGCAGAAGAGGTAACAAAGGCTTTATCTGAGATCCTTGATATAAGTGAAGAAACAATTGCAAAAAAAGTAGCCAAAGTATCATCCATTGAGCGCATCAAATCAAATGTAGACAAGGATATTGGTGATAAAATTAGAAATATGAATATCGCAGGGGTAAAAGTAGATGAAGACTACAAACGATATTACCCATTCAATTCGCTAGCTTCTAAGGTGCTAGGATTTACAGGAAGTGATAATCAGGGAATTGTTGGACTTGAAGTCATTTATGAAGAGTATCTAAAAGGGATTAATGGAACCATACTTACCATGACAGATGCTAGGGGCGTAGAACTTGATACAGCGGGTGAAAAACAGAATGAGCCAATCAATGGAAATAATCTGTGCATTAGTCTTGATAGTAATATACAAAAATATGCAGAACAAATTGCGATGAACACATTGGAGGCGAAGCAGGCAGAGCGTGTGGAAGCAATCGTGATGAATCCAAAAAACGGAGAAATCCTTGCTATGGTGAATGTACCAGAATTTGATTTGAATGATCCTTTCACATTACTAGAATCCATTAGTGCAAATGGTGTTTCAGATAAAGAAAAACAGGATTTACTAAATAATATGTGGAGGAATGGATGCATCAATGATACCTATGAGCCTGGATCTACATTCAAAATCATTACAGCAGCGGTTGGACTTGAAGAGGGAGTTGTTTCTACAAGTGATACTTTTTTCTGCCCAGGATATAAAATCGTAGAGGATAGAAAAATCAGATGCCACAAGGTGAAAGGTCATGGGTCTGAAAACTTTGTGCAAGGAGTCATGAATTCCTGTAATCCAGTTTTTGTTGAAACAGGTTTACGTATAGGAGCAGATCGTTTTTATGATTATTTCCTAAAATTAAAAATGCTTGAAAAAACAGGCATTGATTTACCAGGAGAGGCAAATACTATTATGCATGCAAGAGAAAACATTAAAACGGTAGAGCTTGCAACCGTATCCTTTGGTCAGTCATTTCAGGTAACGCCAATTCAATTACTTACGACATCGAGTGCTATTATCAATGGTGGAACAAAGGTGACACCACATTTAGGCGTCTCGATACAAGATAATAATGGAAATATCGTTAAAAAATTTAAATACAAAGAAACCGATCACGTAATTAGTAAAGAAACATCAGATATTATGAAATATATATTAGAGCAGGTAGTTGCAGAAGGAACAGGAAAAAATGGATATATAGAAGGATTTAGTATAGGAGGAAAAACAGCGACAAGCCAGACATTACCCAGAGGTAGCGGAAAATATATTGCTTCCTTTATAGGGTTTTCTCCAGCAGATGATCCACAGGTAATTACCCTGTTTATTATCCATAATCCGAAGGGCATTTACTATGGTGGAACAATTGCGGCACCTCGTGTGAGAGAATTGTATGAAAATATACTGCCCTATTTAGGCATTGAAAAGAGCAATGAAAAGTCTTATACTAGTTAAATGTGCGAAAGCGGAGGAATAGAACTATGGGAGCCAAAGTAGTAATACCAGTATTAATATCATTTGCAATCAGTGCTGTGCTAGGACCAGTCATGATTCCAATGTTAAGAAGATTGAAGGTGGGTCAGACGGTTAGGGATGACGGACCGTCAACACATTTAGGAAAATCGGGAACACCAACAATGGGAGGGATTATTATATTAATGGCTTTCATTATGACGTCATTACTCTATTTAGAAGATTATCCTAAAATTATTCCTATTCTATTTGCCACAGTGGGATTTGGAATCATTGGTTTTTTAGATGACTATATTAAAGTCGTTCTGAAACGTTCCATGGGTCTTAGGGCATGGCAAAAAATGGCATTGCAGATATTGATATGTGCAGTTGTGCTTTTATATATAAAACAATATACAGATGTTGTTTTCACCATGAAGATTCCTTTTACAGAGAGCTATTTAAATCTAGGTTCCTTAACGATACCAGCATTATTTGTAGTGATACTTGGAACAGTAAATGGCGCTAATTTTACAGACGGACTTGATGGTCTTGCATCATCAGTGACTGTATTAATTGCAACATTTTTTACTGTTGTAGCAATAGGAGTTGGAAGTGGCATTGAACCAATTACATGTGCGGCAATTGGTGCACTTTTAGGATTTTTATTATTCAATGTGTATCCGGCCAGTGTATTTATGGGAGATACAGGTTCTCTTGCGCTCGGCGGCTTTGTGGCAGTAACAGCTGTTATGATGCAAATGCCATTATTTTTACTGATTGTTGCTTTTATTTACCTGGCTGAGGTATGTTCTGTTATGATACAGGTTTCTTATTTTAAAATCAGTGGTGGTAAGAGAATATTTAAAATGGCACCCATTCACCATCATTTTGAAATGTGTGGGTGGTCAGAAACAAAAGTAGTAGCAGTGTTTGCAATTGTCACAGCAATTTTATGCTTAGTTGGACTGCTTGCAATTTAGGATTGTTTTTAGATTATTATGATAGGTTAAAGGAGATAACAATGGACTTAAAGGAGAAAAATGTTTTAGTGATTGGCGGTGGAATCAGCGGAATTGCTTCCGTAGAAATGCTTGAGAAGGTTTCTGCATGTCCAATATTGTTTGATGCGAATAGCAGATTGAAAGAAGATATGGGAAAAATGCTTCAGAATACAAAAAAAGCCCGCATGTATTTTGGAGAGCTTCCTACAGAAGTAGAAGAGAAAATTGATTTAGTAGTATTGAGCCCGGGTGTACCAACAGATTGTTTAATGGTTCAGAACTTTAGAAATAAAGGAATTAAAATATGGGGAGAAATTGAGCTTGCTTTTCAATATAGCAAAGGAGATTTACTGGCAATCACAGGTACAAATGGTAAGACGACTACAACAGCGTTACTTGGCAGTATTATGAAAGACTATTTTGACAGTGTTTATGTCGTAGGCAATATTGGAATCCCTTATACACATACATCCTTAGAAACAAAGGATTTCTCGGTTACAGTGGCTGAAATCAGTAGCTTTCAACTGGAAACCATTGAAACATTTAAACCAAAGGTGTCTGCAATATTAAATATTACACCAGACCATTTGAACCGTCATCATACAATGGAATGTTATGTCGAAGTAAAAGAGAAAATAACAAGGAACCAAGGCATTGATGAAACAGTAGTACTTAATTATGATGACCCTTACACGAGTGAATTTGGCAACAGGGCAAAATGCAAAGTTTTATATTTTAGCAGAAAGAGTCATCTGGAAAAGGGTATTTGTCTTGATGGAGATATGATTACATATTACGGTGAAAGGGAAAACGTACCCGTATTGTCTATAAAGGATTTGCAGATTCTTGGTGGCCATAATGTAGAAAATGCAATGGCAGCAATTGGTATGGCAATCAGCTATGGCGTTCCAATCAATAATATTGCAGCAACCGTTAAAAATTTTAAGGCTGTAGAACATCGTATTGAGTTTGTAAAAGAGATTGCAGGCGTGCAATATTACAATGACTCCAAGGGAACGAATGTAGATGCTGCAATTAAAGGAATTCAGGCGATGAATCGTAAAACCATCCTGATAGGAGGCGGATACGATAAAGAGTCAGAGTATGATGAATGGATTACTTCTTTTGATGGAAAGGTAAAATATCTGATCTTGATGGGGCAGACAGCAGAGAAAATTGCAGAATGTGCAAAGAAGCATGGATTCCATGATATTATTAGGGTAGAAGATATGAAAGAAGCAGTAGATGTTTGCAAAGAAAAAGCAGAACCTGGAGAGGCAGTACTATTATCACCTGCCTGCGCAAGCTGGGGGATGTTTAAAAACTATGAGGAAAGAGGAAAAATTTTTAAGAGTTTTGTAAATCGCTTATAGGAGATAGCAGATGGCAAGAAGATCTTCGGGAAGAAAAAAGAAAACAACAGAAGCCTATGTCGACTATAGTCTTTTGTTTATCGTTATTTTTCTATTATGTTTCGGTTTAATTATGGTATATAGTGCGAGCTCCTATGAAGCAATGTTAAAATTTGGCGATTCTGCCTATTATTTTAAGAAGCAGCTGAGGGCAACTATATTAGGGCTTATTGTAATGATAATTGTTGAACGGATAGATTATCATAGGTGGCAGAAATATGCTGTTCCAGCGTACTTTGGTTCTATGATTTTAATTTCTCTTGTTTTGACGCCGTTAGGTATTGAAGCAAACGGCGCGAGAAGATGGTTAAATCTTGGTATGTCACTACAGCCAGCCGAGGTTGCAAAAGTAGGTATGATTCTATTTTTTGCATATTTCATTTGTAAAGCTGGAAAATCTATTAAAACATTAAAGGGTTTTGGTATTACAATAGGTTTAGCTGTGCCAGTATCTTTTATGATTTTAACAATCACAAGTAACCTGAGTTCTGCAATTATTATATTTGGAATTGTATTCCTGATGCTTTTTGTAGCGTCTCCCGATTATAAACATTACATAGGAGGAATACTGGCTGGTTTGTCAGTCGCATCTCTTGTGGTTTATGCGGTATATAAAGAAATTATTCCTGAGGAACTTTCTTATCGTCTGACGCGTATCAAAGCATGGCTTGATCCAGAGGCCTATGCGAGCAGTAAAGGTTTTCAAACCTTGCAGGCACTGTACTCTATTGGATCGGGTGGAATCTTTGGTAAGGGATTGGGGCAAAGCATGCAAAAACTGGGATTCTTACCAGAAGCCCAGAATGATATGATTTTTTCTATTATTTGTGAAGAACTTGGTTTATTTGGGGCAACTGCAATTATCTTACTTTTTGTTTTGCTTATATGGCGATTTATGATCATAGCAAATAATGCACCTGACTTGTTCGGCGCGTTATTAGTAGTTGGTGTAATGGGGCACATAGCAATTCAGGTTATTCTGAATATAGCAGTTGTAACAAATACGATACCTAATACAGGAATCACATTACCATTCATTAGTTATGGTGGATCTTCCATTATGTTTTTACTAATTGAAATAGGCTTTGCACTCAGCGTATCAAGGGGAATTCGTTTGGAATAAAAAACTCAGAAATTGACAGTTAAAGGGATAAGCACAGAAATCATGCAACTTCATATATTAGAATAGATGTTTCTAATAGATTGAGGGTGAACGGTTGGATACCATTGACGTGTATGGAAAAAATCCGCTATATGGAGCGGTGAGGATTCAGGGTTCCAAAAATGCAGTTTTACCTATTCTTACAGGAGCGTTATTGATTCCTGGTAAGACAGTGATACATAATTGTCCAAAGATTTTAGATACCTATCATATGATTGATATACTGAAAAGCGTTGGTTGTATTGTAAAACGGGATGGAAGTGACCTGCTGATTGATGCAGAAAAGATTTTCACATGTGAAATACCTGTTGAGTCAGCAGATAAAATGCGTTCTTCCATTATTTTTCTTGGTGCAATGCTTGGAAGAAGAAAAGAAGCAAAAATACCATATCCGGGGGGATGTGTAATAGGAAAACGTCCATTTGATTTTCATATTGATGCGTTGACCTCTATGGGCGCAATGATACAGAGAAAAGAATCTTTCCTGTATGGAAAGACTGAAAAATTACATGGAGAACGAATTGATTTGAAATTTCCAAGCGTTGGGGCCACGGAAAATATTATTCTGGCGGCTGTGTCAGCAGATGGGATAACAGAAATCCATGGAGCGGCAAAAGAACCTGAAATATTTGAGCTGTGTCGTTTTTTAAATGGAGCAGGGGCAAAAATTTCAGGTGCAGGTTCTGAAACAATTATTATTCAGGGTGTTGATTATTTGCATGATTCGGAATATACGATTGTACCAGATCGTATTGTTGCGGGAACGTATTGCTTTGCTGTTGCAGCTACAAGAGGAATGGCGTTGCTAGAAGAAGTGCCTGTAGAACAAATGGGAGCAATCATAGATATTTTAAAGCAAATGGGTTGCATTATTGCACCAGGACCTAATACACTTTTTTTAGATGCGAAAATGTGTAATGGTCCAATTCCTTATTTAGCAACTGATGTTTATCCTGGATTTCCTACAGACTTGCAATCGCCACTCATGTCTGTTCTATGTACAGCGGATGGAGTCAGTCAAATTAAGGAGACAATATTTGAAGGCAGGTTTCGTGTGGCACAGGAACTAAGAAAGATGGGTGCAGTGATTGAAATTGAAGAACAAAAAGCACGTATTTATGGCAGCTCTTTGCATGGAGAATCAGTTTCTGCTCAAGAGCTTCGTGGTGGAGCGGCCCTAGTAATTGCAGGGTTATGTGCAACTGGCAAAACAACTATTTCTAATGCATTTTATATTGGCAGAGGATATGAGGATATCTGTGGAGATTTAAAAGCATTAGGAGCCAAAATTGCTTATAGACCCTAAAGAATAAAGTTGTATGGAGATAAGGGAAATGAAAAATGCAAAGGGGTATTTGAGAACGAATAAACTTCAAAAAATATTAATTGTAGTACTTCTGGTCACCATTTTTTTTCTGGCTGTCTTATTTTATATAAAAGAACATTATCGTGTGAAAACGGTTACCGTAACAGGAAATCAGCATTATACAAATGAACAAATACAAAAGATTGTAATGAGTGGAAAGTACGGAGACAATTCCATGTATTTGTATTTTAAATATAAATACAAAAAGGTAGATAACGTTCCCTTTGTAGAAACGATGGATGTAACAATTGTTTCCCCTTCAGAGATAAAGATAACGGTATATGAGAAAGCCATAGCCGGATATGTAGAGTACCTGGGACGTTATATGTATTTTGACAAAGATGGCATAGTGGTAGAAAGTTCAGAGTCACAAGTGGATAATCTGCCTTATGTAACAGGACTAAAGTTTGACTATGTAGTTATGTATGAAAAGCTCCCAATTGAAAACGAACAGATATTTAAGGAAATTCTAAGCATCACCCAATTATTAACAAAGTATCGTATAAAAACCACGAAAATATATTTTGATCAGGACCTAAATATCGATTTATATTTTGATCAGGCAAAAGTACAAATTGGTAACATGAACAATATAGATGAGAAAATGATTAAGCTACAGTACATTGTTCCAAAATTAAAAGGATTAAGTGGTACTTTGTATATGGAAAACTATCAAAATGATTCCAAAGAGGACTATATCACATTCCAAAGAGACGATGTGCAATCTCATTCTGAATTAAATATGGAAGAAATACTTGTAAGTGAAAATCAAGTACAAGTTTCAGGGAATGTTTCAGGTAATGTTTCAGGCAACGTTTCAGGCAATGTCATAGCTGACGATTAGAAAAATAAGGAAATTAAGGAAATTTGAAATTAATAGTTGATAAATTAATGAAATAATTATATGATATAGTATATGGAGTTTGTAAGGAGAGAAGAGTCGGCATTTTTGCTGGCATGAAGGAGGAGTACCTTTGCTAGAAATTAAGACAAATGACGCTGAGTCTACTGCCAAAATAATTGTTATAGGTGTTGGTGGTGCAGGCAATAATGCTGTTAATAGAATGGTGGAAGAAAATATTGGAGGAGTTGATTTTATTGGTGTTAACACTGATAAACAGGCTTTGCAATTATGTAAGTCTCCAAGACTTCTTCAGATAGGTGAGAAATTAACAAAAGGTTTAGGAGCTGGAGCAAGACCCGAAGTGGGTGAAAAGGCTGCAGAAGAGAGTTTAGATGAGATTTCAGAAGCGATAAAGGGATGTGATATGGTTTTTGTTACCTGTGGTATGGGTGGTGGAACCGGTACTGGTGCTGCACCTGTAGTTGCTAAAGTGGCAAAAGACATGGGGATTCTTACCGTTGGTGTTGTTACGAAACCTTTTAAATTTGAAGCAAAAACACGTATGGTGAATGCGCTAGGTGGAATTGAGAAGTTAAAGGAAAGCGTAGATACTTTAATTGTAATCCCAAATGATAAGTTACTCGAAATCGTTGACCGACGTACAACAATGCCTGATGCATTAAAGAAAGCAGACGAAGTACTCCAACAGGCAGTTCAGGGAATTACAGATTTAATTAATGTACCAGCACTTATTAATTTAGATTTTGCTGATGTACAGACGGTTATGAAGGACAAGGGAATTGCACATATTGGAATAGGACAGGCAAAGGGTGATGATAAGGCAATTGAAGCTGTGAAGCAGGCTGTTGCCAGCCCATTATTAGAGACTACGATAGCAGGAGCCTCTCATGTAATCATTAATGTTTCTGGTGATATTTCACTTATGGATGCAAATGATGCAGTTAGTTATGTTCAGGATTTGGCTGGAGATAATGCAAATATTATTTTCGGTGCAATGTACGATAATAAGGAAACAGATGCAGCTACTATTACAGTAATTGCTACAGGTCTTGATACCGCAGCTGTCCAAAGTGCTGTTAATCGTTATGCTGGTAGTTTTTCTACATATGCAGGTCAAAAGACTGGAACAGTGCCCAGGGGAGTAAATCCTGTTAATACAGGAGCTGTACCATTTACCGGTATTCAAAAATCAGACAAGCCATTAGTTAGCAATGTTGAAGCAAAGACGATTAAGGTACCAGATTTCTTGAAAAGACAATAGAAGAAAATACTAATTTTAAATCGCTTGGGTAAAACCCAGGCGATTTTTTTGTTGAAAAAGAGAGATAGAAAAAAATAAGTGTTCTACACATTGTGACAAAAACCATAAATCAAATTGACTATAATGATACAAGAAAGCGAATGGAGGTGTGAGTTGCAATATGAATTATATATTGATGTTTTTTTCTTATTTAATCTGTGGATGAATTATTTGATTCTAGAGATAACAAATATGTTTATGAAAACATCAATAGCAAGAATTAAAATAGCTCTTATTGCTGCAGCAGGAGCATTTGGTTTATGCATCATCGTACTATTGCCGTTTGGAAGTCTACAGATGAAATCTATTATTGCTGAAATTCTATACGGTATTGTAACGCTTCGATTTGGCTTTCATCTTAAGGATAAACAGTTTGTAAAAGGATTCGTTTGTCTTTATGGATCAGCAGTTCTGTTAGCTGGGATGATTGAATTTTTCATAGGAAAATATTCTGCTTGGACAATTATGATAGTTGGAACTATGTGCGCAGGGATTATCTATGTTGCTTATAAAGGATATCAATATCTGTTTGAGAGAGAAAAATATTATTATCAGGTAAAAGTCAACTGTAATTCCTTATCGGTAGAAGTTAAGGGGCTCTTTGATAGTGGTAACACACTCTGTGATCCAATTGGAGGAAATTGCGTACATATCATTAGTGAGGAGGCTGCTCACAGTATTAATCTAGCGAATAGGGAAGAAAAGATTAGATTAATACCATATCAGTCAGTAGGAAAGCAAAACGGGTTAATGACCGCCTACTTTGCAGATTCTATAGAAATAGAAAAAGATGGTAAGATTGTTGAAATCAATTCACCACTTTTAGGTATTTACAAAGGAAAATTATCAGAATTAGGAGAATATGAAATAATTTTAAACTCGAGAGTATTTTTGCAAGAACATAATAAAGGGAGGAAAAGGTATGCTGTTTAAGGTAGCTATGCCTGGTAAATGCCAGATTCGGTTTTTGACACCGATACCAAGGCTATTTTTGAAATCAACAGGTGAAATTCATTATATAGGAGGAACGGAGGTTTTACCACCGCCATTAGACTCAGAGAAAGAAAATGAAATCATTTCGGATCTTGGAAGTGAATATGATAAGGATGCAAAAGAAATCCTTATTGAACATAATTTAAGGCTTGTTGTATACATAGCAAAGAAATTTGATAATACAGGAGTAGGCGTAGAGGATTTGATCTCGATAGGGACAATTGGCTTAATCAAATCAATTAACACGTTCAATCCTGATAAGAATATTAAATTGGCAACTTATGCCTCAAGGTGCATTGAGAATGAAATATTAATGTATTTAAGAAGAAATAATAAAACGAAACTGGAGGTGTCCATTGATGAACCTCTCAATGTTGACTGGGACGGTAATGAACTTTTACTATCTGATATTCTTGGTACAGATGAGGACGTTATTTATAAAGATATTGAAAACGAAGTAGAACGTAAGCTTCTGCTAAAAGCAATCGATAAACTATCAGAGCGCGAGAAAACAATTGTAAATCTTCGATTTGGAATAGGAGAAGGAAGTGGAGAAGAAATGACGCAAAAAGAGGTGGCTGTCCTTCTTGGAATTTCCCAGTCCTACATTTCAAGACTTGAGAAAAAAATTATTAAGCGTTTAAAAAAGGAAATAGTAAGGTTTGAATAACGTTAACAAAGAAGTCCGCCTCGGTGGTCGTGAAGTGCTTCTTCTTCACAGATATCGACAAGAATAATATCTGGTCCCATCTGCCTGATTTGACTATAATTGATACAATATTCTGATGATCCAGGAAAAACGCCCAAAAATTTGCAGGGTCCTGGAACAATAAGCTGTTGTATTTGACCGGAATGGCAATCAAAACAGAGATCACAAACATAACCAAGTTTTCTGCAGGTGCGAATATTTACTACTTCAGAATTTGTTAATTCACTATATCGCATAGTAAGCCTCCTTTGGAGTCTATAATTTAAAATATGCGATTTTGTAATTGATTGTGTATAGTTCCTGAAATTCTGTAAATTATTCTTTTATTTTATGAATATTTCCAAGGCAATTTGTGAATGATTTTAGTAATACAATTACTAGGAGGAATTCACCTATGCTACAAGGAAAAGTAGAAATATGCGGAGTGAATACAGCGAAGCTTCCTATTCTTCGAAATGAAGAAAAGGAAGCTTTGTTTGCGAGAATACAAAATGGGGATGAAGGAGCTAGGGAGGAATATATAAAGGGAAATCTTCGTCTGGTATTAAGCGTTATAAAACGTTTCTCAAATAGTAATGAAAATGTGGATGATTTATTTCAAATTGGATGTATTGGACTTATTAAGGCACTGGATAATTTTGATCCAGAGGGACATGATGTAAAGTTCTCAACCTATGCAGTTCCTATGATTATTGGAGAAATCAGAAGATTTCTAAGGGATAATCAAAGCTTACGTGTTAGCAGGTCAATTAAGGATACGGCATATAAAGCAATTTATACAAAGGAAGCACTTATGAAACGTTCGATGAAGGAACCGACTGTGGAAGAGATTGCTTCTGAAATCGGTGTTGCAAAAGAAGAAATCGTATATGCAATGGATGCAATACAAAATCCCATGAGCTTGTATGAACCAGTATATACAGAGGGTGGGGATACTCTATATGTCATGGATCAGATTTCAGATAAAAAGAATAAAGAAGAAAACTGGGTTGA
Organism: Lachnospiraceae bacterium; assembly: GCA_028694115.1. The sequence continues at coordinate 66,471 of JAQUUB010000013.1, forward strand.
ACAGCTATCTTTAAGCGAAGCAATGAAGAAACTAACAGATAGAGAAAATTTTATTATTAAATTACGATTTTTTGAAGGAAAAACACAAATGGAAGTGGCGGATGAAATCGGAATTTCTCAGGCACAGGTAAGCAGATTAGAAAAAAATGCTTTAAGGAGTATGAAGAATTATCTTGGATAATGAGTTAACATAAATGGACGTTGACATAATACAAAATAGTGAATATAATATGAGATATCGTACAAGTTTAAGCTTGTTAAGCAACACAAACAAACATGCTGCTACAAACAGCACAAATAATAAATGAGAAGAAGGCGCTTGCGACTTCTTCCTGTGTGAGAGTTAGATATACTTCGCATGGTTCTTTCATGCGTTAGTATATCTTCTCACACTTCACACTTTATATAAAAATGAAATATAGGAACAGTGATGATTGGGGAGCGCTACAAAAAAGCGCAGATGGGGGGAAACATGAAATGTCCGTTTTGTGGTCATGAGAACACGAGAGTAATTGATTCAAGACCTGCTGAAGAAAACAATTCAATCAGACGTCGCAGGGTATGCGATGAATGTGATAAGCGTTTTACTACATACGAAAAAGTGGAAACAATACCACTTATTATTATTAAAAAGGATAATAATCGAGAAACTTATGATCGATCCAAAATTGAGGCTGGTGTTTTAAGAGCATGTCATAAACGTCCAATCTCCGCAGATCAGATTACACAATTAGTTGATGAGGTAGAAACAGATATCTTTAATATGGAAGAAAAAGAAGTTTCTAGTAATGTAATTGGTGAACTGGTTATGAATAAGTTAAAAGATTTAGAAGCTGTTGCTTATGTTAGGTTTGCCTCTGTATATCGTGAATTTAAAGATATTAATACATTCATGGATGAACTAAAGAAAGTTCTTGCTTGAAATAAAAGGAGCATGATAGTTGAATGGAATTTGAAGAGAAACTTTTAAAGGCAAAAAATCATATTAAACGAGTGGACCAAATTAGGGTAGGATGCTTGATGATTGCAGTAGTAGTTGCAGCATTCCTATACTTTGGAAATAATTACATTAAAGAATCTTCCTGGTATATTGCAATATTTCCTTTTGCGGTTAAAACAGCTACGATTCTTGTTTGCATTGCTTTAATTACTACGTTACTTAAATTTCCTTTAATTAGAAAGCATAATAGAATTTTAAAAGAACACAAAAAGTAATCATTAAACTTTAATTTAGGGCTGTACAACAAGCCCTTTTTTTATGGGATAATATATCGAAATTTTTTGCATCCAATACCATTATTTGTTATAATGTCATGATGGAAATACTAAGAGATAAAAAAGAGAGAAGAAAAACGGATGATAAGCTTGAATAAAAATAAAGATAAAAAAAGAATTGCAGCAAGTATGGGACTGTTATTTGCAGCTTTTGTCTGGGGCTTCGCATTTGTTGTGGTAAAAACATCCTTAGATATTATTCCACCAATCTATATGCTGGCATTTCGATTTACCATTGCTTCCATTGCTTTATGTATTATTTTTCGTAAAAAGTTGAAAAATATTACAAGACAAACGATTTTTATGGGGTTTGTACTAGGCTTTTTCTTATTTACAGGTTATGTTGTTCAAACCATCGGATGTAAATATACAACAGCAGGGAAAAATGCATTTTTAACAACCATTTATGTAATTTTAGTTCCTTTTTTGCATTGGTTAATTAGCAGAAAAAAATTAAATAAATATAATTTACTAGCTGCCATTCTGGCACTTGTTGGAATTGGTTTATTATCTTTACAAGGAGACTTATCAATCAATATTGGAGATGGATTAACGTTGCTTTGCGGACTGTTATTCTCCTTTCAAATTATTTATATTGATAAATATACAGAAACGGAAGATCCTATTTTACTAACGGTATTACAAATTATAGTAGCAGCCATTTTTTCATGGTTATTAGCTCCGATTATGGATGGAAGTATTACAAATATTCCTTTTAATTTACAATCGGTAGTAAGTATGTTTTATCTTGGAATTTTTAGTACTATGATTGCATTTTTGATTCAAAATGTCTGTCAGAAGTTTACACATCCAGCCACAGCATCCATATTACTCTCCATGGAATCGGTATTCGGAGTGCTTTGCTCTGTAATTTTTCTTGGTGAAGTGTTAACAATAAAAATGATTTTTGGATGTATGATTATGTTTGGGGCAATTATTCTGTCACAAACGAAAGGAAGCGAGGGAACCTGATATGTTTGAGAGGTTTTATCCAGATGAATATGTGGAATCTACTTATGGAATTCCTTTTTTGCAGTTATATGAGCAGGGGTATCGAGGATTACTATTTGACATAGATAATACACTAGTTCCACATGGGGCACCAGCAGATCAAAAGGCAATTGATTTATTTAAGCATTTAAAAAGTATTGGTTTTCAGGTTGTGCTCTTATCAAATAATAAAGAACCTAGGGTAAAAATGTTTAATGAGGTCATTCAGGTACTCTATATATTTAAAGCAGGGAAACCGGGTACTAAGAATTACTTAAAGGCAATGGAAATGATGGGAACCAATCAATCGAATACTATTTTTGTAGGAGATCAACTGTTTACAGATATTTTTGGAGCTAAAAATGCAGGAATAAGAACCATTTTAGTGAAGCCAATACATCCGAAAGAAGAAATTCAGATTGTTTTGAAACGATATCTTGAAAAAGTTGTATTGCATTTTTATGAAAGGAAAAAGAATTCATGAAAATAAATGGGAAAACAAGATTACTAGGATTAATTGGCAACCCAGTAGAGCATACACTGTCACCAGTGATTCACAATCGATTATCAGAATTAAAAGGACAAAATGTAGTATATGTTCCATTTTTAGTTGAAAAAGGTGGGATTGAGTATGCCGTAAAAGGAGCCTATGAACTAAATATTCTTGGGACTAATGTCACAGTACCTTACAAAGAGCAGGTAATTGAAAATCTGATAGAGATAGATGAATTAGCTAAAAAGATAGGGGCAGTTAATACCCTGGTACGTATTGAGGGTGGATATAAAGGTTATAATACCGATGCATTAGGTTTCAAACGAGAACTTCAATCGTTAGGAGTTCACTATAAAGGTGAAAAGGTGATTGTATTAGGTGCTGGCGGCGCTTCAAGGGCTGTAGTGTTTTTGCTTGCACAAGAAGGTGCAAATGAAATTTATTTATTGAATCGAACGATGGAAAAGGCAGAATTAATCGCACAGGAAGTAAATGAAACAATGGGAAAACAAGTTGTAATTGCAAAGCCATTAAGTGAATATCATCAATTACCAGATCATCAATATTTAGCTATTCAGTGCACATCAATTGGACTTTCTCCTAGAGAAGAAGAGTGTGTCATTGAAGATACTGACTTTTATAAAAAGATTCATACTGGAATTGACCTCATTTATAAACCTTTTGAAACTAAATTTATGAAAATGATAACACAGAGTGGTGGGAATGCATATAATGGATTGCTCATGTTATTGTATCAGGGAGTAATTGCTTTTGAGCTATTTACAAAAGTAGAAGTTAATGAAGACGAAGCTAAGGATGTTTATGCTATTTTAGAAAAGGAACTACACAAGAATGAATAATATTATTTTAATTGGATTTATGGGAACAGGGAAAACAAGTGTAGGGGAAACATTATCTAATTCATTAAAAATGGCATTTGCAGATACCGATCAACTAATTGAAAAGAAAGAGAAGAAGACCATTTCAAAGATATTTGAAGTCTCTGGCGAGGATGAATTTCGAAAAATGGAGACAGAGTTGCTAAAGGAAATGGTTATAAATACGAAAAATACAGTTATTTCAGTAGGTGGTGGCTTGCCAATCAGGGAAGAAAACCGTAGGCTCTTAAAGGAATTAGGGATTGTTGTTTTTTTAAAAACAGATGCACAAACAATTATCGAGCGATTAAAAGATGATAATACAAGACCCCTGCTACAGAGTGGAAATGTTTTTGAAAAAGTGAATAGGATGTTGATGGAGAGGAATCCTATTTATAAAGATGCATGTTCCTTTTCAGTAGAGACATCTCAAAAGAATGTCATAGAAATTACAGAGGAAATAGAGGAGAGAATACATGAAAATGCTTGTGATTAATGGACCTAATATAAACTTTTTGGGGATACGTGAAAAAAAAGTTTATGGGAACCAGGATTATGATTATCTATTAAATTTAATTAGTGAAAAGGCAAAACAAGAAAATTGTGTTGCAGATGTATTTCAAAGTAATCATGAGGGTGCCATCATTGATCGGATTCAGGATGCATATACGGATGGAACGGAAGGGATTATTATTAATCCTGGAGCATATACTCATTATAGCTATGCAATCAGGGATGCCCTTGCATCCATAGAAATTCCTAAAGTGGAAATACATATATCGGATATTACGGCAAGAGAAGAGTTCCGTAAGATTTCAGTTACAGCCGAAGTATGTGACAAACAGATTTATGGAAAAGGGCTGGAAGGTTATCTTTTAGCAATGGATTATTTATTAAAGAAAGAGTGATTTTGAAAAAATAGTTGAAATATCATTATTTTTAGTATAAACTGATTAAGGATTGTATTGTGAAAGTAATTTAAGGAGGAAAATCACCATGATTTCAGCAGGAGATTTTAGAAATGGAATAACAGTAGAAATAGACGGGAATGTATATCAAATTATTGAGTTCCAACATGTAAAACCAGGTAAGGGTGCGGCTTTCGTTAGAACGAAACTTAAAAATATTAAAAGTACTGGTGTAGTTGAAAAAACTTTTAGACCTAATGAAAAATTCCCAGCAGCTCGTATTGAGAGAAGAGAAATGCAATATCTATATAGTGATGGAGATTTATTTAACTTTATGGATACAGAGAATTATGAGCAGGTAGCTTTAAATGAAGAAACCGTTGGAGATGCTCTCAAATTTGTAAAAGAAAACGAAATGGTTAAAGTATGTTCTCATAATGGTGCTGTATTTGCTATTGAGCCTCCTTTATTCGTTGAGTTACAGATTACAGAAACAGAGCCAGGATTTAAAGGCGATACTGCACAGGGTGCTACAAAGCCAGCTGTTGTTGAAACAGGTGCTACCGTATATGTTCCTTTATTTGTAGATCAGGAAGATGTAATTAAAATTGATACAAGAACAGGCGAGTACTTATCTCGTGTATAGTTTCAATATAGGTATGATTTATTAGTTCATATTGGCAATAGAAAGTCTTTAGGACTTTCTATTGTAATCTATATTCTTTATTTTCAGACCGCTTCGGTCATATTTCAAAAGGTTAAACAATTAATAGAAAACGTATTACAGCAAATGAAAACATTTGGTTTATTTGTGGCAGGCACCTATTTTGAAAATGTGGCAGTCTGTCCGGAAAGAGAGGATTTATGAATTTTCAAGAGTTTTGTATGTATTTAAAAAAGGGGATTGAAGACTATTTGGGATATAATACCAAAGTTTCTTTGAATCATGTAGTTAAGAATAACGGAGTATCATTAGAGGGTCTTGCTATTATGGAGGATGGTAAAAATATTTCGCCTACTATCTATCTTAATGGATATTATGAGGAATATCAAAATGGAAAAAGTCAAATGATTATTATGAGAGATATTTTGAATTTATATGAGAAGAGCAGAGTTGAAACAAATTTTGATGTAGATTTTTTTACGGATTTTGAAAAAGTAAAAGGTAGAATTGTCTATAAGTTGATTAACTATCAGAAGAATCAGGAAATATTAAAAGAAATTCCACATCGGAGAATATTCGATTTGGCGATTGTGTATTACTGTTTAATTTCCAATGACAGTATCGGTAATGCAACCATTCTAATATTTAATAAGCACATGGATATGTGGGGAGTTTTAGAGGAAGATTTATTTTCTATTTCAGAAAGAAATACAGAAAAGCTTTTAGGTATGGAAATTAAAAATATGGATGATATTATGATGGAGATGTTACGAAACACCTTCAATGAAAAAGCAGGAGGAGAAGAATCCAGACAAATGCTTGATTCTATGAAAGAAGATGGAAAACGATCTCCAATGTATGTGTTAACGAATCGTGAGAAGATGAATGGTGCTATTTGCATTTTGTATTCACAGGTATTAGATGATTTTGCAGAAGCAGTTGGAAACGACTTGTTTATTCTTCCATCTTCGATTCATGAAGTGATTTTGGTTCCGGCAGAACCTGGTATTACAATAGAAGAATTAGAACGGATGGTAAAGGAAGTAAATGAGACACAGGTAGAAGAGGAAGAGGTTCTATCAAATCGTGTCTATTTCTTTTCCAGACAGAGTGGAAAAATAAAATTCCAATAATTTCACAAAGACTTCACAATACATTCTATAGACTTTTCGAAATATGTATGTTATGATAACAAAGAATTGCGTAACAATTTTGTAACATTTGTAAAATGCAATTCTTTGCATTCGTAGCTCAGGGGATAGAGCAGTGGTTTCCGGTGCCACGTGTCGGGGGTTCGAATCCTCTCGGATGCAGGTTCTTCTAAAAGAAGTGTGTAACTTCTTTTAGAAGAAAGCTAAGGATATGGAAAGGAAAATTAAAATGAAGATAACAGCTGATGGAATTAAAGAATTTATTATAAAACATTATCAATATTTTGGAGTTGGAGTTCTATTTATCTGCCTTGTGGTGGTTTTGTTAATTTTTTCTTCTGGCAAGAAAAATGATGATACAATTGAAGCGGTGGATACCGTATCGCAGGTAAGTGCAAACAATAGTGCAATTCCCGTTCCAGAAACAGAATTAGAAGTAGATGCCTATACAGATGTAAATACTTTGGTTGCAGATTATTTTACAGCAATGGCTGCAGGAGATACTGATAAGCTATCACAGATTTGTAGTGAACTTGATGATACTGAAAAAATCAGAATTCAAAAAAAAGCTGAATTTACAGAAAATTATCAAAACTTTACATGTTATACAAAACCAGGACCAGAGGATAAATCCTATATCGTTTTTGCTTATTATGAAATTAAATTCAAAAATATTGAAACTTTGGCACCAGGTTTAACATCTCTTTATATTTGTTCCAAAGATGATGGTTCTCTGTATGTATTTGATGGAGATTTAGATGAAAATGTCAATGATTATATTAGAACAATTGCTGCTCAGGATGATGTAGTAGAATTATTAAATAAAGTTGATACGAAATACAGTGAAGCAGCAGCTTCTGACAATGCGTTAAAAGTATTTATGGATGCACTGCCTAAAGCTCTTGATGATGCAGTAACAGCAGAATTAGCAGCAAGAGAGGCAAATGCTGACGAAACAGTGAGCCAGCAAATGGCTCAGGGTGATGAAGCGGATAGTACTGAGGCGGAAGCTACAGCTGAGACTGGAACTACAACGGATAAGGTAAAAACGAAGGAAAGCGTTAATGTTAGAAAATCTGCCAGCGAAACAGGTGACAAGCTTGGTAAGGCTTTGGCAGGTGAAGTATTCACAAGATTAGAAGTAATGGATAATGGATGGAGTAAAATTCAGTATCAGGATCAAGAAGCATATATAAAGAGCGAATTCTTAGAAACATCATCTGAAGGAGATGTTACAGAAGATACTGCAGAAACAACAGATACCGAAAGTACTACATCAGAATCTGCAATCGGTAAGGTCAAGATAAAAGAAACCGTTAAGATTCGTAAAGGTGCTAGCAAAGATAGTGAACAGTTAGGATCGGCATATCAGGGTGAAACATATGATTTGATTATGAAACAGGCAGATGGCTGGTGTAAAATTACGTATAAAGGTCAAACGGCTTATGTGAATTCAGACTATGTAGAAATCCAATAATTAGTGATTAAACCAAAAGAATTTGCACATACTATAGACATGGTGAATACCATGTCTATTTTTGCGTGAATCAAACAGTTGTTTATGGGCGTAGATGGGAGAGCTGATTATGAAAGAACCTGATTATAAAACAGAGAACCGAAGAGTGTTACATGAAATACAAAGAAACACACAAATGGCTATTAATTCGATAGAAGAAGTCTACGATAAAATTTATGATGAAAAATTTATGGGTGAAATCAAGAAGCAAGGTAAAAATTTTGTAGATTATGAAAGAAAAGCATTAACTGCAATGGGAAAGGAAGGAATTCGTCCCTTCCGTGAGAATCCTATGGATAAAGTGATGCTAAAAAGTGGAATTATGGCAGGAACATTATTAAATACCAGTACAGGCCATATTGCTGAAATGATGATTCAAGGAAATTATCGAAATATGACAGAACTTTGTAGGACGTTGAATCATAATCCCAATATCTCAAATACAACGGTAGAATTAGCAAAAGAGCTGATGGATTTTGAAGAAGAAGCAATCAATAATCTTAAAAAATATCTCTGACACAAAGACATAAGTTGTTCACATAAAAACAAATTGGGAAATAATGCTTGCAAAAATATGTCATTCTATAATATAATGTCATATAGACAAAGGCGTCGAAAATAATGGGTGGCGTGCGCTACCCATTTTTATTTTCTGCGCTTTTTCTTATACTAACACAAATCTAAGGAGGATAAAGAAATGTCATATGTTGATGAAGTATTCAACATGGTGGTAGAGAAAAACCCTGCACAGCCAGAGTTCCACCAAGCAGTAAAAGAGGTATTAGAATCTCTTCGAGTAGTAATTGAATCAAATGAAGAAGTATACAGAAAAAATGCGTTATTAGAAAGAATTGTAACGCCAGAAAGACAGTTACTTTTCAGAGTACCTTGGGTGGACGACAAGGGAAATGTGCAAGTAAACAATGCTTTCCGTGTACAATTCAATAGTGCAATTGGACCATATAAGGGAGGACTTCGTTTACATCCTTCTGTAAATTTAGGTATCATTAAATTTTTAGGATTTGAGCAAATATTTAAAAATTCATTAACAGGACTTCCAATTGGTGGTGGCAAGGGTGGTTCTGATTTTGATCCAAAAGGAAAATCAGACAGAGAAGTTATGGCATTCTGCCAGAGTTTTATGACTGAGCTTTGCAAATACATTGGAGCAGACACAGATGTTCCTGCTGGTGATATTGGAACAGGTGGTAGAGAAATCGGATTTATGTATGGTCAGTATAAGAGAATTCGTGGAGTTTATGAAGGCGTACTTACAGGTAAAGGATTATCATACGGCGGTTCTTTAGCTAGAACAGAAGCTACAGGATATGGCTTACTTTACATTACAGAAGAAATGATGAAATGCAATGGTTCCGATATTAGTGGAAAAACGGTATCTGTATCTGGATCAGGTAATGTTGCAATCTATGCAGTTCAAAAAGCACAACAGCTTGGTGCAAAAGTAGTAACTGTTTCAGATTCTAACGGATGGATTTATGATTCAGAAGGAATTGATGTTGAATTATTAAAAGAAGTAAAAGAAGTAAAACGTGCAAGACTTACAGAGTATGCTGCTAATCGCGCGAGTGCTCAGTACCATGAAGGTGCTTGCAAAGATGGAGTACATGGTGTATGGACTGTCAAAGCTGATGTAGCTCTTCCATGTGCTACTCAAAATGAATTAGGATTAGAAGATGCAAAAACATTAGTTGCAAATGGTGTAAAAGCTGTTTGTGAAGGAGCTAACATGCCTACTACTTTAGAAGCTACCGAATACTTACAGAAAAATGGAGTATGGTTTGTACCTGGTAAAGCTGCTAATGCTGGTGGTGTTGCAACATCTGCACTTGAAATGTCTCAGAACAGTGAAAGATTAAGCTGGACATTTGAAGAAGTTGATAGCAAATTAAAAGATATCATGGTTAATATTTTCCATAACTTAGACAATGCTGCTAAGAAATATGGAATGGAAGGTAATTATGTTGTTGGTGCTAACATTGCAGGCTTCTTAAAAGTAGCTGATGCTATGAATGCACAGGGAATTTGCTAATTAACGTAACAAGATATAAAAGGGCATCAATAAGCTCCCGTAGACAGGATGGAAACATCTTGCTTACGGGAGCTTTTATTAAATGAAATAAAATTCTTAAAAACCAGCTTCTTTTCTCTCTAATCGGAGTTTTTTCCTAAGTAATGCGCCTTCCCATTCTGCTTTCTGAGATTCTGTTTCTACCATGAGAGGTGGAACTTTCGTAGGCTTATCAAAGTCATCCATTGCAACCATAATAAAGAAAGCACGATTAATAGGTCTTCGCATTCCTTTTGTGTCTTCCATATAAGTATCCACACGAACCTCCATAGAGGTATTCCCTGTATACGTAATATAACCAATAATAACTAATAAATCATTATTATAGGCACCACACTTAAAAGTTAGATTTTCTATTGCAGCAGTAGTGACATTGGAACTGTGAGAGTGACGTTTTGCAACAATACCCGCAACTTCATCAATCATTTGAAGCAATGCACCACCAAATAACCGGCCAGCACCATTTAAATCTTTTGGCTGTACAACATGAACCTGAACGGTTCTTGATTCTTCTGCTTTTTTTGCTTTCATAAAGGTCTCCTTATTATTTTCGTACAAATAGATTATAACACGGACAATCTCTATTTGCTAATTAATACTACGTTTAGTATAATAATGTAAAAAGTATTTCTAAGAAGCGAAATAACCGCTTCTAAGAAATACTATGTTTTACATCGGAAGAAGTCGCAAGCGTCTTCTTCAAATATATTTAACAATTTGGATGTAATAAATATGGGTGGAAATAAAATGGAAGAAAATAAAATCAGGTTAAATAAGTATTTATCTGATGCTGGTGTATGCTCTAGAAGAGAAGCGGATCGACTGACGGAAGCAAAGAAAGTAACAATCGATGGACGAATCGCTCTTTTGGGAGAAAAGGTAACAGGTGAAGAGAAAATCTGTATAAATAGTAAAGAAATTCAAAAGAACGATAAAAAAGTGATTCTCTGTTACAATAAACCCAGAGGCATCGTTTGTTCTACCGTAGATCAAGAAAAGAAAAATAGCAACAATATTGTTACTGCGATCGGATACCCTATTCGTGTATATCCGGTGGGACGACTTGACAAAGATTCCGAAGGGCTTATTTTTTTGACAAATGACGGGGATATTGTAAATAAAATTATGAGGGCTGGGAATTTCCACGAAAAAGAATATCTCGTGTCGGTAAATCAACCTGTTACGCAGGAATTCCTGCAAAAAATGGAGAAGGGTGTTTCCATTGATGCAGGATTGACAAGACCTTGTAAGGTAATAAAAACAGGAGAACAATCCTTTTCCATTGTTTTGACTCAAGGCTTGAACAGACAGATTAGAAAAATGTGCGAGGCCCTTTCCTATCAAGTTGTTACTTTAAAACGAATCCGTATTATGAATGTAACATTAGGTGACTTGAAATGCGGAGAGTATAGAGAAATGACAGATGAGGAAAAAATAGAATTAATCCTTCTTTGTAAGGATTCGAGAAATTAAGGTGTGCTGAAAGAATGGGGTTTACGATGGAACAAGATAATCAAAGAATGAGAGAACTGATTGCAACATTAGATATGGCTTCTAAAGCTTATTACCAGGAAGACAAAGAGTTGATGAGCAATTTTGAGTACGATAAACTCTATGATGAATTAGTAGATTTAGAAAAGAAAATGGGAGTCACCTTGTCAGGAAGCCCAACGGTCCAGGTAGGATACGAGGCTTTGACAGAATTGCCTAAGGAACGCCATGAGCAGCCAATGCTATCCCTTGGAAAGACAAAGGACAGGGAAGAAATCAGAGATTGGTTAAAGGATCAGGAGGCACTTCTATCCTGGAAACTGGACGGTCTTACCATTGTACTGACTTATCGGGAGGGAAAATTATTTAAAGCCGTCACAAGAGGAAATGGGGAAATCGGTGAGGTAATTACAAATAATGCAAAGGTATTTCAGAACATTCCTCATACAATTCCCTATCAGGGAGAATTGATATTGCGGGGAGAGGCCGTAATCAGCTATCAAGAATTTGAAAGAATCAATCTGCAGATTAGTGATGTTGATGCAAAATATAAGAATCCAAGGAATCTCTGCAGTGGTTCTGTACGTCAATTAAATAATGAGATTACTGCCAAAAGAAATGTGAATTTTTTTGCCTTCGCACTTGTAAAAGCAGAAGGTCTTGATTTTAAGAATTCCAGAGAACAGCAATTTATCTGGCTGAAACAGCAGGGCTTTGATGTCGTGGGATATAAAAGAGTAAGGAAAGACACAATTCTTGCATCCATACAGGAGTTTGAAGATAAAATTACTGCAAATGAATTTCCATCGGATGGATTAGTTCTGCTGCTTGATGATATTTCCTATGGGGATTCCTTAGGAAGAACAGCAAAATCTCCGAGAAATGCAATTGCATTCAAATGGCAGGATGAAATAAAAGAAACGCGTCTCTTGGAAATCGAGTGGAGTGCCAGCCGTACGGGATTAATCAATCCTGTAGCGATTTTTGAGCCAGTTGAGCTGGAAGGAACGACGGTAAGCAGAGCCTCTGTTCATAATCTTAGCATTATGAAAAATCTGGAATTAGGGATTGGGGATACCATAGAGGTTTACAAGGCAAATATGATCATTCCTCAGATTGCAGAAAATAGAACGAGAAGTGGAAAGATTACGATACCAGAATCATGTCCAGTATGTCATGAGGCCACACAGATTAAAAAAATGAATGATGTGGAATCACTCTATTGTACCAATCCAGACTGTGAGGCAAAAAAAATAAAATCCTTTTCGCTTTTTGTGAGCCGTGATGCTATGAATATAGAGGGAATATCAGAGTCTACTCTTGAAAAATTTATTGGAAAAGGATATATCAAAGAGTTTGCAGATATCTATCATCTTGACACTTATCAAGAGGAAATTAAGGCAATGGAAGGCATGGGTGAAAAATCTTATGCAAACTTAGTGGAAAGTATTGAAAAATCAAGAAAAACCACGTTGCCAAAATTGTTATATAGTTTGGGAATTTTAAATATCGGCTTGTCAAATGCAAAAATGATTTGTAAGGAGTTAGACTATTCCAGTGACCGAATTTTAGAGTGTACAGCAGAGGAGCTTAGTACGATCGAAGGTGTCGGAGATGTAATCGCAGCTAATTTTGTTGATTATTTCAACAATCCCATTCATAGAGAAAATTACCTTCATCTCCTAAAGGAAGTACAATTAGAATCAATAAAGCAAGAGGAAGAAGAGCAAACACTGAAAGGAAAAACCTTTGTAATAACAGGAAGTGTAGAACATTTTGAAAATCGTAACGCCTTAAAGGAGTTTATCGAGAGCAAAGGTGGAAAGGCAACAGGCAGTGTGACTACAAAGACTGATTATCTAATTAATAATGATGTGGAATCTAATTCGTCAAAAAATAAAAAAGCTAAAGAATTAGGAATCCCAATTCTTTCAGAAGATGATCTGATTGCATTAACAGAACAACAGAAATGAACAGTGAAACCACATGTCAACCGATAGACATATGATAAATGATATGGTACAATGAGGGGGAAGTAATATATCAGAAGGAGGACAAGGAGACTATGGCAACATTAAAAGATGTAGCTGAAAAGGCAGGAGTTACGGTGACCACAGTGTCCCGTGTGATTAATAATCGTGGATATATCAGTGAACAGACACGTACAAAGGTATATGAGGTAATGAAAGAATTATCCTATCAACCTAATGAATTAGCAAGATCCTTATCTAAGCAAAAGACAAACACGATTGGGATTATCGTCCCACATATTGTTCATCCTTACTTTGCTAAATTAATCAGCAACCTAGAAAGTATGGCGGCAAAACATAAATTTAAAATTATTTTATGTAATACAAAGGGAGAAACAGAGAAAGAAAAGGAATACATTGAAATGTGCAGAAGTAACCGCGTATCGGGAATTATTCTCTGTAGCAGGAATGTAGACGCGAAAGAAATCGTAAACATGGAAATCCCCGTTGTATTAATTGAGAGAAAACTTGAACCAGGTACAATAGGAATTCAATGTGACAATTATATGGGAGGCGTTCTGGCAACCCAGCATCTGATTTCAAACGGCTGCAAGAATCTGCTTCATTTTAGTGGTGTTGTAAATGAGGATATGCCAGCCGATGCAAGAGAAAAAGCATTTGTTGATGTCTGCCAGAAAAATGGAGTTAAGCATTACGAGAAGCAGTGTAATAGCAGTGTTTATAATCATCTTGATTATCATGAATATATTCGAAAAACATTAAAAAAAGTTCCAGAGGTGGACGGTGTGTTTGCGAGCAGTGATTTGATTGCAGCCCAGGTAATTCAGGTTTGCTCGGAGTTAGGCATTAAAATCCCAGAGCAGTTGAAACTGGTCGGATTTGACGATGTTGAAATCGCACAATTAACGACTCCTACGATAACGACAATCCGACAACCGATAAAGGAAATGTCGGAATGGGCGATTGAATTTATTGAAAAGCGATTAGAGGGAGAAGCAGTTCCAGAACAGATTAAACTGCCAGTTTCACTTGTAGTAAGAGAATCAACTCTTTATTAGAAATACTTTTTAGTGGCAAAATTGAGGATTGTAGGTTTCAAAAGGTCAGATTGACGTTAGAAGCCTACTTTTTTATTTATTTACAAAATGAAATTAAAAAATATATCAAACGATTAACCTACTAAATTATGGAATTTAGAACTTAATTCCATATAATAACCAATAAAAATATGGAATATATAGTAAATATATACAAAAAAGAATACGCATATTTATTTAATATATACGAAATATATATCATGCGGTTGACATATTTAAAAAGAAAATGTATACTGTAGATACAACAGAACAGTAAGTGAGTAATCCGGATGACTTCGCAATCTGTGATTGTTGCAAACGAATTATTTTGGGAGGATTTAAAAATGAAGATGAAAAAGTTAGTTTCACTAGGATTGGCTGTAGCCATGACACTTTCACTTGTTGCTTGTGGATCAAGCACAACTGAAGAAACAGCAACTGAACCAACAGATGCTGCGAAAGATGTTACAACAGAAGCAACATCAGAAACAACAACAGAAGCAGGCACCGATGAAAGCGCAATTTCAACAGAAGGTGTAACCATTACAATATTAAATACAAAAGGCGGTCTGGAAAAATTCTTAGAGCCAGCACTAGAAGATTATAAAGAAAAAACTGGTGTTACAGTAGAATTATCATCCATCGCAGAAGGTGATTCCCCTTATGAAGCAATTCAGAAAAAATATGCAGCAGGTGAAGCACCTACATTAGCAATTATGGATTGCAATGATATCGTATCTCTGGCAAAAGAAAAAGCATTACCATTAGATGGTGAAAAATGGGTTGCTGACGGCGGAGACCAATATGGTATTAAAATTGATGGTACCTTATACAGCTTCCCATTCAGCTTAGAGGGAAGAGGAATCCTATTTAACAGGACAGCAATTGAAACAGCTTTAGGAAAAGATTTCGATGAAACAACAATTAAGAGCTTAGATGATTTTGTAAAGATTTGTGATGAATTAGTAGCAGCAGGAATGGAAACACCTGTCGTTCTTTCTAAAGAAGACTGGTCATTAGGTGCTCATTACTTAGGACTTGTTTACGAACAGCAGGATGGAACAGCAGAAGCAGGAGATGCATTAATCGCTTCCTTAAAAGATGGTTCTGCAAGCTTAAACGATAATGACAGATTCAATAGTTTGATGGATACTTTTGATGTATTGAAAAAATACAATATCAATGGTGAAGATCCATTAGCAGCTGATTACGATATGGACAATGCATATTTCGCAGAAGGTGATGTTGCATTCTGGTTCAATGGTAACTGGGTATGGGAAGTAGTATCAGGATTTGCTGATCCAGATTGCGAATACGGTATGATTCCAGTAGTACAGAACACAACAGATGATACATTTAATACTATGGTAAATGCAGTTGGATCAAAACAGGTTATGGTTGACAAAAGTGCATCTGAAGCAGAAATTCAGGCAGCAAAAGATTTCTTAAACTGGCTTGTTTATGATGAAGCAGCACAAGATGTGATTGCAAATCAGGCAGCATTAGTACCTTGCTTTACAACCTATGCACCAAACGAAGGTAACAAACTAGGTGTTGCATTAAAAGCCTATGCAGATCAAGGATTAACATTTGCTCAGTACAATTCACTTCCAGGAGATCATTGGGCATCAGCAGGAGCAATTATGCAGAAATATTTAGCAGGTAAAATTGACAGAGCAGAGCTTGCAAAAGAATATGATGCATATTGGCAGTCACAGAAATAATATTAAACAATAGTAGGAAGGAACGCTTTTATGAAGAAAAATTCAATGTCCAATAAAATTAAGACATATATGATGTTTGCCGGTCCTGCAATGTTTTTCTTTTTTGCGGTAGTTATTATACCATTTCTCTATGGCCTTTACTTAACATTTACAGGGTGGGATGGAATATCTGATAAAAAAGATTTTGTAGGTTTTACGAATTATATTGCAGCGTTTGGGGATAAAGACTTTTGGTCTGCATTACTTTTAACTTTAGCATACGTTGCACTCAGTACGTTGTTTGTACAGGTAATTGCGTTTATACTGGCATATTTACTTACAAGTGGTTTGAAAGGACAGAACTTCTTCAGAGCTGGTTTCTTTACACCAAACCTGATCGGTGGAATTGTACTTGGATTTATCTGGCAGTTTGTATTTTCGAAAGGATTTACAACGTTCGGAGAACTTACGTCAATTCCATTGTTCGAGAAATCATGGTTATCGGATCCGCTAAAAGCGTTCCTTGCTCTTGTTTTAGTTACGGTATGGCAATATTCAGGCTATATGATGTTGATTTACGTAGCCGGGTTTGTCGGGGTTCCAAAAGATTTAATCGAAGCAGCCAGTATTGATGGGTGCACCAACACACAGAAAACAAGACATATCATCATACCAATGATGTCACAATCTTTTGTAATCTGTACATTTTTAACACTAACAAGATGCTTCATGGTTTATGATTTGAACGTATCACTGACCGATGGGGAGCCATATGGCAGTACCATCATGGCAGCACTGCATGTATATCAGAAAGCATTTAAATCCAAACAATATGGTCTGGGTCAGGCAGAAGCTTTAGTGCTATTCTTTGTTGTAGCATTTGTAGCAGTGGCTCAGGTATACATAGGTAAGAAAAAGGAGGTGGAAGCATAATGAAAAAGAAAATCATTGATATTGGAAAGATTGTTCTACTATCTGTTATGTTAATGCTCTATATGGTTCCATTTTTCTTGATTATTATAAATTCACTAAAAAGAAAGATTACAATTATAAAGCATCCTTTGAAATTAATAGATCCAAAAGGTCTTTTTACTGAAAATTATATCTCGGCTTTTAAGGAAATGAATTATTTAAATGCTTTTGAAAATTCTTTCTTTATCACGGTACTGAGTGTAGTGTTTATTATCTTATTTTCTTCCATGGCCGCTTATTATATGGCTAGGAATAAAACAAAAGCTTCTAAGATTAGTTTTTCCCTAATTGTTGCAGCTATGGTAATTCCATTCCAGGCGATTATGATTCCATTGATATCGATTTATGGAAATATGCTGGGATTATTAAATCATAGATTGACGTTAATCTTTATGAACGTTGGATTTGGTATGGGACTTGCAATCTTTATTTATTATGGATTTATTATCAGCGGTATTCCATTATCCCTGGAGGAAGCTGCAATCATTGACGGATGCTCTCCTTACCAGGTGTTCTTTAAAATTGTATTTCCATTATTGAAGCCAACAACAGCGACCATGATTGTATTGGATGTGTTGTGGTTATGGAATGATTACTTACTTCCGAGTTTGATTTTGGGTAAAAAAGTGCTATTTACATTGCCACTCTCAACCTTTTCCTTCTATGGAACCTACTCGAATGATTTAGGAAAAATTATGGCTGGACTTGTTTTAACCGTATTGCCAGTAATTGTAATTTATCTCTTATTACAGAAACAAATCATTAGCGGTGTGGTTGCAGGTGCAGTGAAGTCATAAGACTATGGAAAGCCCCGAATTACCCTAGTGGTACGGGGCTTTTATAAACAAATCTTAAAGGAAGTAAAAGGATATGGAAAAAAGACAATTCGTAATTGCCACAAAATATCTATGGCTGCCAATTACAAAAAATGTACCGAATCAGGCGATTGCCTTTCTTGTGGATGGAATCAGGCAACAAGAGATTTATATTGGTATTTCAGAGGATACCGTTGATTATTATGTGGCTTTTTCGGTAGAGAAGTATGCAGGAAAAAGGATGGATATCGAGGGAGATTATACAGATTCATGGGTTCAGAAAATCTTACAAAGAAATGAAAGACCTGATTATCAGAATGAAAAGAGACCCTATTTACATTATGCACCTGCATTTGGATGGTTGAATGATCCCAATGGACTCCTTTACGATCAGGGTGTATTTCATATCTTTCATCAGCATAATCCCTATGGATTAGAATGGGAGAACATTCACTGGTCCTATACTTCAACCAAAGACTTTATTCATTGGTCCTATACAGAGCCTGCATTAAGGCCGGATTGTGATGGACCAATCTATTCAGGTACCGGATTGCTTGATAAATACGATTTATTAGGATATGGCAAGCATGCTTATCTTTATTATTATACATCAGCAGGTGGTAGAAGCGCTTGGTCAAAGAACGGGAAATTCACACAAAGAATCGCTTATAGTAGAGATGGAAACAAGAGCTTATCAAAATCAGATTGTTTCTGTATGCCTCACGTTTGTGATGAAAACCGTGATCCGAAAGTATTTTATCATGAAGAGAGCCAGGCCTATATTATGGTTCTTTATATGACGGGTTTCCGCTTCTGCTTTTACCGTTCGGTAGATTTATTAAATTGGGTACAAACACAGGAACTGGAGGAAAAGGGAATGTGTGAATGTCCTGATTTCTTTCCACTGGTGGATGAAAGAACAGGAGATAAGAAATGGATTTTCTGGGCGGCAGATGGATTTTATCTAATTGGTGATTTTGATGGATATACATTTTTGCCAACTTCGGGAAGAAAAGAAGCTTATGCAATATGCGAACGTGAATGTGTCAGAGCCTACGCAGCACAGACGGTGCAGAATATCAATGGTCGCATTGTACAAATCAGCTGGCTGACTAGTCATAAGGAGAATCGAAACTATACGGGAGTATTATCACTGCCGGTTCAACTCTCTTTGTTATCAATTGGAAAAGAGCAATATGTAACACTGCTTCCAACAGAAGAAGTGAAAGCGATGAGAAAGAAAGCAAGTCAATATAACATCGAGCAGGAATTTCATCTTCCGTATGAAGTTCAAAATGAGCCAATGGAGTTAGAAATTCATTTACAATACCAATCAAAGGGACATGTCACAATTGAGGCATTCGGTCAATTAATACAAGTAAACTTTGAGGAAAAGATGATTGAGATGAGCGATAGAAAATCATCTTTTGCAGAAGACTCCTTCCTGCAAGAGAATGGTCTTGATTTCCAGATGTTCTTTGATCAGGATGTAATCGAAATCTATACCATGTCAGGACTTAAGTATTTTGTACAAGAAAATAAGGCAGAGGATGTTTGTGGGACGTTGCGTCTTTGTGGTACAGAGGATACAAAAGGAACCATAGTGATTCATGAATTAGAAAAAGTAGTTATGGAAGAAAATGCTAGTAACAATTACTAGAAAGAAGAGGATTTAGATCAATGGAATTAAACAACAAAATTATGCTTATTACCTACGCAGACAGCTTAGGGAAAAACTTAAAGGAATTAAATACATTTTTACATAAGGAATTAAAGGATGCAGTTGGCGGGGTTCATATCTTACCATTTTTTCCTTCTTCCGCAGACAGAGGTTTTGCACCTATGTGCTATGACCGCGTAGAACAAGCGTTTGGAACCTTTCAGGATGTGGAGGAAATTAGCAAGGATTTTTATCTGATGTTTGATTTTATGATTAATCATATCTCCAAAAGTTCAGAGTATTTTAAGGATTTTGAAGAAAAGAAAGAGGAATCTAAATACAAAGACTTTTTCATTCGCTATAAGGATTTCTGGGAAAATGGAGAGCCTACGCAGGAACAGGTAGACATTATCTATAAAAGAAAACCACGAGCTCCTTATATTGATGTAGAGTTCAAAGATGGCACTACGGAAAAGGTATGGTGTACCTTTTGCGAGGAGCAGGTGGATTTAAATGTGAAGAGCGAAGCAACAAAAGAATTTGTGAAGAACACCTTAATTGAAATGTGCAAAAATGGTGCTTCGATTATACGTCTTGATGCATTTGCCTATGCTATTAAAAAGGCAGATACCAACTGTTTTTTCATTGAACCTGATATTTGGAATTTATTACACGAAATTGAAGATACTATGAAAGAGCAAAATGTCTGCATTCTTCCAGAGATCCATGAGCACTATAGTATTCAGATGAAAATAGCAGAACAGGGCTTTTGGATTTATGATTTTGCATTGCCAGTTCTTGTTTTAAATGCACTCTATTCAGGAAACGGAGAATATCTGAAAAAGTGGCTGGAAATGAGTCCTAAGAAACAGTTCACAACTTTAGATACCCATGATGGAATCGGTATTGTTGATGTGAAGGATCTGATGCCAGATGAAGTGATTGAAGAGACCAAGGAGAAAATGTTCACACAAGGAGCCAATGTAAAGAAAATCTATAATACAGCAGCTTATAACAATCTTGATATTTATCAAGTGAACACAACGTACTATTCCGCACTCGGTAATCATGATGGCGCTTATCTGCTTGCAAGAGCCATTCAATTCTTTGCACCAGGTATTCCACAAGTGTATTATGTAGGTCTTTTGGCTGGTGAAAATGATATCGCACTGATGGAAGAAACGAAGAATGGAAGAGATATCAATCGACATTACTACAGCATGGAAGAGATTTCGAAACAAGTAAATCGCCCTGTTGTCAGAGAGTTGTTTGAAATGATGAAATTTAGAAATGAGCATCCAGCATTTGCAATTGAGGGTGGCATTGATGTAAAACTAGAGGGTGAACATTCGATGGTGATTACCAGAACGAATGGAGAACATTTTGCACGCTTAGATGCTGATTTGAAAAACCATACATTTAGCATCCAACATTCATAAAAGTGAGAAAGTGTAAAGTGTGAAAAGATATACTAACGCATGAGAGAACCATGCTAAGTATATCTAAGTTTCACAGTGTGAAAAGTGATTCATAAAAAAGGAATGGTGATTGGAATGTACGACGTAGTGGCATTAGGGGAACTATTAATTGATTTTACGCAAAATGGGATAAGTAATCAGGGAAATATATTATTTGAAGCCAATCCAGGCGGAGCACCTTGCAACGTATTGGCTATGCTACAAAAGCTAGGGAAGCAGACCGCATTTATAGGAAAAGTGGGAAATGATCAGTTTGGTAAGCTCTTAAAAGAAAAGGTAAGAGCCATTGGGGTTGATACAGAGTCCCTTTATCTGGATAAGGAAGTTCCTACCACCTTGGCATTTGTTCATACCGCAGCAGATGGGGATCGTGACTTTTCTTTTTATCGAAAGCCAGGTGCTGACATGATGCTTCGTGATGAGGAAATACCAGAGGATTTGTGTAAAAATACGAGAATATTCCACTATGGTACCTTATCTATGACCTCAGAGGGAGTAAGGAAGGCAACCCAAAAAGCCATTACATTAGCAAAAGAAGGTGGAGCATTATTGTCCTTTGACCCCAACTTAAGAGAGCCCTTATGGGATTCCCTTGAAGATGCAAAAGAGCAGATCTTTTATGGACTTATGCAGTGTAATATTTTAAAGATTTCAGAAGAAGAGCTCGAATTCGTAACAGGAATTCGTGATTATGATGAGGGTGTGAAAGCACTTTTACAGATTGCGGATATTAATCTAATCGTAGTTACAATGGGAAAAGCAGGGAGCCGTGCCTACTATCATGATCAAGTTGTCGAGGAAAAAGGCTTTGTTATGGAAAACACAATAGAGACAACGGGTGCAGGTGATACCTTTGGAGCAAATATTATTAATTATGTTTTAGAGCATGGAATCGATGGACTTACCGAGGTTCAGCTACATGAGATGCTTCGGTATGCGAATGCGGCGGCAGCAATTATTACTACAAGACGTGGTGCCCTAAGCGTGATGCCAGAGAGAGAAGAAATCGAACGATTACTATAGACACAATTAAGTTGTAATTCTGTATTTATATCTATGCCAGGTGGTTGCATCCTGGAAAGCAAAAAGATTGGTTTATTTGACCAATCTTTTTGCTTGCTTAAATTTACAATTTATTACAAATTAGGGTCAAATGAAAAACTAAATTCCAGTTTCTATTGATTTGACCTTGTATTTTCGATTTTAAGCAACTTTTTATAACTTAGCCTATGTAAAAGTACCTTGAAAAGTGCTATAATCCGTTTTGTAAAGGT
>JAQUUB010000218.1 GCA_028694115.1 Lachnospiraceae bacterium
GCAGGAAAGAAGGATTGAAATGCATATTAGCTATAAACCACTCTGGCATACATTGTTAGAGAGAGACATGACAAAGGAAGATTTGAGAGTAGATGCAGGACTGACCAGCAATATGATTGCCAACATGGGTAAGGGGAAGCATATCAACATGACTACGTTAGCCAGAATATGCGAAACATTAAAATGTGATATTATGGATGTCATAGAACTGGTCAAGGATGATCCTGCCATTGATGGAGGAAAAAACCATGATACAGCTAAAGAAAAGAATAAGCGAAAACGGAATTGATTATGTACTCGTAGCAGTGATTTTCTGTATCGTTACTTATATCGTAAAAGAAGAATCACTTGCAAGGCTTGATATAGTTAATGTATTGAGCTATCTTATGATATCTTTTCCATTAAATTATGGTATCATAAAAAATAAAGTAACAGATATCGAAAATCAGAGAAAAATATTATGGATTAGTAAAAGCGATGGACTGACACAGATTTATAATAAAGAATTTTCAGAAAAGATGATTAGAGAAAGTTTGAACACCATTAAGACTAAAGGTGCTTTAATGATTGTAGATATTGACCGATTCAAAGAGATAAATGACGAATATGGTCACAAAATGGGAGATGAAGCCATAAAGGTTGTTGCACAAAATATAATAAATTCTCTAAGAATATGCGATATTGTTGGGCGGTTTGGAGGAGATGAGTTTATTATTTTTATGGTAAATGTTACAAATTCTTCTAATGCGGAAAAGAAGGCAAATGAAATCAGAAATAAGATAACTGAAGTCGTAAAACTGAATACCGATTTTACAACAATGCAGTTATCTGTCAGCGTTGGAATATCTATGTATCCAACAGATGGACTGACATATGATAAATTATTTGAACAAGCTGATCAGGCATTATATGTATCCAAAAAAAAGGGCAGAAATCAAGTGACACTTTATGAAAACTGTAAGGATATAGAAAACTGTATTTAATAAAAAGCAACTTGTAGACAAAACTTAAAGAGAGGTATTTATGGGAAAGACAGAAGAAAATAACATGAGAGAATCATTGGATGCCTTCCTGCACTGTTATTTAATTGAGAGAGATGAAAGAAAAGCTTTGTCGTATGTCTCAGATCATATAATCAGTTTAGGAACAGGCATACAGGAAATAGCTGTTAATAAACAGGAATTACAAAAACTGATGTTGGATGAATTTAGAGAATGTCCTGATTCTATAGAGTACGAGATATCAGATTATATTGAGAATATAACATCGGAATACAGTAGAAATTGTTTTTGCAGTGTCATTTCAAGAATGGAAGATGAAAATAATGTGGAAACTGAGTTTAAAACCAGATTAACAGCTTCCGCAATATTGACAAATAACAGATGGGAAATATGTACACTTCATATGTCATCCGCAACACCATTTCAGCAGGAAGATGAGTTCTTTCCTCTAAAGTATGGATATGACACACGACAGCAGATTAATTTTGAGGTAAAAAAAGAAGCCATAGAATTGATGATGGATATGATACCGGGGGGAATCATGGGGGGATATTTGGAAAGTGGATTTCCCTTGTATCTTATAAATGATGAGCTTCTTGGATATATGGGATACACTTATGATGAGTTAATGCAGTCAACAGGCGGTTTCATGACGAGAACGATGCACCCGGAGGATGTAGAACACGTTGAAAAAACAATTTTCAGAGAGGTTTATGATGCAGGAATATATGATGTTACCTACCGTCTTAGAAAAAAAGATGGTACATATTTCTGGGTAAGAGATAAAGGAAAAAAGATCAAAACAGAGGATGGCAGAGATGCAATTATTAGTGTGATGATGGATATATCGGGTACAGTTGAATTGCAAAAGAAGCTGGAAGAAAAAGCAACAAAAGATTCATTAACGAAAATCTATAACAGAGCAGAAGCAGTCAGGCTGGTGGAGTTATCCATTGAGCAGAAACATAAGGGAACATTATGCATTATAGATATAGATGATTTTAAACAGATAAATGATAAATTAGGACATCAGACAGGAGACAAAGTACTCATAAAATTAGCAGAAGTGCTTGTTTCTAATTTACGAAAAGAAGATATCGTTGCACGTTTGGGTGGCGATGAATTTGTTGTCTACTTTAGAGAAATAGTCGATGCAAAAATAGTTGAAAAAAATATACTTCGGATTATGGAGTGTTTAAGAAAAGAAGGAAAAAATATAAATAGTGATTTGGAAATCTATTTTAGTGCGGGGGCTTATGTTCATCACAACGATGTGAATTTTTCAGAACTTTACCATAATGCAGATGAAATGCTATATAAAACAAAACGAAATGGAAAGGGGCATATATTTATTAAAGAGCAGGAATTATAAAATCTATTACGAAGTAATAGCGCACTTCTATACATCCCTTTGGGATGTAGTGCGTCCTACGGAGTTGCGGAGACTTCGTCTCCGTCAAGGTGGCTACACCCCCTTGCGATGCTGACGCATCTATCCCCTGTACACTTCGTGCTAGCGATAATCCACAGGCTTATCACTGACCCAAAGTTCAAACTGAATAACGGAACATAGAAACAGACTGATTACAGTAAATGTAGTTGGTCTGTTTTCTTTTACAGAAAAATCAATGAATGGAGAAAATGATGGGAAAAACAAGAGAAGAATTGGAAGCAGAATTAGAGAAAATTTTGAAGCAGAAGGAGCAGTATAAGCATAAATTACAGCTTCTTGAAAATAGGAAAACTTATATGGAGAAGAAAAGTGGAAAAGACCCAGAACGCACAAAAAGAAATCACAGGCTGATTACGAGAGGTGCTGCAATCGAGAGCATTATTCCTGTCATAAAATCATTATCGGAGCAGGAGTTTTATGTGTTCATGGAAAGCATTTCACAGATGGAACAGGTACAGAAGGTGGTGCAGAATCTGGTGGGAGAAAAGGGAGGGAAAGCATAGATGTCACTGTATCATTTTCACGTGGGACAGGTCAAAAGAAGTGCAGGGCATACAGCGATTGCAGCGGCTGCTTATCGTTCTGGAACGAAGCTTCATTGCGATTACTATGGAGAAGACCATGATTATACAAAAAAGGGTGGCGTTATCTTTTCGGAAATCCTCCTACCGGAATATGCCCCAGAGAAATATCTGGACAGGGAAACCTTGTGGAATGCGGTTGAAGTTGTAGAGAAACATCCGAAAGCACAGCTTGCATATAACTTTGATATTGCATTACAGAATGAACTCTCCATGGAGGAGAATATTGCACTTGCCCAAAACTTTATACAGTCCAATTTTATTGCAAAAGGTATGTTAGTGGATTGGGCAGTACACCAGCCGGACAAAGGAGAGGATGGCATACAGAATCCACATTTTCATGTGATTGCACCAATACGACCTATCCTAACAAATGGGGAATGGGGAGATAAACAGCACAGGGAATATATATTTGATGAAAACGGAGTTCCTGTTATCGGTGCAGACGGGAAACAGAAATTTAATTCCATTCAGAATACGGATTGGGGAAAGCCTGAAACACTTGATGAATGGCGAAAGAACTGGGCGTATATGGTCAATGAAGAATTTGAAAGAAAAGGAATTAGCGAAAGGATAGACCATCGTTCTTATAAAGACCAGGAGTTAGACCTGATTCCACAGGTGCATGAGGGTTCTGCTGTAAGGAAAATGGAGCAGAAGGGTATTGTGACAGAGAAAGGGGAACTGAACAGGTGGATTAAGAAAACCAATAAGGCAATCAGTGACATTTTAAGGGCATTCAAAAAATTATCAGAGTGGTATGAAGCTGTAAAAAGTGAATTAAAAGTGATGAAACAGCCGACTGTCATGGAACTTGTAAACGAATATATTTCCCACCGCAACAGGGTGGCAGATACTTATGATAAGGGCAGACAGAAAGCAAAGAACGGAAATCTGAAAATGCAGACTGATATTTATAATTTTATTCTGGAAAATAAGATTGGTAATACAGGAGATTTAGGACTTCTGATAGCGAAAAAGCAGAAGGAAGTAGAAGTTATGAAGGCTAAGCAGAAAGAGTCAAGGGATACAATTAAGGCTATGGATGATATTTTAGAGGATATGGAGCATTATGAGGAACTGCGGGCAGTTAATGAGAAATATAATTCGATCTTCTTTAAGAGTGCAAAAGAAAAATATGGAAAGGCACATGCTAAGGAATTGACCAAATTGCGTATGCTCAGAAGAAAAGTATGTGAGAGAATATCGGATGGAAATCCAGAAACAGCTAAGCTCCTTTGGATTGGGGAACGAAATATTGCCAAGCAAAATCTGGAAAAGATTTTAACAAAACATGAGCCATTATCTAAAGAATACCAAATGCTAAAAAATATCAGGAAGGCAGTTGACTATGCGTTGGAACAGAGAAATGAAACACCACTTGCTATTCCAGATATTGCAGACCTTCCGTCTGAAATAAAGCAGTCAGTCAATGAGCAGATTCGAAGTTTCAAACCGAAGGTGGAACAGAGTAAACAAAAAATAGCGGATAAGTCCACAGCAAAAGAGAAATCGCAGGGTATGGACTTATAATAGGCACTTTCCATTGAAAATCATAATCAATGATAGGTGCTGTTTTTTTGCCCAAAATCAGGGAGAAAGGGAAGGATTGAATTTATTTGAAGCAGTCAAGGAAGGTGTTACCACAAGACAGGTTGCTGAATATTATGGACTGAAAATAATGCGAAATGGTATGGCAGTATGTCCGTTCCATCAGGATAAAACCCCCAGCATGAAGATGGATAAAA
>JAQUUB010000219.1 GCA_028694115.1 Lachnospiraceae bacterium
AGATATCCCAGGAAGAGTACGTGAAACGAAATTCTAACATATATACTGGGATGGAAGTTGAGAATATTCAGATAAATAATATGGTGGTTCAAGAGAATCATGGGGATAAAGCAGTCATTTCCTATGATGTATCTTTTGAGACAATTGCAGGAACAGTTCAGCTATCAAACAAAGCAGAATGGGAAAAAGAAGACGACAAGTATCGATTAAAATGGACAGACAGTATGATTTTGCCGGAACTTGAATCAACAGATCAGGTCAGGGTATCAACCAGCCAGGCAAAACGAGGAACAATTCAGGATAGAAACGGACATATTCTTGCAGGTCCAGGAATTGCCACCTCGGTGGGAATTATTCCAGGCAAATTAGAAGAGGTGGACAGTACATTAGAAAAAATTGCAGAAATACTTCAAATAGATAAAAAGACAATTGAGAAAAAGCTAAGTGCAGAATGGGTAAAGGATGATTCTTTTGTTCCGATTGCAACAATCACGAAAGTACAGGAGTTGGATCTGATGTCTCCGGTGGCTGATGAAATGGTACTGAAAGAAAAGAACAGGCAGGATACGCTACTTGCAATTTCAGGAATTATGTTATCAGATATAGAAGTTCGTTCTTATAATTTGGGCGAATCTGCAGCACATCTTATCGGATATGTACAAGGTGTCACTGCAGAAGATTTGGAAGAACATGCGGGTGAAGGGTATAGTAGCAATAGTGTTATTGGAAGAAGCGGAATGGAAGGATTTTTTGAAAAAGAACTGAAAGGGCGGGATGGTTACGATATTTGTATTATTGACGAAAATGGAAATGAGAAAGATGTGGTTGCATCTGTCCTTAGAGAAGATGGAAAGAATATACAGTTGACAATTGATTCTGAATTGCAAAAGGAACTGTATGAACAGTTCAAAGATGTTAGAGGCTACTCTGTGGCAATGAATCCATATACAGGCGAAGTGCTTGCATTAGTCAGTACACCCTCCTATGATAATAACGATTACATAAAAGGAATGTCAGAAGAACTATGGACATCGTTGAATGAAGATGAAAACCAACCGTTGTATAATCGTTTCAGGCAAGTCTGGTGTCCAGGCTCTACATTTAAGCCTGTGATTGCAGCGATAGGGTTAAAGACCGGGAAAATCGATCCCAATGAGGATTTTGGTAATGAAGGGCTGTCATGGCAGAAAGATGAATCATGGGGGCTTATCATGTGACGACATTGCATGAGTATGAACCTGTAAATATGGAAAACGCAATTATATTCTCAGATAACATTTATTTTGCCAAAGCAGCATTGAAAATAGGTGCAGATAATCTTATGGATGCATTAGATGAAATCGGATTTAATCAGAAATTACCTTTTGATATAACGATGGCAAAATCACAGTATTCAAATACAGAAAAAATCGAATCTGAAATTCAGCTCGCAGATAGTGGATATGGTCAGGGTCAGGTGTTAGTCAATCCATTACATCTTGCAAGTATCTATACGGCATTTATTAATGATGGAAATATGATAAAGCCATATCTGCAGTATAAAGATAGCCCGGAAGGAGAAATCTGGATTTCACAGGCATTTTCCAGCGAAACAGTAAGACTGGTTGTGAAAGGAATGGATGGAGTTATTAATCATCCAGATGGTACAGCGTATGCTGCCCATAGGGATGATGTAGTACTGGCGGGAAAAACAGGTACTGCAGAAATAAAAGCAACGAAAGAAGATACGTCAGGAACTGAGATAGGCTGGTTTTCTGTTTTTACGGAAGATAAAAATGCTGCAAACCCAATTGTAATTGTCAGCATGGTAGAAAATGTAAAAGAGATAGGTGGGAGTGGTTACGTAGTGGAGAAAGACAGTAATGTATTAGATTGTTACATAAAATAGATTTATGCTATTAGAGTGAAATTATGATATCAAATAGGATTGACAATGAAAGGATAATGCTAAATGGTACAGTATAAAATAAAAGTTGGAAAAAAGGAACAGGAACAGGAACAGGAAATAATAAAGGAAATAGTCCTGCAAAGTCCTGTAAATATAAAAAAGAGGCAAAGGATGATTCCTATATCCAGATTCATGAGTGTATGGTGTTTTCTGTCTGTAGTACATGCCTGGATAACAGAATCTGTACTTATGGGACTTTTCATGTTCATACTTTGTATTTTTTTTATTGTATTCAGCTTCAGCGGGGCAGAAAAATTACAAAAAAGTATAATAAGCAGAATGATCAAGAAGGTAGGACAGGAACAAGATCCAGGTGAAATAGAATATATCTTTGGCCATGATGGAATACAGATCAATTCCGAAAAAGGAAGTGGAATAAACTACTGGAAGGCTTTCAAGTGTTATGGCATGATTAAGAATTATATTTATATTAAGCGATTTGATAATCAGATTGCTTTAGTGGATAAAGAAAAGCTAACACCAGAGAAATTATGTGAACTAGAGGAATTATTGAAAGCGAACTGTAAATATGATGAAAATGTCATTCAATAAAATAAAGCGGCGCTGCTACCTCATATCAGAAGGGAGTAACGTCGCTATTATTTACTTGTTGTGTTGATTCACGGTGTCCATATCTGCATATCAGATAGGATAGATTGTGTAATATTAGATGCATTCCCACCAGTAGCATTTTGATTACCTTGAATGTTTGTGGCGAAATAGTAAGTTTGTCCGGATTTTTCAATATAGCCAATGAACCATCCATTGATATCTTGTCCGTTTATTCTACCAGTGCCGGTCTTCCCATACATAGCATTTGTAGAATCCGAAGATAGCAGAATGGACTGTTTGATGGAAGCTGTGTTGTGTTCGTCTGTGGACAGTTTATTAGTATTTAGTTTTATCAATAGTTCTACTTGTTCAATTGGAGAAATTTTTAAAGAGGATTCCATCCAGTAATCGGTCTTCGCAGACAAATTTTTATTTCCATAATCGATTTGATTCAAGTAGTTTTGTACATTTGTTAATCCGATGGATTGCTCTATTCTGTCAAAGTACCAGTTTACGGAATTTTGCATGGCAGAATTAAGATTATGATCAGAATTCCATGCGGAAAATGCCTGATTTGTTCCATCCCAGGATTGTGTTGAGTAATCGGGTGAGATAATCTCATGGTTTAATCCCATCAGTCCTTCATATATTTTATAGGTTGAATCAGGGGAAACTCTCATTGCAGCAAGCTCTTTATTGTAAATCTGCCAGGTATTAGAAACTGTATTGTATAAAACAAAACTGCCATGATAGCCATCGAAATACGTGGAGAGATCCATGTAAGAAACTTCTTTACTTGTACTTTGAAAATCATAATATTCATGTTCAGCAGCATAAGTTGAAAAAAATGGTAGAAAGCTTGTAAGTAATACAGCTGCTAAAACAAAAATAGAGATGCTGAGTAATCTCTTTCCTCTTGTCAAAGGTTCATAAGAAACAATGTTCATAATACGTCTTTTTAATTGCGCTTTATTTCCACCAAGGCCACTGGCAAAGGGAAAAGGTGATAATGATATTTTTTGAGCAAAATCCAACAAGGTATTTCCGTAAGATTCGTAATCATTTTCATTAAGTGTCTGCAATACAGCAGAGTCACAGGCAATTTCCCGTTCAGTGCGTATTTCCCTCAATGCATACCATACAGCAGGATTGAACCAATAGAGGATACCTGCAATATTTACGAAGAAATTTGGTATTGCATCTTTATAGTGGTAGTGCTGCAGCTCGTGTAGAAGAATGTAACGCATCTCTTTTTCATGATAATCCGAAATTAAATGTATTGGAATATAAATTTGTGGATGTATCACACCAATGGTAATAGGTGATTCTAAAAATGCTGTGCTGAAAACAGATACATTTTTTGTGATGCTCAATGTAGATTTACATTCTTCGAAAAGCTGTTTTACGGATTGGCTTTGTAATGGAAGTGCAGAGTTTCTTATTTTGTCCAGTCTGCTTTTTGAACGAAAATACAAAATCACCATTGCAATCATTCCGACCATCCATATCGAGAAGAATAAGCATCCCAAAATGGCAGGAGAGTTTCTACTCACAGAAACAGTAAAATCATTCGCCCATCCAGTTGTATTGATCTGTGACATAGAAGGATTGAATTTTCCAAGTACTCTTGTTCCGGTTTCCGTCATACTGTTTAGACTGTCTATTAGTTGAAAACACTGTCCTATTTCTGGTAAATGAAATGGGATAAAAGGAATTGCCATGACTCCCAAAAGAAGGAACCAGAGATTGTAATGTATTCTTGCAGACAGGTGATTTCGGAATAGATATTTTATGAGTAAAATGACACCAGCCGTTCCTGCTATAAAAATATTGCAAATAAGGAAACGGATTGCAAATTGAAACAAATTATTCGCCCCCTTTATTAGTCCTTTGTGAGAGAATGCTGCGGAGATTATTTAACTCTTTTTCTGATAAAGTATCATCTTCTAAGTAGGCAGATATCATACTGGTAATATCGCCATCATAGAAGCGTTTTAAAAAAGATTTGCTTTCTTGTCTTACATATTCACTTTCCTGTACTAATGGTGTATACACATACATTCGGCTTTGCTTTTCATATGTGAGTGCACCTTTATCCACTAAACGCTTTACAAGTGTTTGAATCGTCTTGGGATTCCAGGTTGATGTTTTTAATAATTTCTCGGTTACATCATTTGTACTTATTGGTGCGTACTTCCATATGATTTTCATAACTTCAAATTCGGCTTCAGATATTTGTGGTAACCTTGCCATTTCTATATTTCCTCCGT
>JAQUUB010000066.1 GCA_028694115.1 Lachnospiraceae bacterium
TATATCATCATTTCGCTAATCATTGCCTTATTTTTCTTTGCATCCAACTTAAGTTCTCGTGCTTTTCCTTTACAGAACATCACTACCTGCTCTGTATTCTTTGCTTTACGCCCCGTATTAGCAACAAAATCCCCTTTTTTCCATGGCACAGTTGAATAGTACTCTAGTCCTGCATTGGCAGCCATTTCTTTGACTTGATAAATATATTTATAATTATCTGCATTTTCTTCTGGAAGAAATTCTACCAAAAAGCAACCTGGCTTAAGTACTCTCGCTTTCTCATCAAAATCCTTTTGGGTATATAAAAATGATTCATATTCTGCAAAATTTCTATTGCCCCCCTTCAAAGATTTATCTAATTTATAAGGATGATCCGTAACCAATGCATCAATACTACTGTCCTCAATCATTGATAGATTTCTACCATCACCATTAATCAAAAGGCAGTTATTTTCAACACCATTGTGTACTCGTTTTACGCTATATACACCTTTATCAATACGTTCAAAGATTCCCGCATCTATTCCTTCATATACTCTGGCACGTACACTTGGTATTTTTACTTCCTTAACCTGCTTAACAACTTCCTCAGCTTCCTTTATGGTAAACTGGTCAATATCCATAAAATAATCCCGCAATGTCATTTGTATGCTTGATGCTTTCTGTGTATCTGATGACATTTCTCATGCCTCCTTGATAATCAAATAAATTCTTTAAATATTGTTCATTGCTAATTTAAAATAGTCATCTTCATCAATGCAAAGATAACCATGGCTACAAATTTTCTGAAACAGAATATCAATTTCTTTTAAATCAGATACTATCGTCAATTCTGGTGCTTTTTTCTTATCTGAATACTTGTTAAACACGGCTTCTGTATCACCAAATTCCGCATGATTAACCAAAAGCACCTGTGTGAAATGTTTTGTACAATTTGCATCTTCAAAATAATGATTTTTGATTTTTCCAGAGCATATAATTTTAAAACCCTTTGCAAAATATTGATTTATTTTACTTGCTGCATCATCAAAAGAAATACACTCCACATAATCAACTGAACCTTCTGTGTACATATCCTTTGTTATTTCCGTCTCGAATTTTGCATCACTTATTGCTATTGTGAAGGTACACACACTTACTGGTTTTTCTCCTAACTGTAAAACTCTTATTTTGGGGATCGTACAAATACGTCCCCCCATTACCACATTATTCATACATAAACCTCTCATTCATAAAACATTTCAATATAGGAAGTAATATCACTGGCCACCATCTGTGGCTTAAACATTTTTCTTAATAAGGTAACATCGTTAATTTCAATATACTTTTTTATCTGTAGCATAGCGGCAATCTGCGATAAATCATAATCATTCAATAAATCTGTTACAACAGCATCATCGAACGATAATTCTTCCTGCTCCTTTTCCGGTTCCTCGTTGTTATCTTTCTCATTATTTGACGCTTCATTTACTTCTACATCTGGCTGAATATAATCTACATCTCCTACATTTTCAAATTTGTTTACTGAAACCTTTGCAAATAATTCTTTATCTGCTACTTGAGATGTTTTTTTAATGTCTGTATAATCCATACCAGCTTCATTTGCAATATCTATAACATCTGGTGCATACTCATTTTCATCAAGAATATCTTCACTTTTCCTGTTTTTAACAATTAAGAAAAAAAAGAGAGTTTCTGCTATGATAAATCCCAGTACTATTCCGACAGGGGTAAAATCATTGAAATATTTGTCAAATGGGTTATCTAATACCACACAAAATCCAGTTAAGAAATCGACTGACTTATCAATCATTAATCCAATTATTGCAGTTAGCCAATAGCCAAGAGCAATAAATAGTACGGAAAACAGAATACCGCTTACTAAAATTATTGCTCCATTTTTTCTATTTCCTTTTTCACTCATGGTTCCTTTTTCCTTTCCTAAATTAAGATTCTGTATTGCAGAAATTTATAATATCTTCGTTTTCTGCTTTATTAGAAATGAGCTTATATAACTCTAACCTTGATAATATGCTATTACTTCTTAATGCTCTTGTAATGGTCTGTACCATTTCCTTAGAAAATTCATTTTCCATGAGTTTAATAAAAATGAGATTGTCCTGCTCTACCTGTGATTTTTTTTCAAATTTCTTTTCAAAATGTCTGTTTATAAAACGGGATAGAAAGCTGGAATGTTTTTCAACATTTTTTTTATTGTTCTGTATAGGAATCAAATCATTCGGATCATAATCTAATTCCTCTACCACGTTCATATCGTTTTCATCATCTAAATACATGGACGATACATCTGGATTATTTACCTGTGAAATCATTTCAAAATCTTCTGTTTGATCGATTGATGAAACGGCTACCTTTTCATCAATGCCCGATGTTGTCAAGCTTGCAATACGCATATTCGCTATCTGTTGCTCCATAGTTTCAATTTGTTTTACAAGTATTGCATTTTCTGTTTTGCCTTGTGCACAATCCGATTGTGCTGAATCTAACTTTGTTTGCATTTCAACCAAAGACTTCTCTGTTTCTAATTTTTCAGCAAGAATTCTATCATTTATTGTATTAAGTTGGCATATCATCTCTTTATAATGTTCTGTTTTTTTCTCAGCCATTACCAAAGTTGATTTTACTTTTTCTAAATCTTTTTTTAGGTGCTCCGCTTCTATTTTATGATCCATAAAAGCCTTTTTATTGGAAATTGATGTTTCCATCATATTTTTCTGTTCCAATCGATAACTATCCAATTCATCCATAGCATTATTAAGTCGAATATTCAGCTGTTCATTCTCTGTTTTCAAGTGTTCGATAAATTCCTTTTCAATGCCTATCTGCTCTGACTTTTCAATCTGTTCGGTTTTTATTTCCGATGGCAATTTAGCCAAAATCTTTGCATCTACCAATGCCTTAAACTCAATAATGTCTTTTGAATTTTTCTCAATATCATGCATTTCCTCAATGTTAATACTATTTGCTATACAATTAGAAAGAATAGGTAAATAATCTATTATGCTTCCTCTCTGATCACCAAGAAATTCTACATATTCATACCAGGACGCTGATACATTATTTTTCAACAAAAACATATACACTTCCATATCGCTATCCTGAAGCATATCAAAGTAGTCTAATATCAAGCCATATACCTTGATATCTACGTGTTCAGTAGATATCAATTTTGTAATAAAATCCGATATTCCAATATGACCATCTGATTGTGCCTGAAATGCCAATTCCCTCAATTTAGACAAGTATTCCTCTTTTGTCTTTTCCATTACAGCCTGCCCCTTCCTATTCGTTTAAAAAATACCCGCCACTAGACTCTGGACGTTTCATCATAGTCAGATTTGCCAGCTCCGATAATTTTTGATTGATCGTATCCTTTTGATTTTCTGTTTTTTCAGCTTCCTGTATTTTAAAGTTTAACTTCACAATCTCATTACGCAGCTCATTAATCTTATTCTGCTGACTGTTCATCATTTTTTGCTGAAGGCCCATAAGAGCAGTTAATCTTCCAATTTCCTTCTTATCCGTTTCCATCTCGTGAATAATTTCAGAAGAATATGCTGCAAATTCTGAAGTTGCAAGTTGAAAATTTGCGGCCATTTTATTTAATTTATCATTCGCAATATGAATAGCATCAGACTCATCATTTTTTGTACCAAATACCGACATAAGGCTTCCAAAGACATCTGCATATCCTGGATCTTCCGTTTGTCTTTGCTCTATAACAACTCTCTTTGGTTCTTCATTGATTGGAGTTATTGTCTGTTCTTTTTCCTCTTCCTGATCACCTGGTATATACGTTACCACTTTTTCATAAATTTCTACTTCATCCTCCCCAGACAAAAATAATTTTTTGATCTTCTCCAATGGTATATCTCGTTCAATTGCTTCTATAAATACAATGCCAAAATCATCAATGGAAATATTACTGTCATTACTATTTCTAAAGAAATCATTTACCCATGCGAGATGCTCCGCTGTTACCTTTAAATTATTTAAGAAACTTGCGATATTAAACAGATAAGTTTGATCTTCCCCAAATATAGAAGCATTTGCACTTATATACCTTAGAACATCATCCCTGATTCCAATTGCTGAATCTTTTTTTAAATTTTCCATTACAAACTGTGACAATTTATAATTCTCTTTTTCGATATTTTGAAAATATCCTGCCACTTCACTCTGATCCTTATCTCTTAAATTAACTATCTTATGCTCTTCTTTTATATCCATCTGTGCCTCCATTTTCCCTATTATATAGGTCTATTGAACGATTACTTCATTGCTAATATCTTCGTACTGTTCTACTCCTACATCTTCATCTGTATTATCATATTGCGTAACATTTTCTGTGAGATTTACATTAGCAGTATTATTTTGATCTGTTTGCATCGATGATGCATTCTCTTCATCAAATCTCTTATCTAAGCCAGTTGATGGATTGTAAATCATGTTTCCATCCTGGTCATAAAGAATAATTGGATCATTCCAATCAACATTTTCATCATAAGAATTTCCATTATAATAATAGTTATCTTCTGATGTTACATACCTGAACATCCCTATTCCATCTACATAATAATAGCCTGTCTTTAGCCAATCCGGTATTATGATTTCAATACAGTTACTGTGTAAAAAGTCGTATTGATATGTTGTAAATTCTTCCAGATGACTAAAGGTATGTATATTTGCTTTCATCTTAAAATCCTGATAATATGTGCCTGTGTACCATTCACACACATAACTTTTATCTTTGATAAGATTTAGTATTGTTCCCCCTTCTGAAATAGAAGTATCACGTATTTTTTTTCCTCCAATTTTGTCAACGAACAAATTTGATACCGTAAGATATTGATTTAGTTCATTTACATCCGAATCAGAATAAACATAACCTTTATAGCCATCCCCATCAGAATTTATTATGCGGTAATGCCCACTGTCGTCTCCTTCCAGATTTGCGACTCCAATGGTATATCCATAATCTGCAAATCTTTCCCATTCAATCCCTTTATATGGCACGTAAGTTGATGAAATATATAAAAGCTTGTCTCCCTCATATAAGGTTGGAATATCAATATCATTTGTACTTGTAAACCATATTGTATGATTTATAAAAGTATCTTTGCCCCAATTCAATGCTCCAGTTGGACATAATTTAAATACGTTTTCTTCCGAAATACCATTCAGATCATTGGTTATATCATCTGTTTTCTCATTGTGCCATACATAATAGCAACCATTTGTAAGATCCTTTACAGAAGCTGCCTCTGTGATTGTTTTATTGTTCTGACTGAATGTATCAAAGGAGATGACACCTGTAGAAATAAACACAATAATTAGAGCAATCACACAAAGAACAATTAGGGATACAATAAGTGTCTTTTTTTTCATATAAATACCCCTTTTTCCATTTCTACAATTCCTGATGCCTGGGTAACTATATGATGAACTTCATCTGTTTTCATAGCATTAATTACAATAACTGTCACAACAACTGCCACAATGGCCAAAATTGCAAATATTCCAAGTTTAACAAGGAGCTGTTTTTGTGCTTCATCTGACATCTTTTCTTTCTGTTGTTTAAGTAATGCTTCTTCCTGTTTGATACGTTCTGCCGCCATATGTAATTGAGCTAAATCTTCTGTTGGCTTTGAATAATAGGTCTTTGATGGCTTGGAAATAAGCAATTTAAAATATCGAACAAGAGATAAGTCTTCATTGTAATTACACCCATATGCCACACCACTCACAAGAGGAATTAAAGTCAATACAAGTGTCATATTTATGCTGATTTCAAGCACGAATGTACCAATTAAATTAATTGCTATGCCTACCACAATACCTCCTACAAAAACTACCTTCTGTAGCAATGATTGGTAATTAAGATATGAAATCCCCATAAATGCATCTGTATTTACCTCCTCTAAATTTACATTTCTATTCATTGTTGCCATAAAAATCTCACCTCATTTAAAAGAATCTTCCAATAATGCTATCCGCAGACTTAACCAGTCCTGAAATAACAATAGGAGCAACTGCATTTTGTACTGTAATATACAATAATTTACTTGTAATATCTAAAGAAGCATAATCAAATGAAATCAAACCACCATTTATCAAGGCTACACCAAGCTTCACGCATATGACCATAAATGCCCCACTAATGCAAAATCCAAAAAATGTTTTCAGATAACTGGATGTTACCCTAGATGATTCCGCTGTTCCAGAAGCCATTGCTACCGTTACACTCGAAAAAGGCAAAATTGCCAATGGCTTTAATATTCTTTGAAATGCACTTGATAAAATAGATATACAGGACGCTACCGTAATACCCAGCGTTATAAGTGCTCCAATAAAGAATAAAAGCTGGGTAAATGCAATTGATAAAAGCTCACTTGCAAATGCAATCAAATCAGTGCCAAAACTTACAAAATGAATTTCTGTTGTTGGTTTCATTTCAGAAGCTTCTGTAAGTGCACTAGATAGATCTGAAGATACACTTAATAAATATGTTCCTGAACCATAACCAGACAGCTTATCTGTCAAACCATCTGCTATTTGCATGATATATCCCATAACGTCCCATAAATTAGCCAAAAAGCCTACTAATATACCGAATTTTATTGCATC
Organism: Lachnospiraceae bacterium; assembly: GCA_028694115.1. The sequence goes on from JAQUUB010000066.1 coordinate 6,649, forward strand.
TCCTAAAAACTTTCTCACCTGTTGCTCTGGTGGAGTTCCAGTTACATCTTTGCAGATGGCAATAAGAAAAAAAACTATTGTAATCGGAAGTGCTACATTAGATATTGCATTATACATGCTTCTTGTGGTGCTATAAATCGAACCGCTTGCAGCTGTCGGCGATGTTGTAAAGAGCGTCATAGCTACTGTTATAAGGTTATTCCATACACCATACGCTACTTCAAATATTTTCTCTGTCATAAAGTTCTCACCCCTTAAAAGCTACCAGTCATTAAAGTGCTGGCAAAATCTTATTTATGCAACATTCTTTAGGTGAGTGCTGTAATAATAGCTGAAATACCTACCATGATACCACCTGCGACAATTGTATAAATTGCGGAATATTCTCCGTTCTGATCCTTCTTCTGGAAGGACTCCGCAAACTTGACTCCACCATAAATCAATACGATCACGCCTGCAGCTGCCACAATACTAATTGCTACAGTTTTTAGTTTATTGATTGGTTGTAAATAGGAATCGGATGCAAAAACTGTTATTGGCGCTGTCACATAGGCATAGGTTAAAGCTGTTGGTATTGCAATGATTGCCTGCTTGCTTCTTGTTAATACTACTTTCATTTTCTCTTTGATTTTTTTTAACATTGTTAATTTCCTCCTGTTTGTTGATTAATATTTGATAATCTTACTGCAAAAGACTCTATTTCTTCTGCAGACATACTGCCGTTAAAATACTTCGTAATTTCTTCAAATGTATATCCTATACTTATCAATGCGTTTAGAGCATTAATCTGTTTTGGAATAAAGCCTGCATTTCTTAGCTGCTGAACAACAATAATTTGTTCATTTGAATAATCATCCATATTCAGTTGTTTTTTCTTTTCATTTTCTAAGGTTTTTTTTGTGCATTTATATACATTTTTCCAAAATTCATTTGTAGATGGATCTTTACCTGGTATCTCTTCATCATGTTCTTCTAATACGGAATATGCGTCCAAATCCATTTCTGAAATCTTTATGACAATTACTCCCTCTTCTTTGCATTCTTTCACATATGATTCTGCCTCTTTACCAATCAAAAAATCTGGAATCTGTTCACATGAAGAAAGGGTGTAATCAAATTTTATATTTCCTACATCTATTCTATTTTGAATTTTGTAAGGATTTTTTCTTGTCAGCAATGGACATAATGGAGAATCCTCAAATCTTACTTTACTTTCCCATAAAGCATCGGTTCCTTTTACCTTTATCGCACATGGTCCATCTTTTGACATTCCATTAATATCTTGTGCTGGAAATAGATAATGTTCCATTACATCTTCATTCTCTGATGAACTTCCCTGGACTCCTCTTGACAATCCTTGTGTTTGTTTATGTATAGTATGTTTACCAAATTCTTCTTGAAGTGTTTTACAGCTTTCCATGTCTGGTCCACCCAATATAATAGTAGTTGACATATTGGAACGAAGGTTTTTATCTTGGTCATTCTGTGGAAATTTATCCTTAAGCTGCAAAAGATTCTGTATTATGATAATTACATTCATTCCCCTGGAACGCATTGTTGATGTAAGTCCCACAAAAGAATCTGGAAGTGTTACATTAGCGAATTCATCCATTAAAAATGTAAGATGATTCGGCAATGTCTGGTGTAGTGAGGGATCGTTCTTTGTAAGTGTATATAGCTTGTCTATAAATAATGAATAAATCATAGATGGAATCCAGTCAAAGTGTCTTACACTCTCTGAAGTAACCATATATAAAATATATTTACCAGTAGGTGCTTTCTTTGTTTTTCTTCCGTATCCAAAAGTATTAATAAAATCCAAATCATCAGAAGATAGCAAATCTACCACACAATCCAACTTCATATATTTACAATGTGCATCTAACGATGACACAATTGAAGATGCTGTTTCCTGTGCATTGGTGTAAATTTTTTCTACATCCCTAAAACCTTTTAACTCCTGTCCGTTATGCTCGTCTTTCCATTTATTATTTGCTCTTATAAATCGTTGCATCAGACAATTCGGATCTGAAATATCAATTGCTCCTGTTTGCGGATTTGCTCTGACAGTATCGCAATTAAGTAGTTCTACAAAATGTTTCCAATCTTGATTCTGTCTCGGATAGGTATAATGCATCAAGTAAAAAATTGCTGTAAGTAGTACCTGCCCCATGTCTTCAAAAAATTGATCTCCAGTAGATGCATCTTTATTTTTGGTTGCTTTAAATAAAATTTCACAAAGGCTTAAAATATCAGATTCTGTTTCAATATACATGAAAGGATTAAAATGATGACTGTTTGTCATTCCAGTTTCCGATTCACAGTCGATAACAAATGCACCATATCCATTGTCTACAAAAAACTGTCCACTTTGCTGCGACAACTCCCCTTTGGGATCTGTTACAAGAAAACTTCCCGCTAATTGAGATAAAATTGGGCGAGATACTCTAAAAGATTTACCAGTACCTGGTGGACCTATAATTTCAATATTCAAGTTGGAAGTAAATTTGTTATCAATATTTAGATACACACCCTCTGCAAGCCAGTAATTATGAGTATTTACCCAAACTGGCTCACTTGGTTCTTTCTCATCTCCAAAATTGATTTTTACCAGATGCTTTTTCTTATGATTGCCAAATTTTTTAGTAAACCTGACTGCTTCACCCCATTTTGCATCTCCATACTCTCTTCCAGAGAATGGATGTTGTATCTTTGTAATCATCACTAAATATATAAGTGTCCAGACAAATTCAAAAACCAATATTACCTCTGGTGTTATTCTGGTAACTCCTACTATAAAGTGATGCTTTTCAAATACAAAATCATAGAAATTATTGAACCAGTCTATTAGCGAGCATCCTGGTACCCAGCTTGCTCCCCATAATAATGCGGCATATAGTACAAGTACAAAACCGATTATGTAATGTGTTATTTTCTGTTTAGGCGTGCTTTGTTCGTTCCTAACAACTTGCATTCCTGTGTCCATAAATCATTACCTTTCCTTATGCTGCACCCCTTTTTGAACCATACTTGCAATTCCATCACCTAAGGTTTCTCTGATTTTGCTTTGCGCTTCCAATGGTGATATTTCTATTCCAGTAATTGCACGCTCATTTTTCTTTACAAAAGTAGATTTTGATTCATCGTTAATTGAAAACTTTACCATACCGTTCGGTGCAAGACCTTCATTGTCTATTCTTGTAAAAACAATGCTTTCATCATCAGAAAGATTTAATTTTAATTTTCCCTGTTCCCTTACTAGCATTTCAGGATTGCATACAATTTCTATTTGCGTTCCTGTCACATTTGCAGAAGCAAATCCTTTAGACTGCTCTGATACAAGATTAATCACTTCATCTTTTGCCTCTGCACTAGAAAAAACCTCTTTGCCCTCACTTATTGCTTTTTCAATATTCTTTTGTGCCGGAGAAGCAATCTTATTATGATAAGTGACAAAACTTTTTAATTTCTCTTCATTGTCAAAAGCTCTACACTCTGTTCCTTCAAGCATACCTGCTTTATCCAGTAATTGCGGAAGCACAGATTCGTTCCACTTATCTTTTGTTATATCCCGATCTGAACATCTGAAGACTTCACCCTCCTGCGTTTTCACAGCGTAATTACTGTATACCAATTTAGTCTGTTCATCCTGGTGAAACTCTCTTGTAACGATTGCACCTATTTCTGGTACATAAAACATTAATTTCGTATCTGGCATTAAGCTTTTATCACGAATTGGTTGTAAACTTTCCTTGGCACTAAAGGAGCAACCAATTTCAACACCTTTTTCGTTTTCAGCCATCGCCAATTCTGGATTCTTTTCAAAGTCTGTTCCTTTAGCACCCATAAGATATTCCTGGAAGCTCATTGTTACATCATCTTTATTTAATACATCTTCCCCGTAATCTACCCACTTGGCGGCTTCCTGCTTAGCCTGTTCTAAATTTTCTATTTTAGATTGAATTTTCACAATTTCTTTTGGTTCTTTTACTCCGTTTAACTTTTCCTTTTCTTCTGCGATCAACTTATCATATCCAGATACATTTTTCTTATCTTCATCCAGTCTGGTTGATGCAACGGCTTTATATATTTGTCCCCATAAGGGTGCTTCCTGTGGAGTAATTAATATTGGTACCATTCCATCATTAGGTGTAAAATCAACTGCAACAGTATAATGCAATCCATTTTTTTCTGCTAAACGAAGTACCTCCTCAAAATCTTCCTCGCGAATATTTAGTGCCTGTGGTGGTGCTCCATTACACAATTTCAGCATTTCTTTAAAAGTCTTTTTTCCCTCTTTGTTCAACTTGTAATCTTTATGCTTACCATACACATCTTTACCTGAATTGAGCATTGCTTTTAAAGCTCTAGCCAAAAACTGAACAGCTTGCAAAGTACCCTTAAAAACCATTGTCACACCTTGTATTTCCATTTGTACCACTTGTGCAATTTCATCTGCCATGTTTTAAAACTACCTCCTGATTTCTTATTTATATCAAATTTTATCAATTTATAATTACAATAGTGTTAGATAAAAAGACGCATATTTTTCATAATCTTGTACTTTTTCCCATTTTTATAGTTAAGAAATAAAAATACGATTAAAAAGAAAAATGTGCTTCGCACTAATATGGTCTACTGATATCTACTACATTATTGGCTCTGACATCACAATAAACTACACCATAGTTTACTCCTCTGGCTTCTACCATTTTATCTACTCCATCTACTCTTCCAACATAAACTGCAACATGATAGACACCCATATAGCGTCCATTATCTGAACCTCCATAGAATATAAGATCTCCTGGTTTCATATCACCAGTAACGGTATTACCAGCATTAATCATAGCCCTACATTCTTCAGCTGCTGAATATGCACCGTTATTCGAAATATCTATTCCTACATCTCTATATGCTCGAAATGCCAACGAAGAACAATCAAATATGTTTACATGCAAATTACCATGATAGTCCTGATTATATTCACACCCCACCTTGCTTAAAGAGTATCTAATGACTTCCTCCTGCGTTGCACTCATATCTGAGTAGTTGTCATATAATGCTTCAATAATCTCTTCAATTTGTTCATCAGACATGCTTGTATAAACATATCCATCACCATTTACATCTAAATCATAATTAACTCCGTCATCAGCACCTAGCAATCCACCAACAGCTGAAAATACAGTTATAATAATTGTAATGAGAAGGAAAAAAATGCAAACAGGTACCAAAATAGAGCTTGCCAATGGTGCTATTGCTTTTCCAGCAGCTATGGCCATTTTTCTAGCAGCACCCAAAATTAATTCCTTAAAAGTATTTGTCATTGTTTGCAGTAGCCCTGTGCTACCATCTTTCATCAGATCACCTGAAACCTGCCCCGACATATCACCTAATTGATTCTGCATATTCTTCTTTGCATCAATCATCTTAGATACTGCGGCTACCGCTGCAGCTTTTCTTACTTCTTTTTTTTCACTCTTATTGCTTGCTTTCTTTTCAGATTTACTTTGTTCCAGTTTTTCTGCACTGGTCATATTTCGTTTTTCAAATTTTGACTCTACATCTTTAGCACTTTCTTTTTTAGCCTGTTCCGCAGACACCTGATTCAATGATGAAGCTTCCTTTTTACCATTGTCTGTAAACAATTCCATTTTATCTGTATTCTTCTTTACCTCTGTGTTAACTGCATTAGTATCCACAGATGCTTTACTTACAGAAGCACTCAAAAACAATGCCTCCATACGCTGGCGTTTTTCTTCTGTCTGAAACTTTACATCAACCTGGCTTGAAAAATTACTGCTTTTGTCATCTGTAAATTTAGTATTAGTATGATTAAAGTTAGAATTAATTTTCGCCCGTTCTTCTGCCTTTTTTTCTGCTTTTATTTCCTTTTTTAACTGTGAAACATCCTTTTGTGCAGCTAATTTGACATCTGCATATCTTCTGCCCTTTTTTAAATGTTTTCGTGAACTATGTATTAGTACCGCTTCTATCTTTGAGTCAGAAAAGGATGCTAGTGCTTCATTATCTTCGGGCTTTACTTTATCAAATATTTCCTCTGCTTTTTCCGTAAAATGTACAGACTTATTTCTAAATCCTTTATTATCTGTTCTATCCTTTCCTTTGGTTAAAAAAACTTCCGCTTTCAGTTTACCTTTATCAGTAAATTTATACTCTGATGTTGCACCACCACCTGCATCCGTTCTTTTTCCCTTGTATGCCATTTTGTCATGATTTAATGGATTCGTTCTCTGTAATATCTCTTTTCCATCCTTTCCCATAAAATCATGATAAATATAATCATTTTCTGAATATTCACTTTCTCTTGATCTGCTTTTTGATGTAACGAATGAAGCATTAATAATTGGTTCAGAATGAGAAGTTATATTTTTTGTACTTGGAACAATGGATGATGGAATTGGTATTTCTGTTGAAATTTCCGGTATATCCATGATGTTTTGTGAATTTTGATTACTTGGTATATTGTAGCCGTAATCATTTTCAATCACTGGATTGCTTTGTACAAACGATGGCTCTCCTGACATTGTATGTAAGGATTCTTGATTATCAATTGGAAATTTTTCATTTTTAATATCCACTTGTGATACCTCAGAAAAAGATTCCAGACCGCTTTTAAACTTTTTCACTCGGTTTTCATCCGAAAAGTTCCCCATTATACCACCTCTTTTCATAAAGTTAGATTTGCGCCAATTTGGCGTAAATATTGTTTAAATAGATGATTCTTGATTATTTCCATCTGTATTAACATAGGAATACAATTTGCATTCTTTACTCATTCTCATATCAAAAGGAACTGTTATTGGTCCCATTTTTAGTAATCCAGTTCCTGCAGCTGCTCCCTCAACAAAGTTAAACATTGCGGGACTGATGGAAGGAAGAAAATCTGCAAGCATCCTTCTATCAATTGTGGATTGATTTAACATTGCAAAATATTCTGTATTACTAAGGATTGCTGCCAATTTAGTTGCATCTGGTGAATTGTTAATTAAGTCCGTCATGTTTTGGGTGATGCCTGTCATAGAACCATGTAATTTACCAACTTCCTTCCAAAGCTTAATTACATAATCTGCAACCGCTGGAATACCAATCAACTCATGAAATTCATCTATATAAAGATTTGTCCAATTTCCTAGTGCAAAATTCCATTTGATTTTATTACGTACTATTTCAAGCATAACCAACATACATGTAACTCTTAAATTTGCTTTAATGCCACTAATATCAAACACTAAGAATTTTCTATTAAGGTCTACATTGGTTTTATGATTAAACAGATTTAATGATCCATTAACAAAGATCTGCATGTGTGCAGCTAATTTCTGTGCAATTGGATCAGTTTCAAGGTCTTTAAGTTTTTGATAAACATCCTGTAAAGTTGGACTATATACTCGTTCTTGTTCTTCCGGACTCATATCTGTAGCAATAGGAAGGGCAGAATTATCTGTCTGCATATATGCTGGGATACTAAATTCCGTCACATCATCTACATCGCCATTGATTTTCCTACGCATTGCATAATTTTCCGAATATACCTGACTGATTACATGATCCAATACACCTTGCTCTCCTGCATCAATATCTCTCCTCATACAACTGGAAAGCAATGTGAAAATAAAATCTGCTTTTTCTGCAATAATTTCTTGAAGAGTGGCATAATCTACACCATCAAAATTTGCATCCATAGGATTTACATAGATTTCCTTTTGAGTATCAAATGAAATAACCGAACCATTTACTCCTGGTGCATATGCAACTCCTTTATACTCATTTTGAGGATCAATTATTAAAATCTGATCTTGTGGATGTAAACATCTGTTACTTACAATTTCACATTTTGCAAAAACCGATTTTCCACTTCTTGTTTTTCCCAAAATCATTCCATGATAACTTTGTAAGTTTTTTCGATTTGCTATGATTGGATTCTGACTTAATTTATTGATACCATAATAGCTACCGTTTTCATCATTAAGTTCCTGTGTCTTAAATGGCATATACATAGATAGGCAAGGTGCTGAGAAATTTGTCATTCGCTTAAATTCCTGTACTCCAAACATGAACGTAGAATTAAGGCCTTCTCTCTGCTTATCAAAACATGGTTTTACTTCAAATGATTTGACGGAAGCTATAGAAATAATTTTGTCCGTAATCTCTTTTAATTCGTCCTCATCCTTAGCTAAGAACATAATCATAATCGTTGTATTAAAGAAGTGATCGTCCCCACTTTCCACCTCTCTGGACAATTTAATTAACGAATCTTTTTCACTAAGTAACTGATCACTTGCATCGGATAGGAAATCATTATTATTTCTATTTCTCTGTTTCTGTGACTCAATTTTCATACCAACAGAAGCAAACTTCCTATTAATTTCCTGTTTATATCCTGACAAATCTAGAATTTCGTTATTTACAGAAATATAGTTCGTAGAATTTATTTTTGCTAATTCTGATACGATATCCGATTCCAATGATTGAGCGTGCTTAGAAATATACATTACTCTTCCATAGCGATTACCATTCATTACATAATAATCGTTATAGAATACCAATGATTCTGGAGAAACAATATTAATCCAGTCTTTATTCTTTAAAATAAGATTCTGATAATTAAATTTGTAATTTGTACGAATTCCTGAATGGGTAAAGTTATACCAAATTTGCATTCTTTCATTGATATTTAATGACTGCAACATGGAACCAGCCATTCCATTAATTCCAATTTGGATTAATGCACTGCTTAATGAAGCTTCAATACTTGAAAAGTTGCTCTTTGCTTCACGCAGATTTTTAGCATCAATGGTAAGTGTTAAATAAATTGTCTGATATAAACCCTGCTTAGCATCTGTAACACTTGCATTAATAACTTCATTAAAAGCATCACACAACATGTCCATATCATCGCCACGCTTTTTATAAAGTATTCTTTTATTGAAAGCTGCTTCATCTACATATTCATTTGCAATTGTATAGGAGTATCTACAAGGCATAGCATTTAACACTTTTGAAAAGTTAATTATTATTGTTTTCTGTTCCTGATCAGTTACGCCCGCAAAATTGATGTCCGATAATACAAATCCCTTTGAATATTTCCCATTATTTAAAACATAAATTCCTGACTCATCAATCGCTTTTACCGAAAAAACTTCCTCTGTTGATTGAGGATCTATAAATAATGGTTGATCATATTTCTTTGTTTTTCCATATTTGGTTAATATTGCCATTTTAGTTTTCCTCCTACATTAGTAATTCACTTAAGACATTTATATTGACATTCTGCATAGAATGGAAGTCTGATAATCCTAACGTACACATACTCTTTTGGATATCCCGTTCTCTATCTACACCAGGCATCAATAGAATATTTTTTTTATCATAATAATCTACGATTTTTTCATCTAACTCAGATAAACTGTCTTTTGATTCTGATATAAATGTAAGCAAATAAGTTGCATTCACTATCATGTCCTCTTTGTTTCTGGCATCCTGACAGAATTTGTTTTTTAACTCATATTGGAAGATTTCTTTATCCTCATCCGTATAACTCTGAAAGTCTATACACATTTGATACGTTCCTTCGTATAATTGAAAGATTTTCATAATATCTTCTGTTTCTTGAGGAAAGTCTTTACCAATATAAAGAGCACCATATCTACTTCCACGCTTAAATACACCAGGTCCTGTTGCCGTAGCCTCTGCAAACAGAGCACCTGTTAGTTTCTTTTGAAACAATTTTTCAGTATCTATTTTTTTCATTTCTCCGGTACAATTCATATGAATAAATGTAAGAGTGTTATCCAAATTACAGGGTACAATTTGTATGTGCAATATAGAACATATATTTCTATTAATTTCACTTTCAAAAGAAATGATTTCTTTCTGCACTTCATAATAAGATGCTGCAATAAAAGTAACCGTCATAAACATATATGCGTTTAATTTTTCGTCCTTATTTTTTAAGCAAAGACTCAATCTGATTCTGTTGTGAAACATTCTGCACAGAGCTTTCAACAGTTCCAATCTTTTGTTGTTTAATAATGCTGGCTTAAACGTATATATTTTTTTATAAGTATTATTTCCACAAAAAAATACATTTTCTTCCTTTTGAATTGCCATAACACCTAATTCTTTCTGTGAAGAATTGGATAAATATGAAAGAGAATTATTAATACCTTTTATTCTCCTGGCTTCTAATTTACGTGCGTTCTTTTCTTCATTCATGTTTCATTTCCTCACAATCTTTATGCTTTTTTAGACATTCCATTTTATTGTATACAACACGATACTGTAACTGCTGTATATTATTATCCCAACCAGTTATTTCAAGTATTTCAACAATACTGAAACTACTCATATGAATAAGTGTAAATGGTGTTGATGTAAGCATTTCTTCCAATGTTTCCATGGAATAATCAGATACATATCTTGCACATTGTGCTAATCTTCTTACAGAACCAGCAGCATTATTACTGTGAATTGTTCCAAAGAACCTTGCACCAGTACTCATTGCAGTTGTGAAACAATACAGAGCTTCGCCACCTTTAATTTCTCCAATAACAAAGTTATCAATATCCTGCAATAAACCTAATCGCAGTTCATCTTCCAATGAGTATTCTGTATTTTTATCCATTCGTTTTACTTCCATTGTGTGTTCAAACTGTATCTGTGGATGACAATTTGAATATAATTCGTCTGATTCCTGAGATACCAGTATAGATTCATCAAATGGTATAATATCAAGCATATTATTCAGCAAGGTTGATTTTCCAGAACCACCTCTTCCAGATATTAAAAATCCATAACCAGAAGATATTCTGTCTTTCAAATAAGTAATCATATTATCATCAAGCATTCCTGCTTTTTTCAAATATTCCCATGTGTATTTTTCCTTTGGTATTTTTCGAATATGGATGTTATGATTTTCCGTTGAAATAATATATTTTAGCTGAATATCAATTCGCAAATAAAAATTATCAACACCTTTTCTGTCTGTACAATGTTGCAAAGAGTTTTCTTCACTCAACGTAAGTCTTTGAATACGTAACAACCGTTCATACCAACGATTGTAATCTTCTTCACTCGCAAAGGATAAATTTGTCATATATCTTTTTCCATTTGCCTTACAAGTAATCTGATTCCATTTATACACTTTAATATCAGATACATCTGAAGCCTTGATTAGTGGTGTCAATACATAATATCCAAATACACATTCCTGAAACAAATCCATGAGAATAGTTTGCGTAGCATCATTCCCTTTGCAACTTATTCTAAGAAACTCTTTTGCTTTATTCATTAACATGATAAAATCCTGCTCAGTACCTTGAATACATTTTGTTACCATTGCTGGATTCAAATCTACTATATTTGCTCTCAGATTTATAAAGTCATTCTTGATACGCTCATGTTCATACAAACTTGTTACATGATAAAGTTCTGGTTGCAAAAAAAGTTGATCATATTCCGACTCTGTAATATTTTCTTTAAATGTATTAGGTATATAATTTAATTGATTCATTTATTTTCACTTCCTCTGCTGTTTAACTGCATCTTCCTGTTTCTTACCTTCGTTGATATAATTATGCACCTCTTCCAAATCATTAAATTCTGTTACATTATCTGAAAATCCGTATTTTTTTTGTAATGCTGTTAATTTCATATATCCTCCTGAATTTCTTTCTTTTACCAGTGGAACATGTACAGATTCTTTCACATTATGTTTCTGATCCATTATTATAATTTTAAGTTGATCACCTTCCTTTGAAGATAATGCTATAAAAGATGGATCATTTGAATCAATAACTACACAGATCGGCTTGTTTTCTGAAATATGATTAATTGATTGCGTAAAAGAAAAGTTTTTATTCTCTTTCCTTTTCTTATAGAGAACTGGTTTATTTTCTTCTCGTTTAGAATCCGTATTAATATATTCTCCTGCTCTCTGAAAGGTCTCAAATCGCCTGCATTCGCTTAAATCATATTGCTTTTGTATTCTCTTCAATTCAGAGTTAAACTCTTTGTCATAGGCACTTAAATTTGACACCTCATCAATTACCGTTCCTTTTGAATCTAATACCGAAAGATTGTACTCTTCCATTACCTTTCCATATGTATCTACACCTAAAGTCTTAATAATCCTCACTACAACATCTGACGTACAAGAGGATATGTAAAATGCATCAGCTTCAAAACTACCTGTTTTTTCCTCTGACTTTTTTTCAAAATACCCTAGCGTATTAATAAAATCATTAGATGCATTAACCACTTGTCCTTTATTGATTCCATACTTTTTTAATTCCCTATATTCATTTGACAATTCATTAAGCTGCGCATGTGCATACAATAGTCTCTCATCACATTCTTGTAAGAAGCTGGCCACTTCAAACACTTCTTTGCCATATCCGGTTTTTAATCTTCTGGTTAAATCCCTATATTGTTCAAATTCTGTTCTAAATTCTTCAATGTGTTGGTGTTCATATAAATACGCTTTTCTTTCTATCTTTTTCATTTCTTCAAATATTTTTAAAATGGGATTGTATTTGTTTTTTGCATATGTCACCATTTTTTTATCATGGGCAATTTGTTTTTTTGCATTAACAATTCCATCCATTGCCCCCTGAATTGTTCCGTCTGTGGAATAAAATTCTATATAACCTCTGATTCTTTCTTCCGTATTTAATTCATTGGCAATATTATTTAGCTGCCAATTCATCTTTTTACTTTCTCTCCATGGATTTCTTCCCAATTTTAATTGATGTACAACTTCCTTTTTTTGTTCTGATGTCATATCTTTATATTTTTTCATTTCAAAAATATATGGAACAAAAATATTCTCTTGCTGCCTTTTTACCACATAAGAACCTACACTTATTTTTTCAAATCTATCTTTTTTTGTTTCCAGTCTTTGAACAATTGCATCTCTGGTATAATTGCTTCCAAGATTATGTGTTCTAACTGCTTTATCCATAGATGCTAACTTTAGTGATATATTTTTTCCTACCCTGACATCTATCCCCTCCATCTTGAGAATCTCTTGAAATTCTTCAAAGGAATTTGCCTTTTCTATTGCCTGGTCAATTTCATCTCGCAGAATCATTTTAATTTGCACAAAACTTAATTTAGGCTTAGTTTCTTCTTTTCCCCACTTCACATTTTCAGAAAATCTATATTTTTTTGAATATTTGTTTATACATGGTTGTAAAACATTTTTTATAAATTTATCATCCTGATGTATTTTTCTTCCATCCAATCCCACCGAATTAATGATTGCATGTATGTGTAGATTATCTGTATTTGTATGAACTGCAAATACAGCTTGATTATTCGGAAACACTTCTTTCAAAACATCATTGCAAAGTTGCATTAATCTTGATGCGTTTTCTATTTTTGATTCTTCCTCTGGCAAAGATATAAGAAGATGTAATGCTGCTCTGCCATCATGTTTGCCATAAAAATCTTTTACTTGCATCATTTCTTCAACTGCCTTTATTGGATCAACATTAACTACATTGTTTCCTCCAACGAAAGCACCAGAGAATGTTTTAATATCATTTTCTACATATTTACATTCACGCATTAATTGATTTATTGTCTCTGTTTCAAGTTGCACTTCCGTTTTTTCATCATTTAGAATATAGCCCAAGCTATCCCGCAGTTGCTCTTTTGTACCCTTTGCAAAAGATTCACTCTTAATATTCCACACCTTGCACACAATTCCACTACTCATTTTATTCCTATCTGTTTGCGCCAAATTGGCGCAGCTAAATTTTTTGACTTAAGCTGTCATTCAGTTTATTAATTTTTTCATATAAAATCATTTTGTCTGTAGAATTCATTTTGTCAGAAATGAGTATTTCTTTCATTGAATTATTTACATCAGACAATGCTTCTATAATTTCTTTATTTTTTATAAAGGAAGGAATTTTATTTTCATAATTAGCTATAAGTAATCTTATAAAGGCTGATTTATTCATGCCAAGATCAGCTCTTTTTCTTTCAAAAAAATCAATATCTGAACTATTCATAGATACTGTTAATCTTTCCATATATGTTCACTCATTTCGTTTGTGCCAAATTGGCGCAGATTTAATTAAGCATACTGTCATCAAATTGAATAACAGGTGAATAATCTTCATTTGTCGAAGTGTAATCATCTATACTTTCTACATCTTCATGGTCATCCACAGAAGTTTGTGCCAAATTGGCGCAAGCTTCTGTGTTCGCCGTAATAGGCATATCAGAAAGAACCAATTCTATTTTTGTTTTTAGTGCTTCTATTTCCTCAATTGGCATTAACTGAAATTTTGTGTTTTTTCCATTGACTTTTGCACATATGCTCCATCGCCCTTTTACAAGTTCTTCTGCCAATTCCTGTTTCAAATTATATTCAGTCCCTCGATGTACCTCTGATACATACATTTCAATAATTTCTTTATTAAACCATTCACTAGGCTGTTCAAGAAGAGCTATTACCAAATTTGCATCCAATCCCATGTCTGATGCTCCTTGCAATGTTTTCTCATAATCCCTACCTAATCCTGGAGACAAAAGCAAATACTTTAAATATTTTTCCTGATTAGAACACGAAGACTGCAACAATTCCAAAATATTGCTTTTTCTGTTTTTTTCATAATCAGAAGCTACCATTTCACGTTGCTTTCCTTTTTGTTGTTTCCAAAACAGAAGACCATTCTTCAATATTTCAAATGTAGCTTTTGTATTTTTTTTCTTTACATTTTCTTTTGTTAATTCCTGTTGATTTAAAATGAACCATCCTGGCCTTTTATCGCCATATACACCTGGCATATTGGAAATACTGTTTACAAACTGTTTTGCTTCGATTTTGCTTTGTGATTCCTCTATTGGTTCTGTAGCTATATCAGTTACAATTATTTCATGCGAAACATAGTTATCAACTATTGCCAGCAGCTCATGATTTGACTTAGTAAGGTTTTCTATTATTTCATTTAGTTCAAGTATCTGATTGGAAAGCTCCGATACTTCACGTTCAACAGACTGCTTTTCAAAAACCATAGAATTAAGTTCTTCTATCTTATTTTTATGATTTTCATTCAGACTATCAAATAACCATTTATATGTTTGATGTTCACTGGTTTCGTACTCATCAATATCAACGATTATTTTCTTTGGATCTATATTTGCCAATTCTGATTTCATTTCATCAATAGTCATTCTAACCTCCTCATAAAATTTCCTATAATAAAAATATACACAAGATGGAATCCTTTATTGTTATGAAAAAACCCACTATTTTTAAAATAAATTGCATATAATAAACACTCATCATTATCACAGAATTATATTCCCTTAAATATCTCCGCCAATTTGGCGCAAAACTAATAGAAAAGAACTATTTTCGTTTAAGAAACCCACTTTAAAACAGATTATCAATGTAACAGGATACGCATAAATGCATACTCCCCAAACGCTACGCTGGTCGTATGATTTATGCAGAGCCAAACCGCCAGGCGGATTTGCAGCAAGGGGACACCCCTAACACCCCTGAAAAAACAGACAAAGGCAATTCTGCGCCAAATTGGCGCAACATGATATATCTCTTCACATTGATGACTTTTTGTGAGATAATTTATTAAAGCAGAAAGGAAGTGAGGATATGAAAGTACAAATCACATCTAGTGATGATACGATGATAGAATCTGAACTTACAAATTATTCAATTACAATTAACACAGAAAATATTATCGTTGAATTAAATTTAGCCAATGGAGAATCAAAAGATTATTCAATTACATCAGATATCAGAAATCAAGACAATATCTTCGTAACAGCCATGAACCTAATTGAAAAGTTTAGAAGTGTTTCTCTAAATGAAGTTCCTATTTTAAAATTTAGAGAAGACTCCCAACGCTGTTATTTACATATTGGAGATATTGATGTTGAATCTGCATATCAATTTTCCGCTACTGGTTTTTAGTTTTCTTGTTGTATATAGATACTTTTTAAGGAGGAATATTCAAAATGAATGGAAACAATCCAGATGACATTAATTTTCCAGTTGTCACAAATTGGGATGATTTGTCTTCATGTCCTTTTGCGAGAAAGGCATGGGTACACCCAGGAAACATCAATGTAGAAAAGGAATATGAAAAAGGAGATTTTTTGCGTGTTTATTGTGAACACGACATTCGTTGGTGTGATGCAGAATATGGATGTGATAATTGTGCAATATGTTCGGACCATATGAATGAATAGACTTTCATAAATTTTGTAAATAA
>JAQUUB010000067.1 GCA_028694115.1 Lachnospiraceae bacterium
ATTTTGCACTAAAGTTTCTTCTTTGTTTGGACATAGCAATGAATCCTTTCTTTCATACTGGTTTAAGTATATCAGATTCATTAAAAACTGTCCGAAAAAGTGTCTTAATTTATGAGACCATTATACAACGTGCCATGATTGGGGGATTTAGATGCCCCGCACTGGCAATATTCAAATTTCTAAACTCCTAAAAAACACAAAATGCTACTAATTTTCATGTTTCTCTTAATTAATTGTATGAATATGCTATTCATTATATTTTTTTATCATTTGCATTATATGTTTATAATTATCAATAAATAATTTTACCAAATAGTAATACTCTCTCTCATTAATATACACTAATTTATTTATTTCATGTAATTGCCCTTCAGATGTATAATCTAAAAGTAGACTGAATATCTCTTTCTTTTTATCAGTATCATCTGGATTGCATTTTGTCTCTCTTATAAAAGTTACATATGAATTTGCCATTGCTGACCAAATTACAAATTCATGATCATAATCTAGGTCTCTTGCAAAATCAGTAACCATATCTTCATATTTCATTGGTAATGCATCCCAAAAGACTTCAGATATTAAGCACGATGCAATAATTAAATGAACTGGCATACTTTTATGCCTTACAGGAGATAAACTAATCTGATTAAGTGGTATTTTTTCAGCTTTCATATTTGCTCTCTGTTTGTGTATCTCTGCTCCCATTTTTAACATCAGATTCGAATTAATGATATCAGGTCTTACTATTTGTAATATACCATCTATTAGTTCTTCCTTAGGTATGTCCGATGATAAAGCTTTAATATCCATCAGATATAAGCTTTGTTCTCGAATAAATTCTTTACTTACATTGTGCCAAATTGGCAAAATAACCCTTTCGCTATCTATCTGACGCATAAGCAGACTTTTAAATTCATAGTCGGACCACTTCTTTCCAAAAAATTTTTGACTACATACAATAATTCCATATCTAGATTTCATTAGTCCTCTATTTATTGACTCTGTCAAACTGTCTCCCATTTTCAGTTCAAATTCATCATACCATACCTTCACCCCACACTTTTGTAATGATTCTGCTAATGGCCTTACAAAATCATCCTTATCCTCTGATGCATGTGAAATAAACACATCCCACATTTTATCACCTCTCTGAGTGTTAGAATCTAGATAATCTCCACTATTTACAACCACTATCTTCTCAGCTCCTTCCTATTTTCAATAAATGCTGTGTTTCTATTTATATATGGAGTTCCTATCAATGAACTTTATACACAAAATTTTTCAATATAATTATCGTTTATTAATCTGTCAGATGGGGAAAGGAATTATTGCGCTTCCTCAGAATAATCCTGAAAAAGCAGAATTGTACTTACTGGAAGCAGAACAAAAAAATCTCCACTGTTATGGGAGCGGACAGCGATTATAGCAAGACCTGCTATCGGTATTTGCATAATCTGTATAGTCGGTGGCATAAGAAAGAAAAGGCGTTGGATTACCAAAAAAACTTCTATCTACTTTGTTTTCTCATAGCCTCAACAGCTGAATTTATAAAATCACCAACACTATCCTTTGACCATTCATCCCAAAAATTAACAGTTGCACTATTAGGTTCATGTACGGGCTTATCTACAATAATTCTACTAGGTAACAGACACGCATCTCCAACAATAAGTGCCTCACCAACATCCAATATTGGTAGCATTTCAGCATAGTTTCCTAGATTGTCAGGCAGTAGCTTTTTTATTACATTTTGGTCGTCAACATTAGTTAATCTCATAGCAATAAAATTATTTGCTTGACTTAGAACAGTTCTATTCACTTCTGATGGCCTTTGAGTTATTACGACAATTGCTACTCCATATTTTCTGCCTTCTTTTGCAATCCTTTCAAAGCTGGACAAACTGGAAGCTTCAACACCTTGCCTTGCATTTTCAGGAATATATAAATGTGCTTCATCACAAAATAATGCTATTGGATGTATTTTATCTCTATCAACCCATTGCTGAACAGAAAATATTACTCTAGCAATTAAAGATACTATAAGTGGTAAAACATCTGATGGTACTTCTGAAAAATCAATGATTTTAACACCGCCATTTTTAGATGCAGGTGATAATAACATTTCACAAAGTTTTGCCATATAATCATATTCCATCAAACCAACTTCTTTAGAAAACATAAAATTTAAACGCTTATCTATAACCTTATTTTCCAATCGTTGAATAAACCTTGAAAGCTTACCATAAAAATCTCCTTGCTTTGTTTTTCCTGCAGTCGCTCCTGGGACTACTTCTACATCTTTATTACGCAATTCATCGAGCAAGGAACAAATGTCATATGGAATTGGACTATCTATTGTAAATTGCGCTTCAACATCTTTCCTTCCAACTCCTTTTAAAAATTCTGATTTCTTTTCGATAACATACTTGCTAAAAAGCATTGCTTGATTTGGTGCATTATTATCAGATCTATCCAATAACAATGATAACATTTCTTCATATGAAAGAAGCCAATATGGTAAAAACATAATATTGTCTCCCATTACATCTCCAGGACCCGCAATTTTATATTGCTTAATTCCATCTCCTTTTATTGTATTATATTCACCATGAATATCAAACAAAATAGAGTTTGATGATTTTAGTTTCTCTATCTGCTCTATAACCGTTGCCACTGTAAATGATTTTCCTGAACCCGTACTTCCTGTAATTACAGCATGTCTCTGAAAAAACTTATTCCCATCCAAAAAAGCATCTGCTGTATCATTTAAAACATATTTACCGATCTTTAAAGGATTCTCTGTCAACGCACTAGTTTTAGAAATAACGCCCATAAAATTAGATAATGTTTCAGAAGACATTGTGAAACATTCAGCATCAATTTCTGCAACCGATTGCAATGTACGCTTAAAAATGTTTTCTTTAGTTCCTACTTTATCAATGAATGTTCCTACTAATGTAATTTTTACCAAGTCATAAGATCCTATTTCTTCTATGTCCTCATCATCGGATGCATTATCAAACGAATTATATTTTCTAACAATTTTATTTACCATTCCTATTAGATACTGCCCAACTTTAGATGAACGAATTACTACCAAATGGTTTATTTGTATTGATGATAGTAATTGCGCATCTTTAACATGAATAATTACAGTCGCAGTATCAACACTTTCTACGTTTCCAATCACTTTTTCCTTCTCTAAATCAATTACCATATTCGTTCCCTCCTATACAATTCTCAGCAACCCATCTTGAGTCCAAATCTGTTCATCAATTATTTCAGTTCCTGATGTCATAATAACCTCTGATTTTGAATTATCTCCTTTACAAGCCTGTACAATCACAAAATTTTCACTATTATTTTTTATAAGATTTACTGCTTCCACAGATAATTCTTTTGTCCATACTACAATGGGCTTTCCTAACTGAATTTCCCTTATTATATTTGCCTGTATTTGACTATCATTAAATCCATACCCGATGCACAAATAGTTGTTTGCCTTTTCAATCAATTCATCCGAAATACGTAAAATATCTCTAAATGGAGTTTCTAATACTCGCTTATATTTACTAGTTCCTGGTGTAATTATCGCTGGTTTCAAACCGCACAAAAGATTTTCTTGAAGTGGCAGTGAAACTACTTGTCCATTATTTTCAAAATACCAATCTAACGAACCATGTACTTTTAATATATTAACTACCTGTCTAACTCCAATTTGATTTGTTCGCTTAAACCTTTTATAATATTCTCCGTCAAATAACGTGTTTGCTAACATCGAATACTGATCACATGAATACTCGATTCCTCGATCATAATTTGTTGTAATGACGTTAACACATTGAGGTGTTACCTGATAGAATCTATGTATAATTTTTCCTAAATCCGACTTGATTCCACTTGTAATCCATTGCTTCATAATTGTAAGATCTGATTCACTTATCAATTTCCATGTAACATTAATTATATCGTTGATAATACTTTCATTTAAGTTTAAGTCTGTTAAAGCTTCTTCAAGTGCAATCCCTTTATTTAGCTTATCTCCAAATTTAGACCACTCTGAATCACCCTTATACTTAGAACTTAAATCCAAAATTAATCTATCTGCCAATGCTGACATCCCCGGTATCCCATATGGCATTGTTCCGCCTGTCCCTATAAGGATTAATGGAACTGTGGTTAAATTCTTTTGTATTATTTCGTATATTTTTTCTTGTTCCACTTTAGTAACCTCCATTGCTTATGCTTTTCTAGCAGCAAAAAAGTGACCGAATAGCTTTTTCAGTAAACTTTTATTTCTTTCCTCAAATAAATCTGTTTCAAGCTGTTTTATTTTGTTTTCTAATTCTTGATTATTCCTACTCAGAATTGAATTTTTTGTTACAATATCATTGAGCGACTTCAACTGCTTTTCTTTTTCAGTCATCTTATTATTTAACGCTTCTTCCTGACGTTTTAACAATTCTAATTGTTTATTATAACTGCTAACTTCTTCTCGTTGTTTCGCAATTATCTCATTGTTTTCCAACACAACATTTTGTTGTATCTTTATTTCTTGTTCATATTTTTCCATCTCCAAATACCTCTTTTCCATTAATGAACCGGTGGATGGGCAAACAGTATTAACGAATTTACCTATAACTAGTTTCTGCATAATTCGGTCTTTAACTATCGCTTTATAATAATTGAATTGTCTCTCATCTAAAATATTTTCTGGTACCTTTTGATTTGAATATATCTTCGCCTCAAATATCTGAATTCCAGACAGTTGCAAGTCATTAGCTTTAGACTTATCAACTTTATGAGAAACAAGAATTTCTATTGCTAATCTCCCGCCCCATTTATAAAAATAAGATTTTGGTTCTGTACCTTTAAGATTTAACATTACATCAATATAGTAATAATTATATGCCGTATTAATGTAAAAATTAGGAAGTGCTTCTTCTACAAAAAGAGTTATTTCTTCTCCAAAGGCAGATAATTTTACCATATCTACTTCTGATAATACAATTTCATACATTCTATGAGTTATAGTTTTTTCACTACCACTACCCGAACGTTTTGAATTTGGATAGTAGCTAAAATGAACTGCTTTTCCATCTTTACTTGTTCTCACTGGAATCAATCGCTCAGCAACCTTTTCATTAGGTGTATCATAAAATTCTATATTCTCGTCTCTGTTTTTTATCAATAAATTTTTCTTTTTTAATGCTTTATATATATGCACAGGTTTATAACCAGTTACTGTCTTATAATATGCCATCTGTTTTTTTGCCATATGTTATTTTACCTTCCGCTGTATCTCGCCCACCAGCTCATGCACCGTTGTACACGGCCACATCTCCGATGGTTTCTCTTTTCCATCTCTTATACACTGCTCCAGCTTCTGATGTGCAACTCTAATAGCCCTCTCTTCATTACCATTTTTACAAATTCTACTGTACATGTCTCTGTCCGCTTTGGAATACTTTTGTCCTGTCCTAATTTCATACACTTTTCCGAATTCAGAACAACACGTCCATGATTCACTCAATGCAGGCATGGAACCAAAGTAGGCATACATCCAGATTTCAAAACATGGATTCGACCAGCCTACTCCGATTTCTTTTTCTTTTGCTTCACGAATTATTGCATCGAAATCTTTCACTTGATCTCTATCAAACACAATCCAAGGCATACGATACTGTGCTTCATACGCTGTCAATTCCATACATTTATCTATCATGTCGCGGGTTTTAGTTTCAATTACACTTATGACTAATTTACCTTGGATATCTACTGGCAAACTATCTCGTAATCCATTGAAGTAACATCGTTCTGTAGCCTCTGTATCGGTAACGATTAGATAATACCCCAATTCAGGCACTCTGATTTTATTTCGTTGTTCTCTTGTTTTTCTATTACCTACTCTTTCGTTTCTTGCCATTCTTAACCCTCCTTAAAAATATCAATACTTTTTAAGGTTGGAATTGCGCCATACTTACCAATCAAATAATTCTTTTCGTAACTCTCATCCTTCCTAATTCTAGTTCCATCCTCATCGACAAAATCCGACAGTGAATATAAGGTCGATATTCCTTGATGACTTTTTTCAGTAAACCAAATTTCATCCCGTCTAAGCAATTGATTCGATAGCTGCCATGTATCATGCGTTGTGAATACCAACTGTGCATGATTTACATTTATCTGTGGATTTAAAAATGTTAGAATAAAGTTTCTTACCAGTAATGGGTGTAATCGTGCATTTAATTCATCTATAAAGAACACGCTTCCTTTGTTGATTACTTCCTGTAGCTCTGGATATAGAGCAAACATTTTTAAGGTTCCTGCGGATTCCATAACTAATGGTATCTCTGCCATTTCATCCGAGTCTATCTTTTTATGAAGTGCATTAATTTTATATTTATTTTCTTTTGAATCTCCCTCTGCTGGAATCTTTTCAACACGGAAGTCCTTTATGTTTTCATCAAAAGATGCAAAATATTCAACTACTTTCTTTTGCACGTTTTTATCTTCTACAAACTCCTTTGGCAATCTCCTTGACATGAAGAAATTGGTAATCACATCTCCAAAATCCGCAAATTGATTTGTAAAGAACCAATCACGGATTGCTTTACATTTTGCAATCTTTAATTTGGCACCCAAGGATACAATTAGAACCTGCTTATCTAAAGCAACTTCAATATTCTCTCTGCTATTCTTTGGAATACCTGTCAGATCCAAAGTATCCTCTGAACGATAAAATACAGGGCTATACTTTCTTGCTGTTTTTGCTTTTACATTTAGCCATTCTTCTGTAATTCCTACTTTACCAACGCAGAACCCGTAGTTATATGATTTATCAGCTTTATCACCATGGATTGTAAAATAGACTTCAAAGCTGGATTCTACATTTTCTGATTTACTGTCAAACAAAAATGGAGTAGGTCTATATTCTGTAAATTTTTCTTCTTCGTCACCGTACTTAAATGATTCCACTACATATTCCGTCATGTATTCAAATGCGTTGTAGACATTTGACTTACCACTAGCATTGGCTCCATAAATTGCTGCAACAGGAAGAATTTTCTCACTTCCAATGCAAACAACACGATCTGAAAACTCAGTCATTTTGGCTGCTGATAGGTCTAATGTAGCTTCGTCTCTGAAGGATTTATAATTTTTAAAATTGAACTGTATTAACATGGTATCTACCTCACCTTCTATTCTATATTCTATTATATCTAATTTTTAAATAAAATCAACGCTCAAATGTGATTATTTCTCATTTAATTGTTTTTTTCAATCATAACCACCCGTTAAACGGGTGGTTTGTCCTACCCCTATAGGGGGGCATTACCGACGTTGTACACATCTATAAGCTCTGTTTTTCCCCGGCAATGAAATTTGTGGATATTTTTTTGTTTTTTGTCTTTCCATCGACCACATCCTTTGATATACTTAACTCAGTTGATTGGTACGCCATGCGTATCACACGTTGATATATCTTCTCTTGTTAGTTGCCGACCAAAGCTGGCTAACAATTCAGAAGATATATTTTTTTGCGTTTTTCTTATCTCATTTTTCTCTAAAAAGAAATACTCATACAGCTGTTTTATAAAATCTGATATCTGTTCCATCAGATAATGATTCTTCTGTGCTTTTTCGTGAAAGCTGCATGCATGTTCTATGTTTCCCTGCCACCGTTTCTGGCGATTGAATCCCTGATTTTCTATTTTCCACCGGCATCTTCCAGCATTTGCTATCTTTTCTGCGTTTCGTTGTGTAATCTTTATGCTGGTAATCCAGGCAAATGTCGTAGTTTTCTCTTCTCCATCCACTATCTTTGTTTCTGCATACTTAAGTACATTTGTATCAAGCACAGCATAAACAATTCCATTTATATACTCCGCTTTTCCGGCTGTATTCTTTTCTGGAGTTGCCTGGTATTCTTCCTCTATCAGTGGTGCACTTCCTTCTTTGTATCGAATGATATAATCCCATCCATTTGCTCTACAGGTATTGATTACACGTTGGCTTACATATAATGCATCTGCTGCAATGCAGACAGGCAATCTTGGAAAGTTCTTTTTTAATTTTCCCGCCAGTCTTATAAATGCTTTACTTTCACAGTCCTGCTTTATTGCTTCCTCTGTAAATTCTTTTTTATTATATTCCTCAGAATTCTCGATTGGTTCTGTGGCAATGTTGCATATCAGGTTATTACCCAGATACAGCTTTGCTTCCAATACGCTTCTATGATATTTAACGAATTCGTTTTCTTCTCCACGATGGTATGTTCTTTTCAAATAGTAGTTATTCTTTTCCTGATATCCCTTGTCCAGTTCCGTTCCATCCACCAGGACATTTACAGAAGAAAGAGTTACAGAAAATCTTTATCATTTTATGGGAAGCGAATCAAAGGAATATACACCTCACGGAGTCACCATAAATGAATTCCTGGAGCGCGTAGAACCCTATGAGCTGGAAGAAATCCAGAAAGACATAGCCGTCAAATGATACGAAGAAAAACATTTGATGAAGCCAAGGTGCAGAAAAAGTGGCTTGTCCTGGTCATTTCCTGCATACTTGATATGCCTGCGATTCCTTTATAGTAGAGGGTTCCGAGCATTTCACGGCAGCTATACTGCGTATAACTGCTGTGACGCGGATCCTTTATATGGTCAAACTTTCTAAATAAGTTTGGATAAAATCTTTCCTGTACCTTATTGCATTCTGCAATTGGATTGGATTCTCTCTTTTTCATGATTCGATCACGTTCTCTACTCATAGAACCTCCTGTGCGACAAAGTTTTTCTTTTATTTTACTTCATCTGCACCGAAGGTTGTAGTACCCTGTCTAATTTGTGCGAATTATTTTACCTTTTGCATCTGGACGGTTCTCAATGTTATATATTTCCTTTTCCACTCGCTTTAGCTTGTCTGCACTTCCATCTTTCTGCATCCACTTGTGTAATTCTCTGCAGCATGTTTGCGCATTGCTCCGTCAGCAGGGCACATCATCGGGGTTGGGCTCTCCGTGACGAAAAAGGCTCGTCACTTTCATCCCGAAATCTTTCTTCCACTCTACGCTCCAGTCAGATTTGACGCAACTCTCCATTGTTGTCGAAGTGTGACCACATATCCGTTGCGTCCCTAATGATATAGGCAGGAAGTTCCTCTGGCTTAATTCCTCTAGTTCCAAGCATATTTCAAACTGTACTATTATTTTGCACATGTTCGTTTGAAATTGTTAATGTCGGTACAAAATCTGCTAATGGTCTGTTATCCTTTACTCCTAAAAGTTGTTTCATATCTTGCGTGGATTTTCCACCAAATAATGCTTGATCTCCTCTTGACCTAATTCTATCAAATCCCGCACCATCCACTCCTCTATAAGTTCCTGTTTTCGTAATATTTTTAAAGTTTTGGACATAAAAAAAGTGGCTAAGATGGTATCATAGAGCGTGACTAACAACAATGGCATCCTTTTACTTTTTTTGCAGTGCCTTTCGGCAGAACGCTCTGCACTTACATGCAATTCCTCTTTTCAGTACGCGCAAGATACCCCACATTCCTGATTCAACATCCCATTTCAAACTGCCAGATCGATACAGATAATCCCCGGGACAACTAGCGCCGTCTTTTAATTCCATCCGGTATGTGTTGCCGATGCTGATTGCACCCTGAAGCGGAATCACTCTAGAATATGAATTTTTCGGCTGCTCCTTCCACTCATGTCCATGAATACAGAAACCCACATTTCTAGGTTTATCCGCAGGCATCATTGTACGGAAAACAACTCTTTCTCCGGGATATGCGTTAAATAAAGGCGTTGCTGGATCACCATGTCTTTTACTGCTGAAAATTCTAAATATCTGACTGTCATTTTTTAACCGATTGGCAAAACGTTCTGAACGATAATTATATCCTTTCTCGCCCGTATCTTCAGCATCCACCTCTTCATTTGCTTCACCCCCTGCCGTCTTAATCAGTTCTCCCCCTTCGTCAAGAAGCCTGATTCCATTCTGAATAAACACAACGCACTCCCGAAACTCCTCTTCCCCAGGTGCCGTAATCACTGCTTCCTCCTCGTATAGAGTTTTTTTCAGACAACACGGCTGATACCATTTTGAACCTGACGGTTCAATAATTATTGTACCAAATAAGCCATGATATCTGTGATTGCGTATATCGCCAAAGGACTGAATGATACATGCCCCATATTCCTTATCGGCATGCCAAAGATAGGTTTTCCTTTCGCCAGGCCCTACTGTTTGTTCCCTATTATTATAGCCTACATTGATTCCAGAATCCCGAACAGGATCGTAGCGGAGTAACTGTGGATTTAGGGAAACCCTCATAGACGGACGGTGTTTGAAGTCAAGTGGAACTTCTGGATAATCAAAATACGGAATTGGCTTTTCTGGGTCAAAGAGATTGTGAAGAGTCACTTCAATCCAGTCCCCTGCATTGGCTCGCAGAATTAACGGTTTTGCTTCATAGCCCTCCTGCATTGCACAATCTGCTTCCTCCAGCGGAACAAAAATAAGTCCATTTGGATCATGGTCACCATAGCGGTTATACTTTAACCTTCGCTGTACCGCCGCCACCTGATATTTTCGTACCACAGCATTTTTAGCGGGACAAGGAGGCAGTAAAAGCAGCTCTTCTTTTCCCTTGCAAAGTGGCTTCAGACATTTCTTTCTTTCGTTATATACTCGGATAATTCCCCATAACCCCAGCCACACATCATCACTTCCACCAATGTAATACAGATAATCCCCTGAATCATAGTTCTGATGGATATGAATATTAAAAACTTCTGAAATTCCCAATGTCTGCGAAGCTACCTCTGGTGATGCTGGCTCTGCAATTTCTTTTTTCCAGGAAAAACCAGTGAGATTGAATGCATGCTGTTCCTCATGTGCCCCATCTAACAGTCGAATAACCATCTCATCTCCTGGGTAGGTTTCCAGAATTGGTGTTGCAGGATCACCGTGCACGCAGGAGCTGAAAATGTATGCAGGATCTTCATTCCCTTTCAGACGCTCCCGCATTGGCTCCGAACGATAATTGATTCCCATAACCCCCGGATCATCATGTGATCCGGGAACCTCTGGCGGATTGATCGGATTGCCATTCGCATCAAATAGCAGTGCAAAATCATGCACAAACAGAGCAAATTCCCTGAATGAAGTTCCGTCTCTTCGTCGAATGACCACCTGTGTTCCACTCTTTATTTCTTTTCCTGTCCTGATATCATGGAAGGTTGCTCCTGCCTCCTCTATGATCAGTGCACCGAACACGCCATGCTGCTGATGTGAATTTGCAAAAAGATGGTCGTGAAAGAACACTGTTCTAAGTTCAGTGTTTGCAAAAAAACGTTCAATTAATGTCTCATACTGCCTTGCTCCCGCAATATTATTCCATCCATTTGCTGCACCATCAGAAACAATTGTGTCAAATTTCACCAGATGAATATGATATCCAACAATATCTGTCCTTGTCATTAACTGGAACGGACTTTCTTCTATAAATTCAGGAAGCAGATTTGTCAATCTGATTTCAATGCAATCGCCCGCATTTGCACGTATGACCAGCGGCTCAGCCATAACTTCCTGTGCTTCTACTTTTCTTATATATTCCTCTAATCCTCCATATTTCTCCAGCTCTTCTTTTCGTACAAAAAATCTTCCCTGCGGGTCATTCCAGCCATAGCTGTTATAAGTGACCTTCGCCTGAACGACTGCCAGTTCAAACACTTTCACCTGACAGTTGGTGTCATCAAAGCACTGATGCGGGTCCGTACAGCAAGGACAGGTATCTGTATACAAGGCTCCTGGTTCGAAATTCTCCACAAAATTTGCACGCTCCAAATCCGTAGGCTCAATCACATTATTTCCATCCGAATCTAATATTCCAAGCGGCGGCTGCAGTGGTCGTTCTCCAAATGTTCCATTGATAAAATTGGGATATCCCGGATGGTCCGCGTCTTTCATTGGTGGTCGTTTCCGATCTTTTAATGGCAGTAACGGCGGTATCTTCGTCCCATCCTCAAGTGTGCCTGTTCCATCCTCCAATCGGTCATAGATACGCCACAAAGTCCACATACCTTCATGAAAATGAGGATACAGATGACAGTGGAAAATCACATCTCCTATGGTTCCTTTCAGGCTGCCTGCACCGTGTAAGATATCAAGCGTATAGCATTCCTGCGGACTGATAGAAATAGAGTCAATAATTGTAGAATTTTTGTCCTCCCCTTCCAATCTCCATTGGTGATTGTGTAAATGAAATACGTGCGTTTCCTTAACACCGCCATGAATCAGACGTATTTTAGACGGATCTCCAACATAAGCTTTTAAAATCGGCGGTGCTGGATCTCCATAAACCCATGAGCTCATAGAAATATCTTCTCCAGAGTCACTATGCTCATATGTCAGTGGCATGCGGTTTCTCATCGGTTCTGCACGATAACTGATTCCTGTTGTAGAAGACGGTAGACCCGTATGGGGATCCAGTGGCTGATTTCCATCTATATTTTTTATCTCTAACTCATCATGAAAAAATACCGCATACTCCCGAAAAGAAGGCTCATATGGATGATAGATATCTGCAAAAAGTCCACTTTTAAGCTCCTTTCCCGTCTCAGGATTCAACCATACAGACTCTGGTTTCTCCACAATAATTGCACCAAATAGCCCATGTACATTAGTTCCATCTTCACTGCTTCTTGTATCTCCCATATCAGAGAACATATAAACGCCCTCTCGCACCGCACACCAGGTATACGTAATTTTCCCATTTGTAGTCGTATTCCTATTCAATCCAACATTGGCCCCATCAGAGGTCTGCACATCATACACCAAGCCCTCAATATGAATAGAGAGTCTTCGTTTTAGTGAATGTGTAAATTCTACGACAACCGTATCTCCTCTGTTGGCTCGGATAACCAGCGGTTTTACTGTTTCTGCAGGCTGTGGAATCTCCTTATTAAAATTAGTGATTGCATCCTGTTTTATTTTATCAGCATCCTGCTTCAACACATACAGCAGTCCATTTGGATCATAATCTCCATATTCATTATACACAATTGGTATCTCAATGGCTTCTATCTGATAGAATCTGGTGCAACACGGTTTGGGATACGTGCAAAGCTCCATTATATACACTCCCCTTCCTTCACTCCACATTGCAGCACACGGATATAATGATTGGCTTCTCTTAAAACATGATCCGCTAAAAGTGGCAGAATCAAAGATTCTATCTTACATTTTAAAATACCATCGGCTCCTGTCGTTTTAAATTCTTGGTATTTTATTGTCTCTTCCAGCGATTTCTTGGATAACATATTCACTGCCTTGCAATCTTGTGCCTTCGCCATTTCCAATAATTGTTCATAATCCTCTGCAAATTCATTTGCAGTATGAATTAGCTCGATTTCTGTAGGGTCTAAGAGTCCGCGGATAAACAATGCATGCTCCATCATAATCTGATTCCAGAATATCTCCTTTGTCTGCATATTTTCTCTGGAAATTTCTCCATTTTTCTGTAAATCGATTAAAATGCTGCGGTATAGTCTGGCTTCCCTCAGAATGTGTTCAATTAGAAGCGGATAATTTGCCGTATACAACTGACACGAACGTACATCTCTCAAGATATTTTGTTTAAAATCTATTAACCCATCAAGTAATGCTAGTGCCTGTGCATTCACACTGGCGACCTTTCGTTCCATCCCTTTCGCTCTGTTACATTGACATCTCGGATGCAGATTGTGCTGTGCCTGTGTAATTCTGCTGTCGATGTGTATTCCTGTTAAGCTCGAGGTTCTTCTCTCTGCCGGCAATGTAAACCTCGTTATCATCTCCCCCGACGTAAGAAAGGAATATTCTGCTATTTCGTCAGCCATTTCTGTCACATGACATAAAAGATGTTCAAACTCTTCTCTGAAAAAGGCTGCACGCTTAATCCACGCGCTGTCCTTACCCTGAAATGCAGCCTCTAAAAACAGGGCATGCTCCTTCATAATTCTTGAAAAAAACAAATGTATTTCTATAGAAACCACAACAAAATTGTTCATATCTATACATTCTACTCCCATTTATGATACAATATATCATATGAAAAATTTTTCATTATGTGTTATTCTGTTATGTTTTGAATTTTTCCGCATATTTTGCCTTAATCTGACCATCCTGCTCGAACTCAACAATATATTTTCCGATGGTTCAATATGTCTTTGTGATTACCTTATTTACCGTTGTTACAAGGTCAGTTCATAGCAGATGCCATTCATGACCTCTGTAAACTCCTTTAAGGTTGTTCCATCAATCTGCTTGCCTTGATTGGGAGAGGACTTTTCCTCCTGTTTTTCTGTTATCTGTGATGAGCAGTATCTGTTCTCGATACAGCTCTGGTTAATTAAGACGACTGGTGAAGTAAAAACTGTGTATCTCACCAGTCCCCAAAACGCCAAAAGAGAGGAAAGCAACACCACTGTGCTGCATAACCTCTCTTTTATGGCTAATTTTAGTGTTGTCTGCAAACATCCACTTGCGTGGTCATAATTTCAGATTTTGGTGTTAGCCCACCTAATATGTATCTTCCAAATAAAGTGCCCCATCTTTATCAAAGATCTGCACTTTATTCACCTTAACAATGGTTTGATTTCGAATATACAAGTCCGTAGGATTATAAAAAAATGATTCTGCATATTTTGACTGTCTATGATTCTCTGCCACACACAGGTGATTGTATCCACTCTCTATTCCTTGATCAAACAATATATATTTTGCGCTTACTGTCTTGTTTGACATATCGTTAAACTGACGTATCACTGGAATATCTATCAATTTATGTAATCCTATCAGATGCGGAAAATCAGTTTGTTTTAATTTAAAATCAATTTCTATGCCATTATTCAGTTCGTATTTCATTCAAAAATTCGATATAGACTTGTACTCTTCAAATTTATCTAATAGTTGATTCAACAATAACCCCCATATATAACAAAAGCTCCACTTATGAATCCGACAAATCATAAGCTTCTTTGGTTATTCTTATAATATGCAATTTTTTCTAAAAAAGCAATCCATTTTTATTTTGTATCAAACTCGTCTACCCATCTACTACACAATCACTACACAATTTTATCGTAAATCTATAAGGAATTGTATAGAGTTACGTCTTGATGGTCTGTTCCAGATATATTCCCGATTGGAACTGTAC
The DNA here is from genome assembly GCA_028694115.1 of Lachnospiraceae bacterium. Next base: position 15,211 of record JAQUUB010000067.1, read on the forward strand.
CATCAGTTTGTCGGCAGAGACTACCTTGTGGTGGAAACCATAAACTCCTGTCTTTCGCTGCCATCACTCATCTCCAGATAGGCATATCCCATCCTCTCTGAATCCATGATCTTTCCGACCATATCAGTCGTTGTCTGCTTCATCTTCCATTCCTCCATTTATCTCCATTTTAGGATTACTAAATTCATTGTATGTTCTCAAACACTTTTATTAATTACACAAGTATGCAGCGGAGCCGATCTGACACACAGTTCCGCTGTATCATATCTGTAATTAATAAGCCTTACTGCCTTATTTCTTCATTTCAGTTTATTACTAAACTATTTTGCTTCTACTCGACACCACTTCCCGAAGCAGATGCTCGCTCAAGCTATTGTCATAGCTGTCGCGGCATTCGTCAAATATTCGTGCAATGATTACAAGACTTCCCTCTTGTGGCAATACCGTATGACACCACTTTGGCAGAGTATTTCTGTCATTTTTTCCACTCATATCACTTTCACCTCCATCAAAAAACAGTATCTGTCGACTGAATGACAGCTTTAGCCTTATTCTTTGAAATACCTAGATCTGCAAATATCTCAAATAATTCCTCTGATATATAATCACTTTTTTGATTTTCAACATTTGCTGCCATAATAAATATTTTTCTTTCCGCACATATAACATCAATATCTGCATCCATTGCAATTCCTGCATCCTGTAATAATTCAACCGGAATGTGAAGAGATGCAATCTCTGCATTCTGACTCTGTCTTACAATGTAGCAAACCTTATTCTTCTCTTTTACTTCCCTTCCTGATTCATTCATATAAAACAGCTTTATATTATCTCCACTCTTCAGATTCATCTGACATAGTGTTTCTGCTGGGATTGTCCATATCCCCTCCTTCTTCATACACACCTCTGCTTCAACAGCTTTCATTTTCTGCCTCCTCTCTTCCCACTCATTTTGCTTATCTATGAAATTAAAAAAGACTGCACCTATTTTTAGTTTCTAAAATAAGTACAATCTTCCATTATTTGTTATTCAATTTTTTGTAGTGCCATTTCTCTCAAATCACCGAATTTGTTGTTTCCAGCTCTTGGCATCTATGAAAATGCCCTTTCTTCGGCCTCAAAAATCGGTCATTTTTAGCTCCTTTTTCGCCTCATTTTTGCCCTTAAACCACAACATCTTGTGGTCAAAGTGCCTTATTTCTTGTCAGAACCACATTTCGTCATCAAAATTACTGTCTCGACCATTCTTCACTTCTGTTCCCCCTCTTTGATTTTATTTCAATCCACGAGGCTACGCAAGCCTCGACGAGCCAGATGGAGCTATTCGAAGAAATAGAGGAATTTCAATCCACGAGGCTACGCAAGCCTCGACCGTATACTTCTTCAATTCCTTCACATGGAGACATATTTCAATCCACGAGGCTACGCAAGCCTCGACTGTTATCCAATTGTTAACATTTATGTCATAGTATATTTCAATCCACGAGGCTACGCAAGCCTCGACGATGACAGTACATCTTTCGACTCTTTTTATTTTATTTCAATCCACGAGGCTACGCAAGCCTCGACATCTGGCTTCTGACATCACCGGCATCCGCTGCCTTATTTCAATCCACGAGGCTACGCAAGCCTCGACTATCGTTTCCATGACTCATTCAGCACATCCCAGCCATTTCAATCCACGAGGCTACGCAAGCCTCGACGATTATATCATTGATTCCGATACCTGAGTTAGACTCATTTCAATCCACGAGGCTACGCAAGCCTCGACACTGCCAAGAATGTCCTCAGCATCCTTATACATATTTCAATCCACGAGGCTACGCAAGCCTCGACATGACTGCTGGCAGTAGAAGATATTTCAATCCATTTCAATCCACGAGGCTACGCAAGCCTCGACATCCTGTCTGATACATAAGGTCTAATACGCGCTTTATTTCAATCCACGAGGCTACGCAAGCCTCGACATCACAAATCAGGGATATACAGTAAATTTGGCAACATTTCAATCCACGAGGCTACGCAAGCCTCGACAGTCATGCAAAACACCTTTTCTGGTGAATTTATCATTTCAATCCACGAGGCTACGCAAGCCTCGACTGTTCCACCGCGCTCTACCACATCTGCATCAATATTTCAATCCACGAGGCTACGCAAGCCTCGACTGTTCCACCGCGCTCTACCACATCTGCATCAATATTTCAATCCACGAGGCTACGCAAGCCTCGACTAAGGACGGAAACATTCTTCGCTCTAATTCATTATTTCAATCCACGAGGCTACGCAAGCCTCGACCTCTTTTCTGTCGTTGCTGCACCGGTAGCTGTTATATTTCAATCCACGAGGCTACGCAAGCCTCGACTCTTTACTTTAGCTGTATCCATATCAATTACTGCATTTCAATCCACGAGGCTACGCAAGCCTCGACACGGGATTCGTAAGGCTTGGATATCTGTTTGATATTTCAATCCACGAGGCTACGCAAGCCTCGACTTTTTAGTTTTCATTCTTGTTCACCTTCCATTCTATTTCAATCCACGAGGCTACGCAAGCCTCGACGGAATAGGAAAATACAGCAGTTACATCGAATATATTTCAATCCACGAGGCTACGCAAGCCTCGACAAGGATTCAGCTCTGAAGAATCCGCTTTTGCAGTATTTCAATCCACGAGGCTACGCAAGCCTCGACCTTGCAACTTCCAAAGAACAAATCTGTTCAAAATTATTTCAATCCACGAGGCTACGCAAGCCTCGACAGCAAAACCACACAAAAAACCCACCCGATACACATTGAAATCTATAAGTTTTTCACAAACAGCTCTACTACTTCTTAATAATAAACTATCGAAATAATTATGTCCATAAATATTAGGGTGCTTTTTTAGGTGCGAATCCCCAGGCATTTTCATGTGCACTTAATATTCGCACCCCGAATTAAAATGAATTGTATCCAAGTTCTCCAAATTAATGCATACATCTATTTTCGACACAGCTCCACGCAAACTTCGCAATGCCTTGTACATATAATTCTAATGAAGCTGAAAGCCAGCCCCCCCCCCTTGGAGACAGCGTTTCTTTTCCAAGAATTCCACTCGAAATCTTCATTTTTTCAGTTTCTGTCTGGCTGCCAAACCAAAACAAAGTATTCCTATTGCACGTCAGAACCGCTGCCATTATCCCGCTAAAAATCAATCATTGAAGTTAATTTCTTCTTCAGCAATATTATATATATCAATTCTGTTTTCGACATCGATTTTGTTAACTAACCAGCCTCTTAAAGAACAATTTTTAATAAAATCTTCAACTCGATTTACGCCATGTATTTCTTTTAATGTTACAACAATACCAAATTTTATTCCTTTTCCATATTTTTCATCTAAACGCTCTTTTGTTTTTAAACTAACACCCCAAATTCCTTTATTGTAACATTTTTTAGCACGATTCCCTTTTTTTGAAATTTCTCTGATATGTTTTACATTATCCCATTTTCTAAAAAATTTCCTCGCATCCTCTTCCCATGTAAAATGTTCATTTATTGCACTTTGATAGTTATTATCAATCGGTTTTATTCCTTTGTCATCCAATCTGCCAAATTGAATTTCTAGTTCCGTATTTGTATAATCAACCCCCTGATTCCTGGAGCAGCATGGAAAATAACATAAAGTAGCTTTTGCAATAAAAGGATGTTTATCCTTACTAATGGGTATTGGTATATTGTAATTATAAGTATCATATTTTTCTGAAACTCCTGATAAAACGAATTGAATTTCGTCCTCTGGGCAATGTACTATATCATCAATTTTCATTGGAACTACACCATGACCAATAAGGGATGAATCAATCTCTTGCTTACTCCAACTCGTTGCTGCATTAATAATTAGTGCTTTTGCAACCTCCCGGCTCAACCCTAATATATTAATCAAGTACGCCATTTTTCTTGCAATCCAAGGAGCTGCAAATGAAGTCCCTTTTACAAATGCTTCACCTGTTGGAGTACAAACCCTTATAGGGTGTGTACTATCACCACCATAATAACTAATATCCGGTTTTGTAAAAAATGATAACACAGGTCCTTTCCTACTATAAGACGCTGGCTGGTTATTACAATCAACAGAATTAACAACTAGTGAATTTATAGAATCAGCGGGAGCACCAATAGACTTAGGTTGTTTTTCTATAGAAGATTTATTGGTTCCAGCAATAACAAATATTACATCGTTTTCATACTGTATTCTATCCAATATTGCTGCCTCTGGAGAAATAAAGTTGGGATTTATCTCAATCTTAGAGCCAAGCGATAAATTCCATACTTTAATATCTCTGTTTGATAATATTATTTCATTAATATTTCTCAAAATTGTAAAAGAACTAAACTGATTTCCTGCTGCAACACCAAAATGCCGTACACGGAATCTACCACAGCCATCGTCCATATGTGGATTGGATGACGCTCCATCTACAATGATCGATGTTACTGCAGTTCCATGTTCATAGTCACTTGGTGCTAGTGAAATATCTTCAGGTAACATATTCTTAAACTTAACCCACTCAGAAAAATATACATTTTCGTCAAACATAGTGTCAATCACGCCAATTATTGGTTCATTTTTAGGTGTGGGAATAGTAACTATATTCTTATCACATAATTCAAAATCCACTTTAGTTAATTTAGTTATATCACTAACTGCCATAGATATTAAATAGGGTGCTTTCTGTTTTAAAAGAGACAATTCATCCGGTCTCAATAAAACAGTAGTATCATCCATGACTCTAGAAAACTGTAAATTAATTCCGAGTTTTTCCATTATTTGCGTTGCTTTTGTTTCCGTTTTGTAAATCGTAATTATAGATTCGTCTATAGTATTTATATCACCAACTAACACATCAAACTTTTCGACATAAAAAGTATCTACTACTACCTTAAGAAAGTTAGTTTTTGCAATATCAGACGAAGTGAAATCTATTTCTTTTGAATTAATCTTACTAATGATATCATGAGTAATTATCCCTCTATACTTTTTATTCAATATCCCAATGCATATCTTTAAGCGTTCAATCGACTCGTCAATTAATTCAATAGAAACATAATGCGTGATTATATGCTTGGGAGATTCATCGTTTGAAAATCTAGCACCAACAATAGAACTATTAGCTTTTATCCCCCCCTTAGATAACAAACCTTGTATCCTATTACTTTTTGCGGCAATCTTATTATAATATACGCTAATTAATGCTCCTGGAAAAAGATTTTCCTTTGACCAAAATCTCCTTAATTCTATCAAATCACTTTGAAGTTTTTCGAGTTGCAATACTGTGATAAATTTTCCAGCTGGTAGATTAGGTGGACCTGGTTGTTGATTACTGGATGCTTGCTCAAATGTACCTTTTAATTGCAATACGTTATTCATAATTTTTTACTCCTTTAGCTCACGAGATACTTGGCTTTTAGATACACCCGTTAAAATCTCAATCTCTCTTACTGTGAACCCTTCATCCTGCATATCTTTTAAATTAGTTTCAGCATTATGTTTATTTACAACATTGTATAGCCTTTTTAAATAGTCATACTCATTATTAGGATCACTAAAAGCCAAAGATGTTTTTATAAGATTCTTTAATTCTCCTGGGTAAGGGATTTGCTTCATACCCCTAAGAATTTTTCTAAATAATCTCATATTTCTTCCAGCTGACTTGAATTTAATCAATAGATCGTTTAATACTATTTCACCAATATCTAGCAAATCCTCTCTGGTATAACTGCTAAAATCTATTACTGAATCAAATCTTCTAATCAGCGCTCTGTCAAAAGATTTATATAAGTTCGTGGTTGCAATTAAAACCACCTTATCATTCAAACCATCTAAACCTTTTAATACTGAGGATGTAGCTCTTCCCATTTCCCTTAAATCATTTGAGTTTATTCTGTCAATTGCTATTGCATCTATCTCATCAAACAATACAACAACTTTTTCAGGATGTGATAAATTTCTAATCTCTTCAAAAAGACTTGCAATATTTTTGGATGTCTGACCAAGTTTACTATCAATAACTACATCAAAATCAACAACAAATAACTCCCTTTCAAGTATGCGAGCAATTTGCTTTGCAGTCTCTGTTTTTCCAGTTCCTGGCGGTCCTTCGAATAAGAATTTATTAACACCTGCATTATGACTAATTGCATTTACGATTCCTAATACACAGTCTTTTATACTATCGGGCAAAGGAAGTGAATCTGTATTGACATCTATTTGTTTAAAAAAAACATTCACAGTAGACTCCATTTGTGGAGAAAAGGTGTTTGTATCTGATAAAAGAGCCATAATATACTCGGACAGCTGATAGTTGTTTGTTTCATCGAAATATTTGGCTATTTCATATGCTTCACTTCTAAACGCACTATCATTTTTCTCCGCATAATATTTTATTAAATTTAGAACATTCTTTTTTTTCATTTTTTCACCTCTTTTTAATTATACATCGCTTGGGACAAAAAATCAATATTAGGGACATATTTATTATTTTAATTTTATCATATGCTTTGTATTCCTATAATAGCACAAACCGTCAAGTAGAACAAGCGTTCTTTTTTGTAGTTTACACATCTACATAACTAAAAATAAAATATTTTTATCATTTATATAATTTATTTTTTCTCCCGCTCTATCAGAAACTATGATACGTTTACCAAGCTTCCGGGTCGCCCTTTTGTGCGGCTATGATTACCGGATAAGGCAACAAGCCGCGTTCGTCGTTTTCGGTGTTACCAATCACTTGTGTCATAGGCGCGTTCCTCCAAATAGCGTTTTAGCAGCTCAAAAGAGCTTGTTCGTCTATACTGTACTGTGCTTCTCGGAATGTTATAGAGTTCCGCAATTTCCACGTCGCTCATTTCAAAGAAGTAGTACAGCAGGACGGCGTTGCGTTTTTCTTCCGGCAGACTGTGCAGGGCTTCGGCAAGCAGTTTCGCAGTAATTTCCTTTCCCGCCACACAAAAGGACTGTTCAGCTTTATCATCAGCAAAGTAGCTGTCATAGGTGTAAAGCTGATTTTCCTCTTGCGGGGTAAGGTCAGAAAAAGTTACCTCGCGTAGCTGCTGACGCTTCGTGTCCCTGTGGGCGTTGATTGCTTCGTTTTTCAACGTCCTTTTGCAGAAGCCGTTAAAAGCACAACGGATTTGCCAATGGGTACGAGCAGGTTCATTCATGGTATCACCTCCTTTCGCAACCGCGAAAACGGGTGATGATTTCCCCTTTCGTAAACCCTCAACACCAAGCGTTTTGGAAACGCCGAAGATGTTGGCAGATTTTTTGAAAAAAGTTCTGCAAAGACGCAAAAACGCCCGACTGCATAAAGCAGCCGAGCGCGCAAAGAAGCATAAGCTATCGCATAGTGATATGTGTGTTCATCTTCATAGCCGGAATGTCCCTGCGGTGGGGCAAGGCTTTTTTTAATTGGTGCAGCTCATGGGAGCTGTGCGTAACAAAAATGGACACGGCGATACCTCCTAAAATACCGTCGTGTCCCTGTCAGTCGTCATAGGTTTGGTGCAAAACGCAAAGAAACGGCGGCTCTGAAAATGATATGCTCCCTATAAAGTAGACAGTAGAAAAAACAAAACTGTCGAAATAGAGGGAGTATTCATTATGAGTTTAAAAGGAAAAGTACCGCCGGAATTAAAGGTACAGGCGGTAGAGGATTATTT
>JAQUUB010000068.1 GCA_028694115.1 Lachnospiraceae bacterium
AAGCCACCGCCACCCGTGCCGCCAACCTGTTAGGCTGGTGCCTTATCGTAACCGCCGCCACCGCCTGGTACATAAACCACCTGGTGTAGGCATCTAATCCCTTCCGTACCCACGGAGGGGATTTTTTGTGTCAAGTTTTTCCGTATACCCCCAACCACTCCCCTGCCATAGCAAGCCCTCCGTACACCCCTTCTACGTAAATTTTCCCTTAAGTGAAAAAAAAACTTCCCTTAAGGATAAAAAAAAGTATACTTAAGGGAAAATTTTGCCACCCTTAACAAAAAATTCACAACAAAATCGCGCGGAAACGTTTATATATATAAAAAAAAGGGCCATCTTTGCCAACAAATTACAAAAACAGGAAAAAACGCTACAAAACAGTCCGTTACCTGTACAAAGAGTTACTCCACTGGGAGTGACGAACCCTTGGTATAATAACCCACAAGCTCAAGACACAATGAAATCCGTAACACCAGCCCCATCAACCGAGGGCTTTGATCGTTGCCCGGCAGCAGCATGTATTGCAGTCCCGGGCCAAACAAAATCAAATAACGTACAAACCAACCACCCGGCCCGTCCCAACAGACAGCCCGGCAGCATCTGCGCTGAAACCTTACCATGGGTTTGAGGCGGAGAGGTGTGTTTATACTAATTATAACTACAAAAGTATCGATATAGTAAGATGGTTTGATAAATCATCATCTGACTATTGATAATAAAAAATATGGCAATAAATCAACTTAAAGCAGGAGCTTTTCTATCATACGTAGTTCTAGGGATAAATAATATCGTTGGTTTACTATACACTCCCTATATGCTTCGCATGATGGGACAATCGGAATATGGATTATATTCATTAGTTGCCTCAGTTATTGCATATCTTACAATATTAGATTTAGGGTTTGGAAACGCAATAATTAGATATACAGCTAAATTTAGAGCTGAAGGAAAAACAGAGGAACAATATTCAATGTTTGGGATGTTCATAAGATTATACTCAATTATTGGAATTCTTGCTTTTTTGGCAGGTTTAGGATTGTACTTCAATGTGGATAATTTATTTGGAGCCACCATGTCTGTAGATGAATTGGATAAAGCACGAACCATGATGTTACTCATGACTTTCAACCTTGCCATAACATTTCCATTTAGCATATTTGGTTCAATAATTACTGCTTACGAAAATTTTGTATTCCAAAAAGTAGTCAATATAGTCCGAATTATATTAAACACAGTTGTCATGATTGTGTTATTAGAATTAGGATATCGTGCTGTTGGAATGGTTATACTTGTAACGATTTTAAATATTACTACACTTCTTATTAACTTTTGGTATTGCAAATATAAAATAAAAATAAAAATCTATTTTCGTAAATTCGATTTAAGATTTTTAAAGGAAGTTTCAGCCTATTCTTTTTACATATTTTTGGCTGTCATTATTGACAGAGTCTATTGGAGTACCGGGCAATTTGTTTTGGGGGCCTTCGTTGGAACCGCTGCTGTTTCAGTATTTGCAGTAGCTATTCAATTAGAAATGATGTATATGAGTTTTTCCACAGCCATTTCAGGTGTTTTTCTTCCTAAAGTTACCGCTATGGCAACCAATGAAAAATCACCAAAAGCTATATCTGATTTGTTCATACGTACCGGAAGAATACAATATATCGTATTGTCGTTTATACTTACGGGGTTTATACTTTTTGGCAAACAGTTTATTAACTTATGGGCTGGTCCAGGATATGAAGACGCATACACGATTGCATTGTTATTTTTTATACCACTAACTATACCTTTAATTCAAAATTTAGGGATTACAATCCTACAAGCAAGAAATCAAATGAAATTTAGGTCTTTATTATATTTTGTAATTGCTTTTTTAAGTTTATTATTACAAATTCCTCTTGCAAAATTATTTGGAGGAATTGGTTGTGCGATTGGTATATCTGGAGCGTTAGTTGCTGGTCAAATAATCGCTATGAACATTTACTATTACAAGAAACAAGGTATAAACATCCCATTATTTTGGAAAGAAATTGGTAAAATGTCTTTAACCCCGCTGCTTCTAGGAGTTGTTTTTTTTTATCTGACAACCCATATTACGTTAGACACTGTTTCTAAATTAGGATTCTGTATATTAGTTTTCACACTCATTTATATTCCTTCTTTTTGGCTTACGAGCATGAATAAAAACGAAAAAGATCTAATATCTTCTCCATTAAAAAAAATAAATATTTATTTCAGGAAGAAAGTAATTCAATAAGATATTATGAGAAATCATTTATCAATATTTATTTTTAAACAAATAGCAAAATGAATAATACATCCAAAGTTATAGACCTTGTAGTAAAAAATGATTTATGTATAGGGTGTGGACTTTGTACTTATAAATGTCCAAATAAGGCAATAGAAATGAAGTGGAACGAATATGGGTTCATTACTCCAGTTCTATCAGGTTCTTGCGACAATGACGGAAGTTGTCTTTCTGTTTGTCCATTTAATCCTTTCCCAGCAGAAGAAGTCAAAACAGAAGATGAACTTGCAAATATTTTTCTTAATGAAGCGCCAAATCATCATCCTAAGATTGGCAAATATTATGGATTATATGCCGGCTATTCAAACGAATTTAGAAAGACCTCTTCGTCGGGAGGAATTGCAACCTTTGTTCTTTCTGAATTACTTGAACAGAAAATTGTTAATTACATTTTTTCAGTAAAGGAATCATCAAGTCCAGAGAGTCATTACGAATACGCAATTAGCAAAACTAAAGATGAATTAATTGCTGGGGCTAAGACCAGATACTATCCAGTCACTCTAGCAACAGTGTTTTCTGAAATTGACAAAATAGACGGGAGCATTGCAATTGTGGGAGTTGGCTGTTTTATTAAAGCAATTAGACTTGCCCAACATACAAATCCAGAATTAAAAACAAAAATTAAATTTTTAGTTGGGATTATATGTGGGGGTGTAAAAAGTCGGTTTTTCACAGAATACCTAGCAAATAGAGCAGGTGTCCCAACAGATCTTTATTACAAACCAGAGTTCAGAATAAAAGATTTAAATAGTACAGCCTCCGACTATTCATTTGGATGTTTTAACAAAAAAACAAATGAATTTAAATCAATAAAAATGCGTAGAGTTGGAGACATGTGGGGAACAGGTCTTTTCAAAAACAATGCATGCGATTTCTGTGATGATGTAACAACAGAATTAGCAGACATATCACTTGGTGATGCTTGGCTTCAGCCCTATGTAAATGAAGGACACGGCTCTAATGTAATTGTTACAAGATCAATTCTAGCAGAAAATATTCTTGATATTGGAATTAGATCCAAACAGCTAAATTTGAATACTCTAGAAAAATCTATTTTTCTTTCATCCCAACAAGGGAGTTTTAATCATAGGCATGATGGTCTAAAATATAGAATATCTAAAAGTAGAGAAAAGGGAGTATCAATCCCTGAAAAAAGAAATAGTAATATCGATATAACAATTGACTTTAAATTTGTTCAAAAAGCTAGAATGATTATCAGGAAAAAGAGTCTTGAAACTTGGAAGTCAAACACACACCTCAGTTCATTTACAAAAGAGATGCATAGTGATCTTATATTACTACGAAGAAAAACGATAATATATCACTACAGAAAAAAAATATTCTACAAAATAAGGAAGATACTTAACCTATAACCTACATAAGTCTAATCTGAAATAATAAAAGTTTATGAGTATATTCAAAGATAAAGTCCTGTTGATAACAGGTGGAACAGGCAGTTTCGGTAATGCGGTACTTCGCAGATTCCTTGATTCTGATATCAAAGAGATTCGTATTTTCAGTCGCGACGAAAAGAAGCAAGATGATATGCGTCATCGGTTGCAAAACCCTAAAGTAAAATTCTATATTGGCAACGTTCGGGATAAGGACAGTGTGGATGTAGCTATGCGTGGTGTAGATTACGTATTTGCTGCTGCAGCACTAAAGCAAGTCCCAAGTTGTGAATTCTTTCCCATGGAAGCCACCCGCACCAATGTACTGGGAACTGGCAATGTATTGGAAAGTGCCATTCAGCACGGTGTTAAGAATGTTGTTGTACTCTCTACGGATAAAGCAGCCTATCCCATCAATGCAATGGGTATTTCAAAGGCTTTGATGGAAAAGGTTGCTATAGCTAAAGGACGAGAACTGGGAGAAGATGCCACAACAACGATCTGTTGTACTCGTTATGGAAACGTAATGGCAAGTCGGGGATCTGTTATCCCTCTTTGGGTGGAGCAAATAATGGATGGAAAGCCCATCACTATCACGGACCCGAACATGACTCGTTTTATGATGACCTTGGACGATGCCGTTGATTTGGTAATCTATGCCTTTACTAATGGACATAATGGGGACCTGTTTGTTCAGAAAGCACCGGCAGCAACGTTGGAGACCTTAACCATTGCACTAAAGGAAATCTATGCGAAGGTAGACCCTAAGTATGGTGAGACTGAAGTGAAGGTGATTGGAACTCGTCATGGAGAAAAACTCTATGAAACATTGGTAACCCGCGAGGAGATGGCGAAAGCAATCGATATGGGTAATTATTACCGCATTCCTTGCGATACCCGCGACTTGAACTACAATAAGTTCTTTACTGAAGGTAGCGAAGAGGTATCAAAGATAGAAGATTATCACTCTCACAATACTGCCCGTCTGGATGTAGAAGGAATGAAGGAGCAGCTGATGCGTCTTCGTTTTATCCAGGAAGATCTGGGCATCATCAACAAGGCGCAAGCGCGTGAAATTAGATCAGAATAATTTAGTATGAAGATATTAGTTACAGGTGCTAAAGGGTTTGTTGGAAGAAATCTGTGTGCACAATTACAAAATATAAAAGAGGGTAAAGCTCGCTTCTACGGTGATATTACGGTAGATGCCGTTTTTGAATACGACATGGATTCAACTCCGGAGGAATTGGATGCATGGTGCAAGGAAGCCGACTTCGTATTCAATCTGGCGGGCGTAAACAGACCCAAAGAACAGGAAGAATTTATGACTGGAAACTTTGGCTTTGCTTCTACCCTACTGGATACATTGAGAAAACACGGCAACAATTGTCCCGTAATGCTTTCATCTTCTCAGCAGGCCTCATTGACCGGACGATTCGGCAACTCCGAATATGGACGTAGCAAAAAGGCTGGCGAAGACCTGTTCTTTACCTATGGTGTTGAGACTGGAGCAAAAGTACTTGTATATCGTTTCCCCAATCTGTTTGGCAAATGGTGTAAGCCAAACTATAACAGTGCGGTAGCTACATTTTGCAACAATATAGCAAACGACCTGCCTATCCAGGTAAATGATCCCTCGGTAGAACTGGAATTACTCTACATAGATGATCTGGTAAATGGAATGATTGCTGCATTGAAAGGCGAGGAACAGCATTGCGAATTCGATGGAATTGATGCCATTCTTAAAGAAGACGGCCGTTATTGTGTGGTGCCAACCACACACAAAGTAACACTGGGTGAGATTGTTTCTTTACTTGAATCATTCAGGAACCAACCCGATACCCTAGTGATGCCTGAGATTCCGAACAACAGTTTTGCAAAGAAACTCTATTCAACCTACTTGAGCTATCTTCCCAAAGAAAAGGTATGCTTTCCTTTAAAGATGAATGTGGATGAAAGAGGTTCCTTTACCGAGCTACTCAAAACTGGAAACTGTGGTCAGTTTTCTGTTAATATCTCAAAGCCCGGAATTACCAAAGGACAACATTGGCACAATAGCAAATGGGAATTCTTTATTGTAGTATCCGGTCGCGGACTAATACAAGAGAGAAAAGTTGGATGCGATGAAGTCCTGAATTTTGAAGTGAGTGGCGACAAGATTGAAGCGATACACATGCTTCCGGGTTACACCCACAACATCATTAATCTTTCCGAAACGGAAGATCTGGTAACCGTGATGTGGGCGAACGAAAGTTTTGATCCGAACCGACCTGACACCTATTTCGAACCTGTAGCTTCTAAATAATATACAAACATGGAATTAAGAACGGATTATAGCGAAATAAAGTTTGAAGAAAACGGCAAACTTAAGCTCCTTATTATAGTTGGCACCCGACCGGAGATTATACGTTTAGCTGCGGTTATTAATAAGTGCCGTATTTACTTTGATACCATTCTGGCTCATACAGGTCAAAATTACGATTATAACCTGAACGGAGTATTCTTCAAGGACCTTAAACTAAAAGATCCGGAAGTATACATGGATGCAGTCGGCGACGATCTGGGAGCAACCATGGGAAATATTATCAATGCATCTTACAAGTTGATGGCTGAGATTAAGCCCGATGCCGTATTGGTTCTGGGCGACACCAATTCCTGTTTGAGTGTAATTGGAGCGAAGCGTCTGCACATTCCGATCTTCCACATGGAAGCTGGTAACCGTTGCAAAGACGAATGTCTGCCTGAAGAGACCAATCGCCGCATCGTAGATATCATTTCTGATGTAAATATGGCTTACTCAGAACATGCCCGTCGTTACCTGGCTGATTGCGGACTTCCAAAAGAACGTACCTACGTAACTGGTTCACCCATGGCTGAAGTACTGCATAACAACCTGGCAGAGATTGAGGCAAGCGATGTACATCAACGCCTGGGCCTCGAAAAAGGAAAATACATTCTATTGAGTGCCCATCGTGAAGAGAACATTGATACAGAGAAGAACTTCCTTTCGTTGTTCAACGCCATCAACGCCATGGCAGAGAAATACAACATGCCAATCCTCTACAGCTGCCACCCACGTTCACGCAACCGTTTAGCGGCAAGTGGATTCAAGTTAGATAAGCGTGTCATCCAGCAGGAACCCATGGGATTCCACGACTACAACTGCCTTCAGATGAATGCCTTTGCAGTAGTATCCGATAGTGGCACCCTCCCGGAAGAATCAAGTTTCTTCACAAGTGTAGGCCATCCATTCCCTGCCATCTGCATCCGGACTTCTACAGAACGTCCCGAAGCACTGGACAAAGCTGTATTCGTAATAGCAGGTATCGATGAAAAGTCATTGCTTCAAGCAGTAGATACAGCTGTTGAGCTTTGTAAGGATGGCAACCATGGCATACCTGTACCTGATTATACAGACGAAAATGTCTCAACTAAAGTAGTTAAGATTATTCAGTCTTATACGGGTATTGTAGATAAAATGGTTTGGAGAAAGTAAAAGTGCTATACGTACTAAATAATATTCATTCAATTGTATATGAATTTTTCTTGTAGAAAAGTCTTAATTATGCAGTTTTTTGAAAAAAAATCATGGAAAAAGCTGAATATTGAACGTTCACCAAAAGAATTATGCCCAAAATGGATGAAGAAAAGGGTATAAGTCTAGTTTTATTTTATACAAAAAAAGAGGCAAAATATATTAAAACAATTAATAATATCTTATTCTGATACTAAATATGACACTTGTACACCATATAAAGCCTGTATAACTAGCAGTACAAATGAGTCACATAATATTTGTGATTTTTTGGAAGAGTACGGTAAAATAGGGATAAATGTGTTTTTTCGAATCAGAGCTGCAAAACATCCTTTTATAAAGCTAATCATAAGACACTAACATGAAGATAGGAATACTAACATTTCACTGGGCAACAAACTATGGTGCAGTTTTGCAAGCATACGCTTTACAGAGATATTTGGAATCAAAGGGGCACAAGGTTCAAATCATAAACTATAAGCCAAAGCTATATGATAACACCTTTTGGTCGTTCATCCGCTTACGAAAGTTCCAAAATTACTCCTTTTATAAAGCGGAGTTGAAGAAAGAATCATCATTAAAGTTGTTCCGTAAGCAATATCTTAATCTTACCAATCGCGTATATAAATGTGGTGAAATACAGAATGTACTTTCTATATTTGATGTAGTCATATCTGGAAGCGACCAAGTATTAAATCCTAATTTTTTGCGAAATGGTGACAATCCTCGTGTCATTACACCATCTTATTTCTTGGAGTTTCCATTTAAAGGACATAAAATAGGTTATGCTGTTAGCTTTGGCTGTATTAAGTATCCAAAAGATGATTTAGAACTAGCGACAAAGTATATTAAGAATTTCGATAGGATAGGAGTAAGAGAGTCTACTGGTCTAGCAATAGTTAAATCGATGGGTAGAGATGATGCTGTAGTTGTACCAGATCCAACTTTATTAATTGAATCAGGATTATATAGTAACCTTGCAGACAATTGCAATATTCAGACTTCTAAGCCATATATATATTCTTTCTTTATTCGCAATATTACAGAGCATAGATTTTTAATCAAAAAACACCAAAACAATAATAACATTATCTGGAATAATGATGATGGAAATTATTCTCTAGAAGCATGGCTTAATAAGATTAAGAATTCACAGTTTGTGATTACAGATTCTTTTCATTGTGTGATGATGTGCTTGAAGCTTCACAAGCTTTTTGTTGTAATAACTGAAAGAGAGGGAAATGTAGGGATGAATGACCGTTTGTATACAATCTTGGAGAAACTTGGATTAGATAATAGAATAATTTATAAGGGTAAAATTTCTACTATATTTGATTTACTAAACAATACTGTTGATTGGAGTAAAACAGACAATGACTTGACTGACTATGCATATCAAGGAAAAGCTTTTCTTTCATTCTAAAAATAATCTATGAAAGTAGTACAAATTAATGCAGTATATAGATTGAGCAGTACAGGAAGAAATGTGATGGAGCTCCATAATTATCTTGTTGATTGCAAACATGAATCATACAAGTTCTATTCTGTACGTAATTTTGATTCCGATGACTACGATATTGTCGGCAATAATATAGATCATAAGCTTCATGGTATGTGTTCACGCGTATTTGGAAAACAGGCATACTTCTCATTTCTGCCGACTATTAAACTAATTAGAAAGCTTGACAAGATACAACCGGATATTGTAGCTCTTCATAATTTTCATTCAAACTATGTACATTTTCCGATTTTGGCAAAATATTTGGCGAAAAAGGATATTGCTACAGTTGTAGTACTTCATGACTGTTGGTTTTTCACTGGCCATTGTTGTCATTATACAGAGGTTGGATGCTACAAGTGGCAGACTGAGTGTAATCACTGCCCACTTATTCATACGAATAACAAAAGTTTGTTCTTTGACAACTCGCGAAACATCTTCCGTGACAAAAAACGTTTGTTTGGAGCAATCCCTCGCTTAGCAATTGTTGGAGTATCTGATTGGATTACTAATGAAGCTCGTAAAGCCCCAATCTTTGAAAATGCAAAGATTTTCCAGCGCATATACAATTGGATAGATCTTAAAACATTTTACCCAAGAGACACAAAAACATTACGTGAAAAGTTAGGTTTGAAAGAAACCGACTTTGTAGCCCTTGGTGTATCGATGAATTGGGACTATAAGAAAGGTATGGAGAAGTACTTTGAGGTTGCAAATGCAATACCGGATATTAAAATTATTATGATTGGGAATATGCCTCAAGATGATATACCTGCCAATATTATTAATGTTCCACCAACTTCTTCTGTAATTGAATTGACAGAATATTACTCATTGGCAAATGTCCTGTTTAATTTTTCACTTCAGGAAACCTTTGGTAAGGTAGCTGCAGAAGCATTAGCATGTGGGACCCCCCTCATCGTTAATAATGCAACAGCCAACCCCGAACTCCCAGGTGATTGCGGCTATATTATTGAGAATAACAATACTGACCAAATAGTGAAAGCAGTCAAAACAATTCGTAGGCTCGGAAAAGATGAATACAAGGATAAATGTGTTACACGAGCAAACACGCTATTTGAGAAAGAAAAAAACCTTAAAGAGTATGTATGCTTATTTGAAACATTAACCAAAAATATTAATAAATAGCTATGTTGATATATACGTTATTTTTCTTTTTTGCAATAGTTGGTAGTTTATTATTCAGCAAGCAAAACAATAAGTCTTTTTTGAAATTCATGATTTTCTTCTTATGGCTGATAATTGGACTTAGAGATCTTTCTGTTGGTGTGGACACATTGGGTTATATTGAGTCTTTTGCGACTATAGCAGAAAAGTCGTTCAGCCAAATTATAAATGATCTTAAGTTATCGCACGAAAAACTATTTCTTGCTATCTCATGGCTTTTAAGTCAAATATCAAATACATCATTGTTCTTTAATATGTTCTGGGCAGCAGTTCCTGCGATATCAATTTATATTTCACTAAGGGATGAATTGGATAATACAGGAGGTTATTTACTTTCTTTATTGTGTCTGTTCGCCCTTGGTTTATTGGCTTTTTTTATGGCAGGCATACGACAGACTGCAGCGATATCTGTAATATTATTGTCATATAAGTATCTGAAAAATATTAATATTGCCTATTCATTTAAGTTGCTAAAAGATGCCAATCTAATTAAGTTCCTATTATGTCTTCTACTTGCATATAACCTTCACAACTCATCAATTCTTTTTGTTCTAATTTTGCCTTTGTTAAAAATTAAAGTGAGATGGTGGTATCTTATGGCAGTTATTGCATTATTCTTCGTTGAGAATTACATTGATATCAGTATTTTAGTGAGAATATCAGAGTTTTTCTTCAATGATCGATTTGCAAATTATGGTACGGTATACGAGAGTTCACAGAGTATTAATGCTTACGTCATGCAATTTCTATTGTTTATAATTTGCTTTTTTAAAAGAGACAAATTAATAGCAAAAGACGATAGAAATAGAATTCTGTTAAATATAGCTATCCTTGGTCTGATATTTCAATCATTCTCCGGCATGATATATGAGATGGCACGCGTTTCATTTTACTTTTCTATTTTTTATATAATATTAGTGCCAAAAGCAATAAATGAATATTCTACATCTACAAGAAAAACAATATCAAATGCGTTTTGCATTCTGTTATTATATTATCTCTTTTTTCTTTCGTCTGCAAATCTACCCGAGTATAAATCTGTTTTGCTTTAATATAAATTAAACGTATAACCATGAATTTTGTAATTAAAAGATTATTCGATCTAATTTTAGCCTTTATACTTTTCATTCCAGGAACAATTGTTCTGATCGCAGGCATGTTGTTTGTCAAATTTGTCTCTCCTGAGGCTTCGCCTGTTTTCAAACAGGAGCGTGTGGGATATAAGGGCAAGCACTTTACATTGTTTAAGCTTCGTTCAATGACAAATGAACGAAATGAGAATGGTGAGTTGTTGCCTGATGAAATACGATTAAAGAAGTGGGGTAAGGTTGTGCGTGCGACCAATATAGATGAACTCTTTCAGATTTGGAATATCCTGAAGGGAGAAATGTCGTTCATCGGTCCTCGACCTATTCTACCAAAAGAGATGCTAGTAATGACCGAGGAGGAACAGATTGAGCGTCAGTCAATGCGTCCTGGTATCACGGGTTGGGAGGCTGTTCATGAAGGAGAGTCTTCTTCTCGTCGTGAGATGGCTGAGTTTGACCTTTACTATGTTCGCAATTGGGCACTCAAGTTGGATTGGTTGGTGCTCTTCAAAACTTTCAAGATTGTCCTCGGGTTCCAGCGACCGGATGATTCTGTTCGTGCACCTAAAATGACAGATGATCAGGTTCATCAATACACAATATCCAAGATGTCAAATGAAGGCAACGAGATAAAATGATGGAAATAGGTAGTTTCATTGAGCTTCAGTTGCCAAAAGGCATGGAGCATTATAATCAAACAACGAATATTGCGCGACTGAATACGGGGCGTGCAGCTATATGGCATGCGTTCAGGGTGACTGGAGCGAAAGCTATTTGGATCTCTATCTATCAGTGCGATTCTGTTCGTGAGGCATTGCGTGTGAAGGGGGTAAATATAAAGTATTATCATACTGATCGTGATTTCAATCCTATAGATTTAAATCCTGCTGAAGACGAAGCAGTTCTTTTTGCAAACTACTACGGCATCATGTCGCATGATCGAATGAGAAAGTTGGCAAAATGCTGTAAGCATCCTATCATAGATAACTGCCAAGGGTTCTTCAATGCTCCAATTGAGGGTGCAATGAATGTGTATTCATGTCGTAAGTTTATAGGCGTACCTGATGGTGCATACGTTATAGGTAAGAATGCGCACAAGTTCGTAGAGGATTACCCACAATGTTATTCCAGCGATACAGCTGCATTCCTGCTGAAACGCATTGAGTATGGTTGTGAGGGTAAGGGTTATGAGGCTCGAAGCATCAATGAACATAGAATTGATACCGAACCAATCATGAAGATGTCAAAGTTGACACATGCAATTCTGGATGGAACGGATTATGAGTTCATCAAGCAGAAGAGACGTGAGAACTTCCAGATAACTCATGAGCTTTTGGGTGACATCAACAAGATTGATCCTACTCGCTATTACGACGAAGAGACTATTCCGATGGTTTATCCCCTATTAGTGGAGGATGATAAGCTGATTCAAAAACTGTTTAAAGCAAAGCATTTCCAGGGACATTGGTGGAGTTACATATGTGATGAACAGCCAGAGGATAGCTTCGAGCATTGGATTTCTCGTTATGTGATTCCATTAACCATTGACCAGCGTTATGGTCGAGAGGAACTTGAATATTTGACAAATATTATTAAGAATAAATAATCATTATGAACAATAGCTATAAGGGTCATTTGTGCATTGTATTTGCCCTGGAACATTATAATCCGCTGAATATGATTCGCGCCTTTGGCGAGAACGGTATCAACCCTGTGTACATCTCGGTGAAAAGACGCTATGAAGTTGCAACATTCAGCAAGTATATTTCGAGGCTGCATCGTGTGGACTCGGTGGAAGAAGGTTTTGAGCTTCTGATGAAGGAATATGGCAACTTTGATGCTGACCATAAACCTTACATCGTATTCTCTGACGATAAGTCGATTGGGTACTTCGATTTGCATTACGATGAGTGGAAGGATAAGTTCATCACCTATAATGCAGGTCGCGCAGGTCGAATTAATGAGTTTATGGACAAGTACGGAATTCAGCAGTTGGCCAAAAAGCATGGATTCAATGTTCTGGACAGCTATGTGATCAGCAAAGATGATGCGATACCTGAAGATCTGTGGTACCCCATCATCACCAAGGATATTTCGCCTAATTCAGGCAGTTGGAAGGACGATGTATATGTGTGCCAGAACGAGGTGGAACTGAAGGCTGCTATTAAGAAGATTACCAGTCCGCTGATTATGGTTCAGCACTTTGTGGACAAGCAAAACGAAATGGCACTGGAAGGTTACACCATCAACAAGGGTAAAGAGATGCAAATTGTAACTCAGATGACTTGGAAGTATCTCATACAGGGTTACTATAGCCCTTACCACGATGTGTGTATGTTTACCGATAAGGAGATGGAAAAGAAACTGCAGGCTATGTTCGAAGAGATCGGCTTTGAAGGTATCTTCGAGGTTGAGTTCCTCATTGATAAGGACGGCACCTTCTACTTCTTGGAGATCAACTTCCGTGCTTCTGCATGGAACCCAACTGGTATGTGCGCAGGTATGCCTCTCGACTTCCTCTGGGTAAAGGGTATGGAAAATGGATGCATTGATCCTGCTGACCGCAAGGAGTTTGAACCATTCACCTCTATGTCAGAGGTCATCGACTATGGTAAGCGTGTAGATGGTGGAATAGTGACTTTGGCTGAATGGCTCAAGGACTTCAAGGAGGCTAAATGCACCTATATCTACAACAAGAATGACATCGGTCCTTGGGAGAATTTGCAAAAGGATTGGGAGAAATTTAAGTAATATGAAGAAAGCTTTGATGCTGTCACCTATGGGTTCGGTACATAGGCGATTTAATAAGGCAAATATTGACGCATTGCAGGCTTTGGGTTATGCGGTGGAATTGGCTGCTAACTTCGAGAATGGAGAAGGACCAGAAGTTCATAACCAAAAGTATGTGAGCGAATGTTCAGAAAAGGGAATAAAGACACACTCTATTCCCTTTAAACGCCATAGCCTATCAGGTAGTCTGAAGTGTTTGCCACAACTGAAACAACTGCTCAGAAATGGGCAGTATGATCTTGTGCATACTCATACTGAAACGGGTGGTTTATTGCTAAGATTGGCCTGTGAAGTTAAGAGTAAGAGCAAGTTCTTCTATACTCCTCATGGTATGTCTTTCTGGAAGGGTAGTTCCCTGAAGTCACAATTGGTTTATAAGCCTCTGGAGCGTTGGATCTGCTCTGGGATGGATATGAACCTGGGCATGAACATGGAAGAGGTTGAAAATCTTGAAAGATGGAACAAGGAGACTGCTATTTACGTTCATGGCATCGGTTTGAATTTATTAAGAATTCAATCTCCTGTACGCACACGAGAAGATGCTCGCAAAGAGTTTGGTCTCGGACCTGATGATAAGCTCCTTGTCTCTATTGGCGAGTTGGACGATAATAAGAACCATACTACCGTTATTAAAGCTCTTGCTATGATGAATCGTAAGGACTTCAAATATGTGGTTTGTGGTGTCGGTCATAACAAAGAGAAGTTGTTGGAGCAGGCAGCCATCGCTGGTCTCAAAGACAATCTAATTTTGGCTGGTTATCGATCTGACATTCCAGATGTACTGAATGCTGCTGATATCTTTGTATTTCCTTCTTTCCATGAAGGTATGCCTGTATCAGCTCTTGAAGCAATGGCTTGCAGCCTACCGATAATTTGTTCTGAGATTCGTGGTAATGTAGACATCATCAAGGAGGGTGATAACGGTTACCTATTCAAGCCTGCTAATGCCGAAACTTTGTCAAAGAAGTTGGGTTTGCTTTTTGATAATAAGGATGCCTGCATAAATATGGGCAAGAAGAATCTTGAGAAAGTAAAGATCTTCTCGCTGGAAGCTGTAACAAATGAACTAAAGAAGATATACTCAATATAATATGACGAAGCCAAAGATTAGTATCATAGTTCCAATCTATAATGTGGAGCAATATTTATCACAATGTCTTGATAGTCTGATTTATCAGACACTGAAAGAGATTGAGATAATTTGCGTTAATGATGGAAGCAAAGATAAATCGCTGGAAATACTTAAATATTATGCTGCCAAGGATGAACGTATTGTCGTTCTTGACCAACCTAATGGAGGGGTGTCGGTTGCACGTAACAATGCATTGAAGCATGTGACTGGTGACTACTATATGTTCGTGGATAGTGATGATTGGTTGGATTTAGAAACATGTGAAATAGCGTTCAATTACATTATCCAAGCTAAGGCAGACTGTTTAATGTTTTCTTATACAAAGGAGTTTAATGGCCACAGTACAGTAAATCATATCTTCAACGATGATTACTTTATTTTGGATGTCGAAGGTATTAGACTTAATTTCCATCGTAAACTATTTGGACCTATTGCTGAAGAATTGTCTAGACCACAAGATACAGATCTTTTAGTTTCGGCTTGTATGCAACTCTTCCGTACAGACAAGTTTGTGCATATTCCTTTTGTAGATATCTGTCAGGTGGGTACATTTGAAGATGGGTTGTATCAGATGGTTTTGTATAAAGAATGTAAGAGGTTTGTATATATTGATAGGCCATTCTACCATTACAGAAAGACGAATTGCAGTTCTATAACATCTAAATATAATCCCCAGCTATTTAGCAAGTGGCAACATTTGTATGACTTAATAGAAGGTTATATTGATGCATGGAATTTGGATAATAGATATCGGGAGGCATTGAAAAACAGAATAGCCTTGAGTGTTATTGGATTGGGATTGAATCAAGTACGTTCTGATGACAATATATTTTATGGGGGCGTACATATGACAGAAATGCTTCAAACGCAAAGATATAAAGAATCGCTTGCAGCATTAGATATTTCTGTCATGCCATTATCATGGAAGGTTTTCTTTATCATGGCAAAACATAATTTTACAACAATGCTTTTTGCAATGTTAAAACTGATTGAATATTTGAGAACACATAAAAAATAGATATAATGAAGATTGGTCTTATTACAATTCATCATGCATATAATTTTGGAGCATCACTGCAATCACATGCAACATATAGGACTTTGTCAAAGCTTGGGCATGAAGTTGAGTTCATTGATTACGACAACAATACTTTTTTGTCTGAACGTCAGTTATTCTTATCTTTCAACAACTTAGGTAATATACTTCGCAATATTAGAACGCTATTTCAGTTAAATCAACTTAAAACAAGGATACATAAGTTTGAAACCTTCTATAACAAATATCTTATTAGCCCGTCACATTATATTAATAATATAGATTGGGATACAACAAGATATAATGTTATTCTTACTGGTAGTGACCAAACATTTAATTTATATCTAACAAATAATCCACAGGAAATGAGACCTTTCTTTTTAGAGAACATCTCAGACAAGAAGAAAGTGACTTATGCGTCAAGTATGGGTGAGAAATTCTTTAAACTAACAAATTCTGATGAGCAATGGATGAAAGAGCAGTTTCTTAAGTTTAATTCACTTTCTGTAAGAGAAAAGAAATCCGCTGATTTTATTGAACAGTTGACAGGTGTTAGGCCACAAGTTGTTTTAGATCCTACATTGCTTTTATCAGCCGATGAGTGGAATAAAGAAGTTATCAAATCTAATTACGAAAAAGGTGAATATATTGCATTCTATACAGTACTTTCTGACTCTTGGGTTATTAAATATATAGAAAAACTTTCATCTATTACTAGGTTACGTGTAGTCGCATTACATCAGCGTACAAGATATGAGCTAGGTACAAAGTTTGAATATGCAGGCGATATTGGGCCAGGGGAGTTTTTGTCCATAATAAAGAATGCTAAATATGTTGTTACTACATCATTTCATGCAACTTGTTTTTCTATCATATTTAAAAAACAATTTGTTTCTCTTATAATTGGTGAGGGCAACCGACTGAAGTCTCTATTGTCTTCTGTAGGATTGGCGGATCGAATTGTTACTTCTAATTCAGTAAAAGAATATGAAAGGGTATTACAAAATATTGATTTTGATAATTCTCACAAAATGTGGCAAGAGGAGAAAAATATTAGTATGGCCTATCTCGAAAATGCTTTAAAATAAAAAATATGACATATACATCTAATCTGAATGTATGCAGCATTGTTGAGGAAAAAGATTGTACCGGCTGTAGTGCTTGTATGAATATTTGCAATCATGCAGCAATACAAATGGTAGAAAACGAAATTGGTCATATACTACCAGCTATCGACACTGAAAAGTGTGTGGACTGCAGTCTTTGCAAAAAGGTTTGTCCATCATTAAATAATAAAGGTTTATTTAAACCTATTGTGAAAACATATGCTGCATGGGCAAAAGATTCAGAAGAACACAAAACAAGCACATCGGGAGGCGTCTCTTCTGTTTTATCTAGATATGTTATAAAGGCGGGAGGTGTTGTTTATGGTTGTACATGCCAAAGAGGGTGTATAATTGAGCATATTAGAGTTGAAAAGGTTGAGGAGCTATGGAGATTAAAAGGTTCAAAATACGTTCAGAGCAATATAAACAATAGTTATAGAAAAGCTGAACAGGATTTGAAGAATGGACGTATTGTACTCTTTACTGGAACTCCATGCCAAATAGCTGGGTTTAAATCTTTTTTAAGAAAAGATTATTCAAATTTGTACACAGCAGATATAGTATGCCATGGAGTACCTTCTCAAAGATTGTTGTTTGATCATGTAGAATCTTTGGGATTTAAAACAATTGATATTGAAAATGTCTGTTTTAGAGAAGAGGCTGGATATTATCTTACGTTAAAAATAGATAATAAAATTGTATATCGTAAAAATGATTTGCATGATTTATACTATTCAGGTTTTAACGATTCATTATTTTCTAGAAAGTCTTGTATTACATGTAAATATGCCCAAAGTAATAGATCGAGTGATATAACAATGGGAGACTTTCATAAACTTGGACGTACTATTACTTTTGATGTACAATTGGAAGGTAATGTTTCATTATTAACCGTAAACTCAGAAAGGGGTGCGACTATTTTAGAAGAAGTAAGAGCAGACTTTCAATTATACGAAAGAACATTTGACGAAGCCTTGTCTGGAAATCCACAATTAAGAATGCCTTCAGTTAGAAAGGGTGATTATGAAAATTTTGTTTCATTATATACAAAATTTGGCTACAAGATGGCTGCATTATGGAGCCTAAGATTAAGACTTCTAAAGAATATTATTTTAACTATTATATATAAAATTAAGATATAAATTAGACCTTTTATGGATATAATATTAAGTGTAGTAATTCCTATATATAAAGTGGAGGATTATCTCGAAAGGTGTGTTAATAGTGTGTTAAAACAAGATTATTTGCCTATGGAAATTATTCTAGTCAATGATGGTTCGCCTGATAAGTGTCCGTTGATTTGCGATAATTTTGCTAGTATAGACAATCGGATAAAGGTAATTCACAAACCTAATGGAGGTTTGTCTTCTGCTAGAAATACTGGCGCAGCAGCAGCTATTGGAAAGTTTATCATATTTATGGACAGCGATGATCAATGGAACGAAGGACTGTTGAGACCTTTAATGGAGAAGGTTGAGAATACAAATATACCACTAACATTTTTTGGAAGTTTAGGTCTTTATGAGGGGGGAATTGTCATGGAACGTAATAATGGTAGTTTTTTTGAAGAGCCATACAGAGTTCTCCAAAGAGATGACTATTACAAAATGTTGATTGCTCAGGGAAATCTTCATGAAGGTGCAAGTACTTTAGTGATTCTTAGAGAATTCTATTTGAAGAACCAACTCGATTTTAAAGACAGTATAATTGGAGAAGATACCGAATGGATGTTTAGAGTATTGCGCGTTGTTCAACAAGTTGCAATATGTGATATTCCTTTATATTTGTATACTGTAGGCCGACCTGGTTCAATTACACAAACTGCATCCACTAGAAGCGTCAAAGATACGATAAGGATTATCAAATGGAGTCTGGAATATTATAATGTTCATACTGAGTCAGTCACAAAGAATTGGGAACTTGCACACTGCTCATATCTTTGGTCTATTGCATTGGGCATATATAACAATATACCAAATGAGGTTTCGTCTAATATTAAGAAGGACTTAAAAACATTGCGCAAACATTTAGATTTATCAACCCATCCAAAGTCTAAACAAGTAGGAATTATCTATAGTTTATTTGGATTCTATGTTACCACAAAGGTATTGAAGTTATATATGAATTTACATAGACTCAATATCATTAATAAGAAGAAAATAATAAATGGGAAATAAAATAAGGGTATTACTTTTAGTTGCAGAACCTTGGCGTGGTGATGATTCAGGAGGTAACTCTATGAATAATTTTTTTGAGGGAATGAATGGGGTTGTGTTTGCTCATATTTATAATAGTGACAGCATGCCTATAAATAATGTGTGTAATAGATATTTTCAAATTTCAGAAAGGGAGTCTTTCAAAAGCTTCTTTACACGGAAAAAAGTTGGTCGAGAATTAACAAACGACAGAATCAATAGACTTAAGACAGATGGCACATTAACGATATCAAACACTTCTTCTATTAGTAAACTTCTAAGATGGGTCAAGAATGTTCGTCCAGAATTTCTAATTAGCATTAAACTACTTTTACGTCGATACTGTAATTGGAGAACTCCAGAATTAAATAAGTTCATTCTCGATTTTAACCCTGATGTTATTTACGCACCATGTTATGCTTCACCATTCCAGTTAGCACTAACCCGTCACGTAAAGAAACTTACTGGTAAAAAAATGATATCTTGGTCTGCAGATGACAATTATTCTCTTCGTCAGTTGAGTTTTTCACCTTTTTATTGGATAAACCGTTTCTGGAATCGCCACTGTTTGCGCAAAACATATCCTTGTTATGATGAGTTCTATTCAATCAGTGAGGACGAAATAAATGAAATGTCTCCAATTGTTGGTAAGCAAATGAAGGTGCTTCGAAAAGGTGTAGTGGTGCCAGAGTCATTCACCCCACGTGAGGTTCACACTCCTGTCAAATTCATCTATGCTGGTGGATTGTATTGCAACCGCTTCAAGAGTTTGATAAAGGTAGCAAATGCTATCCAAAAGCTTAATATGGATTGCATAAAGGCTGAATTACATATCTACACAGGTAGCAAAATGGAAGGAAGAAGTGAGGAACTTCTGAATGATGGTAGAAATTCATTTGTACATGGTCTTGTTACTCCAGAACAGCTAACAAAACT
The DNA here is from genome assembly GCA_028694115.1 of Lachnospiraceae bacterium. The sequence goes on from JAQUUB010000068.1 coordinate 20,207, forward strand.
ATACTTAGACAGTGATGTGGCAATACATTGTGAGTCATTTGACATAAAATATCGCCTCATGACTCGTCTGTCCTTCTCAACCAAAATTATTGACTGTTTCCAAAGTGGATGTGCAATCCTTGCAATTGCATGGTCTAATCATACTGGATTGAAGTACCTTCAGAAGGAGGATGCAGCCATATGTGTAAGTGATGTGAATGATATTGAAAGTACAATTGCTCATATTGTTGAGCACCCCGAATTGATTAAAGAGTATGCACGAAAGGCTTATGAGTGCGAGAAAAGAAATCATCGCATAGAAGATGTGCAAAAAACGTTGTATGATAGTTTTATTCGTTGTTCCTCGTAAGGGGTATCAAATCTAAATAAAAGATTCATTAATCCACCAAAGTACTCATTAATTGTTTATTACAGAATACTCCTTTATAATCCATTAATTGACAATATAATGATATCAGATGGCAGCAATAAAGAGCTGGATAAAGTTTAGAATTAATTTTTATCGAGACCAAGTTTATAGCCAAGAAAACACAAGATGAATCTTTCCTTACAAATTTTCAAAAGCAGTTTATCCTTAATATATAACCATTTGGTCCTGAATAATTTTTCAATAGATATATATAGAAATAACTACATTCTATCAATAAACCCAGTAGAGTATTTCTTCAAACATAGTTTAACTCCCCAACTACTATCTTTTCGAATGAGTACGGAAATGCTAGTTTCTTTAATTGTTATGTTTATTGCACTTTTATTCACACTGTTTTCTAAGAATAGCAACAATACGAAAGGAAAATCAGCAAAGTGGATATTGCTAATAGAATATGTATTCTTGATTCTTTGTATTACCATATTGAGTAGAAGGGGCTATGATTCAAAAGGTGTTAACCTTGTACCTTTTTGGAGCTATAGTGCTACAGGTGAGTTTGGAATCAACATGATTGCAGAAAATGTGCTCAATGTAATACTATTTATTCCTTTTGGGTTTTTGATAGGTTTCATAATACGTTTTAGGAAGTGGAAGATAGCAATGATCATTGGCTGTGCTTTATCCATCACAATTGAATTGCTCCAACTAATCCTAAGAAAAGGTTTCTGTGAGTTTGATGATGTCTTTCATAACACTCTTGGATGCTTGATTGGATATGGGTTGTACATACTGATTGTTTGGTGCAAGCGGATATTAAAAAAACATTAATGCTTGAATACTGAACTTCAAATTTCCCAACGAGAAAAAGATATTCCGACACTACTAATACGCAAGCTGGCTCCACTAGCATATGCTTCCGAAAGTTGTAAGATAAGGATATAATGACCGGATATTGGTCAGACAGACAAGCCTATACCACAAAAGTTGAAGGATTTACTGGAGATAAGGCCTTTAAGAGGGTACTCTTTATTTATAGAAAGTATTGGATTATTATAATGCATTGTCATAAGTTTAAAGTTAAAGAGTTTAATTGTTTAACAGCTGAAAAATATAATCAATAAAATAATGAAATATCTATTAGTAGTAGCTCATCCTGATGATGAGGTGTTAGGTGCAGGTGCATCTATTTGGAAATGGGTTCATAGTGGCGATACTGTGGACGTTTGTATCATGTGTACAGAGGCTAAAGCTCGTGCTTTCCGTCCAGAGGATGAAGAGTTGAATAGTGATTTGCATGAATCAGCGACATACTTAGGCATTAACAAGGTGTATGAGGCGACCTTCCCTAATATTGAGATGAATACAGTTCCTCACTTAAAGTTGGTACAGTTCATCGAGAGCGTAATAATGGAAAGTGAACCTGATATTATAATTACTCACCATCCGGCTGATACCAACAATGATCACCCTATGACATCTATGTCGTGTCAGGCAGCAATTAGACTCTTCCAACGTCGCCCAGAAGTTAAACGTGTGAAAGAGTTCTGGTATATGGAAGTTCCTTCATGTACAGAATGGGCAATCAATAATTCCTTAAATCTATTCCGCCCTAACTGTTATGTTGAGGTAGGGATGGAAGGAGTTGAAGCCAAGATTAAAGCTTTAACCATGTACCGTGGTGTGATGCGCCCCTATCCTCACCCACGTTCTGCAGAGTATATCACAGGCCTTGCAGCGATGAGAGGTGGACAGTGGGGACAAAATTATTCCGAGGCTTTTGAAATTGTGTTGAGAGCATATTGATTAAATTCATTTACTTTTCCCAATAGGTCTAAGAGATGAAAACTATAAGACAATATCTCACATGCACAACCAATTGTACTAATAAACAAAGTGCTATAGAACATGTAAGATAAGTTTGGTAGTCTGGAAAACTGCCGTATATTTGCAATACGATATAAGACACGGTACCAACCTTTCTCTTATATTTGTTTTGGTTAAGCTTAAGCATTCGGCCCTGCAGAGTCGGATGCTTTTGTTTTTAGGTCCCTCCTATCCCATCCCCGATGTGCCTTTACAATAAGATTCCATTTACACAAGCAATTGTACTAATAAATAAACTGTTATAGAACATGTAAAATTAGTTTGGTAGTCTGGAAAAGGGGCGTATATTTGCAGTACGATATAAGACACGGTACTACAGTACCTTTCTCTTATATTCTAAGTTAAGGTTTTGGTTAAAATAGAGATATCCGG
>JAQUUB010000220.1 GCA_028694115.1 Lachnospiraceae bacterium
GCTGTAAGCTCTGCTGTAAGCTCTGCTGTAAGCTCTGTGAAATTGTCCAAAATTCGGACAATTTCCTCTTGGACAGGAAGTGGTGGAAGAGGGATTTTGAACTTTTCTAACATTGGAACCGTCAAGGATGGAATTCCAGTTGTTACACCTCCAATTCCTGCAACATACAATGCGTAGTGTAAAAATCTTGTCATTATCTTTCTTTCATCTGCAATCATAGTTATCAAACGAACTATTGGTGTGAACTTACCTGCCCTAACTTCGTGATATCCAATTGTACCTCTTGCTGAAATAGTCACAGCTTCTTTTTCAATTTTGTAGCTATCTGTAAAACCATATAAAGCACCTACCCCTGTTCCATTTGAATAAATCGGATAGGGATATTGTTCGGAGGGTACTTTTTGTCCTTTTATATAATTTTCAGGCAAATCTCCACCTGCTGATATTTGTGCAACCTGCTTCAACATCACATATTCTACACCATCTGCACAAAGTTCCTGAATCAATTCCTCTAACCTACTCATTCTCCTACCTCGATTTCTTCGATGATGTTTCGAATGGCTTCTCTCAGTTCATCCTCACGCATAACAATTTCTTCAATTTCTGCATTCAGTTTTACAATATCAATCTTTTCGCGAGTATCTTCTGACTCTACATAAGTAGATACAGAAAGATTGTAATCATTCTTTACGACTTCTTCATAACTTGCCAAGTGAGAAAAGTGTTTCACTTCTTCACGATTTGCAAAAATATCAACAATTCGCTCTATATTCTTCGGTGTCAGCTTATTGTTATTGGTAACCTTAATACACTCATTTGAGGCATCTACAAATAAAGTCTGATTGTCATTCTTATTTTTCTTCATGACCATAATGCAGGTTGCAATACTTGTTCCAAAAAACAAGTTGCTTGGCAACTGAATGATACAGTCAACAAAATTATTATCCACCAAGTACTTACGAATTTTCTGCTCTGCTCCACCACGATACATAATACCTGGGAAGCATACGATAGCAGCTGTCCCATTAGATGCAAGCCAAGAAAGGCTATGCATAATAAATGCAAGATCTGCTTTGCTCTTTGGTGCAAGTACTCCAGCAGGTGCAAAACGTGGATCATTGATAAGCAGGGGATTTTCATCTCCAGCCCATTTTATCGAATATGGAGGATTGGATACGATAAGCTCAAAAGGCTCATCATCCCAGTGCTGTGGTGCCATCAAGGTATCTTCACATGCAACATTAAATTTATCAAAGCCAATATCATGTAAGAACATATTGATACGACAAAGGTTGTATGTTGTAATGTTGATTTCCTGTCCATAATAGCCATTACGAACAGCTTCTTTCCCTAACACAGTTTCCACTTTTAATAACAGCGAACCCGAACCACAAGCTGGATCGTATACTTTATTGATTTCTGTTTTTCCAACAGTTCCTAATCGTGTTAATAATTCTGATACATCTGCAGGAGTGTAGAATTCTCCACCAGACTTACCAGCATTGGATGCATACATTGACATAAGATATTCATACGCATCACCAAAGGCATCTATGGAATGGTCTTTGACATCACCCAGATTCATCAGTGCAACACCGTTTAATAACTTCACTAGCTTTTCATTTCTCTTTGCCACAGTAGAGCCCAGTTTATTGCTATTCACATCAAAATCATCAAACAAGCCTGCAAAATCATTTTCTGCTTCACTTCCTTTGGCTGATTCTTCAATATGACGAAATACACGTTCCAGTGTTTCATTTAGATTTTCATCATTTATAGCATTTGTTCTGACATTAGAGAATAATTCACTAGGAAGTATAAAGAATCCTTTTTCTTCCACAAGTCCATCTTTTGCTTCTTCTGCATCTTCATCAGACATTTTTGCAAAATCAAAGTCTGTATTTCCTGCTTTGTTTTCCCCATCGTTAATATAGTTGCAAAGATTTTCAGAAATATATCTATAAAACATGGTGCCCAACACATAGTTCTTAAAATCCCATCCGTCTACCGCACCCCTTAATTCATCCGCAATTGCCCAAATCGCACGATGTAATTCATCGCGTTCCTGTTCCTTTTTTGTATCTATCATGACTGTTTATCCTCCTCAGGTTTTTTCTTATATCTGGCATCTTCTGGTTTCACTACATCGGATGGAATCAACCATGTTTTTCCCTTTTTTATTGCTCCATCAACTCGTCCTTCTGAACACAATACCCCAATTCTTCTTGATGTTATATTCCATTTTTTAGACATTTCAACAGTTGTTAAATATTCCATATTAGAAACCTCCAATCTGTATTCCATTATATTCTTTTATCGGAATAATAACAAGCAAAAAAATAAACCAATTTCATTATAAAGTTACAAAGTGCATGAACAAATTCTTTTAATTCATTTTTCTCAAATCCAGAATTTTCTCATGCACATGGTATTTAATATTTGTTACCAAAGTTCCAAACTATCTTCTGCATCCACCCACATCTGCATCTCTCCATCCAAGACCAGCCTAGCATATTCCAACGGTTCATCAATTGCCAATGCATTTAAAGCACATTGGGAACCAAGTGTTGTCCTGATTCCCTCTTCTGCTTTATTGCAATCAATTCTGAGTAAAATATTATCAAATGTCGTTATATCTATACTGTTACAATTTGAATTATAACTTGCGTAAATGAACCTCATATAATCAATCCCTTCCATCAGCCTGTAATTTAATCTTACTGGCGCATTGACCATTTCATGAACCAATAGACTGCTGCAAAAACAATAATTGTAAATGCTACTGCTAATAGTGCATGTAATAATTTTTCGATAAACTCGTAAAACTTTCTTTTTCTGTTATATAGACTCGACTTTGGCTTTGGTTTCAAATCATCCAAGATTTGCTTCCACAGAGGTCTATTTTTAAATTTATCGACTTCGCCCTCTAGTTCTCGTATGCGTCTGCTCATCCAGTTTCCGTTCTTCTTCTCGATTTCTAACCTCTTGTTGACATACTCCAAGTCTTTCATTGAGCGATATTCTTTCTCCTGCAAGATTTTCTTTTCGTTCTCCAAATTCTGACTTAGAGTCTGTTGTTTTTCCAATTCTTCCACGAACAATTCCCTGTCCTCTTTCTGAATCTTCAGCAAATTGTCCCTCTCCGCTGTCATTGTTTGAAGTGCCTGTAGCGCTTCCTGCAATAGCCGCTTTAACTTCTCTATAGTATTCTTCAAATTCTGAATTTGCAGTTCTGATTTCTTCATCAAGCTGGAATTCTCCGCTATCTGTTCTTTCGGTTCTACTAATACGTTCTCTGCCTTCTGCCTGTCTTTCAAATTCATTCAATAAGCCCTCCTTTGATATCTCCATCTGAAAGGTCTTGGAAATATTGGAATCACGCACTTTTTTACCTTCATCATTCTCAAACGTAATATTCTTTCTACTATCAATCCAAGTGGTGCGCCAGCCTCTTATTGCCATACCTTTCACAAATTCCCCTTTGCTACAACTGTGTTCTCTCGTTTCCATAACTGCCAGTGCACATTCTGCAACATGACTTTTCTTTTGGTCATTTAGCAATAGATGATATTTATCCTTGCTCCAAGCTCTAACATGACCTTCTTCCAAATCATTTCCATGAAAATCTTTACCCTTCTGTGCTACTGTCAATCCATGTTCTACACACATCTGATTGGTCATTTCCTTCATACGCTCCAAATCTTTTTTGGAATTATGCAACTTATGCCCATCCTCATGGCTCACTGTATTTGTGACCAGATGTAGGTGCACATGATCCCGATCCTTGTGCACCCCAATCAATGTCTGAAATCCATCAAACCATTTCTCTACAAATTCTTTTCCAAATGCAAATGCCTGCTGTAACGTAAGGTTTTCCTCTTTATGCCAAGAAATAATATTGTGGGCATACATTCTTCCATAATCTTTACCCCATAATTTCTTTTCTTCCAAAAAAGATTTATAGACAGAATCATACGTAATATTATCAGCTGAAAATGGTCCAGTCACATATACAAGACCTCGATTTGTTTTATCTTCACGAAGTACATATTCGATACAATTTCTCATTGCCCCATGTGATTTTGTTGACTTATTAATCGTCTTATTGATTGCCACATTTCTTCACACTCCTTCTTAAAATAGTTGATTCGATCAGCAATATCTTCCAATTTGTTTAACGTTGCCAGAACTCCAGTCCCATTTGCAATATGTGCCATCTGATTTACATTCGTTGCCATCCCTCTAATCTGCCGAAGCAGATTATCAAAATTCTTGTTTATATTCTTAAGTACATCAATTTCTTCTCTTGGCGCAATCACTACTCCAGCAAGAGCATTGATGATAAATGACTGCTGTGTCTGTCCTGAAGCTATCACTTTTTCCTGTAGTCGTTCGTACTCTACTTGGTTCATTCGAAACTTGACTTGGTATTCTCTTTTTCGCATTTTGTATTACACTCCTTTCGTGGTTTTTGTCTTTTGGGGTGCAGGGGCAAGCTCATTAGTAAGAGCTATCATGAGAAAGCTGCCCCTAGCTGATGGATGTGATGTGATGAAGAGACTTCCAGCGGATGTCTCGGAATTTCATACCAGAACATCAGCGGCTCCAGTGTGCAGAGAGTGAAACTCTTTGCTGTAGGTTCAAAGGGAGTAAAACTCCCTTGCAAGTTTAGGAACAGCCCATAGGCTGCTTCCGGTGCGAATGTGGGTACCACATTTGCGAAACTTGCCTATCATCCGCCACACA
>JAQUUB010000069.1 GCA_028694115.1 Lachnospiraceae bacterium
GAAAAAGCAATTGCAATTCCAGTTTCCTTCAATGGAAATAGTAAAGATTATAATTGTGGAAATGTAAGTGCAACAAAATTAGATTTATCCTTTCAGGTATCACCTTATGATGGAATTGATTTATCAAATCAAGTTGACGAAGTAATTGAGATTACTTTTGAGAAAGACAAATTAGATAATGCACTTAATAAATTTGTTATTTCTAATGAGAAATTATGGAACACAGAATTATATATTAATGCTTTTGTTTCTTTGGATGGTTTTTTTGATGGAGAAAATGAATTAAAAACCGTTGATTTTCCTTCTTATAGTTTTAGAATATCAAAAGAGGGAGCGGATTATTGTCTCAATGCTCTGAATGATCTAAATGATGAAAAAAATTATTATGACATTTTTATAGATAATAGTACCGTAGAAAATAAAACTGTTACTTTTTTATTAGATTTTCCGATATTAGAAAATGGAGACTTTAATACAAAATATTCACCTGAAAAAATGAGATTATCTTTTGATTTCTATTCAAATAATTTTATTTATGATGGTTCTGTTACAATAAATAGATTAGCATTGCGCGCATTTGATGTATCAAATAAAAATGTTGCATGGTCTATAAATGATTTGAGCTCTATTTCCTATAACAAAGCAGAGAGTAAGCTTTATAAACACCAATTTGATAATACAAATCATAAAAAATTGGAAAATGAAGGTGACTTACCAGGTGGATGGTATTCCATAGAAAAATCATTTGATCAGAATTATAATACTGAGGGTTCTTTCACGATTAGTGCAAACAATATCTTTTTTAATGATGATTTTAAAGATGGTGGATATTTACAGAACTCCTTTACACTTGATGGTAATTTTAAAAATGATGAAAATAATAAATATTCTATGGATACCCTATCTGGAAGCACGATAGAAGAAGAAATCATTTTGCCAAATGAATTATTCGAGAATGGTAATTTCCCAGAGGATGCATCTATGGATTTCTATACAAACTTATCTTTTTTTAATCAAGATAATTATTGGGTTCGATTAGAAAAGGAAAATGGAAATCCTGTATTAAACTATTATACTAGAGAAAATGATAATGAAGTGAAAGTTGATGGTAGTAAAGCATCATCACTTGGTCAATTAGTAATTACCAATAAAAATAATTATAAAATCTTACATATCGAATTACCAGTAGGAATTCCATTTAATGAAAACATAGAAGATAATAATATAAATATAAATACAAGAATAGAAGGAGATTGCATTCAATATCAAGGAAATTTCTTTTGCTCGGGATTTTGCTTAAAAAAAGGGCAGGAGTGTTTTGCAGAATATTACCCAAATAAATATCTACCTATTGCTCCAACTAAGAATATCAGTAGCTTAGGTACAAGACATAACTTTGGAAATGCAAAAACAAATCCAGGTGTTATTTATGAAATCTACGATAATGCTTCTTTAGAAACTATTGATGATGGAACTACAATTCTAAAAGGTATGCCAGTTGTATTTGATAAAGAAAATTCATTAATTGAAAATATGAATGGGTGTACTACACAATTTCAACCGAATAATGAAAGCATTTCTACCAATAATCTAGCTTCTTTGAATATACGGATTCCAAAGGAACTAATGGATCTCTATGGAAAGGATGGCATCCGTATCCAACCCTATGTTAATTATGCTACAAATGTTTCGGAAAACAAATGGATTAATCCAAACTGTGATAAAATCACCGTTCTTACCAAACAAAATGGGGAGATTGTTGCACAGGTATTTAAAGACTGTGATTTTGCGGCTGGTGGTAACTATAATAAAAAGAGTCATTTAATTGCCACAAATACAGTAAGTTTTAACGAAGCAGATTCCTATTATGATGTTTCTGTTAGCACAAATGTAATATATAACGACCAGAATTTAGATACGGAAGATATAGAGATCATAGGATTTGATTGTAATGTAGTTCCAGTGTATACAAGTGAAAGTGTTCAATCTATGTTTTATGTTTCAGAATACTCTTTAAAAGACAGTCTTAATCATGAATATCTGACAAATGTAAAAGAATCTTTTTCGAAGTATAATTTTTGTGATCGTCAAAGCATAAATACATTTTTTACGAACTATGCTTTTGGTAAATCGCAGTATCAAAATATTTATACAATCAATTATGAATTAAATGATACGGAGGATTCAAAAGCAATTAATCCTAGTGAAAATATAACAAAATATAACGAGAACGTAGTATTTGAATTAAAAGAACCTTCGAGAACAGGATATACCTTTGAAGGCTGGTATTCTGATGCGGAGTTACTAACACCTGTTTCTATTTTGAAAAATCAGGATGCAACGGTATATGCCTCTTGGAAAAAGATAAACAATAATTTGCAGGTAAGTTTTGTCAATAGTACCCAAAGTCCTGTATATACGGGTTCTTTTATTCGTCCAGCAGTTATCGTAACAACAACTGTTAACACCAAAAAGGTCACATTAAAACAAAACTCTGATTATACAGTTTCGTATAAAAATAATAGAGAAGTTGGGACAGCACAGGTCATTATTACAGGTATTAATGGCTATGAAGGAAGTATTTCAAAATCCTTTTCCATTACCCCTGCATCAATTTCATCAAATGAAATTAAAGTATCAGATATTGGAACGGTGAGCTATAACAAGGCATCATGCACACCAGAACCAACTATTTATTATTATGGATATCCCTTAGTAAAAGATAAAGATTACGAATTATCCTATGCTAATAATACTACGTCTGGTAATAATGCTACCATACATATTAAAGGTATAAAAAACTTTTCTGGTACAAAGGATGTTTTTTTTACAATCGAATCTAATTCCTCTAAACTTGATATTGGACTAGGTTCTTTCCAATTAGATACTAATACTCAGAAGCTATTAAATAAAACCTATACCTTTACAGGCAAAGAACAGAAGCCTAATATTAAATCTTTGAGTCTAAATGGTAAGAAACTAAGTGTAAATAAGCAGTATAAGCTTGTTTATGAAAATAATATTCATGCTGGAACAGCCACCGTTAAAGCAATTGGTATTGGGGATTACATAGGAATCGGTACGATTAGAAGCTTTCCTATTAAACCAAGGTTAATTACAGCTGCAAAAATTACCGTTCCTGCTACCGTTTCCTATACAGGCAAAGCAATTAGTAATATTCCTGTTGTTGTTACTGACGGAAAGAATGTCTTAAGAGAAGGAGAGGACTATCAGGTAACGTTCAAACCACTTGTAAGTACTTTATTTGACCGATGGATGGGAAATACCAGAGTTTCCATTGCAGTCACTGCCATTGAAGGAAATGGGCACGACTATGTGAATAAGTATTACAAGAAAAAGGGTATTTCCATGGTTAAGCCATTTACCAAAAACATTTATATAGCGAAATGCAATTTAAATAGTAAGACGGCAACCGTCAAAATGTCTGTCGTTGAGTCTGATGGTAAGCCTGTTTCTTCTCTTGATGAAGAATGTGTTCCAATGGTACAGGTAACATACAACGATACCGTTCTTGAAAATGGAATGAAAAAGGATTATATTCTTTCTTACAAAATTAATAGCAAGAAAAAAACTGTAACAATTACAGCAAAAGCAACGAGCGATGGTAATTATAAGGGAAAGATTGTAAGAACGTTTCCTTTGATTGATACAGGAGAAGAGGACGATTGACATTAATAATCAGGCATAGATTATAGCTGAACAGCTAGTTTTTTTAAAGTTTATAAAATTGTGACATTTCTGTGATATAACTGTGACATTTCAAGTCGAAATACATAGCGGAATTCAAAAAAGAATAAATGAATTCTTTAGAACAACTCACAGAAAGGAGCATATATCATGATTAACTCAATCAGTAGCAACCAGCAATACCAGTATCAGAATTATCAGAACCGTACCAAGACTTCTTCTAATTTGGAAGCCGAATTATTAAACATTTCTTCTACAAGTCTGGAGGATTTTTCCAGCACTGTTACTCCGGTAACTAGTGAAGAATATTCAGCATCTGATTTTATGGAAATGATGAAAAACGGCAAATCAGCACCCCCAAAGCCAGAGGAAGTCGATAGTGATACGGTATCAGAATATGATACGGATGGTGACGGAGTTCTTTCCGCAGAAGAGTATTCAGCTATGATGGAAGCTTATAAAGCAGATAAAAAAGAGCAGTCAGGTGACATTTCTTCCATTGATACAGATGGAGATGGAACGATATCAACGGATGAATACGACACGATGATATCCGAGATGGGAATTAAGGATGCATTAACATCGGATGAATTCTTTAACCTCTATGATACGAATGAGGATGGTGAGATTTCTGCAGATGAAATGCCTGAACCCGGAACAGTCGGCGCATCAACAGCTTCATCCACTGAAACAGACACTACGGATATCGATTCAACGAACATTTCAGCAGAGTACAGAAAGCTCATTATGCAGGCACTGGTAGCTTATGAAAGTAATTATGAATCTATGTTTGAGCAGGCGGATGGACCCCTCTTAAGTAATCAGGCATAGTTTGCGAAAGCAACCGGGCAGGAGATATTTTACGGACAAAATTTCTCCCGCCTTCTTTATGCCCTTTTTTAGAAAATCTTCCCAAATTGTTATAAATATGATTTTCTTGTGAAAAAAATGTGTATTATGAGAAATTCGTTTTTTTTATGTTATGCTTTTACATAGCATAATAAAATACAAATAGGTGAACGCATGTTAGAGAAAAAGAGAATTTTGCTGGTAGATGCCAACGATGCTGCCAGAGCTGAAGTAAAACAAAATCTGGAAGAAAAAAATGCTATAGTTCTAGAAGCAATAGATGGAAAAACAGCCCTCGAATTATTCACAGAAAACAGTGAAAAAATAGATCTTCTGATAATCGATGTGATGCTACCCATCTACGATGGATGGACAGTCTGTAGAGAAATCCGTAAGAAATCTAACATGCCTATTATTATACTTACAACCCGTAAAGATGACTTTGATGAAATCTATGGTTTTGAGATTGGAGCGGACGACTATATCCGAAAACCTATAAATCCAACCATTCTTTTAGTTAGAATTCAAGCTATATTTAAGCGTCTTTGTGCTGTGGATTCTGAAAAAAAACTTTGTTTTTCCAATCTGGAAATTGATGATAGCTCTCATCAGGTTCGAGTGGCTGAGAATGAGATTAACCTAAGTCCAAAAGAGTACAACATCCTTCTGACGCTGGTAGAAAACAATGGCAAGATCGTATCAAGAGAGGATCTGCTCCGGAAGGTTTGGGGCTATTATTATTACGGTGGGCTACGCACCGTAGACACCCATATTAACCGTCTTCGTCTAAAACTGGGGCCCAGTGGAAATGATATTCATACCATTCATGGTTTTGGATATCGCTATGAGGGACTGCCCCAGCAAAGAGATGAGCATAATAAAAATACAAGATAATATTTCTACAGATGTTATGAAACTATTTTTTTTGCAAATGCCTTTATTTCATCTTCGTACGTTGTTATCAATTCATGACCTATCATTGTCAAATATTCCATTGCTTTTGGTGAAGCATCATCCATATCAGGAATGTCGTGGCTATTCTCTGCAATTTTTTCAATTCTAAGATAATTATCTTTGTTCTTCATGGAATCATAGAGCATTTTCAACTGGTAATCAACCGTTTGTTTATTTGCATCCATAAAAATATGAAGGAGAGGATTGAACCAATCAATTAAACCCCATTTTTTTGTGTACTTACATGCATAAGAAATTTCTTTTGAAATATTACCAACGGAAAATATATTTACTTGATCAACAGAAGTATAATGTGGCATTTTAATAGCTTCTACAAAAGCACACATACTGGGATTGTTACAGGAAATTCCACCATCAACCATACATAGCTTTTGATGGGTAATTGATTCAACGAGAACAGGTGGAAAATAGGTGGGAGCTGCTGCTGATGCAAGTACCGCATCTTTTAAATAAAAATCATCATCGGAATCTTCTTTTGCTGAAATGGTATTAAAGAAAAATGCACTTCCTGTTTCAATATCGTAAGCTGGTATTAAGCAAGGCTTTCGTAGGTGAGAGAGCTTCACCAGTCCAAAATACTCGTTTAACAAACTGGAAAGATTCCCATTACTGTACTTACTACGATGCAAACCATATAATGACTTAAGACCATAACAACGTTTGTGCGTAAAAATCTCTTTTCCATGATCCTGATAGAGCTTCACAGCATCACTTGCTGTATATTTAATTCTGCCATAAGAATCTGGGCATAAATAGATTCCAGTTAAAATAGAACCAGTGCTGGTACCGGCAATCAAATCAAAATAGTCCGAAATGTGTGCAGATTCGTTGCCACTGTATTGCTTTATTTCTTTTTCTAATTGTTCAATTACAATTGCGGAAATTAATCCCTTCATTCCGCCGCCATCAATCGATAAGATGTTATAATTAGGCATAAGAAATCCTATATCTTTTATAATTATTATTAGTATATGTTCTTCACCACTTGTTGATCTTGGTGCGTTAATACTTTTAGTAACCTAATCTAAATTGGTACTACATGTTTTTTTATACATTTTTTACTCAAAAAAATATAAAGATATAGACAGATATCTATATTCGTATTATAATAAGTCACATAGACATTTGTCTATATCCAAATTGTAGCATTAAAGTACCAAAGGAGAATTAGATGATATGGAAGATTACACTCAGTTTGCACCAATATTTAAAGCACTAGGAGACAGTACAAGGTTAAGAATCATAGAAATGCTTTCCTGTGGGGAATTGTGCGCCTGTGATATTTTAGAATCATTTCAGATAACACAGCCAACATTATCCTATCATATGAAGATATTAACGGATTGTGGTCTGGTGAAAAGTCATAAAGAAGGTTCCTGGATTCGTTATAGCAATAATACTGAGTTGATAGAAACAATCAAAGAATACTGGAACATCATTACAACAGAACAGGATGACTGTATCTGTAAAGAAATAAAGGAGGGTAAAAAATGCGAATAATAATTATTGGAGCAGTTGCAGCTGGAACATCAGCAGCGGCAAAAGCACGAAGAAATGACGAAATGGCTGAAATTGTTCTTTATGATAAGGATAGTTTTATCTCTTATTCAGGATGTGGAATGCCATATTATATTGGTGGTGAAGTAGAAGAAGCAGATAAACTCACTCCAAGAGATCCGGCGTTCTTTAAAAGCAAATATAATGTGGATGTAAGAACCTCACATGAAGTACTTAATATAAATCCCCAAAAAAAGTCCATGGAAATAAAGAATCTTTTTAGTAATGAAGTGTTTACAGATTATTATGATAAATTGATACTTGCAACGGGAGCATCTGCAATAATACCTCCCATTGAGGGTGCTTCGGATTCCCATGTATTTACGTTGCGAAATATCGGAGATATGAATCGTATCAAAGCATTTATTGATGCTGTTCATCCTAAGAAAGCAGTCATTGTAGGTACTGGATTCATCGGTCTTGAAGTTTGTGAAAATCTTAAAAACCTTGGAATTGAAGTAACACTAGTGGAAAGACTACCACAGGTTACACCAGGTCTTGATCCGGATATGGCAACTTATGTAGAAGACCATTTGAAGAAAAATGGTGTGACTGTATATACTGGATTGTCTGCACAAAAAATAGAAGAGGGTAAGGTGTTTCTTGAAAATGGAGAAGCTATTGAAGCTGATTTTGTTCTTCTTTCGGCAGGGGTAAAGCCAAATACAGCGCTCGCAGTTAGTATTGGAGTGGAACTTGGAGAAACCAAAGCGATAAAAGTAAATGACTTTATGATGACCAATCTGCCAGATGTTTACGCTTGTGGTGATTGTATAGAGCAGTTTCATGTAGTAACAGAAAAACCTGTATATCGTCCTATGGGATCTACAGCAAATAAGACTGGTAGAATTGCAGGAGATGTAATTACTGGAGGGAACCTGTCCTTTCGAGGAATTCTTGGAACCGGAATCTTTCAGATTTTTGGAATGACGGTAGCACTCACTGGTCTTTCTGAGAAAGAGGCTATCAGGGAAGGATTTGACGTAGAAGTATGCCATAATATCAAACCAAATAAACCAGAGTACATGGGCGGTAAGGAAATGGTGATTAAAGGAATCGCAGATAGAAAAAGTGGAAGACTTTTAGGAACTCAGATTGTAGGTTATGAGGGTGTAGATAAAAGAATTGATGTTTTTGTAACAGCTATTACTTATAAGGCAAAGGCAGAGGATTTATTTCATCTGGATTTGGCATATGCGCCACCATTTTCAACAACAAAAGATCCTGTCATGTATACGGGGATGATTTTAGATAATGCAATGAATCAAGGGAGAAAGCTAATTACTTCAGACAGACTTTCAACACTGATAGATTCCGAAAAAAAAATTCAGATTGTGGATGCTAGGGTAGCAGCACAGTATGATAAAGACCATGTGGAAACAGCAGTGAATATGCCACACAGTAAACTTAGGGTACAACTAAAAGATCTTGATCCAAAGGTAATGACTGTAACCTATTGCAATAAGGGAGTTACGGGAAATGCAGCACAAAATATTTTGTTAAACCATGGATTTAGGGAGGTTTACAATTTATCCGGTGGGCATAAGAATTATAGCAAGACAAAGAAATCATTGTAACATATGATTTCTTTACGCATAGAATATGCATATATGCTCATATAAATATTAATAAAAAAAGAAGGGGTGAAATCGTGGTTACTATCTTTAAAGCATTATCAGAAGAAAGCAGATTAAGAATCTTGACATTATTGATGCAAAGAGAAATGTGTGTCTGTGAGGTTGAAGTTTGTTTAAACATGACGCAGTCGAATGCTTCTAGACATCTGACTATACTTAAAAACTGTGGGATTATACATTGTTATAAGAAAGCACAATGGGCACATTATAGGATAAACGAAAGCTTTAAAGAAGAGCACAAAAGCCTTTGGGTATATTTACAACAGAAGATTGTAGAATTACCAACCTATCAGGCAGACCGTGAACAATGTGAAAAGTACAAAACTATTGATGTCTGTGGAAACTCGGAAATAACACATTAAAGGAGAAAAAGAAATGAATAAAGAGAAATCAACAGAAATTGTTTTTTTTCAAAAATACTTAACGATATGGGTGGCACTTTGCATGATTACAGGATTACTAATTGGAAAGTTTTTACCATCGGTACCTGCATTTTTTAATCAGTTTGAATATGCAAAAGTATCCATACCTACGGCAATACTAATCTGGGTAATGATTTATCCAATGATGATGAAGGTGAATTTTGAAAGTGTAAAAAACGTAGGAAAAAATCCAAAGGGATTATATGTAACGTGGATTACAAACTGGTTAATTAAGCCATTTACAATGTTTGGAATTTCTTCTTTCTTTTTCTATGTTGTATTTAAAGGACTAATTCCTGCAGAACTAGCCAAAGAATATTTAGCAGGAGCCGTTTTATTAGGAGCCGCACCATGTACTGCTATGGTTTTTGTATGGAGTCAGTTGACGAAAGGAAATCCAGCATATACGGTTGTGCAGGTAGCAACCAATGATTTAATTATTTTGGTGGCATTTATTCCAATTGTAAAATTCCTGCTCGGAGTGAGTAAAGTAACTGTTCCTTGGGATACTTTAATTTTATCAGTTGTATTGTTTGTTGTAGTTCCTTTAACAGCAGGTGTGTTAACAAGGATGTTTGTTAGTAAAAAGAAGGGAACCGAATATTTTGAAAATCAGTTTCTTCCTAAATTCGATAATGCAACAATCGTTGGGCTGTTACTGATGTTAGTGCTTTTATTCTCCTTCCAGGGTGAAGTTATTTTAAATAATCCATTACACATTTTGTTAATTGCAGTGCCCTTAACCATACAGACATTTTTGATTTTCTTGATTGCATATATGGCAGCAAGGGTACTAAAACTTCCTCATAATATAGCAGCTCCAGCAGGTATGATAGGTGCTTCCAATTTCTTTGAATTATCCGTTGCAGTTGCAATCGCCTTGTTTGGAATGGATTCGCCAGCAGCACTGGCAACTGTTGTAGGTGTATTAACAGAGGTACCAGTTATGCTGATTCTTGTTAAAATTGCAAATAAGACGACTCATTGGTTTCCAGAAAGCTCAAAAGTAAATGATAATAAAATTGAATGATAATAAGAAAGGAAGTAATTAAGCATGAAAAAAATGAAGATATTTGAACCAGCAATGTGCTGTTCTACAGGACTTTGTGGTGTTGGAGTTGATCCAGAGTTATTAAGAATTTCTACAGTATTGAACACACTAGCATAGATATAACTATTCGCAAAACACAACTTTAACGAATAGATACCCATGTATAATTTAATTTTTATTGTGCACAATAGTTTTGGTAAAATATTAATATTATTTGGAGGAAATTATTATGGGATTATTAACAAATTCTACTGTCAACATGCAATCATGTATTGATGCGTGTAACCAATGCGCTCAAGCATGCTACGAATGTTTTCAAGCGTGTCTCAACGAATTTGATGTTGAAAAAAGGATAAAATGCATTCGTACACTTACAGAGTGCTCAATAATGTGTCAAATGTCGTCTACTCTAATGTCTATGAATGCTCAATCTTCAATGCAGCATTGCCAACTTTGCGCAACAATTTGCGATCAATGTGCTCAAGAATGTGGAATGTTTAAAGAGCAACATTGTAAAGAATGTGCAGCTATCTGTATGAAATGTGCAACCGAATGTAAAAATATGAAAATGTAATTTTTTATTTCAGACGTTTAGGAAACATATTTGTCCGAAACCCCTCATATATTAGTATAAAGGGGGATTTTCATATGAATAAGCTATTACGTTACGAGCTGATTGGTATTGTTTTTACCATTGTTCTTGGGATTATTTTGCACTTTACTTATGAGTGGTCAGGCAACAATCCATTGGTTGGTATACTTAGTGCTGTAAACGAATCCACCTGGGAACATCTAAAGCTCTTATTTTTTCCTTATGTAATCTATTCTATTTTTGAGTACTTTTACTTAAGTCCATGCTTGAAGCATAGAAATGGGTGTAAGTATGAAAACTTTATAACAGCTAAAGTTATTGGATTAATTTGTGGAATTGTATTTATACCAACTATATTCTATCTATATGTTGAAATTATTGGAAACCATAATGTTATCATTGATATACTGATTTTTATTTTTGCCGTTATTATTGCTTATGCAATCAGTTATGATTTACTAAAAGAAGAAAAAATAAATGCCAATATAATATGTTTTATGATATTCCTTATTATGTTAACGTGTTTTGTCCTCTTTACTTTTAATCCACCACAAGGAAAATTATTTATTGATCCTGTAACGAATACCTATGGAATATAAAGTTTCCTATTAAAAACCGCTAAAATAAATCAGCGGTTTTTAATAATTACTTTACTTTTCTTCCTTTTTCTTATGATTACTCTTCTCTTCTACCCCTGTCGAATCTGCTCGAAAAAGCTTCTTTTCTGAAACATTTTCTGTATTCTTCAAGGATTCTGATGGATTTTCTTGTATTTGAAGCTCATGGTTATGGATATGCCGAAGCTTCAAATAATCCTTAGTAGAATCTGGTAAGTCTTTCTTCCGTAACATATTATCAATTTTCCTTCTTAATCCAGCATAGATTACAGCAAATACAGGAACGCCAATAAACATACCAGGTATTCCAAATAATCCTCCAAATATCGTAATAGAAAAAATAACCCAGAAGCTTGATAATCCTGTGGAATCTCCCAGAATTTTAGGACCTAAAATATTGCCATCAAACTGTTGCAAAATAACAATAAATATTACAAAGTATAAACATTGTTTCGGATCCACCAATAATATTAGAAATGCACTAGGAATAGCACCTAGATAAGGACCAAAAAATGGAATTACATTTGTCACACCGACAATGACACTTACAAGAACTGCATAAGGCGTACCAATCATATTAGTAATAATAAAACAAATAATTCCAATAATTAAGGAGTCTAGTAATTTCCCAGTAATAAATCCACCAAAGGTTCTATGTATAAAACGAAATTCATCTATAATACTATTTGCTGTATTTTCATTTAGTGTTGCGTACAAAACTTTTTTCGACTGTGCCGCAAACAATTCTTTACTACCCATTACATATACAGAAATAATTAATCCAATCAAGAGATTCCAAAAGAACAAGACAAAATTAACAACTCTTGTTGATAAATTGACAATAATTGAATTTACCTGTGGCCATAAATCACCACTTAACCATTTTTGCAAGTCTGTCGCATATTCATTAAGATAATTCATTACTATATTTTCAAGATCTGGATTATTTGCTAAAAGATTACCAACCCAGTTGGAAAGATTATTTGCATAAAAAGGAAAACGATATACAATGCTTTCGATACTATTTATTAATTGTGGTGCTACTAATTTCACAAAGGTATAGATCACGATAAAAAAGAATACTAACGTTCCCAAAATCGCAATGCTTCTCATTCTTCTCTTACCTTTTACATTCAGCTCGATATTTGTCTTGCGGTAAATGGGCATTAGTACTTTATGTTCAATAAAATTAAGAATGGGTGTCAATAAATACGCTAATATAAAGCCATCAATGACTGGCATCATAATCGCTGCGAATTTTCTAAAACCGCTTGTGACATTTCTCCCATGGAAAAGGAAATAATAAAAAATAATACTTCCTGCTAAAACCAGGAATGCAGTAAGTCCCCAATATAAATATTTTTTTTCAAATTGATATTTCATAATGTGTTCTCTTCCCTATCAAAGTATTCTTTTAATAAAATAACTATTGCAAATATAAAAAGCGTATTGGACAAAACAAATGGAAGTAATAATTTATACTCTATTAAAGCGGTCCATAGCTTACCTGAATTTGTGTTCCATTCGGTTAATGTTGTTGCTACTATTGCTGATGATATAATGATTTAAATATCAGTCAAGGTTGCTGACAATAACAGTGTAGTACCAATAATTGTTTTCTTCATTTAAATCCCCCCAAAAAATAATCTTCAATCTATAATTGATATAAATATATATTATCATACATTAAATTAAATAAATTTACTATAGTAATTAAAATCTTAAATCTATATGCTAAACTAATAATTTTGTAGTATACTTAATAAAAATAATTCAAGGTATTACGAAAAAATTTAAAAATAAAGATAGGTAATAGATATGAAATTACAACAACTTATGAGTTATGTTCGAAGAGCCATAGACGATTATCAGATGATTGAAGATGGAGATAAAATTGCAGTTGGAATTTCAGGTGGTAAAGATAGTCTGACTCTACTTTACGCCTTGCAGGGGCTGAAACGCTTCTATCCAAAGCAATTCGAGCTAGAAGCCATTACCATTGATTTAGGACATAAAGGTTTTGATTTAAGCCGAATTGAAGATTTGTGTAAGGAATTAGAGGTTCCTTATACAATTATTAAAACAGACATTGCAGACATTATCTTCAACAAGAGAAAAGAATCTAATCCTTGTTCCCTCTGTGCAAAAATGAGAAAAGGAGCCTTAAACGATGCTATTAAGGAATTAGGCTGTAATAAGGTTGCCTATGCTCATCACAAAGATGACGTTGTGGAAACCATGCTCCTCTCTCTTATATTTGAGGGAAGATTTCATTCCTTTTCTCCTAAAACATATCTGGATCGAACCGGACTGACGGTGATTCGACCTTTAATGTATGTCGATGAAAAGGACGTAATTGGTTTTCAAAACAAATACAATTTGCCCGTAGCCAAAAGTCCGTGTCCTGTCGATGGATATACAAAAAGAGAATATGCAAAAAATTTGTTAAAGCAATTAGACACGGAACATAAAGGGACAAAGGAACGGATGTTTACAGCAGTTATTAATGAATTTGTAGGATTAAAATAACGGAGTATCGTCTTATGGAGGTAATAAAATGGCAGCAAAGGAACGAAATTATCACGATCAGGTAACTATTGATAATGCAGTCAAATTAAGAGAACTACTTGCTACACTTCCCTCCTTTTGTAAGGATTATTTTCGTGGAATCGAGACTTCCACTTCTTCTAGGACAAGACTTGCATATGCTTATGATATTCGTGTGTTTTTTGAATTTATGCATCAGGCAAATCCTATCTTAAGTAAGATGGAAATTACACAATATCCAATTTCTATCTTAGATGAAATCATGCCGATTGATATTGAGGAATATCTTGAATACTTAACTTATTACAAAAAAGATGGAAAAGAAATTACAAATGATGAACGTGGAAAGTCTAGAAAACTAGCATGTCTGCGCTCTTTCTATAATTATTTCTATCGTAATGAAATGATTACAAAGAATCCTGCTGTGATTGTAAAAAAGCCTAAAATACATGAAAAAGAAATCATCCGTTTAGATATGGATGAAGTGGGTCTGTTACTTGATCAGGTTGAAAACGGTTCTTTTTTAACAAAGTCCCAGGCTGCCTACCACGAAAAAACGAAGGTACGTGATTTGGCACTTTTAACACTTCTTTTAGGTACTGGAATCCGTGTTTCAGAATGTGTTGGGCTTGATTTAGATGATGTAGATTTCAAGAATAATGGAATTAAGATACGCCGTAAAGGTGGCTATGAATCGGTCGTTTATTTTAATGAAGAGGTTGAAACCGCTTTACAGGACTATCTTGTAGAAAGAACGCATCGTATTCCTGCTTCTGGAAGTGAACACGCATTATTTTTATCCATGCAAAACAGCCGTATCAGTGTGCGAGCTGTTGAAAACCTCGTAAAGAAATATTCAAAGCTCGTTACCTCACTGAAAAATATTACTCCTCATAAACTAAGAAGTACCTACGGAACGAATCTCTACCGCGAATCTGGCGATATTTACCTCGTTGCCGATGTATTAGGACATAAGGATGTAAATACGACCAAAAAACATTATGCTCAAATCGAAGATGACAGACGCAGAAGCGCTGCAAGTTATGTGAAATTGAGAAAAAACTAGAGTAAATTCTTATGCTAAACAAATTATCCTCGCATATTTATTAGGAGAATCTTCTAATACTCTTATTTTTCCGCAATTGATAAACTTTTCTATTCTTAATGCATACCACCAATCCCACACAGAAACAGGATAAAGCCCTATAATATCGCCAATCAATCTGGCTTGTTTGATTGGTTTCTGTGTAAGCCTCTTCCATATGAGAAAATCATAAAAATCTTCAGTTACTCCCATTAATTGACCATTAATGATAACTCGTAAAGGCATATTTTCGTATACTAATTCTGTCCAACTGCATGCATACATCCATCGTTCTTCCATAAATAATTGCTTTTCGTATCTCAAAAAGTCGCTAAATTCTTCTTCTGAAACATCTCCCCAATTCTGATAGGATGTTGTAGTATTTTCTTTTACTGTATGCTGAGGAAGTTTTACCACATTTATCTTGTTTTTATAATCTTTCATCCATTTACATAAAAAATAAAAACCACATAATGAATAGGGTCTGTCACAATACCAAATTCTTAATTCTTCCCCATTTTTGATATAATCTTTTAGTCTGTTTAATTCTTTTACGTAAATACTTCCTGCTGCTTTAAGCTCTGCCTCTACCTCGGGATTGTTTTCCCATTGATATTGATTAAGCATAGTATAAATCAACTCATTTCGATACAAACTATCTACCGATTCTGCGATACTCCCAATATCAAGCATAAATGCTAAGCATATCACCTCATTTGAATTCCCTTGAATCCATTCACCCTTTGCTTCTTTCATTGTTCCAGCTTCACTCTCACCAAATAGTATCTCTACCATTATCAAATGCCTCCTAAAAATTCATATCTTTTTTATTTATGGATGGTAAAATCAAGAAAAATCCGGCACACATTAGACTTAGTCCGTTTATAAAAACACTATTTTTCTTTTTTAAATCAACAATTCTGATTGCATATTCAGCTGATACAATTTTATTCATCTCTGAATTATCAGTAATTCCAGTTACATTAGAAATTTGTTCGTAAGGCAACTCACCTTTTAGTCTTTCAAATTCACCTGTAAAATGGTAACTACTTGTTCTATCGTTGATAAATTCCTCAAATTCACTATAATACTCATATGGAACAATCAATGTAATATAATCGTCTGACCAATCATTGAGCGAAATAATATAGCTACGTTCATTTTTCATAACATCTTCACCACATACTGGCCAAAATGTAATACGACCGCTTGGATTCGTTGGTATTGTTCCCATAACCTTGCTACTCAGTATATCGGTCTCAATAAATAATCCTTTCTTAAAATACAAAGGATTATAAGATTCTTGAATATTTCGTAAGTTTGTTCTAATGATAACTCCATTCAACAGATAAACACATCCAACAAGGAAAAATAATAAAGCTATTAAACTAGTTTTCGTAATAGTAATCAAATATTTTTTTATTTTGTTACCCCCTACACTTATCCAGCTCTAATGCGACCATTATAAATCCATCCCCATTATAGGATTACTTAGTATAAAATTCAAATCTCCATTATCATCCTGATAATAATCTACCTGAAATGTTACTTCTCCCACGTAAACGGGACTAACATATTCTTCAATATCTAATGCGACTCCTACGATGATTAATGGTTTCTGTCCCAGGATATATTTTACTTGATCCATGCTGAAAAATGCACTGTTTATGGTCACGTCTTCCTCTAGTTCATCTTCATAAGGTATTGATATAATTGGAGCGTTTTTTTCTGACATTACTTCAACTATTTGCACCATCTTATTTTTAGTGTCAACCTGACAATCAATCTGTGCATCCATTTGCTTTTTAATCACATCATCTTTCAGTTCATTTGGTTTCATTGTACCCGTATCAAATGTTTCAAAAAGAATTAATTTTTCTTTAGAAATGCCAGTGCCTGACCCTGTGACAAAACTAAAAGCGACCTTACCATCTTCCATTTCATAAATCTGAGGCTGTACATAAGAATAATCCCATGCTTCTTCTAAATAGTTGGTGTTATCCATCCCATCAATTCTGTTATTTAATATAATTCCCATGGTTCCGTATTCTTTACTAAAGGTCCCATAAGCTTCATACCTTCCATCCTCCGTACTACATAGTAGGATTAAAGCATCTTGTATATCTAACGTAATTGTATTTTCAAATGGTACTGCCTTATCTAGACCTGTTTCTGAAACAATACGATCCATCACCTCAGAAATTGGCATATTCTCTTCCTGCTTTTCATATGTATTTACTTCTTCTGCTGTAGTGTATTCCATATCTTTTGTTAATTGTGCAGGATCATCTCCCACATCTTCTTTCTTTGCACATGCTAACAAACCACACATTATTAATATAACAAGAAAACTAAAAAAAATCTTTTTCACTTTATCCCCCAAATTTTAGTTATCTGTTTCTTTCATTTTCTCAGGTTGAACCCCTGTTTTCACATTACGATAAGAGATTACCTTACAGCCCCTCTTTTCTAGTAACTCTTTGGTGCCTTGTTCACTTTTTGGCGTATTCCCACCACATGAGCAAAGGAATAATTCTACTTCCTTCCCAGAAGGCAATTGTTCTACGATAGCATTAAAGGCAGGTGCTGGATATCCAGCCCACACTGGACAACCGATGATAATTCTGTCATAGTCATTCAGATCAAATTTCGATGGATAGATAGCAACAGATTTCCGTTTCATTGCAAACAAACCGCCAGGAACAAAAGATGCAAAAAAACTACGGTCATGGGACTCCTTTACTTGAATGAGCGGTGCATTGAGTTCTTCCCCTAATCGTTTCGCCTCTTTCATGGTAGATCCACCAAATGTGTAATAAACAATTACAGTTTTCATATCGTCTCTCTCCTTATCTAATCATTATTTTTTATCAAAGCTTGGAATGACCATCTGCATTAACAATCCTGTTTCATCATGCATAGGGATTTCAGGTATAACCTCGTAATAACCTTGTGCTGCAATATTTGATGTGACAGCTAAACATATTGCGTCGAGTATATCATCAATACTGCATTTCATAGTTTTTGCTAAAATAGAAAGTTTCGTCAATGACAATTCCTGTATGTACCTCGCTAATAGCTTAAAACGCTCTTCTATACCGTCAATTTCTGATTTCTTTGATAACATCGTTCTTTCATTCAATCTTGCAAAGCAAACTTCTGGATGGCTTTCCTTAATTACATTTTTATATTTCTGATTATTCTGAAAAAAAGAATCCAATTCTCTTATCTTTGGAATAATACCAACCGTCAATGGTGTGAATTTCTTACCTAGTACCCTCTCATTCTCTTCATACGCTTCTGCAACTGTATTAGCATATACTGCCTGTCTGCATGGAGCCGGAAAAATAGTTGAAGTTCTCTCTTTAATAATTTGTCTAGCGTATGTATCAGGGCGTATGTGATTTTTGTTGCTCTGTAAACCAATCACCATATCTATAAAAAGTTCATCAAAATCAGGGTATCTGTTCACAATATCTTCTATATGATTAAATTTATTAATTTCTAGTCTTCCCTGTTTAAAAACCGCTGCTACCCATCCACCTTTGCATCCATCCACACCAATACTTGTAATATTTTCACAAATAACATTTACTGAAGATTTTATACGTTCAGGCTGTTTTTGACCGGTTCCATAGATCCTAACCTGTTCAACCATATGCCCAATGTTTCCTTCACCAGCAAATCTTTTGCTATCAAAATAATTTTCATCTGCAGACAGCCATTTAAGAGGATGTGCTTCTTCAAATAGTGTGATTTCTTCACTAATTTTCCCAACGTATACTTCTACATAGCAGTTTTGGTTGTAGTATGTAAAATCCATCATATGATTTAGCTGAATTTTATCTGATTCAATTCCCGTTTCTTCTCTCAATTCACGGTATGCTGCCTCAAAACCATCTTCTTCTTTTTCAATCTTTCCACCTACAAGATTGTATAATTCCTTATAAGGGTCCTTCATTCTTTTACAAAAAAGTATTTTTTCGCCATCTAGACTAAATACCATAATGCAGTTATATCCTTGCATATACCCTCTTCTTTCATAGTTTCATTAGATTTGTGATGATGTATTTTACTTCTGTCGAAAATTTTAGCATAAGTACCTTTATCAATCTCACCCTCTTAAATATTTCAAAAAATAAATATTGTACGAAACATAATTAAATCGAAATCCTTGCAATATCACAATAATCTGTTATAATATATAAAAAGGCAATCGCCACAGAGCGGTTGACCAAGTTGAAGATAAAAAACCTTCCTAACTCGTCAAAGTATAGGGAAGGTTTTTTATGTTAGTGACATATCAAATAACTGAAAGTCAGCAGTGCTATGATGAACATTCCAAATTGAATTAAGTCTTTAAAATCAAACTTATTGTTCATAAGCATCACCTCCATTCTATGTAGAATGAAGGTCAACCACCCTATACACGATTGCCAGCAGCTATAAAACTGCCTATCCAAATTATACCATGACATTACTTAGAACACAAGTTCGAAAGCAGCATGTTTCATTTATCTAAGTGATTTTGTTTTTTTATTTTGCCCACTGCAACACAAGCTCTACTTCACCAGTACTAACATTAATTTGCTCTTTTATAATAACGAATTTTTCTCTTAGATAAAATTTAACTGCACGTTCATTCTTTTTATAAACTTGTAGTGACAATTTTGAATGCAGATTCTTATTTTAAACTTTCTAATCATAATAACTTCCTTTTATTCTTTGCTTTTCAAAACTTTATATATATGTATTTCATCTTATAAAATTAATAATAAAAGCAACAACAAAAATAAATACTGCCGTACAAAAAGAAAATACTGCTACAATTTTATTTTTCCGCCATTGTAATACTCCCTGCGTTACCATAAGAACACCTAATAATGGCTCAAAAATATTTATTGCTTTTTCCCATATTCCTAATAGCTGCAAAGTTGCCAACACAATTACACTTACAGAACAAATACTCCCCAAAATAAATGAAATTTTCTCATATATTCGCATTTCACACCAAGCTCTATTAATTTTTTCCATTTAATCCTCCTAAAGTTCATTGGGTATAATACCAATGACAATACTATAACTATCTGCTAATTTACTTTTATTTTCTTCAAAATCACACTCTAAGATTGTTACTTCCTTCGCTCCAGCCACTGCGAACACTTCTTGAAACGCTTTTGTTTCCACACCTGTTAACGGAAATGGAATACATACAGCCACGGTTGGCTTAAAGATTTTATTCTTCATGCCTGTAAGCATATCTTGAAAAAGCAATTTCATAACTGCAATGGTTTCTTCAAATTCAGCAACTACGTTTCTCTTGAAAGTGGAATACACCGAAACTTCGCCCTTTGCAGCTCTGTCTACTGGATCAATATATTGGTATGAGTCTTTCCCAATGGCTATAATCCTTTTCTTTTCATCTGTTGCAATTACTGCATAATCAGAATATGTTTTCATCGATTTTGAACGATATCCTCTTATTTCAACGGGCGAAAAATCTCCCTCTAATCTAGTAATTCCCATTATTTTCTCCTATGTATTTTCAATTAGAATTCCGCATGAGCCTTTAACCACTCGGATACTGCATCTTCCTCATTACTCCCTATGACACCTGTGGCCATTTTTTTCAATTCAGGCACTGCATTAGCTACTGCATAGCATTCGTCAGAGACTTCAAACATGGGAATATCATTGATTGCATCGCCAAAAACAATCACCCTATTGCATCCCCATAGTTTTTTCAGCTTAATAATCGCTTCTGCTTTTGTTGCATTCCTTGGCATTATCTCACACCAATATTCGGGACGATATAACTCCTGCTGAATAGTACAACGATATCTATCATCATCTTTAAAAGCATTATATACAGGAAGTAACTCCTCCTGTTCACCAATACAAGTATAGTAGAATATATTTCCATCATAGAGCTCTAGATCACTACTTAATGGGCGTAATCTTTTGTCTCCCTTTTTTAAACTAAGATATCTTTTCTTACCGTCATTTTCTTTGCTTGTAACCCAGGATACCGATTCTACATGATCAATATAGGAGTAAACGAATGGACTAACATTACACTTTCTCAATACTGAAATAACGTTATCCGTTTCCTCTTTCGAAAAGCCTGTAGAAGATAAAATTTCACTTGTAGCAGGATTAATAATAGAAACTCCATTATATGCGATCACTGGAATAATAGTTGATAATCCTTTTGTTACAACGGATGCTGATACCAAAGAACGTGCTGTGGCATAGGTAAACAACATTCCCTGTTCAACAAGGTCATTAATAATTTTAATACTTTTCTGACTTATTGTATCTTGTTTATTTAATAATGTGCCATCTAGATCTGTAACATAAAGAGTCTTCAACGTCATCACCTTGACCGATAGAAATTTTTTTCTATCATACTTACAAATAATGAAATAAAAGAAAGTATTACAAATATTAGGAATGCCGTTATAAGCATTTCCATAAGCCAAAATTTAATTACTAATATTTCAACTATAAAATTGGCAATTCTAAGTGCAACAAAAATACCAATAAAATCAATGATATACTTAACAAAATTTACTTTCTTTCTATTTTTCAATTCGCTTTTAAAGGTATTACTTATCAGCTTTTTATTTAATTCCTGTCGTTCTTTTTCATTCCTTTTCTTATCCATTTTTATCCTTTCTTTTGAACCGCATTCCAATGAGTAGCATCAGATTTGATTTATCTTTGCTATCTCTTTTAATGCTTCTTGAATGTCTTTAGATACCAATGGCTGCATGCTGCTTTTGTAAATTTGAGGATTTGCTTTTTGCAACGCATCACATATATCATTGATAAGATCGTGCTTATAGAATGCAATGGTGGGCAAAATCTTTATGATCTGTCTTGATGTAATCGGTTTATCATCCATAATATGTTTTAGATAATTATCAATAATTTCATCGATTTTGTTGTCTTTATCCCATTTTGCATTGGCAGCTATCAGGAGCAGCCCTCTTGTTCTGATGTATGAATTTGAATCATCCTGCATTCCTGCAAATAAATCAAAATAAGGATAAACAGCATCTGAATCCAAACTTATCGATTGAAGCTGTTTTAAACATTCATAAGCATATTTATCATTTTTATTTCTTAGTCCGTCAACAAGTTCCTGAATATTGTTCATTGCATCCACCTTATTTCTTTTCCTTGTGTGCCGTTATAATTGTAAAACTATATGCGTTAATTGTTATAATGCATTCATCTACCTTTACGTACCAGTTCTTTCCTTGTCTGGTGATAACGACATTCGCTGATTTTATCTTGGTCTTGCACCAATCAACAACATCCTCTGAATCCAAAGAAAGATTTTTCTTAATTCTTGTAACTCCCATTTCTGTAGTATGGACTTTGTCTAAATTTTGAAGTAATTCATGATCTGTATTCAAGTTTTACTGTATCCTTTCAAATTATGTTGTTCTTTTATAACAGCTTAAATAGAGCAGCAAAAAACCATACCATAATTAAAACAAACATAAATACTGCTAACACTTTCTCCGCAAAGCTTAAATCTTTAATATAAACCTGAATCCGTGAAACTCACGGATTAATCATAGCAAGTCGCACAAAGTGTATTGTTCTCTTCGAAAGAAGTGTATATTGTGCGCTTGCCTGCTTTCAAATATCGTTTATTAAGCAGACGTTCATA
>JAQUUB010000070.1 GCA_028694115.1 Lachnospiraceae bacterium
AAGCCTTACAGCTTTTACAAAAACAATACTGTACAAGCTGACATTTTCGACCATACTCTTTTTTTGGTGGGATAAACTCGCACCTTAAATACTTGTGCCCAAAATCTACTTTCTTATTTCACACTTCCTGCTTGTCTAATCTTCTTCGAACAATCAGAAAACAGATAAATTGAATAGCGCCAGTCAGCACCCATGAGATAGGATATGAAATGTATAATACTTCCAGTTTATGATACCATTGAAATACGGTAAATATCCAGACAATTCGAAAAGCACATGCGCCAATCAATGAAATTATCATTGGGAGTATTCCATAACCCAGACCTCTAATGGACCCTACAATAACATCCATGATTCCACACAGAAAATACGTTCCACATATGATTTTCAATCGAATCATTCCGATCTTGATTACCTGTGCATCGTTTGAATAGATTCTTAGCAGTGATTCTCCTGAGAATACTACTGTTTCACCAAGTACCAATCCCGTTATTACTACCATCAACACACACCAGACAAGTGAATAATTAATTCTTTTATATTTCTTTGCTCCAAAGTTTTGACTAGTGAAGCTGACATTAGCCTGATAAAATGCATTCATAGAATTATATACAAAGCCTTCTATATTTCCTGCTGCCGAATTACCAGCCATTGCCGTTGAACCAAATGAATTAACCGATGATTGTATCAACACATTGGAGATTGCAAAAATAATCCCCTGAAATCCTGCGGGTATTCCTATCCTCATGATTCTTATCAACTTATCCTTATAAATCCTGATTTTTTTAATTTTAAGTCTTAATGCTCCATTTGCAACCATTAAGCTTCTAACAATCAATGCTGTAGATATGATTTGTGATAGAACTGTCGCTAGTCCCACACCCGCTACACCAAGCTTCATGACAATTACGAAATATAAATTTAAAATCACATTTATGATTCCGGCAATTGATAAATAAATTAATGGTCGTTTTGTATCCCCAACCGCTCTCAGAATAGCTGCCCCAAAATTATATAGCATAATCACAGGCATACCTGCAAAATAAATTCTAAGATAAATAGCTGCTAAATCTAGCACATCTCCTGGTGTTCCCATTAAGCGCAAGAAAGTCTTCGCAAATACTATTCCAATAAATGCAAGGAAAATTCCTCCAATTAAACTAATTGCAATTGCTGTATGGACTGTTTCTCTAGTCTCCTCCTCCTGCTTTGCCCCTGCGTATCTTGCAATAAGAACATTCACTCCTACTGCTAATCCCATAAAAAGATTAATTAAAAGATAAATGAGTGCAGTATTAGATCCTACTGCCGCCAGAGACTGGCTACCAGCATATCTGCCTACCACGATAATATCAGCAGCATTAAATAATAGTTGTAAAATTCCTGATAGTATCAAAGGTAAGGTAAATATTAGGATTTTACTGCCTAACGGACCATTACACATATCTATTTCATTAATTTCTCGTTTCATAAAAGTCCTCATTCGCTTACTACAAGCATTTCTAAATTAATTTTGAGAAAACGGGATTGTCCGTCTGCCAATGCAGACAACAATCCCGTTCATAGCTTTTCTAATATCTGATCAAAAAATTATTTACGTACTAAATGTCTTGGTGTTCCGTTAACGAACATTGGAAGAAGTTCTCCCATAATTAAAGGACGAGCATATTTTTCATATCCTTCGTTTAATCCTTTTGCATCTGCTGTAATCCATTCATCAGGAACTTTTCTCTCAACATTTGCAATTGCATGAATATCATATGCAGAAGTCCCACATTCATATGGAGCCTCTCCATTTCTGTTAAGAGTGATCATCATACCAGTTTTACCTTCTTCAGCTGCAAGAACGGCATCATATCCAACCTGGAATGCTTCATTAATATCTGTTAAAGATGCTAAATGAGTAGCAGCTCTTTGTAATGTTGAAAATTCTACTGCACGAGTTTTAAGTCCTGTTTCTGCTGCAATTTTGTCAGCTAAAATTACAGCTGTTCCAGACATTTGCTTATGTCCGAATGCATCAACTGCAACTTCTTTTCCAAGTTCACATACATAACGTCCATCCGCAATATGAACACCTTCTGATACAGCAATTACAACTGAAGATTTATTAGCAGCTAATTCTTTTACATCTGCCATAAATTTATCCATATCAAATACTTTTTCTGGTAGGTAGATTGCATCAACACCAGCGCAATCATCTCCTTTTGCAAGAGCTGCTGCTGCTGTTAACCATCCAGCATTACGTCCCATAATTTCAACGATACATACGGTAGGTTTTTCAACACCGAAAGACTCGTTATCACGAATAATTTCTTTTAATGATGTTGCAATATATTTTGCTGCAGAACCATATCCTGGGCAATGATCAGTAATAGGTAGATCGTTATCGATTGTTTTAGGAACTCCCATAAATCTCTGAGTTTTATTATGGGCAGCTGCATAGTCAGATAACATTTTTATTGTATCCATAGAATCATTTCCACCTGCGTAGAATAGACATTCAATATCATGTTTTTCCATAATTTCAAAAACTTTTTCATATACTTCTTCATGTCCTTCGATTTTAGGCATTTTAAAACGGCAAGATCCTAAAAATGCAGAAGGTGTTCTTTTTAATAGTTCAATTCCTACTTCTCCGCCAATCTGCTCATCAAGATCACAAAGATTGTCATTTAAAAATCCCTGAATACCATGAACCATACCATATACTTTTTTAACGCCTAATTTCTTTGCTGCAGCATATACACCAGCTACAGATGAGTTAATTACGGCTGTAGGGCCGCCTGACTGTCCAACAACAATATTACCTTTCATTGTCAAATCTCCTTTTACTTATCTTAATTAGTTTTGTCTTTGCCATAAGCAATGCCAAGCACTACTTAACCGCATATAGTATAGCAGAAATAGTAAATTCGGTCAACGTCTGCGTGTCATATTACTCTACAGCATCTGCATGAATCCTTCCATCACGAATTAATTTAATCATAATATCAACAATCTTTTCGTCCAGCTGTATTCCTGCTACTCGTTTTAATTCATTTGCTACATAATTAATTGATAGTTTTTTCCTATAGGAACGCGTGGAGTACATTGCATCAAAAGTATCTGCTACAGCAATAATTCTTGCAACATATGGTATTTCTTCTCCTTTCAGTCCTAACGGATAACCAGTTCCATCCATTTTTTCATGGTGATATCTAGCTCCCAAAGATATTTCAGGAAAAATACTGATTTCAGAAAGTATTTCATACCCACTTGATGCATGACTTTTCATCTGCATGTATTCTTCATTTGTCAGTTCTTCATTCTTATTTAAAATAGCGTCAGGAATAGCAATTTTACCAATGTCATGTAGGAGTGCAATATTATGTATTTCTTCTATCTTTTCCGGTCCGTATCCCAACTCACTGGCAATTAACGTCGCATATTCTGCCACTCGGAACGAATGACCATTTGTATACTTATCTTTCTCATCAATTGTCTTTGCAAACGCACAAATCACTTGTTGAATCAGCATTTTTGCGTTTCTCTGTTTTATAATCAGGACTTTGTTCCTTATTTTCATTACAATAAATGAAATAAGTAAACAGGTGAATACGAATGCCATTACAATCACAACAATAAACCCAGAACTTTCCCAAAAGGTTTTTGGTTTCTGAATTGAAACCGTCAATTTATTATTTACACTTCCATTTTCATTAAATATTTTCAGATGAAACAAGTAATTGCCACCTTTAAGATTTGTATAACTAATAGCATCTAAATCTGATTTTGTTGTTACAATTGGCTTATCTTCAAAACCTTCCAGATAATATTCCACTTTCGGATTCTGTAGCAAAAATGTTAATGCATACCCATAAATAGTAAGTCTTTTACAATCACTTGGAATAACCAATGTATTTTCTTTATTTGCATAAAAAATTTTACCATCAGACTCTACATATGGCACCGAGAGTTTCACCTTATGATCTGATTGTAATGACTGATTGATGTTGATCTGGAATACACTGGAAGAGCCTGAAATATAGAGGTTTCCCTCATGATCAATATAGCTTCTGGCATTTGCAGTTGCATTGGAAGGCATCCCATTATCAATATTATAAAAACTGTACTTTTGTAATAAATCTAATATTAAATCCGCTTCTTTCACAACATAAATTCCATTACCACTTAAAATCCATATATCTCCATTATTCGCAAAATACATATCAAAATTATTTGAATAAGGAAAACTTTGAATTGTTTTAATTTTCTCATTCTCCATAAATGCTATGGAATTTCCAGTGACAATCCAATACCCATCTAGATTAGGTGATTTTTTTATCTGTAAAATTACATCTGATTTCAATCCACTCCCACTATCAATACAACGAACCTTTTTATTATTAATCTCATAAATTCCACCACCATCACTCCCCGCATAAATAATCCCATTATCTCCTTCACAAACTGTCAAGATTTCTGTATTTACAATTCCATCCTTTGAGTCATAGCTCTCAGCAATTTGATTGTTTCGGATGATATTTACTCCTCCGCTATTCGCAACAATCATATCACCATTTGAACCTTGAATAATGCTTCTGACACGATTTGAATTAAGTCCGTTGCTTTGATTAAAGGAAGTGATATTACCATCCTGATTATATTTCAAAAGACCATTATCTCCATACGTGCATATCCAAAGATTCCCTTTTGTATCCTCAATTATGCACCGGATACGTATACTAGACAGTTTTTTTGTTAATTCATTTTGAATGCTTTGATATTTTTCGTTCAGAACATATAAACCTTTATCCGTGCCGATATATAAATCCCCATCATACTTGCAGGTTGTGTTAATAACCATATCTGGCAGACCTGCTTTTAGACTAATATTATCAAACCGGTTTGTAACAATTTTCATAACCCCCTGCCTTGATGAAGCAAACCACAAATTTCCTTCATAATCTATCATCATATCATCAATCGAGTTATTCACAGCCACTCCATTAACAGCAACAAATTGCTTATCATCATTTATGTATCCAATTCCGTTATCTGCACATACCCATAATTTATCACTTCCCATTCTCGTCACATGGTTAATACATGACAAGGGATCTACTTTAATGGTTCGATATTGGTCTATTCCATTCAAAAAATTTAATTCTATGATACTGCTATCCTCCGTTCCAAAATAAACGGTATCTGAGTCATTTGTATCAAAATTAACAGATTTGACATACGGAAACTTAATACTTTCAACTTTGTGAAATTTTTTTAACTTTAAATCAATCATTGTGAAAATGTCGCCATCTAATGTTATTCCAATAATATTCCCATCCCGATTGCAGTCCATGTCACAAATATATTCGTTGGATAATTGTGTATCACTTATCATATGAGCCTGCAAATCGTTATCAATATATGAGACTCCACATGTAGTAGCAAGTAGTATATTCCCATTTTCATCCTCAACTATTTTTTTTATAGATCCTGATTCAAGTCCCTGCTCTTTACCAAAAAAATTAAATTTACCATTCTCGTATACTGCAGCCCCAACATCATTAGTACCAATCCATAATCGATCTTTTGAATCAACGAACAAACATCCCACGCTAGTGATTCCTACTGTGGAATCAAATCGATAAAATTCGTTGCCATCATATCGGATTAAACCACTATATCCTCCAATCCAGATAAATCCATCTGAGGTCTGAACAACCGCATTTGCATCCGATGTTGGAAGACCATTTTTACTATTATATAAAATCGATGAATATCCTGTTGTAGCACTACTTATTCCCGGTATTTCAGCTGCAAAAATTTTATCATTCCATAAATTCAAGATAATTAGCATAATTAGTAGCATTGCTGTACCAAAGGATATTGGTATTCTTTTTCTCTTTTGAGTATTCATATTACTTTTCTCCTTAAAAATATCCACTATTAACTTGCAATATATGTCAATTTTAACACGTATTGTACTGGAAAGCCACTCCGTAAAAGGGTAGTTTGTGGGTGTTTTTGATAGAAATTTTAAGATTGTGTCGAGGGTTAAATGAAAAACTTATTTCTAGTTAGTTGTTTCTAACCCCAAGTTTACTCTTGCACAACTTCCAAGTCGTTTCATGAAAAGGTGAAAAAAAGAATAAAAGGGAGCATGTCACTAGTGACGCCCCCTTTTTCAAACAAAATATTATTGCTCTATAACTTCCTCTGCCATTTTAAAAAATTCATCACCTGACATTTCATCATCGAGAGACATTAGGAGATAATTTAATCCATCTTTTTCCCAGGTAGCACTTGTATAATCCTTTTCCTCTATAACGTCATCTTCCGAACCATATGAAATATAATAATCATCTCGCTCCATATTCACTTTGTCTTCATCCGTTAATTCATAATTTCCGGGAACAAATTTATAATGATCCCTGTGAAAAGAAACCGTTATATCTCCAAACGTTTTTTGTTCTTTTGGTGTTCTGCTCGTACTTTCTTCTTGAATTTCATTGATTATTAATGATAGATTACTACTTCCATCTCTAGTATATTCTGCTTCAAATTCTTTAAAATCACTTACACGGTTTCCATCTTCGTCCATTTTATCTACATACGATACTCTCATATCTTTAAAATTATATCCATTTGAAAAGTTTTCAACACTATTAAATGAAATCCCCATCTTTTCCTGCGCTTTTGCGACATCAGAATAAGACTCATAGGTTGTATCTGGTTTTAAAGAAGTCACATATCCTGTAATTTTTCCGCTTGCAAAGACACCTGTTGTAATAAGCACACATAATGCTGCACTTGCAACTACAAATCTATTTATTTTTCTATTATTCACCATACTTATTTTACTCCTATCATTGTTTGATTGTTCGGTATCAATTATTTTATCAATCTTGCTCTTCATATCCTTCATAGCTACTATTTGATTACTTTCCCAATACAATGCCTTGGTTATTTTCTTGTCTAAGTTGTTTTCTTTTTTCATAGCACACTACCTCCTGTTCCATTTCTTGTAAAGAAATTCTTAGATTTCTTCTGGCCGTAAATAATCTGGATTTAACTGTACCTTCTAAACAATTACACGCCTTTGCAATTTCTTTGGTCGACATCTGATTATAATAATAGTAAACTACAACGGTTCTTTGCTTGATCTCCAATTGTTTAATTGCATTCAGAATGACTTTTTCCTGTTCCTCATCCATAACGATATCAAGCGAAGAAATCTCATTTGACTCCTCTATGTTTTTTACTAATTCTTCATCAGGTACCTCTCGCTTACTTTTTTTACTATATTCCCATGCTGTTCTTGTTAAAATACAGTATAGCCAGGATTTAAATACTGAATTATCTTTTAATTCTTTGCAATGAATAAAACATTTAACAAAGGTTTCCTGTGCAATATCTTCACTGTCAACTGCATTTCCTACAATTAAATAGGCCATCCGTAGGATTCTGTTTTGGTAGATTTCATAAATAGAATCAAAGGCCTCGCGATCCCCTTGTTTCATGCGTTCTACCATTTGTTCTTCTTCCAAAAGAATTCCTCCTTTCTTTCCAAATTAGATGCATCTATCTATAAGAGTGTACTATTCTTGATTTGGTTCAAAAAAACCCAATCGCAATGGATTGGGTTTCTAATCTTTTTACATACAGACAACAGCCAAATAACCAATATAGATTGCAAATGATAAAATCGCCTGCCATCTTTGAAATTTTTGGGTAAAAAGCGACGGTATTATCATAATCGAAATTACCAATGCACAAACTGGCATATCAATTGTAATGGTTGATTTTGATACTTCTATTGCACCTTTGGAAATAAACGCACATATTGGTAAGATTAATGCACAATCGATAATATTCGCTCCTATAATATTACCTACAGATAAAGAAGATTGTTTTTTCACAATTGCAGTAATCGTAGTAACTAATTCCGGAAGTGAGGTTCCTATCGCTACGGCAGTAAGTGCGATGACTTTTTCTGGAACTCCTAATTCGCCTGCAATAAAGCTTCCCTTATCAACTAAAAGTTGAGAACCTAGTACAATTCCTGCTGCTCCGAAAATAAATTTCAATGAATTAATTCCTATAATTTTATTATTTTTTTCTGGTTTTTCATCTGTATTCTTAGCTGCACCATCTTTTGCTTCTTTGATATTTATAATAATGAAAATGCCGAAAATAATAAGCATTATTATACTTTCTATTGTCGTTAAAGAACCTCCTGTGCAAAGTAACCACAGTGCGACAACCGTAACCATAAGAAGAATTCCTTTGGGAGCTATTTTTTTCCTTTTCATTGCGGGAATCATAAAGAAAACACCAATCGACATAATCATACCAGTATTCGCTGTAACAGAACCAATTGCATTACCGATTGCCATATCTACTTTTCCCTGTGCTGCTGCCATACTTGATACAATCAATTCTGGCAATGTAGTTGCTAAACTTACAACCGTCGCACCAACAACAAATTTTGGAATCCCTGAGATCTCTGCAATCCATGTTGCTGCATCAACAAAGTAATCTCCACCTTTTACAATTAAAATAACACCAATAACAAATAATACAACTGCAATTCCCATTTCTCTCTCCTCGATTTTTGTATAATCTATCCCCAAAGACCTTATTAATGGTTTAGTCAATAACTCTCACTGCATTTATTATTGGCTGATTCTCTGGTTTTACTGTTCCATTTGCATCTTCCACAGATACCGCTTCACAAATTGTATCAATAAACTCCATTCCTTCTGTTACATATCCAAACACTGCATAGTCTCCATCTAAAGAAAGCGAATCTTGATGTACAATAAAAAATTGTGAACTTGCACTATCATAATCCAAGGAACGTGCCATCGAAATTGCTCCTCTAACATGCGATAGAGAATTCTCAACACCATTATTTGTGAACTCACCTTTTATTGTCTGCTTGGCTCCTCCTGTTCCATCTCCGTTTGGATCTCCACCCTGTATCATAAATCCGGAAATGATTCTATGAAATGTTAGACCATCATAAAATCCAGCTTTCGCTAATTCAGTAAAATTTGTTACACTAATAGGTGCTTGCTCTGCATCTAATTCTAATGAAATGGTACCATAGTCTTTTACTTCTATTTCTACATGATGTTTCCCAGTTAATAACTGTTTTGTAGATGCTTCGCTCCAATTTACATCAGAAATACTATCTGAAGTTCCATCATTTTCTGAATCCACTTGCTGTCCACACCCCATAATTAAAATAGATATTAAAAAAATCATCCCTATTGTCTTTTTCATACTTTTCTCCTCATTATAAATCAAATATTTCTTTTTATACTACAATTTATCACGGTCGTTTTGTAAAATCAATCATTTCTATCCAGTTACTTTTTCTTTTCTTATGATTTTCTTAAAATGCGTTTTTGAATCTTTATTAACTTGCTAAAATAACTTTGCCTTTTTATAATGTATATGTATCAAAACAACATAATAAATAATACAATAGATACATATACTAAGAGCATTCCGTTCTTAAAATTACATATATGGTAGGAGACCTATGAAAAGCAAACTATTATTCATCACAAGTATATCAATTTTTATGCTTACCTCTTGTAAGCAAGCAGAAACTATCAAACCTCTCATAACCATTTCAGAGAATGAGCAATCTCAGGTACAAATCCAATCACAGGACATTACTCCATCAGAAAACACTCCAGCGAATAGTACATCCAATAATATTATTATTACCAGCACTATTCGAAATGATGAGGTGAAAAGTGATGATGGCGCTGTACTTATAAATATTGATTATGATACGCCTACAATTACTATTCCAGATAATAAGAATGCTTCAAGCAAAATTAATGATTATTTAAAAGCAAAAGAAGAAGAATTCTTTAAATCAGCATACGATTACAAAACAGAAGCAAACGAATTCTATATAAACAGCGGTTCTACTACAGTTGAGGATTATTACTATGGTTACAGTTTTAGTGGATCTTTTTCAAGAGAACGTATCGATCATTCCGTGATTTCACTAACATCCGAGGAATACTACTATATGGGTGGCGCACATGGCCAAACAATCAAATCTGGACTTAATTTCGATGCTGCTACAGGAGAATTGCTTACTCTACAAGATATCTCCACTAATAAAGACGCACTCATTGAATCTGCAAAATCTTATATTCTAACGGTATGTAAAAGTCCCTATTATCAAGAATTACTTTTTGATGATTATGAAGAAAGTATTCCTTCTATTCTAGTGGATGGCAACTGGTACTTTTCAAAAGGGGGGCTTACTTTTATCGCTAACCAATATGAGATTGCACCTTATGTCGCAGGCATTATAGAATTTACAATTCCATACGACCAATTGGTAGGGTTGAAAGATACTTACAAGTACCTTGGTAATTTAGAATTAGCGGTAGGTAATAGTGTCTCAGCAAAATATGATTTAGACAGCGATGGAGAAATCGAAACTCTTTCCTATAGTATAAGCTACTCTAGTGAGGATGAAGAGATTCCAAAGCTTACCATCAATAATCAAGATTATTCTAATGTATTTGAGGATAACAATATTTACTTATTCTATGGTTACTGTCCTAGCTACTATGTCGTTGATTTAG
Source organism: Lachnospiraceae bacterium (assembly GCA_028694115.1). The sequence goes on from JAQUUB010000070.1 coordinate 10,608, forward strand.
ATACCTCAGATTCTTATATTGAATTTGCAATCCTTGATAATGGACCTAACGATTACTCTACGACTCACTTCTTCCGCTATGTAAATGGTAACGTTCTTTATCTTGGATATGTAGAAGATTTATTAAGTAACTCATCTTGTTATACAGATGGCGATTCCATGATACACGCAGACTTGCATATATCTCTTCTTGAAACGCGATGCGCTCCTGCCCTCTATCAATTGACTAAAAAGAATACTATCGAATTATTTCCACAGGAATGGTACTATCCTAATAAATGTATTGGTACCTCTTTATTTGATTTTCATAACGTTTTACTTCCAGTGACTGTATACACAGAAAATGATTTGAATTCTAAACCTGTCGAATTAACTTCTGCCGATGGACCTGTAACCTTTATCGCTCTTGATAACAAACATTGGATACAAGTAAAAACAGCTTCAAATGATATCTATTACATGTATATGAACGATTTTTCGATTATTAATTCAAATGGTAAAGAATTAAATTCTACGGACGTATTCGAAAATTTATTAGTGGCAGGTTAACTATAAAATGATTGTAAAAAAACTGGACTTATCGGGTGATTGTTGAGTTAATAATATAGAAATCATCATAAAAAGTAATTTTAGAGAGGACGTTATTTATTTGACAAAAGAAACAGAAAAAATTAGTCTTAAACAGACAGAGTATTGGTATGCTCTTGATGCAGTAAAGGGAATTTTAATCATTGCAGTTTTTCTTGGACATATTATACCAGGCGTTCTAAGAGAAACATTTCCGCGATATCTCATATATTCTTTTCATATGCCTATTTTTATTGGTATTTCAGGATTCCTTTTAAATCTGGATAAAATGGATATGAGGGTAGATAGACTAATATCTAAATATTGGAAAAGAATGCTTGGTCCCTGGATTATTGCTGTATGTGTTTTTTATATAGTAAACAATTTAGGGGGGGATTTAACAGTAAGGTCTTTTTTAAGTGCGTTTGCATATCCTTTTTATCATTTGTGGTTCATACTGGGTTACATTAGTTACTTGATTATCCTTTGCGTGCTATGGGTTATGTTTAGAAAATTGTCAAATGCATATGGATGCATCTTAATAGTTGCAACGATTATTAGTTTGGCTTCAAAGTGGGAACTGCTTATAGGTAACACTCTAATCAATGGAATTTTAGATATGGTACATTATAATTTCAGGCTGTATAATTTTATATTTTTTGTAATAGGTGTCTATTTCCGTCATGTGATTCAAAGATCTAATCAGAATTACATATTAAAAAAAATTTGGATATACCGGATTGCAACCATAATTTTGGTGTTGATTACAGTTCTATTGTTCTTCTATGGAAATGATAACGTAGAAAAATTAATGTACTTTGTTTTGAATGTGCCTTTACTGATAACTGTATTAGATTTTACTATATCAAATTCCTCAATAAGATGCAGATGGCTTGAATTTTTAGGTCAGTATTCTCTGCCAATATATTTATATCATGTTTTATGCAAATTTTTCGCTGGATATTTCGGGGTGGAAGGTTCACCGATGTATTATATTGTTACTATAATTCTGTTTATTTTAGAATGTATAGCAGTGTATTTGTTACGAAACATACCCGTTATTAACCGCTATATATTGGGTTCACAGAGCCAGTCATTAAAAAATGATCGTAGAACTCTTAAAAATTGACCTAATTATTTTTTCTTTCAATGACATTATCTCCTTTATATTAAATTAGGTTGTAAATCATTGGTTAATGTAACGAAAAATATAAAAAAACCTTGATTCTACATAAATTTATGTAAAATCAAGGTTTCCAATACTGCGGGTAACAGGACTTGAACCTGCACGGTCTCCCACTAGAACCTAAATAAGACACCTCTGATTTTTCTTGTATTATATCATGCTATAATATCTTTTTATATAGCATTTTCCTACCCAGAACCACTCATTTTTTCTTTATGATGTCACTTCGTTCTTATACTGTTATTCCCGTTGCAGTATTTATTGCAGTACTTATTGCAGTACAACTGCATTAATTTTTATAGTCTTTTTTTCTTATCCAACGCTTCTTCAATGCTTTATCAATCTGAGTTTCCGAGATTGTGCCTGTGTCAAATGATTGAATAAAATCATTTCTTTCTTCGTCATCATAATGATAGTTACTTGGAATAATCAACTCAAAATCTTGTTTTCTCAAACCCATTTTATCCCTCCTAGATTCATATAATCATAATTAAATAAGATTTCTTCTGTTCATTTCTTCATCAACTACTTCTTTCTTCCACTCCGAAAGCTCTGCGTAACGATATATTTTCATAAGTTCATCGTCTGTTTTTGCTCTCAATTGCCTACTTAATTCTGTTTTTGCAGAATCCAGTTTCTGGTTGTACTTTTTTTCCATATGGCTGTATTCTTTTTCCGCATAGTCGTTAATCTTTTTAAGCCCTTCCCCTGCCATTTTAAAGAGATTCTCCCAATCTGCCATTCATAATTCCTCCTTATCGATTTTCATTATATCTACTTCCTGCATTCGTTTTCAATATGAATAATTCATTGTAGAATTCCTTTTTTTATTACTATACTATTCCTATATGTTTACTTATATATTCTTTCTCTTTTAGCGTTTCTTCCAATCGCCCCTCCCTGATCTCGAGTAAAAAACATTGTTTCTACATTTGCTGACATATAAACTCGTTTTAAACAAAATAAGAAGGGCGGTGGAACATTTCCACCGCCCAGTATCACTGTAAAATTAAAAACATCTAATTCCGATCTTCTTCAATCAATCCAAGAATATATTCTTCTGACCATAGTTCATTTGGGAAAATAGCAATATCATTCTTATACTTACGAATTATTCTTACTGGCTCAATGGTATTATCGTACACGTGTAAAATATCACAAAGCTCTATAAGTTTGGCCCTCTAAAACGAGTATCATTGGCTTCCTATTTAACATACTTTTTCTCCCCATCCGAGTATTCTACGTATGCTTTTTTTGTTTCTGTATCATATTTGGCCACTGGTTTTTTACAGAACTGTGCCTTTTCTACTGCTGATTTTACAGCTCTTTTTGCTCTGGCATCCATCTCAATATCCCCTATGGATAAAAATTCTTTTTGCTCATTAGATGTTACGACCTTAATCGAATGTTTTTTTCCCGTTATCAATTTTACTGTACTCATATTATCACTCCAAAGCACCTGAATTATTATATGCTACAATATCCTCTATCATCAAATAATCATTTTTTTCACATGTTTTATTTAGTATTAGTATATCATAATCATTTTAAAAAAACATCCCAGCACATGATAGTAGAGAACTAGGTCAGTCATGACCTAGTTTCAGACTGTAGACAATGTCGTTTCATAAAAGTAGGTATGTATATTTAACTCATAAATATACATACCTACATCTTCAATAATTTTCGTTTCAAAATTATTCTGTAATATATTTTAATTTAAGTTACCAGCGCTATAGATCAGCCCCGGTAACTTTCAGTTTAGCCACTAAATTTTTATTCAAAAAAACCTACCAACTTAATACTGTAGTTAGTAGGTTATAAGACCGACAAATTGGAAGTTATGTTCTACATAATATTCTCATAATCCCACTCGTTTCAATATCTGATTACACAGATATGTTAAATATGGAGATGGTTGTTTCTTTTGACCAAAATCCCAGTTTTTACATTTCTGATATATCGACTCAGGTGTGAACAACCCATTTTCATCCTGTTTATCCTTTATAAGTGTAACCATTTCCAAGAATCGGCTGTCTGATTTAGCGAAGTCAAAACGACTTAGCACATCTGCCACACTTACTATGTCATACCACATAGCAGGTGCTTTCAGCTTTCTAAAATCATTACCCATATAGAACATGTATGGGTGTTTTTCTAAACTATTTTCCCATAACGAAAGCATTATCATTACCATTTCTTTGCTAATTTTACTATTATTATATTCTGGAATACAAGAAAGCAGCTTTAACATTATTAAAGTGGCATATGGACAACAATCGTCTTTCCGCCCTGGACCTCTAAATTTACCGAGTTCTTGAGAAACAGAACAAGGAAAACCCTGAGCCTTGTAGAAACTTAAAAGATACTCTACACCTTGCTTTATATGATTTTCATAGTCAATTCCTGCTTTAAGCAAAGCATAAAGTAATAACGGAGCATCACAGAGACACCATCCAAAAGTATCTTCCCCACTTCCTCCAAAGTGTTTTGGTATATTTGTTAGTGATTGATATACGCCATTTTTGTCTTTATGAACCATGATTTTCTCCACGGCTTTCTGTATTTCCAAAACATCAGTATCTAATCCAATTTCCAACAAAAATAGCAATTTGTGTATTGGTAACTCTGGGTTCTTGTGATTGCTCACAAGAATGCTATGAAAATCTGTAATGTCATTCAGGTATAACTTGATTTTAGGTTCAGACAATGCTTGATGTCTTAACTCTTTCAAATCTTCCTTTTTTTCATTCAAAAAATTTATCCTTGTAGCGTAAAGCAACCAAGATTCGCCATTCTCTAAAATATACTCAATATAACTCATAATCCCCATCCTTTGCACAAAACATAAAAATCAGTATTACAAATACAAATTAGTAATTATTATACCACTTTTCATCTAACTACAATATTAAGTTTTCAATGTTCCTTCACTAGCTAAATTTTAATTTATACTATCTAACAGCTTCTCAACAAACTGGATTTTATATATTAATAATTATGAGAGTAAAAATCAATTATAGGAACACCCTTTGCTATGAGGTAATTTCCAACTGCTCTTTCGATTTCACCTGTTTTTCGTCCATTGAGAATATCTTCTGTTAGTGGGAAAATAAATACAAATGAATCATCCCATTTATCATCATTTTCAGTGACTAGTTTACCTGAAGTATTGTCTAAGCGATAATTGATATCAAAACTTTTGGCAACCACACCTAAATGGTGTTTTTTGGTGAACTTCATCCAAATTATATCACTTGGATAATTCAGTCTAAATCTTTCTTGTATAACATTGTATTTGGGGTCCCACTTTGTATATTTACGTTCTTTTTCATTCCATTTTGGACCAATCCAATTGTAACCTTGAGCAATAATTCCATTATCTAAAATAATTGCCTGATTATCGTCATCAAGTGATATTATATCACATCTTCTTTTATTATTAGATTCATCTGATTCAGGCATCATCTTGGTAAAAAAATCATTTATATACGAAAAAACCTGACAATAAGGAACAATCTCAATTGTAGCTTGTTCCTTTGCTTTTTCAATTCTTTTATCCCAATTAGCTTTTCTTTCTTCAAATGTCATGTTCTTTGTCGTTCTTGGTGGCGTATTAGGGTTTTCTGCAAAAAAGATTTCTATATTGCCAAGCATTACTTTTTCCTCCTCAAATTTCAATTTGTAATATAGTCAGTGTAGCATTGATAACTAGAATAAGCTATTAAAACTTTATCACTTCACAGTCTGATGTTTGCTCCATTAAATTCGGATTTGCTTCAAAATTGCCTATTATGTGTTGTAAATAATGAAATGTATAATTATAAGTGATTATGCATTTCAGACTGTAGAAAATTTAACTTTTGAATTAAATTATGTAAAAACAGAATTATACATAATAAAGGCACGGTACAATTTCCGTACCTTTATTAAATCTACGTTACTAAATTGGAACTCTACTTATCTATTACTTTTCATCTTCATCCGTTATTAATACCTTAACAATTACCGTCAGTATACTGGCTACTACTACTTTTATGATATTCATACATCAACCGCCCTTCTTCTGCCCATAAAAATGAGGATAGAACCTTAAATTCTATCCCCACTTACGCACACATTCTTACTTCATTTTCTTTTGCATCATAATAGTAGCAGTGATCCGAAAGACGCTCTTCTACATCTACCTGTTCGGAATTTACCTCTTTTACCATGTTATCAAATGTTTGTTTAGCGACTTTATCTACCGCCGGAACAAAAATCCATTCATGGACAGATGATGGAAGAATAAAGAAATCCCGGTTTCCAGCAAAGTTTTTTAGCAATTGCTTACTCAAAATACCAGCAGCGCCATAAACCTTACTTGCATTTGTCAGAACAAACATTTCCATTCCTGTTTCCATTTCTTCTTCGTTTTCCGCTTCATAATACAAACCTTTTAAAAGCGCCTTTATATCCTGAAATTCATATCCATCTTTATTCAGGTTTTCTATTGCATGACTATGTAACTGTTCTTTACTGACTCCGCAATATTCCAACATCTTTTTGGTGATTTTGGCACTACTTCTGCAGCCCTCAGACAAGTCATCTCTGATGATGTATATTACGGATAGATCCAACAAGGGAACTGATACCAGATTTTCTAACAACTGCTGATTTTCTTTCGTAGAAAGCAATGCTGGGTATACATTTTCTTTTACATATTCCCAATCCGTAATTTTACTTGCAAACTGCTCCATCTCCTCTGGGCATACATGACTGTTTCTTTTTTCTACAATCTCCTTCACACTTCTTGCAATATCATTTTCCCCATTACAATAATCCCTATAAAAACTATCCATTTCAATAATAGGGATTGTCTGGCATTGAAATTTTTTTCGTTTAATTCTAATTCCATCGTAACTCTTCCCATTATTTTTTATCACTTCACAGATTTCTATCTCTGCCTCATCCTTATAAAATTCCTGCAATCCTTCCAATACCTTCATCTTAAATTCTTCGTAATTCATAATCTTCCTCCTACTATGCCGCCGCTACAGACTTTGTTTTTGCCAGCGCAGCCATTACTTTGTTATAAACTTCCTCACTCATTGTTTCCGGTTTCTGAAACTGATACCTATCCTGAACCGTCTCCATTGCTATTCCAGTCCGTTCCAGCTCTTCTTTCAGTGATTTCATCTGTGATTTTAAAATAGCAGACTTCTGCGTTGTCTTTTTTGCTTCACTTTTGACTTTCATTTCATATACATTAAGCCCTTTTTCATTGGTAATAATCAAACCGACAATCTCCCTATCTTCGTTGTACTCAATTTCATTAACGGAAAAATGGTCATTGCAATAAAAGCGATCACCACGCTTCTGAATGTCCGTTTTACTTGCCGAAATCCAAATAAAGGGAGCTGTATATAGCTCCCTTCCAATTCCCCAATTAAAACAAGCTCTTTTAAATGAATCGGATGCCTGAGACTTTTCTTTTTCGGTAAAGCCAACCGCTCCTACGTCTTGCTTGGATACCCATGCACCAACCTCTTTGTCATAAATCTCCACGGTACAATATAAATTGCCATCGATGCATTGATGGCTTCTCTTCCAGCCAAATGCTCCGAAGGTTTCATCCAAAATCTTCTGATCTACCCTTGCATCTTTATATAATAAAAGGCTTAGCCCTTTTTCATTAATAGTTGCTACACGACACTCAATTTCATTTGCCCTAAGCAATCGTATAATGTCTTTCTCCATGCATTTTTTCCTTTCCTTCTGTTTTCGCCACTTGATAACTCTTAGTCTAATCTTATAATCTCTTAGGCTGCCTTAACCTGAAAGCGACGGGATGTAGAAATCTTTGCATAATCTTGATAAATTTCTGGTTTCTCCTGCTTTATCCTCTTTGTATCAAGTCTTGCTGTTTCCACATTGCTCCATGATACCCGGTAGCCATCGCTTGTTGCCATTTCATTATCCTGTATATATAGCTTCACTTCCTGTTCTATCTGGCTCTGTTCCTTCTGCAACTTTGCTATTTGTAATAAGATTTCTTCTCTCCTGCCAAGCTTTTCATCAAATCCCACCAATTCAATGGTGCTGGCTTTTCTTGCTGTATGGAAATATTGTTCCAGAACTTCATCACTTACTTTCGTTCCATCAGGCGTAGGCATTATACCTTTCTCTATATGATTTTCCCAGAAATCCTGTTCTATCTCTATCATTTGGTTAATTAATTCATCATCCCATTCTAATTTACGATAGATAAATTCTCTGCCAAGTATGACCGCTGCAATGTACCATGTTCGTTTTCCAGTTACCGCCATATAATGATAGCATTGCATAATGTAATGAAGTGGGATTTCTCCGTCTTTCCATTTATCGGCATTATAAGCGCTGGCAGTTTTACATTCCAGACCAGCATCTTCTCCCACTACCAGACGGTCTACATCTGCTATCATAAACGGATAAGCAGTACTACGGTACATATAATTAGAACGGCGTACTTTTAATCCTGTAGCCTCCATAAAACGTTCTGCAACATAATTCTCTAAATCGTGTCCCTGACGAATGGATTCGTTGTCTATCTCTTCCAATATGTCACAGGTTTTATCACGATAAACTTTCATCGGACTGCTAAACGGATTCATTCCACAAATTGCTCCAGCATCCGAACCTCCAATACCGAGTTTTCTAAGCTGTAACCATTCTTCCCGGCTCAAATCTCCAATTGGAATTTTTGTATACATAATGCATCTCTCCTTCGCTTTTTTTATGCTACGCTTACAAGCTGATAAGCCCTGTCAATCATCTGATTTCCATCCATTGTTCGCATAAACAGATTCTCGTTATAATTTGCTGTGCGGCGTAACGGCTGTGAATGTGTTGCAAAATCTGAAACTGCATTAATAAAACGATATGCATTGTTTCCTACCTCTTTCAAATCCGGTGCATCATAGTATCTGCTCGTCATGTTGTTACGAAGTTTCATGATGTTCTTGCTCTGCACATCTGACATATTTTCCTCCATTGGTAGAAGTAACTCTATATACTCCTTTACCTGCTGATCTGATAACTTCTGTTTCCGAAGACGTTCAAATTATTTTCCTAGATTATCCATATATTTCTCTGCCATAAAAAGTGTATTCTTTGCTTCCTGAATCTTATCTTTAATATCGCCTGTATGTATCATAGACCAGGATCGACTTGCCGTATTTAGTGCAAGGTTCAATGTATTGTTGCATACTACACGGATAGGTGTCAGAGCTACTTTCACAGCACCACTGCCATCATGAGTATTACTGAATACAAGATATGGAGAAATTCTTTCGCCTGAAATAATATATTCTCTGGGAAGTCTTGCTAGCATCCACACCTTCTTTCCTTCTTGTAAAGATCCGGCAGTTTCATAACGCACGCCCTCTCCAATCAGGGTATCTGTAAATGCAAATGCTTCCTGATTTTGAATAATCTTATAACGATCCGTTACTACTCCAAGCACTTTTCGGTCACTATCCCTAACATTCGCCTTGTAACCAAAAATCATTTCTTTTGTATCCGTGTAAATAGGCTCCTGCATTACCTGCCAGTCAAGACCTGCCAATTGCAACGCATCTGCTGATGTCGGTGCTTCCTCCACTTTTGTTCCTAACCCGTGCCACGGTTTCTCCCTTGTGTAAAACATTGATTCTACATTTGCTGCCATCTTTTTTCTTCCTCCTGATTTTTTTCATATTGTTATTATTGGTATACGAATTCCTTGGTATTAAATAACTTTACTCTTAATTAGTTTATCCATGTTAGTCCGTCCATCGAAGCATTTCTTGTATTTGACTTCATCTGATGACCCCCTTCCTTAAAAAATTGCATGTATAAAGACCAACAGATTTTTATCCGTTGGTCCTTGTTTGCTATATCCTATGTAATCATATAAATAATATATAATTATAAAATTGCATTTTCTGAGTTTTACACTTACACCCTGAAAAATACATTGCTCATTTAAGCATTGTCTATTATGTTCTGTAAATTAACGATTATTATCAAATACACTTCTCGGTATCTTCCAGTACCTCCCAAATTTAATTGCTGGTATCATTCCACTTTTTATCATTCTATAAACTGTGGATTGGCTAACCTGTAATCGTTCACAAAATTCTTTAATTGTCATATAAGATTCCTTCATATTGCATCCTTTCCGAAGTAAATCACTTCAATTTTATATTATAAAAATCCATACATATAAATAATCAATAGTAGTCATGAATTATCATTTCCACCATTAATTTTATGTTTGCAAATAAAATAATAAAAATTTCTAAATTAATAATAAAAAAAGATGATTGTACCCACAAAAAAATAATCCTCCAAAGAATCCTCACTTACTTACATTGCATAATTCACATGGAAATCCAGATTTTTTTTGCGTACCTGTTAATAATAAATATTTGTAACTGTTCAGAACCCACTTAGTTGAAAATGATATCTGGGTTACCTGAAAGAGCCTCTCGTATTGCATTAAAAGCATTTATTCCATGCTTATGTGCTGTTCCAATGTAGCTCATGATTGTAAGATATTCCTGTGCTCCTTCTTCACTGCGAAAGCATCCTGAAACCTTGGTTTTGACCTTGATTATTCGCAGGTCACGCTCGGCCAGATTGTTATCGAATGGAACACAGAGATTCTTTATAAATAGGCAGACTGATTCCTTGTAATTCTCAAGCCTGCCGACTAAATTTAATACTTTTGTTTTTTTCTTGCGACCACGCTTTTTACCTTTTACTTCCGGCAAAGGATTTTCTTCATATGCTGTTTTGATGATATCGTCATACTGTTTATCAAACTTATGAAGATGATAATAGCTGACGGCATCTTTGCCTTGTTTCACAGCTTTATCCTTTACCATCTTCATTACAAGCAGAAGCTCCTTGAACTTCTTTGCCCAGGTTTGTTCTGGATGGTTTTCTTCTATACCATTCAGCTCTCTTAAAAGATGGGCACAGCAGATGGAGTGGATACAGTCAGTGAACTTCCAATAGGAACTCCAACAGTCATGTACAGTGATTCCACAATAATCTGGAAGAATACCTGCAGCATTCATACCAATCCATCCACGCTTCCTATCGATGCTTAGGAAGGTAAAATCACAATTAGATACATTGTGTACCCACCAGGTTTTTCCGTCCACTCGGGTACCTGTTTCATCGCAGTGAATCAGACCAAGAAGAACCATCTGTTTTCGGATTCTTTCATAGGTTTCGGAAAGAATACTTGAAAACCGGGTCACCATATTTTTTATCGTACCGGTAGCAAGCGGGATATTAAATACACTGCTAAGAATTTCGTGGGTACGATTCACACTGACAGCGCCAACGGTATTAAGTGCAACCACCAGTGCTTGCAGGTTTTTACCATACTGTACAGTGGCTTTGATATCTGCTGGGAATGATCCCTGCTTATCTCCACCATGCAGTGGGCAGTTAGGAACAAGAATCAGTTCATGTGCCGTCACATTTATGGTGACGACAGCATCTAGCTCATGGCGCGTTTCTTTTACACATGCTTTTTCAAGGCAGGAATCATGATAAGGGCAATTGGCACAATCCGAATGCATATAATGCTCTACGTCATCTGGATCTGCAATAACAGAAAGATTTACACCATTGTGCCCATTTTGTGCGCCCTGCTTCTTGCCACTTTTTCCACGAAGGCTTCTGTCTTTATTAACAGGTGGTTTCTTCAAACCATCACTGGAAGGTGGCTTGGAACTGTTTTTGGAATTTTTATTTACTTGCTCCTGAAGTTCTCTGATGGTCTGATTGAGTGATTCAATATTTGCTGACAAAGCAGCAACCTGCGCAATAAGCGCAGAATTCTGTTCCATCAGACCACGAACGAATTCCTCTGTGATATTAATTGGCATTCAGACCACCTTCTTTCCTGATATTCTATGTCTCTATTGTACTAGAAAGTCAGGGAAAAAGCGAATCTACACAGGTCAGGCAATGGTCAAAATGACGGTGGATAAGTAAGCAAATTTAAGGTTCATGTGTTGTTAAATCGTAAGCGCTAAGTAAGACGCGCTCCTGAAAATAAAAATCTCGAGTAGTAATCATACCTCTCGAGAATTCAAGCATTTTACTCTGACTTATTGACACAACATTCTTGAACTGCCTGAGACCACGGTGT
>JAQUUB010000221.1 GCA_028694115.1 Lachnospiraceae bacterium
GCATAAGCTTTCTCACTTGGTTTAATATTCTCTCGTTGAATATTACTATCAACCATTGCGATAATTGCCTGCTCATCATCAAGATTACGAATAACAACAGGTATATCCGTTATACCAGCCCACTCACACGCAGCTTTTCTTCTATGACCAGCTACAATCTCATAACCTTCTCCCTCAGGGTTAGGTCTTGCCAGCAATGGAACCAATACTCCTTCCTTCTCAATACTCTGCATCAATTCAAACAGTTCTGTATTTAGTTCCACTTTGAAAGGATGATTTTTGAAATCTTTCAGCTGTTTTAACGGTATTACGGCTATTTTCTCATGTTTATTATCCTTATCACTCTCTATTCCCTGGTCTCCTTGCCAATTGGAACACATTGAATTTTTTTCTTCCATTTAAGTCACCACCTCTCCTAATTACTAAATTTTAGTTTCTTTTGTTTCCAAACAAAAAGAGACCACTCATTCTCAAAAGCTTGAAAATAAGCGGTCTCTTCGACATTTTAATATTTAATTGAATGATAAAAATAACAACGTTTAGTCCAAATTATGAACTGTAGATTTATGTGTTCCCCAACACCATGTCCAGAACCACCGACACGTTTACACCATCAGAAATTGCTTTTTTCTTGTATTTTCGGTCTCCCTGAGAAAACATGAAATGTCTCTCAAAGTGCCTAAAATCCAGGATTTTTACGTATCTTTCCGATGTAGTGCAACTATTGTCTCCACAGTACTTTCATTGTCCCAATCAAGTTCCCTCGTCTCTCCTCCATTGAAAAATACAGGGAATTTGAACTTGATATGCTTTAAGAATCTGCCATCTTCCTGCTCTTTCTCATATAGATGTACTTCCTCAACGAAGCTCTTTACAAATTCTTTTTTCTCTCCATCGGTCATCTTATCATACAGTTTATCAAAATACAGAAGGAATTGATAGACGTTGTCGCCAGAAATTTTCTGTTGCTTGATGTTGAACAAACGATTTTCAACTTCCTCTATGGATAGTTCCATTGCATCCATTTCATCGTACAGTCCGTCCATGCGTTCTTGCATATCCTGATATTTTTTATCGTAATGCTTGTCCGATACCGATAAATGATCCATCTGTGAAGCAAGCTTATTCTTTGATCCTTGCAACTGCTTTAACTGTTCCTTCAAGTTCGTGTGCTCTTTTTCCAAATCTTTTGTATCCAGACTATTTCCTATTTTCATCCTAATTTCATTCTCGAACTTTGGATTGTTTACCAATTTTCCAATAATCTCAGCAACTGCATCATTTACCTTATCTTCATTCCATTGCTTCTTATAAGTACAGTGATGTCCATCAATGAATGTTCTATGTTTACAGGCATAGTAAAAGTAATCTTTGTATAAGGTTCCATCCTTACGTTTCTTACGATTAACATTTCCATACATACCACTTCCACAGATTGGACATTTTATAATACCTGATAAAATATGCTCGTGTTCAAGGCTATGCACCTTCTCATTGCCTACTCCAGTTTCCTGACGTTTTTTCTGTGCCAAATTCCAGTCTTCCTCTGAAATAATTTCATTATGGATTCCATCGCTAATCAAATAAGAATCCTGCTTTACCACATGATATTCATTTCTGGTTCCTGCTATTTTTTCATTCTTTCGTCTGCCAAACGCAAGCTTTCCACAATAGATTGGATTGTCCAAAACTCCTTTGATAAAAGAAGAGGAAAAGGTCTCCATTGTATTGTTCTGTCTGATTTTCTTTCGATATCCATTTTGATTAAGGAATACAGCAATTGCTCCAATGCCCATGGTTGTATTAACAAATTTATCATAAATCAGACGGATAATAGGTGCTTCATCTTCTGCTATCTGTAATTCTCCATCTACCAGTTTATAACCGTATGGAGCAAATCCACCGTTCCATTTACCTTCTCTTGCTTTCTGCCTGCGTCCTTCCATAGTCTGCACAAGAATATTTTCTCGTTCAATTTCTGCAACTGCTGACAATACAGAAATCATTAATTTACCTGCATCCTTTGAGCTATCTATTCCATCTTCCACACAGATCAGATTCACTCCAAAGTCCTGCATTCTCTGTAAGGAGCTTAAAACATCCGCTGCATTTCTTCCAAATCGGGATAGCTTAAATACAAGTACAAAGTCTACGTTATCCTTTCCACTTTCTATGTCCTGAAGCATCTGTTGAAACTCTGGTCTTCCTTCTACGCTTTTACCAGACTTACCTTCATCAGAATATTCACCAGCAATCACCATTTCTTGATAATCTGCGTATTTTTTTAATTTATCTTTTTGAGCATCCAGACTGTATCCTTCTACCTGCATGGAAGTGGATACTCTGGTGTATATATAACATTTAAGTTGTTTCTTCATCAGCATTCCTCCGTCACTTTATTATTCGTGAATTCCGCATAAGGCTTTTAGCATTTCTTCGAAAGGAACAATGTAGTCTTTTCCTATTTTTCTTAGAAGACGATTTTGTTCGTATGCCTCATATGCCTGAATTGTCTCATCTTCCTTCCATGCATAATCCCAACGATAACCCATATCCAAAATCATACGGGTGATATTTCCTGTTATCTGTCGGTCAGCTTTTTCTGCAAAAACAATATGACTAACACTGCTCATATAATTGACAATTTCTCCCGCATTGATATTGCCTACCTCGAAAGTATATGGAAGTGCTTCCATCACAAGTTCTGCAAACTTATCTTTATTTCTTGGCAGTTTGTTTCTAAACAGCAAGCAATACATGGTTTTATCATTCATAAGAACGACGGTGTTACGCCCATCCACCTTTGCAATATGTCCATGCCACCCATAGAATGGATTGTCCTCTGTTGCTAACTGTTCTGGTGTCGCCAAATCTGTTTTGCTTAGTTTTAAAGCAGTCTGTAATGCCTTTGAGCAATATATAATCATGAAATGTAATACCTCCCTTGTCTATGAAAATGAATTGATTGTATTATTTTTTTTACTATTTTTCAATTGTCCCAACATTATTTTATCACTGTTCCAACTCTTAATCAATGAGTAATTTTCATTAAAGTTATAAGTCGGGGCATAGCGTAAGTCTTATCTATGCCCCAATTTATTAGCTTTTTTTAAACTCTTAATTCTATGCAGCTCTAAATTGATAAACAGCAAGTCGTTTTACATAGGTAATAAATCTTGATTTCTTTCCATCCACATTCATTACCCATGGTTCTGGTCTGTATTGCAGTTCCAACACAATATCTCGCAAAACCATAGAACCATACTTTTCCATCAACTTAGCCATTAACCTGCAACATCGCTCAAATTCCTTGTTCATAGGCATCTCCTCCCAGCTTTCATAAAGCTTTTTCTTTCAATCCTACCGTGAAATGAACTTCTAGACATTGATGGAAAACTGATTGAAATTTGAGCATTTTCCAAAAGAACGTTTGTTCGTTCTTGTATTCTGTGATATAATTTAGTTATTCCATTGCAACTAATTTTTGATGGAGTCTGAAATTTAAACATTCTAAGGAGATGATTGATTGAACCGAGTTGATTTTCATTCTGTATCTGCAATTCTATTTCAACATTTGAAAGAAGCAGATACGTCACAAATAGATTATGTGTATATGATTTTTGCCAGCTTTTCCAATGATACCGAAGATTTTATGTATGACAATGGACTAGTCTGCAAATGGATCAAAGGACAGGCGAAGGTCAGCCCTAGAATCGTTGATTATTATGTGGATGAATCCCATAAGGAATCAATGTATCATGATATCGAAAAGGAACTTTTTCCTTATCTCAGTGATTTCGCCAATGCAGCTAGTAATATTAAAACACTTTTGATATCGGATACTTCCATATCAGATTTTGAAAAAGAACGACTGCTGGCATTTTACATAGAATCTTCACCTGAAGCATATGCAAGTTTCATTGCTGAAGTTCTTCTATTTGGCATGTCCAGAACTTTTGTTAAATTTGATGCAAAAGCTTCTGGTGGCACATCTCCGTTAATTGATGATATTATACTGACTACACTTTTACCAAAACCAATTAAAACCTTTGTAGGTAGGGAAAAAGAATTGGAAGAACTACATGAATTACTAGAAGAATATCACACTCTGTTTATTCAAGGTGTTGCTGGCATCGGAAAAAGCGAACTGGTTAAACAATATATTAAGCTTCACCGAAAAGACTATACCAACATTTTATTCCTTGATTATTCAGGAAGTCTCTATGAAATGGTAGCTGATTTGGATTTTACAGATGATACAGATGGATTAACTGAAAAGGAACGATTCCGGAAGCATTTTCGCTTTCTAAAATCCTTAAAAGAAGATACCCTACTTGTGATTGACAACTTTGACACAAAAGCTTCCACAGAAAGTCCACTCTCTCAATTTTGTGATTTAAAATGTAAGGTTATCTTTACCACAAGAAATCAATTTTCATCATATGAAACATTCACAATTGCTGCTGACAAGAAGCAGGCAGAGCAGGTATTACAAAGCAACTTAGGAACTTCTACTGATTATTCTCTGGAAGAATTGGAACTCATTTTAGAATTTTTAGACTATCACACAATGGCGGTAGAACTGGTTGCAAGATTACACTCTTATACATCAATAACACCTGCCAAATTATTTAAAGAATTAAAAGAAAATATCCTGC
>JAQUUB010000222.1 GCA_028694115.1 Lachnospiraceae bacterium
CACCCTTTTTATACTCATATTTCTTACCAGTATTCATATTGACACTATTAAATACCAAATGTCCGTGACAATGCTCCTTATCAACATGAACGCTGTACACCGCCTCATAATCATCCCCTAAAAATTCCTGTGCAAACTCCTTCATCAATTCCAATAACTGCTCTGGAGTTCCCTCATCCGGCGGACAGGATATCACAATATGATATCCCTGCCTTCCACCTGTCTTTCCATACAGTTCTTTCGTTCCCACCATCTGTTCAAAAGCAAGCTTTGGGACGCAATTCCATCCACCCACCAGTACTCCGCTTTCTGTCTTTGCTTCATTCATAATATAGTCCAAAGCGTTTTTCAGATGATTTGTTATTTTGCCCTTCTTTCCAGCTCCTATATTCATAATCTTGGTTATCGCCATAATTAAATCAGCTCCTTTAATAAAGTTAAAATTGCACCTAATTGCATACACATCTGATCTATTCTACTCTGTGGAATATACTTATTTTCATTTGCCCACTTTGCAGCCTGATTTACATTCGTAGCAACTCCTGTTATCTGTCTTATAATGTTTTGCCGATCACGGATATACTCTGTGTCAACACCACCATGCAAAATTAAATGTCTGACATATTCACTTTCTGACATACCAGCAGCCTTTGCCCCCTCTGCTAATTTTTGTAGTTCCGATTCCGATAAACGAAATGTTCTATTTTGTCTCGCCATACTTATTTTCTTCTTTCCCATACTTAAGTCTCCTCCTTTGAATGATTTGTTTACGTGCATTACGTCCTTTGCACTTTGACCTAAAGATAAGTGCCGGGATTTTTTGCAAGATACGGATTTCGCAATGCGAAATCCTATCGGGTACTGACGCACCCTTATCTTGTTAGGGATTCCATCCCTAAGACCCCGGTTTATTTACAGCCTTTGGTCTGTAAAAATAGGTACAAAAAAAGACAGATAAGCTATAAAAATTGCCTTCTGTCTCTTTTGCACCCAATATTGTATAAATGGCTACAAAACATTTTTATTTTGTAACCATCATTTATATTGCATATAAAATTATATTTTCTGCTACCATTTCCACTATTCTTTGTAACCAACTAAAAATTTCTGTTAGCATTTCTGTAGCCATTACCTATTACTCCATCATTCCAAAATCAAGGAATTCATTTTCATCAAGTTCCCGCTCTTTTGAAAAATCTTGCGAATTAAAACCAGAATGGGCACTTGCTCCATCTGTTAATTCACCATTTCCAGATAGTGAATTCATTACTGGCTGTCCTTGTCTACCAATTCCTGTATAATCCATCACCCGCATGGTCTGCAACGGTATCTGTTGCAGCGACATCACATAAGTTCCAATCAGTGCTGGTAGATTAGAAATAAGCTTTTCTTCCACCGACTTTACAATTCTATCTGAAAAAGCATCCTCTTTCTCCCTTGTCTCAAAATAGGGATCTCGCTCTTGCTTTAAGCATTTCTCATAATAATCTAATATAGCAAGAACCACAAATTTACTCTGAGATTTGAACTGCTTCTTATCAAGGGAATGAAGAATGTCCCATGCCCTTTTGTCCTCTTCCTCTTCCTCATAAAATCGAATATTTGTATTTTTTGTCATTGGTCTGCTCCTTTCCGAAATGAATTTAGCTTTCATTTCAAATTAATCCTATGAAATATTCGTCTGATTAACGATTCTGGTCCTGTCTACGAAGCCCCATATAGCAGTAATATTCATAACCCTTAGCGGTAGCACAGATATCCTTAATAAAGAAAGTTCTATCAACATTGTATTGTCCAACAGTTTCCACAAGCTTACATCCTCCGCCCATAAAATGCAGCTTCATGAGTTTGTCGTTGTACTCATAATCCTTCAATTTATCAAAGATTTCAGATATATATTCTGCGGCAGCATTTCGAATCAGCGAAGCATATGGCTCTTCTACATCCGCTTTTCCTGTCCTTAAGAAATTCTCAATTACATCATCCATCAAGTGGGTTCCCGTTTCATTTAAGACTGCATTTCTGATACGAATTGAACACTGATTTACACCAAACTTTTCTGTCCAGGATTTGTTTTCCATTGCCCTTCCATCATTTAAATACATAATATTCATGGTTCCATTTCCAATATCAACCAGCATATTCAATCCCTTAAAATCTTTCAAATTTTCTGCCACTGCTGAATAACACTGTGGCATCACCGTACAACCTGCAATTTCTACCAGATATTCTTTCTCTCGGTATTCAAAATTAACATAGTGATTGCGAAGTAAATATGCCTTAAAGGAATCTCTCTGAGCCTTGACCCATTTCAGTGGAAGTCCCACTGCTAGATGAATCTTTGCTTCCTTAAGTCCTCTTAATGCTAATTCTTTTGCAATTGCAACCAATGTCAAAATATAATAATCGTCATCAGCAATCTTATCAGCAAGAAAACTTTTATGTCCTTCTCCAATTACATAATATTTATCCTCAAATTTCACATAGTCCTTACTAAAAATTGGAGCTGTTTCACTGACTTCGGCTGACGCTTTAAAAACACTGTGACAGGACTTAATATTCCCGTACCCATGATCACAAGCTAAAATTAGTGTGTCTTTGATTCTGTATTCTCTCATATTCTCTTCTCCTCCTAAATTTCCCATTGTTATCCCTTCCTGTCTTGTTCTTCTTATTAAATAATTCTGATTTGTTGTTACGTTTGTATTCTCTCTCATAAAATTTTCTCCTTTCGATCAATGGAATTGATTTACAATGTCATGAAATATCATTTCTTCTGCCATCATCTTTGCTTGCTCCCGAATTTGCCACATTTCCATAGTAGAATTTTGATCTACTGGCGGATGCTTTTTCAAATATTTTGCTACAATGCTATCCAGCATTTCATAAGCTTCTTCATTTACTTCTTCTGCTTTCTTCATCAATTTTTCTAATCGGAATAGATGACGGTATCTGTCTGGATAATTCGCTTTCAGATATTCCATCCACAAATCTCCGTACTTTCCAACATGAATATCTTCTGTTGCGACTTCTTCTTTAAAGATTGGATATAATAATCCATTTCTTTCTTCATAATCAATTCCCATGGTTTCAAATAATGATTTCTCTTCACTCATAATAATTACCTTCCCTTCGTCTCCTTTGGTTTTATTTGTTTCTTTGACTGGCTTGAATGCCACTCTTTGACCAAATTTTCAATCAGTTCTACCTTCTGTTTTGGTGTATAACCATCAGGAAAATAATCTGCTAATAAATCTGCCCTTATCTTGATCTGTTCTCTTTGATTTGCCTTTTCTTCTCCAAGAATTTCATAAATCATATCCATATCCAGTTTCCCAGACTGGCTCATTCGCTTCATTCGGTTTGCCTGTGATAAAGATGGAGTTGATTGCTCCAATTCCATGACCGCAGATAACTCATACTGCTCTTCCTCTGTTAGATAAGAAATTTCAACCGCTGGTGTCAGTGCTATCCTTTCCTCGTCCACCATTTTAATAATCTTCGGTATTAGATATGTCAGGCGAATATATCGTTGAATCTGCCTTTCACTTTCTCCAACCTGCCTAGCCAGCTCCTGCCTTGAATTAATTAATTGAGACGATTCTCTATCTGGTAGTGCATTTCTCACTTCAAGATATCCAACTTCATTTTTATCTAGTTCCAAAGAGTGAATTATGACACCTGTATTAAGTGATTCAGACTTCTGGTCAAATTGGCCAAAGGTTGTATTCGACCTTTTACCCTGACGATTCATAGCATCTAGTTTCATCTTAAAAGCAAATGCTTTCTCACTTGGTTTGATGTGCTCTCTTTGTAGATTGCTATCCACCATGGCACATACTGCTTGATTATCATCCAGATTTCTTATGACAACTGGTAATTCCGTTAATCCTGCCCACTTGCCTGCTGCCATTCTTCTATGACCCGCAATCACTTCATATCCGCTCCCATATGGATTGGGTCTGACAAGTGCCGGAACAATTACACCCTCTTTCTCAATACTCCTCATGAGTTCAAATAACTCCATATCATTTTCCACTTTAAATGGATGACCTTTAAATTCATGAAGCTGGTTAAATGGAATGCTGATAATTCCTTCTGATTCTCTAAGTTTTCTACCCTGCGCTACCTTTTCACTGTCTGCTTCACTCTCTACTAATGAAGAAGTAACCAATCTTTCTTCTTGTTTCATTATCTCAATCTCCTTTCCAGATAAATGCTTCGGCAAGCTTACAGAACGCAAAAAAGACCACTCATTTTCTTCCTAAAAGGTTGAAAACAAGCGGTCTCTCGACTCATAGCTCTATTAAGTTGGATGTATCAAAATAATCATAATATTAACTGTACTTTTTTGGTGTTGCGCACACGAGGTCTAAAACCACTGAGACGTTCACACCATTCAAAATTGCTTTTTTCTTGTCTTTTCTCTCTGATTTTGAAAAGACCATATGCCTCGAAAAGTGCGTAAAATCAAAGAGTTTTACGTATCTATCCGTTGGAGCAGTGTCACGCATTCCACATGTACTGTCGAAGGAAATAAGTCGACTGCACAGGCACGTTCCACACGATATCCCGCTTCCAGGAATACTTCAAGGTCTCTGACAAGACTGGTCGGCTTGCACGAAATATATAAGATCCTCTCTACCT
>JAQUUB010000223.1 GCA_028694115.1 Lachnospiraceae bacterium
CACGTTGAGACGATAGCGTTGATTACGAGGGCGGACAAGTAGGGGGTCTGAAAAGGCTTGAAATAAGGTGATTCTAAGGTTTTGAATGAAAATATTCTGTGCCATGAGTCCTTGCAATTCCGTGAAAAATAGCTTGTTGGGAACTGGTCAATCCTTAGGGTTGAGTGGACAGATTAGCTTTTGGTAGGTTGAGGAGATAGGATTGTTAAAGAATCAAATCGGTTTACAATAATGTTTAAAATAGCCTAATTATCAATGCCATAAAAATATAGTTTTTTATTTAAGGAAACTGTCGTACAAGATTATTTATCTCGAAAAGGAGGTTCTAGTTATTTAGCGAAGAAATACAACATTGGTAATTGTGATAATAAACAAGTGTTAAAGTACGTTAATGCATACAAAGAGTTTGGTGATGCAGGGTTATTACGTTTAAGGAAAAAGCAATCATAAAAACATTGAACTGTGCGAGAATCAACTGACTGCTCTGGATGGGCGGTTTTAATTCCGAGAATGATATTTTTAATTTCCTCGGATACTGTATACACTACTTTGTGCGTAAATCTTGAGAGCAGTCTCCAAAATAGAGACTGCTTGTTTTTTATTAGGACGATTAGATTTTTAACCAAAGTGTATATTCTTCAAAAGCCAGTGAACCGGAGTCTACCTGTTCACGCTTGGTGGTAGCTTCGGCTTTCCAAGCATCAAAGTCATCTTTTGTCATTTTGCCAGCAGCGATTCTGGCATAATGGGTTTTATAAGCTTTACGGTAAAGTGTCATTGCATTATTTTCGCTAGCAACTCGTTGTTCATAGGTACGGGCTCTGCCAATTTCACTGCAAGGTCTGGTTTCGCCTGCCGCAATGCGGTTACAGTATTCTACGTTATTCTTTTCTAAAATGAAATACCGTCCGCAGTTTTTACAACGTTTGATACGGATGTTATTTTGGGACATATCATATACTTCTAATTTCAATAATGCATCAAGGTTTTCTGTGATGTATGTGTATTGTTCGCGGTCCTCTGTGATACCTTCTGATGCTTCTATTAGCTGTTTCATAATATCCGGCGTATCTGCGCCAGGATTCTTTTTCATTTCTGTAATGGCATTTATCATATTTAATATAAAATCTTCATCAAAGTCCATCAAGCTAGATACATAGCCAAGCTTCGTATTTTTTACAATCGTTTTTTCTACAGTGGTTTCTAAGAGAGGAGTGAAGCTGTTACCATAGATGGTGCTGTAGATGGCATTTCTTTGAATTCCGCTCATCTTAGCCATATCTGGATTGGAATTATCCAGTGCGATGAATACCCAGTTGGAGATATCCTCCTGCAATTCATATAATTCTTCAAAGAGATGTTCTTCTTTGTGACCGGTACTTCTATCCAAATAAAAGGAAGCTTCTACATCACCTGTATTATATAGAGTAGTTCCTGCAAGAGAGAAAAGTTTCAATTGTTCTGCTTCATCATCCGGGCAGACTCCTTTTATATAGTTGGCAATTGCAAAGTTGATAACTGTGGATGCATTTTCTGGACTGGTGCGGAAGAATGGGTGAACCTTAAATAATTCATCATATAGCTGCTGCATGATGACTGAATCACCCTTTGTCGTTTCACTTCCAGATATACAAGAAAGATAGCTGTCTAAATATAGGTCAAGTCTAGATAAGTCTGTGTCTAAAAAGTTAAATAGATATTCGTGAGTTTGTGGGATTAATAGTTCTTCATGTACAATATTACGAAATACATCTCCATTTCGGTCAAAAAATATTCCTAAATTAAGGAAAGTAGTTGCCATTTTTGCCACCTCCATTGTAAAATAGACACTTGCCGTGTATAAATGGTAGCATTAATTTATCAAAAAGTCAATAGATAGACAACAAATATTTAATATAGACAGACAAGATCTTTCAATACTGTTGACTTGTGACGCTTGATAGGGTATAATAGTCACAATGGAAGAAGTGTAAAGTGTCTAATTTTAATGAGGAGGTAGTTGATGATTATTGAAAGCATTCAGGCTGCGAGAGCAGCAGATGACGCAGTGAAGACGATGAAGTACCAAATACATAACGTATATGGGCTTCGAAGTGCTTCAAGGTTTGGGCTAGGAGTTCAAACAAGTGGGTATAGTGATGTAGTTGTGGAAGCCGTGTACCAAAGAGAAAAATTGATGAAAAAGTTAAAAGTGCAAGAAGCATATGCTGCTGTCTGCCGGGCGAAGATGATGGATGAGGTAGAACTCATTCCTGATTTTGTAACTAGGCAGATTTTTTTATACCGTTTTTATGACAGATGTAAATGGTCGGATGTAGCAAAGCGCGCAGGTATCGGAGTGCAGGCGGCAAAAATGCGTTGTAATAGATATCTGGAACAGGAAAAGGCCGCATAGGTCGGAAAGGATAGAAAAATGAATTATTATGAAGCACTTTATGGAAAGTGTAAAGATTGCAGGATTTCCACAATAACACTTCCTGGTCCAGAGATAAGGCATTATCCAGTAAAGGACTTGGAGGTGTATGAGCAGGATGTTCTTGAGATAGGCAAAGAGAAGAATACCTATATTAATATGTGGCCAAGAAAAAATGAAATATTAGATGACGTAAGAGGTGAAGCAGGTGATGTGACATACGCAACCTGCTTTTTTGCTGACTATGATGTAAAGGGCGAAGCACACAAACAGGAAAATTTACCTGAATCGAAAGAGGAAGTAATAGCCTATTTGAAAGCCTTACCCGTTGCTCCCACATTTATTGTGGATACGGGATATGGAATTGATCCTATTTGGTGCTTTAAAGAACCTGTATTGTTAGATAGTGATGAGATTAAGAAGAAGGCGGGCAACATGCTTGCTGGATTTGGTAATTATCTGATAGCAGAAGGTAGAACAAAAGGCTGGAACATTGACAACGTGTTTGATGCTGCCAGAATGCTTCGTGCACCTGGTAGTTACAATTGCAAATTAGGTAATAAAGTTGAGTGTCGCATTATTTTTGAAAGCGGTATTTTTTATGCTATGGAGGATTTTGCAGAGTATTGTATAGAAGTTCACACAGAGGTTTCGGAATCTTTTGAAGTGGATGGCCGTGTTGTTGGTAGTGCGGAACGCATCATGGAAAATTGTCTGGCCATGCAGAAGTTATTAAGCGATCCCAATGGTGTAAATGAGCAGCTTTGGTATGCGCTTTGTACCAATGTAGTACTTGGGAAGGATGGTGAAGAGAAGTTTCAGGAATGGAGTTCTCCATATTTGGGATACAGTCATGAGGAGACAGCACGGAAAATCAAACATGCCCAGGAACAGCAGAAACCTTGCACATGTTACTATATTAAGGAACGTTTAGGATTTCAGTGCCCAGAAGGCGGTTGTGGAGTAAAGTCTCCAGTGGTTTTTTCATTGTATAGTAAGGAAGAACAGCTTACGAATTTGCTAATGGAACTAAACGCAAAAGAAAGGGTTGATATTGATGAAGTGGTGGATCCCTATGTTTTGAAACTTATGGTCTACGCAAAGGATCATTGTCCAATTGCCTATGCAAAGTTTAAGCCGATTGTAAAGAAATCTGGTATCGGTATGAGAGAGTTCAACAAGATTATCAAGATTGAAGAGGAAAAGTTGCAGGAATTGAGTTTTGATATGGTTCCAATGGAGATTATTCTTGAAGGTATTGATTTGAATGCTGCCATGGCACCAAAAGGATATTATGTTTCTATAAAAAATGGGGTTGAAATATTCCATAGTGAAGATGGCCAGATGGAACCTAGGTGTCTTTGTGATGAACCACTGGTTATTAGTAGGCGATTAGAAAATATTGATAATGGAACAGAGAAATTTGAACTTTCCTTCTATCGTAATGGCAGGTGGAAAAAGTTGATTGTTCCAAGATCCAATGCGCTGAATAAGAATGTGTTAATCAGATATGCAGACAATGGTATTTCGGTATCTTCCATTAATGCAGAGGGGTTGGTGAACTATTTATCTGTATATGAATCAACCAACGATAAACAGATTCCGTTTGTGAGAAGTATTAATCGCATTGGGTGGTTAGGAAAAGAATTCTACCCCTGTGTGGTAAAGGATGAAATTATATTTGAGGATAATGAGGCATCAGAAATACTAAGTGCTATTTGTGAGCATGGTAGTTTTGAAGAATGGCTTGCAACAGCAAATAAACTCCGCCAGTCAATTTTTGCAAGAGCAATCATGGCAGCATCCTTTGCTTCACCCCTTTTAGAATTATTGCAGCATAGAGTGATTATATTACACCTGTGGCATTCCTCACGGAGTGGTAAGACAGCGATTTTAAAGTTTGCATTGTCTGTATGGGGTGACCCACTTAAGCTGATGGGTAACTTTAATAGTACTGCGGTGGGTTTAGAGCGTAGAGCCGGAACTTTAAAACATCTGCCCTTGGGCTTGGATGAATTGCAAGTGTTAAATGAAAAAAGACTGTCAGCATCGTTGATTGTATATTCTCTTGGCAATGGATACGGCAAGACAAGAGGTGCTAAGAATGGTGGTCTTCAGGATGTTCCTACCTGGCGTAATTGTATCATTAGTACAGGAGAGCAACCTCTTAGTAATGAAAATTCTATGGATGGCATAAATAGCCGAGT
>JAQUUB010000071.1 GCA_028694115.1 Lachnospiraceae bacterium
TTTAGTTATTGATCATTTAATGCGCAGAATCAGAAGCAGTTAATATGATTGAAGTGGAGGTCATGCAACGAATTCAAGACCACATAAATCGCATGAAGTTGGTGCTTCTAATTTGCCGAACAACATCCATCTCAGTCGTCCTTTTCCCAAAAGGTCTATGACCTTTCGGGATCCCTAAGATTGGCGCCAAAAATCTCCCCGATGCGCATGAACCGTCGAGTGACACGACTTGCACAACGCAATCAGATTCTCTCTATCGTGTGTGCCACCTTCACTCAATGGTTTCTTGTGATGAACTTCCTCAGTCTGTACAAGCACGCCCTTTTCATAACAAAGTTCACAGAAGGGATGCTGCTTTACATAGCTGTCACAAATCCGCTTCCACGCTCTGCCATATCTCTTTCTGGTATCAGGACTTCGCCCATACTTTTCATACCGACTGTTCCTTACCTTGGTGTGTTCCTCACAGTATCTGCCCTCCACTAACTGATTACATCCCGGAAAAGCACACGGATGCCTGACACGGGAAACCAGCAAGTAAGAAATCAAAATCTTCAATATCTTTTGTTTCTATTTTGGTCACATCACCTTCAATATTTTCTCCAGGGAAGTTTACTTCATGTGCCTTAATTGCTGCCTCCTTTATTTCAGAAGTAAGAATGCATTCTGTAGTGTATCCCGCCTTCTTAAATGCTTGTTCAAACCCAAGCCTAATACCACCCATTCCTGAAAATAAATCTATAAACTTTACTACCTGTTTAGGCATTGGTTATATCCTCCAAATAAGTATTTCTGTAATATTTAATCTTTAAAAGTTCTGTGATTAAGACAACTCAATCACAGAATCTCTTTTTAATTCACATTATAACTTTTCTGCTTCTTCATGTAACTTAGTAAGTAGAATATTCAAATTAGTGTATCTGTATAAGGAATTTAACCCTTGTCCTATAAAGTCCCATGATTCCATATAGTCTAGATTTTTTGTAGCACCCACATCCTGTGATATATCTTGTACAAATCCTTCGACATTTCCAATATAGTTTCTAGCATAAGTATCCGCTAGACTCCTTTTTATCCGATAGTCAAGGTTTGCTGAATGATGAAGGAAATGATCTAGGTTGCAGGAAAAATAATAAATCGAATACGGTATTGTTTTCTGTTTGACCTTGATAACAGAGCATTTTTTTAAATAATCAAGGTTCTCACTCTTTTGCTCATTACGTCTTTTTATTCTTTCGATATCGCAACAGGCAATTCCATCTTCCTTATAGTAAGGAGAATCTTCTTCTGCAAGTTCAGAATCTATATGTATATATTCTTCTGAAATATATGCTCCATCAGTGTCCACAATTTGGATTATTTCTGTTATATCTTTTGGTAAAATTTTTTCTTTATCAAAAAAATCATCTAAGAATAATGTATATATCGCATCCTCAATATTATTTGGGTGAACCCAATGTTTTTTTCCTTGTTTGTCCGTATAAATAGTGGTTGTTATATCACCACCCTTTTCTTCTTCCTCTTTCCGGATAATTGGAAAATAAACCTCAATATCTTCATCAATTTGATCATACAGCTCCGGTATTGCAAGTCTAAGTGCTTCTCGATCAGATTTGCCTTCTACGAGAAACAACACAATTTTTCTCTTTGGTCTTTTTCCCATTAACGCTCCTCTCCCGCCTTTTTTAGAGCAGCAATGATTTTGAAGCGTTTGGTTTTATTGTATATTTTTTCTTCCTGCTCACACAAGACAATTTCTCTAAAATATGTGTCTCGTAAATTATTCGTAGCAGAAATATTCTTTAATCTGATATATCTATTCTCAGCGTTTGTTGTCGTAAAATACAAGAATTTTTTATCTATTACCTCAAGTGGTCTAAGATTATGAGAAGTAAAGATAAATTGTCCTCGTCCCGCCTCCTCTAATGCCTGAAGAATTTCACCAAGCAAGTATTCAAAAATTCCGGCATCAAACTCATCAATCGCAACAGTAACTGATTGTTGATTAAATGCAGCAATTATCAAACTCAAAACAGATATAATCTTCCGAACGCCATCCGACTCATCACGCAATGGCAATTCTTTGCCATCACGGTAGGCCATCAGCATTATTACCGATGCTGCCTCACCATCTTTATCTAATGTCTGTGATATTTCCTTAAATCCTATTGATAATCCCGGTACCAACTGTTCTAGAACTGAACTAATATTCTCCAAATCATTTTTAATATCTGGCACAGCTTCAGCAGGTACTACTTCTGGTCTTTTTGCACTAAACATCATTTGTCCTTCAGTTGTATAAATTGGCAGAGCAAAATTCAGTCTAATAAATCCTGAAGATTTTGTATCAATTACATATAAATAGTGACGAGCAAAATATCTAAGCTCTACTAATACCTTAAAATAAACGGAATCATCATTGTTTTCAGAAAATTTTTTTAGAGTATCCGACATAAAAATAAAGGATCTTGATTTGCTTCGAGCTAATTGCTTATTTACTTCAAGTGCTACCAATACCTTTTTTCCACCACCAGCGATTTCTTTTCTTTTTGTCGTTGGATTAAATGGAGTTTCCTCTGTTGAGGTATCAATAATAATCTGACGTTTTGAGGCATCTTCCCATAACAATGAAAACTTTTCATCAAAAATAACTACTTTATAATCCTCCTCAGGAATATTAATTTTCTCAGGTGCATCCTTATATTTTTCATCTATTTCTTCTTTTGTCAGTGGCTTGCTAGACATGCAAAATGAATAATCTGCTTCGCGAATAATCCCACCATTATATTGTAAATCAAAGACAAATTCGAGTTTAGCACTTTCTTTTCCTACTGAGACACAATCTGCATAGACACTTGGTACTGGGACTCCTGACATTAGCCCCTTTAAAATCGAGAGTGCTTCAATAAATGATGTTTTCCCTGATCCATTCTGTCCATATATTCCCAAAATATCAGATTCAGTGTTGAACGGAACAAACTCACGCCCGCAATTAAATGTTATCTCACCGTGTCCCACGCTCTTAAAATTGTCTAGTATAACTTTCTTTATTCTAACTGTAGGCAGATTATCACCATGACTTTTTGTGATAAACGACATTTCTCTTATTTGCTCCATATATCTCACCTTCCGTAACTTACTTTTCTCACTATAATGCATTATACACCTTTCCTATAAAATGTCAATCGAAGTCTAATAATTGTGTTTTATACTCGTTTTTTTGATTTTGATTGCAGTTCTGTTGCTTTCATTACTTTCTAAATAATTATATGCAACATAAGAAAAAATACTCAGATCTAAGCTTATTACAAGCACTTCCACCTAAGTATTTTTTGATTGATAAGATAATGCCCTTATTAAACATTCAATTATTTTTTTTAACCATAATTCTAGTGCATGCTCAATTATTTCTGTCACATCGCTTATTCTTGTCCCATTAAAATATTTTTTGTACAACGCCGCATCAATTTTTACTGAATGCATTGCTCCTTTTTTTCTTTTAAAATCTCCGCTTATAATCTGCAGAGCATCATCTGTGGATTCTGCTTTTTCTCGAATCTTAACCGCCATTTCCTTACTAATTGGCTTCTTCACCTCCGCCACTGCTCTCTGAACATCTTCTGACACATACGACAATTGTACTGCTGCCACAAGACTCAATCTTCCTTCATCATGCATCTCTTTTAACTCCGACACAGTTCATTCACTCGCAGAAGCCTCGCCACCGATCTGCCAGATAAACTGTACTCTTCTCCCAAACCATCTCGGTTCTTGGAAAGGTGAACATCGTGTCCACCTTTTGTGCCACCTTCTAGTTCCTTCAGTTCTTTGATGATGTCTTCCCGATTCCGCTGATATAGCACCTTATCATATCGTTCTGCAAGCACTGCTGCTTTCTCAGAAATCGATAGATCTGTAAATGACCGATGCATCAGATTCGTTTCAATAACATACACATAAGCTTCTTCTTCAGAAATTTCCGATTTCACTATTGCCTGGATTTCATTCATTCCCGCAAGCTTGGCTGCATTCAATCGATTATGTCCGGCAAGCATCTCGTTCACTTCATTGTGGTTCCAGACAATCACTGGATTCAAAACACCATGTTCTCGAATACTCCCCACCATATCCGCCAGAGGCTCACCTTCATACAATCGGAATGGATGATTTCGAAACGACTTAATCTTTCCCACAGGCAACATCTGAATACCATGTTTCCCTGTCATTTCCGGCATATCCTCTGTCAGCAGATCCACAGCGTCAAATATTTTTCTCTTAGCACCATTAACCTTCATACGGCATCAACTCCTTTGCAAATTTCCGATAAGCAATCCCTGCAGAGGCCTTTGGACTGTACTGCTCAATCGGTTTGCTGTAATAAATGCTCTCCCCCACTTTAACTGTATTTGGAATTCTGGTTTCAAACACCTTTATCTGTTCTTCCAGACTTTCAGTCACCGCTTCCGTCAGAACCTTGCAGAGGGTTGTCCTACGTTCACACATAGTCAGCAGGATTCCAGCCACTGACAATTCTGGATTGATTCTTCTTTTAATCTTTGTCACATTTCTTAGGAAGTCCTGCAGTCCCATCATTGCCAGCAACTGTGGATTAACAGTAATAATCACCTCATCAGCTGCTGCCATAGCATTAATCGTAAGCATACCTAATGATGGACAAGTATCAATCAAGATATAGTCATATCGTTTTCTCAGAGGCTCCAACACATCTGACAGCATTCGTTCTGCTCCCATCTCCAATCGCAGCTTGGCATCCACCACAGACAGGTAAATACTTGATGGAATAAAATCCACACCATCCTTATTCCTAATGTACGGCTTATAACTCGGAATCTTCTCTTCCTCAATGACAGCCATCATCAGATGACCGATCGTATAATCCAGTTCCCCTGGATTCTCGATTCCATAACAGGTGGTCAGGTTAGCTTGGCTGTCAAAATCGACAGCCAGAACCTTCTTTCCCATCTTAGCCAGTGAATAAGCCAAATTTAATGTAGTCGTGGTCTTTCTCACTCCACCTTTTTGCGATCCAATCATAAATACTTTTCCCATCAGCGATACCCCTCTTTCTTCTCCGCAACCATACAGATCTGCTGGGCTTCATATTCATCAATGTAGCTGCTGACTTCCCTTGGTGTGATAATCAGTTTCCCATCCTCGCACTTCACTGTAATAAACGTGCCACTGTCAAATCCCAGTTTCTTCAGCCATTGTCCTTTGAGCATGATGGTCGGTGTACTCTTGTAGCGATATCCGCTCTGATCATATACCTTCATATTTCTGATTTCCTTCTTTGCCATAGTTTGTGCTCCTTTCAAATTTTACATAGTCTTATGTGCCAATTCATGTTATAATTTTTTAAAATAGTGCCTGTGCACGAATCGTATCGGAGGTCTCCATAATGAGTGAAGAAAAGCAAAGTTCCTATCACGGATTAACAGAAGCCCGCAAAAGGGCGAATAAAAAATACATTGCCAAATTTGTAGAAGTGAAAGTTCGTATGGTTCCAGAAAAACGAACCATCCTTCATGATCATGCAGCCTCCATGGGCGAAAGTACCACAACCTTCATCAATCGTGCCATTGATGAGACTATGCAGCGTGACCAGAACAAATAAAAGAAGACTCCGGCGACACAGGAACGCATTCCCACACCACCGGAGTCCTATCAAAATCATAGTCTTCCATGTGAATTTTCAATATTAACATAACAAAGCAAGGCTCTCAAGAATCACTAAAATCAACCCATTTTAAATGGTCTAAACGTGGTCTAAAACAGAACATTCCCACCTCTCAATCCCTTATAAAATCAAGCTTTTCGGAGTTTTGCCAGAATGTTGCCGTGGCATACAAATAATATTTTTATCATAATTTTATAATCCTTCATAAGTTTCCAAACCCGCTTATTTCCTAGCGTTTTGACACTTCCTCTATTTTTCCTCATTTCCCAAAATTCATGAAAATCTACTTAAATCTCCATAAATTACTGGGAAAATGGTGTAGTAATCAATCCTTGATTTAGCCTGATTTTCTCTGGGTTTCCGGCACTGCAAGCGGTGTGAAATTGACGATTTTTTGCATCTGTTCTGCCGCTAGGGAAATCGGTACTTTTGCTCGCAGAAAATCATAAGTTTGTTCTACTGTATACCAAAAAGAAGCCGTATCAATTGAAGAAAAATTACATCCATTTAAAATAGCTTGATTAATGACATATGCATAGTGCTCAATATCATTACTAATAACATTCTTGTATGCCTTAAGTGCATGGCCTACAGAACCTGTTCCTGTAAATAAATCAACAACTTCGTAGTATTACCGTAGTCTCTCCCTTTTCCACCCGCCGTAATTTGCCGAGATACCGCCAGGTCTTGCAAAGGTCTGCCAGCTACACGTTTACCCTGCCGTAACCACCATTTATCTGATTTTGAATAATAAGTTTTTCCAAATAGTGTGGTATCAATCCCAACAAATGCCGTTACCGTCTGTGGATACCTTTGGATATTATACACGTTTTAGCATAGTATGCCAATGCATCACTAACAGGTTGAGCCACAAAAATGCCGTTAATACCCCAACGCAACTATTGTTCCTTTTGCAGATAGTAACTGATAATTTCCTGTTCCAGTTTAATATTTTGAATACTCATATAATCCAACACATCCTGGTATAATTCCTGTGTTCTCAACTGCTCCATTCGTCTTCGGTCATTCTGTGTCAATGTTTTTAAACAATGTGCAAATCGCTTATCCCTTAATTGCTGTTTTCCCATTGCATATAATTCAAATGGAATATTTGTCCTCTGACACAGATGTTTATGGATCCAGAATCCTCCCACATCAATATCACCAAAATGCAAATAGTAAAGGTCTGGATTATCCTGTTTCACTTTCTTCAAAAATTCAATCTGATATCTTGTAGCAAATCCCCCCAAATACATTGTAGCCATCTTTTTATTTGTGACTCTCTGGTAAGAAATCTTATTTTCAATAGTCATCACGGTTGAAACCTTTACCTGAATATGTTGAATACCCTCAATGTCTTTCGAGGCAATTGCAAGTCCCCCCTGAAGTGCCTTTGTCTCCAGGGTATACCTTCCCCATTCAATTTTCCAATCGCCTTTAATAAAGATTTCCTGTTCTGCCGGATTGACGTGATACTTTGCCAATATCGCATCTTGACGCTCGTCCTCTTCACGAGTTATGGTAAGTGCATTCCTGAGAATTCCACAAATTTCTTCAAGGTTATTGTCCTCAAACCACTTGGAATCCCCATAGACAATCATTGAAACCTCTCGTATATAAAGACTCTCCTCATTTTTCTCCAGGAATGTCAGCATCTTAAGATTAGCCCGAACCATCGATACATCGATTTTGATTCTCGGATCATTCATCCTACTACGTATCTGTCTGCAATAAATGCTGGTAACAGGTAGTCTTTCATTATTTTCATAACGATAAAGCAACGTATCAAGTTGTATTCTAACATCGTACTGAGATACAATTCCATACTCTTTTTTTAAGATTTCATCCAGTTGGCCCACCTGTTCCTCACACAAATAGATTTTTTCAATATCCGTACTGAATTTCAGGAGTTTAACCTGTACTACTTCTGTTTTCAATAATTCTTGTACCGCCTCCTCAAGCCGCTGCTTTTCTGAGATATCTGCATGATTATTTGCATAGTCTCCATACAATTCCCTTGGTTTTACAATCACTCGACGTTTTGTATTCACTTGATTTACCAATCGCTGATTATATTTTTTCAATAATTTATCGATGATTTCCTTTTTATAATCTTTTTCACTCATGGAATTTCACCTGACCAATCTGCATATTATCATTGCTGACCTTAAGAACTGGAATGATCACACCGCATTCACTTCCGATTGACTCCAATTTGTTTGGTGGTGCACAGAAAATCACCTGAAAATCCTGATTAACAAAGAAATCCAGCATGAGTTTAATATTGTGATCACTCATCTTTTCAAATGGCTCATCAATAAACAGCAGTCTTGCTGAATTTACACGCACATTGTAAAGCATAGATAACGCCGCCGATAAAATCAATGTGTACGGAATCTGTGTTCCTGCTCCGGAATTATATCCCACCTGCTTTGATAGTTTTCCATCCTTTACCTCATCGTTGTTGATGATAATCTCATAGCTCATATAGTTACGATAGTCTGCAAATTTAGCAATTTCATTTACATCATTCTTGTCAATAATGCGATTGATAATTTCAATGATTTCTGTCTCTCTTGCCTCAACCTGATCGTTATCATAGCCCAACAGGCTGGTAAACATCATTTGGTCATCTGACATATTGTTCGTATCTTGCAAGTATTCTGCATAGCGAAGAATCTTTGCATAATCCGAAGTATTGTCCAACAGCTTCACTTCAAACTGATACTTCGTGGAAAATTGCAGCTTTCGCAGCTCTCTGTTAATATCTGAGATATCACTTCGTGCTGACTTTGCAGTCTCGTAAATATTTAATACAAATTCACGTTTAAAGATCCGCTCATAAGTAATGGTCTGTTCCCTCAGCTTCTGCTGCATACCTTGCAAATCATCAATCCAGATTCTTCCTCTACGTTTCTGATAGCTTGCTTCATGATCCAGTCCCATTGGAAGCTTGTCCACTTCCTGTTTGCGATTGTTGTAAGCCTGCTGCGCACCACTGATATTCACCTCCAGTTCTCTGACACGACGCTCAGCTCTATCCTTTGTGGATGGCTGCATGGTTCCACCATTCTTATTCGTTCCATCTAAAAATGCATCAAATTCTTTGATTGCGGTTTCTACAGCAGAAGAACAGAGCGCATGTTCTGCATCCAGCTTCATCTGCTCCCTTTTTTCTTCATTGTGAAATTCCTTTGCATCCTGCGTTTTTCTTTCCGATTCTACTTCCAGAACCGTCTTTTCTCTCTCGTGTTCATTTCTTTCCTTCTTCCGCTGAGCCAGCTGTTCTTCCAACTGAGAGACACGCTGCGTGAGTGCCATAAACTGTTCATTATTTTTTTGCGCTTCTAAAAGCTCCCGATAATGCCCCTGTTCTTCTTGCAGATCTTTTGTCGCTCTTGCCAACTCATTATGTACATCCAAATTATAATGCTTAAAATAGCTCAGCGCATTTTTAAAGAAATCAATCTGTTCCTGAAGCTCATGCTGCCTTGCCAGAAGGTCTTTTTCCTGTTTTTCCAGTTTCTTTCGCTTCTCCTCTGCAGCCCTTAGATTCAACTCAATGGCCTTATCTCCCAGGCAGTAACTCTTGAGCTTATGCTTGTTCAGATAAGTTACCGCCATATTACGGCTAAGTTTTCCTTCCCTGGACATTGCATTATCATACATAGGAACCTGATCAAGCGATACGGCATGAATCCTTCCCAACCAGAATGTGAAATAAGCTGCTGCCGTCGCATTTTGAATTTCCAGCATATGGTATACGGAATCTTCTTCGCAATCCAGATTTCTGCTCATAAGACGTTTGGAATTCACCAACTCCACATACTTATGTCCCGAACGATCCATCACCTGATTAGCCACATCAAAGTGTTCCGGCAGCACAATAATCGCATACCTGTGAACCCCAAGAAATACCTCGATTGCATCCCGCCACTTCTCGTCCTTTAAACCAATGACATATTCACAGGCCATCTTTGCCATCTGTGTGATCCCTTGTCTGTCAAACTCCCGGTTAATCTCACCAATCAGCTCCATCTGTTCTCTGGCGTACGTATAATCCGCCTTATTTTTTTTACAGTTTTCAATGATTTTTGTCTGTTCATTGCACTCTTTTTGTACTTCCTCCAGCTGCAAGTCAAGCAGACCTTTCGCCTTAAGCAGTTCATCCCTGCAGTTTGAGGCCATTCCCTTAAGCCGATCGATACAGAGCTGCTTTTCGGCCGCATTCACAGAACGTGAAGTGAGTTTACCGATATTCTCTACATCCGTGACATCCCCCGTAAGTATCCGAAGCTGTTGCAGTAGCTCCTGCATCTGCATCTGAAAATACTCCAACCCATCTTTTTCCTTCGTAAGGCACTGAATCTGTTCCTTATATTCTTTGATCATCTGTTCCGAAGCTTCAATCGCTTTCGTAACATCAAGCTCTCGCAGGGCACTTCTTGCCTCGGAGCAGCTTCGATCCAAATCCTCAATTTTTTTATTTTCTTCAATAAGAACTCTCTCCAGCTTTTCACAGGTAATCACATTTTTTTCAATAACTGCCTCTGCATCCTTCGCTTTTTTCTGGGAAGATACCAGCCGACTGTAGCAGATCTTCAGATCATCGATTTTAAGCTGCAAAGCTCTTCTGTCATGTTCGTTATAATCTTTTAAAATTGCATCCAGATCTTGCAGCTCCTGATTAATCTGTTCCAGAGAATGATTAATCTGCTCAATATTTTTCTTTGCATCTTTTAATTTATCGAAGTTCACATTATGCCCTTCCAGCACAGATTCCTTGATAAACTCCTGAATCTTTGCCGCTGGATTGTATGCCATGATGTTGCGCAGCTTTCTCTGGTACTTCGGAATCTCCTGATACGGAAGCTTCAAGCCAACCTTCTGCATAAACAGCGTGATTCCTTCTTTTTTATTTTTCAGCTGGATACCATACTTCTTCTGAAATTCGGATGCATCATAGGGCTTAAGCACAGACTCCTGTTTGTATACAAAGGATACATCCTTAAGCCGTTTTTTATCCATAGCGAACCAGTGTGTTCCCCGGATATCTGCTGCTGAGGTCTCTATGATCACTCCCAGCACAAATGATTGTTCGTTTATCTGATCATAGTATTCCATTGCAATGTGTGTATAAACAACCGGTATCTTTTCTGCCGGACGCGCATAGATTCCCGCACTCGCATCAACCAGACAGCGCGTATAGGAAACCAGATTACGTTTTCCGACACCCGTATTATAACCGCTTGTAGCCTTGTTAAACTGTGTATCTCCAGTATATGCATATTTAATTGCATCCAAAATAGTAGACTTTCCACATTCATTTTCACCCGAGATCAAAGTCAGATTCTGAGCCATGGGAATCGTCGTATTGGAGAATCCATACCAGTTGACCAGATGTATATTCTGCAAAATAATCTTACTCATCCGTATCCTCACCTTCCAAATTCTCTTTCTCAACTGTTTCGTCGTTATCTTCCAGATATTCAGCCATCACCTGTTTTAACTGACCAATATCCATGCAAAACTGCAGTGACGGATACAGACGCACAGCTCCATCCTCAGCTGCGATGTCATCCTCAAAATCGATCAGACTGAACCGTTTAAAGATTCGATATGCGTTTTTGAATTCTGACGGAGAAAGTGTAATCTGATAGATCCTGCATTTGTCAATAATATCACCCACAGTTACATACACTGGCTCTGCATAACCCATTCGCTCCAGAAACAAAAGCCACAGAATCATCAGAAGCCGTACCTGCTTTTGGTCAAAACGATATAAATTCGCCCTCTTTAATCCTACCGTATCCAAGTCTTCATCACTCTGCTGAAGCATCGCCACCTTCATCCGATCCTCCACCTGTACCTGATATCCAATTGCCTGCAAATATACATTCACATCGTATTGATTGGATTCTGCTGAGATATAATCGTACAGCCTCTCATCTCTATCTGCAACTATAAAGGTCACATCCAAAAGCCGCCTTATACAGCGCTTAAATAAATACCCATCTTCCTCACTCATTTTATTCATAAAACTAAAATCATTCATCACAAACCCTCTTATCTTCTAGTGATTACAATGTTACTGATCTCTGCCATTTCCATCTTCACGATTTCTTCGGACATCACAACATCATATGGGAATTCCTCATTTCTCGCATATAGCATCGCTGCTGCATACATCAAAAGCTCCTCTTTTGTCTGAATGACAGTTTCCTTTAAACTAATCTTCTCTTTCCCGTAAAGCTGTACATCCAGGAAATTTCCCACTCGATCTACAGAATAACGATTCACTGCGTTTTGAAAAATCGACTCCGTCTGCACTCTTTTTTCCTCTTCTGACAGCTCTGATATGTTTATCCCAATATTTTGGCCTTCCCCTTTTACCCTTTTATATCGTTCAAAGGATTTTCGCCCCACATATTTCTGATTCATAATTTGGGTGCATCCGGCAACCTTCTCCATAGCCATGTCCTGCTGCTCCTTCGGCAGTTTCGAGACCACATACAGAAAATCATTCAGTACTGACTCCATCTGCATTCCATTGCTTGCCATCAGCATAATTCTGGTATTTGCCAGATTATAATAGTTGTTGATCTTACGATCGATCAACTCCATATTGTCCTCATATTCCACACTTAAGAAATACTGCAGCTCAGAGAAATATCGTTCTACCCGTTCCTGTGCCTCCTCCATTGGAACCTGAATTTTTTCTGCACATTCCACAATTATTTTATTACAAAACTCCTCTTCCTTTAGAAGACGCAGTTTTCCCCTGATATACGAAATCTGCGTTGGGATCAGACCATTATTTTTGACAAAAAAATACTCGCTGAAAAAGCGATCCAGCATCTGATCTTTCATAATAAACTGGCCAAAGCTGTTGATATCCTGAAAGGTAATCACTGCCTTCATAATACTTGCAATGCTGTCTTTCAGATCTGTCAGTTCATTTTTCAGTTCTGTCTCATTGTCAATCATGGGAATGAGAATATTCGTATAGGGTCTGTCTTTTCTCACGGATTCTTCATCAAATGCCGACTTCATAATTTCATACATTGCAAAAATACGGTTTGACATCAACCCTTCACCTGTCTTCTCCGTCATTTTACGCAGGAAATCCATAAAACGTCTGCAATCCGTTGCTATATTCGTCACATATTCTCCGTTACGGCCAATCTCTCTTGGAAGAACCCACCCACAAGATCGAAACAAAGCCAATATCATACCTGGCTGAAGTTCCTTTCCATTTTCTTCTGTCTCATTATCATCCACAACATTCAAACCGTCTTCTTCTAATTTCTCCATCTCACTTTGGATATCACTGTTATTCAAATAAAGTGTGATACAGTCTCTTGCATCTGTCTCATAAAGCACAGGCAGTTCCTTCGTCTTATCAATTAGAATCTGGATGCAATCATAATAGATCCGACGATATTTGGATGTCAGTGGCTTAAAAAAAGCGTCATTCTTAATATAATCAAAAAAATTCATCAATTTCTCCTCATCAGAAATTGCACAAGCTGATTAAATATAGTATTTTTTACTCATAATGCTATTATAACATGGCATTAGTTAATTACAAATACATCTTTTCACAGCATTGATTCGAAGTCAGGATATTTGTAAAATCCTTTGTTGTGATGGATATTTTACATTAATCCTTGCAATAGACACCTTTGCCTTCGGCTATATCATGTTCCTCTATAGAAGCAATCAGTTCATCATAGCCCTGCACCTTTTCCTCAAAAATATCACCGTCAAATACGATCATCATCTTATCTCTGTCTGAATCAAATTCATTTTCTTTAAGACTCTTTTGTTCTCTGGCAAAGGTAACAAGATTTTTAGCGAAAGAAATATTTTTATCCCCTTCCGTCTTCTCCCATAATCTGATATCAATAAGAGGATGTATTCCTAATTCCTTTCTCAAATCGATCAACCGTTCAAAATAAAATGTTTCTGTATTGGCTCCTTCGCAGATAAAATAATACTTTCTAAATGGCTCCACCTGATCTTCCTGATCTTAATCAGCCTGCTTTGGAACAGTCCTCCTGTGATTTTTTACAGCAAAAATTTGAAAACAAAGACCCAATATGCCAATACACCGCTTTCCGCATTCGGAATGACTATCTGGCTGCCAGAAAAGTCCGGGAACGAAGGATTGCCTGTGAACAATTTGTGTCTGATTTCCTTTGATTATCTATTACCTGAACCTTCTAAATGACTGGGGGCTGTGCTTTCGCAAGTGCAAAGTTTGTGGGAAATATTTTCTGGCAAAAAAGCCTGCGTTATGAATTGTGCAGCGAGAAATGTCGCAAGAAACAGTCATTGCAAAGAACAAAACAACCAGCCCCAAAGAATTTACGGACTGGCTATATCAGCAAAATAATATTATTGTAAAGCTTACCACATAAAAGAAAAGATAGTACATGAAATAATCACCTGATGAAGGGAGCTTTTTACTGTGCTATTTTATTTTGAAATAACAATTTATACCACCTATTATCAGCTCAAAAACTGTTTTTTAGAATATCCAATACCTCATCATGAGTCAGCACTTTTCGTCAGCACACAGTCAACCGGAATGATCTTACAGTCCGGTTCCTCAAAGCGGATATAATACTTCTCCCACGGATCTTCGTCACAATAAACTGACACGGAAACCGCCTTGGCATAGTCGCAGCAGGAGCCGCCGCCCACAGCCAACAGAAAATCCACCTGATTCTCTCTGGCAATCCGTACTCCATCCCGCAACTTCTCCACGGTTGGATTGGGCATCACGCCACCATCCTCAATGACCGTCTTTCCAGCTGCTTTCAGCAGTTCCATAACCCGATTATAAATACCATTTTTCTTGATAGAACCGCCACCATAAATGAGCTGCACCGTGTTTCCGTATTTGGGAAGCTCCTCATTGAGAGCATTGAGGGAGTCTTCTCCAAAATAAAGTTTCGTCGGGTTTGAATATGAAAAATTTCCTAACATATTTTTTATCTCCTTAATCCTGATAAATTTCTTTTGCCATCCGAAACGCCGCCCATGCTTTCGGCCATCCTGCATAAAAGGCTGCATGGGTCAGAATCTCAGCCATTTCTTCTTTTGTTACACCATTCTTTTTGGCTTCTCCGATATGGAAAGCAAGAGAACTGTCCAAAACACCACTTGCCATAAGTGCCGTTACCGTGACGATGCTCCTGTCTCTTGCAGGCAATTTATCCTCCCGTGACCAGACTTCTCCAAACAGCACATCATCATTTAATTCCGCAAATTTGGGTGCAAAATCACCCAAGGCATCTTTGCCCGCTGTTACTTTTATCATGATTGACCTCCTTACTTTAATCTGTTATATTCCTGCTCATCTACCGCTTCCGGCGGTATGTTGATGACATTGCCGGGCTTCATTTCCTGTGCGGGTTTTCCCCATTCCTGATAATATCCACGCCCAGCAGTGCAGAGCAAAATCTGTCCGCCTTTATGATAAATATGCCAGTTATTTCGACACCCTGGTTCAAAGGTTACATTGGCAATTCCAATTTTTTCCGTTGTCAACATGGACAAGTAACTCTGTCCAACAAAATACTGTGCATAAACATCGTTTTTCTCCCCCAATGGGAAGATTTGATTAAATTCTTTTTCTGTCATTTTTCTTTTTCCTTTTACTTGTTAAAATAAGTTAATATTTCCTGCATCCTTGTAACCTGATCCACATGGAACGGGCAGCGCTGATTACAATGCCCGCAGCTAACGCAGGCAGCAGCCTTAACAGCAAGATTTTCATAATGGCTGTTTGCCAATACATCTCCGGCTTTGGAAAGATCATAATATATGTTAATCAAACCTACATCCAACCCCGCAGGGCAAGGCTGACAATGATTGCAATAAACACATTTTCCTGTAGCATCCTGCGGTGTAAAAGAACCGAGGAGTGAATAGTCTTTGTCCTGCGCCTTTGCATCAAGAAATCCCAAAATCCAGCGCAGTCGTTATGATTTTCTCTATTTCTTTTTCGCTTGATGCCTGAATAGAACTGGTTCCAATTCCAAGAACACTGATTTGTTCTGTTCCCTTCGGCAGTTTACGGTATTGCATAAACACTTCCTCCCTTTAATACGCAACCCATTGTCTGATACTTTAATTATTATTCAAAATTCAAGCCAAGGCTGTTTACCCACTCCATCACGGTATCCTGTGAATCGCTGCCGTTCAGTCGTCCACCAGAAAGCCATTTTGCACCATCTGTGAGCGGTTCCAGATTAGTTGCACTAGATCCCATACCGCTACCACCGGAAGTGCAGAAAGGAACAATGGTCTTTCCAGAGAAATCATAGCTTTCCACAAAGGTGTTGAGGATTCTCGGTGCTTCTCCCCACCAGATGGGATAACCGATAAATACCGTTGTATACTGTTCCATGTTTTCCACACTGCCTGAAATGGCAGGACGAGCATCCGGGTCATTCATTTCAATAGTAGAACGGCTGTTGTTATCATTGTAATCAAGATCTTCGTCTGTGTATGGTTCCTCGGGAATAATCTCATAAATATCTGCGTTTAAACCGTTCGCAATACGTTCCGCTACACCCTTTGTAGTATTCGTAGCAGAGAAGTAAACAACCAGAACCTTGGTTCCCTCCACTTCAGACTCATTCGTTTCTTCTGACTGACTTTCGGAAACATCTGTAGTC
Source organism: Lachnospiraceae bacterium (assembly GCA_028694115.1). Next base: position 16,390 of record JAQUUB010000071.1, read on the forward strand.
TCAGCATCTGCACTGCTGTTTTCTGTAGTTTCTTCTGTGGCTGGCTGAGCCGACCGGCTTTCTGAATTGCCGCAGGCTGTAAGCCCTAAAATCATAAGTAAAGTGAGTGAAATTGTTATTATTTTTTTCATTATTAAATCCTCCATTTTATTCTGCCAGCGAAAAAGTGATTTCTTCGCAGCTATTAAGATTCTCAAACACAGAAAGATCAGAAGTGACTTTGCCAATCGGGATAACATCTGCAGAAAGACCAGGGTCATCTGTCTGTGCGTAAAAAACACCATCCAGCGTAATATCACCGATTGTGATCTTGATGACTGTGTCTGTTTGCGTGTTGGTTTCAGTTACTCCTATTTCCGTAAGCCATGTGGCTATGGTATCCTGTGCTTCAATGGCAATTCCTTCTAAAGAAACAGCCGCATGGCTTGCTTCTGCTATGGTTTGATAGCTGTTCCATTCCAGCTCCAAAGCAAATCGCCACTATCAAATATGACAGCATACCGCCAATTACTTGTCCTTTCACTCTTCCGCCTTCATACTGTGCCCACAAAAAAGCAGGTGCAGAGATCAAAACAATTGCTTTGTCTCTACACCCACATTATATTTGTTTGCTCGTTTCATATCAAATACTTAGTTTTTATGGTTTACTCATGCCCAAAAAGCATTGAATGTGTTTAATGAATTTTGTGGTTGCCGGGCTAAATGGCTGTCTGCGTTTCCATGCAAGTACACTGGTCGCTGTAAGCGGAGGGATAAGCGGCCTATATGACCTGCTGAAGCGGCAAGGGCTTGACAATGGATCATAAATCTGCAAATTGGGTAATCAAGCGAAAATAAGTCGGTTTCCGCACTTCGGAATACCGGTTTCCATTTTCCCGGAATAGCGGTTTCTTTGAGCAAGAATATTCAACGGAGTAATCAAATGCCCCTTACACCTTGATTCCATAATATGATCACATTGCCCTTTATTTTTATCAAAAAGGTAATTGCGTAACAAGTTCGTAATTACCTTTTTGACCTGTTCTCGTTCTATTTCTATACTCTTTATACTAGCAATCCAAACTATTAACATCCAGTAAAAACTCTTTCACCCCCATCATGACATAACCATTGTCATCACGTCTTGGCTTCATACTTTTTTCTACCAAAATAATCTTCTTAAAAGAATCATTTGCTTTGTCAAAGGATCTGGTTTCCTGTTTGTATTTCTCCTCATCTGGAATTGCATAAGCTGATTGGATGTAATACTTTTTGCTGCCCATCGTGGCAATAAAATCAATTTCTAACTGCTTTCTTATTTCTTTCCCAGTCTCATCTCTTTCTCGTGATTCTACAACACCCACATCAGCCTTAAAACCACGGAAGCGCAATTCATTGTAAATTATATTCTCCATGATATGAGTACCTTCTATTTGTCTGAAATTCAATCTTGCATTGCGAAGGCCCACATCTTCAAAGTAAATTTTATATGGAGTTCCTATATATTTTCTTCCCTTTACATCAAATCTTTTCACCCTATTAAGTATAAATGCATCTTCCATATGCTCAATATATTTATCTACAGTTACTTCGCTTATTCTTGTTTGCTTTACAGATGCAAAGGTGGCAGAAAGTTTTCTTGGATTCGTAAGTGTTGAAATCCCAGAGGAAATTACATCCAATAATTCTCCAATTGCACAATCCTCATGCAAATGATAACGGTTAATAATATCCCTTAGATACAAATTTTTCATTTGAGTTGTAAGATACGCCACCCTCTGTTCTTCTGTTCCCATAAGTGCTACTGCTGGGAGTCCCCCATAAACAGAATAATCATCAAATGCCTCTTCTTTACTTCCATCATATACACTGAAAAATTCAGAGAATGATAATGGTAAAACATGAATTTCATCACCACGCCCTTCAAACTCTGTCAAAATATCTTTTGAAAGGAATCTGGAATTACTCCCAGTAACATATACATCTAAATTCTTTTTACGCAGAAATCCATTTAGTACGGACTCAAATGCACCAAGATTCTGAACCTCATCCAACAGCAAATAATACATTTCTTTGTCTTTGATTTGCTGGTTCAAATACTCCAAAAATCTTTTAGGATCCACCTTTCTGTCTTCTTTCGTATTATCGAGCAAAAGAGGATCCTCTCCAATCTTAATCAGATCATCCGCAGAATCAAACGCAAACATAATCACATGGTCATCCGTAATTCCATTCTCCAGCAAATGGTTGTAAAATAACGTATTCAACAAATAAGATTTCCCACATCTCCTAATGCCAGTAATTACTTTGATAAATCCATTGTGTTTTCGATTAATCAGTCGCCTAAGATACACATCTCTTTTTATTTCCATTTGTCACCCCATAAATAAATTTTTTTGCCGTTCACGTCACTTATATAAAACAAATTATACATCTATTATTTTCACATGTAAACTCTTCGTTTTATATTTTTGCCGTATATGGCAGAAATATTCATATATCTAGTTTGTTAATATAACTCTGCAAATCTGACTTTCCAGAAATATTGGTAAATCGTTGATAAAATCCAGTTTGAACTACGGAAAACGTTGGAGTTACAAGGAATTCATATAATCATTCACAAGTCTATGTAATTTATTTTCACCGATATTAAAATATAAAGATGCTTCTTTAACTGTTAATAAAAATCGTTCCCAGATTGGAACTCCTACTGTATTACTTGCGTTTTCTATATCTGTCACCTCTGGATTTTTAATAATAAAAGACGATAGATTTTCTCCACCGCCCTTAATGCTATGCTACAGGTTTTACAACATACTCCCTTATTGTAATGGAAAGAATCTTTTCCTCCATATCCTGAGTTACTGTGTTTTGATATTTTCTGATCAGTTGTGGTTCGTATTCACCATTTCGATCTCGTGGGATTGATACATCCATATCTCAATAACTGGTATGCATTGTTTTTTGTGAGTGTCCATTTCGGCTGTTATCTGTTTCTTTGTTCCGATAATCATACTTGGAATAACCGAGTTCTTCATCCAATTCCTCATCCAGAGCACCTTCCAGAATAACGGACATCATATCACGCATGATGGAATTAACATCGGAACCATTTTTGACACTGACATCGTTTTTCTTCAAGTAGTCACGCATCAACCATCTTTGTAATTCCTTTAACAGAAAATGGTGTCTTCATATTATCATCAATAGCTCTAATCATGTTTTTGTTTAAATTCATAAGTAGCTCCTCCCGCTCCCTGAAAATACCAATTTCAGAGAACTTCACTTCAAATTTTTATATTTTTTACTCTCCTTCTTAAGCCGTCAAACACTTCTTCATGCGACAGACGTGTTTTATCCTCCATTGCCATTCTATCTGCTTCATCAAGAGCTGTTTCCACACCTTCGGTCAGTCTTGAGTATGCATCCAGACTTAGAACAACCATTGCACCATATCCATTTTTAGTAAGATATACTGGTTCACCCGCATTTACAATCTTTTCAATATCAGGAAATTTATTTCTTAAATCGGAAACAGGTTTAATCTGAATCATAACATCACGTTCCTTTCTTTATCGCAACTTTATCAATATTTTATCATAATTATTATATCTCAGATACCTCATTTCTACAACTGATTTTTTATCATTGTAAACGCAACAGTATCAGATTTAAAAATCAAGTTAATGCATTAAGCAATGAAAATCCGTCTCTTAAAAATAAGATCCGTAGTTTAGAATCTTCACAACAGCAAACGGCTTCTACTCCGATACCTGCATCTCAGTCATCTGAATCCTCAATTGTATCTTCGGATGGAGGTGGAGATATTGGTATTTCACATTCTTTAAGGAAAAATCGTAGCTCCATTACAGTGACCGCAATCTTATATTTTGCTTCAATCGTAATATCCTTAATTTGATTTGAAAGCATATGATCAATGTCACTTACCTTAACTTCTGCCATTTCAGCAATAGTCTGCTTTGACAGATTATGATATGAAATCAGTACCTCCAAGAAGGAACTTAATTTCATATCCTTATCTTCTGCTACACCAAAATAAAGAAATCCAATTTTATTCAGCATAAGGGAACGCATCACATTATCCTCTGGTAAACAGTCAACGTTTCCCTGTGCTACTGTGTTTATTTCTTCTTTGGTTATACCTAAATATTTTGAAAGCGTGTCCATGTTAAAATGATACACTTCAATTAATGATTTTAGCATTTCTGATATGCTTGCCATTCTCATTATACTCATTCTCCAAATCTATCGAAACAATATGCTCGTTATGTCTTGGTATCCATCGCACGATATATCTCAACATAGAAAGTAAGCCAATATCTCCTGCATCCTCGCAACCTGATCCACATGGAACGGGCAGCGCTTGTTGCAATGCATACAGCCAACGCAGGCATCCGCTTTGACGGCGAGATTTTCATAATGGCTTTTAGCAAGCACATCCCCGGCTTTGGAAAGATCATAGTATTTGTTGATTAAGCCCACATCCAATCCCATAGGACAGGGCTGACAATGGTTGCAGTAGACACATTTTCCTGCGGCAGCCTGTGGCGCAAAAGAACCTAGAAGCGAGTAGTCTCTTGCCTCCGGCCCAGCATCCAGGAAGCCAAGAAGATGCTTCAAATCGTCCATGGTACGAATACCAGGAAGCACGGTCAAAACCCCCGGCTTATCCAATGCATACTGAATGCACTGATATTGCGTCAATGATTTTCCAAAAGGTGAGGTTTTGACCTTTAACAGCTGGCCTCCGCAGAAAGCTTTCATCACTGAAATTCCTACACCTTCTGATTCGCAGCGGCGATATAAATTCATTCTTTCTGCCACACCGCCAATCGCATAGCTGTCTGCTGCATAGTTTGCTTCGCTACCTCCTGCGTAATCATAAACAGGATTGATACTGAACATTAACATATCCAGAATTCCCATATCGAGCACCTCATTGGCAAGAAGCGGAGTGTGGGAAGAAAGTCCCATGTGCCTGACCACGCCGGTCTTTTTCAGCTCTTCGATATAGCGAATAACTCCGGATTTCTCCACTTGATGCAAATCTTCCGGTTCATCAATACAATGAAGGAATCCAAAATCAATATAATCTATCTGCATTGCTTTCATCTGCCGGTCAACAGAGCGTTTTATGATATCCAAATCTGTTGTCCAGCCATACATTCCCTTTTCATAATTTGTTCCAAAATGGATTTGGAAATATGCTTTATCCCGCATTCCTTTTAATGCACGCCCACAGGCATCAAAAGGCTTTGCTTCCGCTGAAGCCATATCAAAATAATTAATTCCATTCTCTATTGCGGTAGTTATAATCTTTTCAATCTCTTTTTCACTTGATGCCTGAATAGAACCGGTTCCGATTCCAATAACGCTGATCTGTTCTGTTCCTTTAGGCAGTTTACGATATTGCATACGTATTTCCTCCTTTAATAGTTGACTTCTTCCCTGACTACAGTCAGAAAATGCAATCTGGCACAATCCATATTTTTGCTTGGATACACATGCAGCATTGCATCATAATTCTGACTTGCCTCTTCTTGAACATTAAGATTTTCGAGATTCATAAGACTATAATGCCCGATTGGAAGTGCACCCATTGGCTCATGTCGATAAACCATATGTGCTATCAATTGATATTATACCAACCATTTGATTGTTCATCAATATTATAGCCAAAGGATTCCATCAATCTTCTCCACAGTTTTGCAGTTGCTTTTAACGTAGATTAGCTCGAAAGTCTCTAGTAATAAGGCTTCCGAGCATTTTTTATTTCCATTTTATGTCATATTGTCATTGTCTTTCATCGTCTATTGTGGTA
>JAQUUB010000224.1 GCA_028694115.1 Lachnospiraceae bacterium
ATTGGACATCAAAAAGCCATGAAAACGGGAATAAATGCGAATGAATTTGAAGAATTGTAGAGGTACGATTTAAAGCAATACAAAGAAGTTCGTAGGAGTGTAGTTAAACTCCAACAAAATTCCCGACAATGAAATCATTGGAGAAATAAAGCCAGTGCTTATGAGGGATTGCAAGATTCAAAGTCAAAAATTGCGACCGATTTGCGACCAAAGTATATAGAGAGAACACGCAATAGTAGAACGGTTGGATTATATATCTGACCGTTTTATTAATATAAAATGTTTTGCATAGCAGATGGCAAAATATTTTAAAATTCTTTTATTTAGAGAGAAGGTAGATTGATGTCATTAGTGAGAGACTTAAGCGAAGATGAAGTAAGAGATGGATATACTGATAAAAATGGATTTCACAAAGGAGCTAAACAGATATTAGAATTTGATAAACCTGAAAATAATGTGCAACAGGGAACGGGGCAATTAACTACTTTTAAAAAACTGGGGTTTGTAGGAAAAGGTTCTAATCATAAGCCAGATGGTTGGTATCTTCCAGCTGATTGTACTGATGTAGCAATAATTTTGGAAACAAAATCATCAGATAAGGATATAGAGAGTAAGCCTTTTATTAATGAATTGCTTGATAATGTAAAAATAGCAAATAATAAATATCCTAAGGTAATTGGTATTCTGTATAATGGAAAAGAAACAAAAATCTTTTTGAATGAAAAAGAAAAGAAAGATGCAACCAATATATTGCAGTCAAAACAATTTTACAAATCCTTATTTAATGATTTTGAAATAGATACACAACAAATTTATTTGACAACAATGAAAATAAATAATTTGTTACATTATAAATTTGGTGTAAATGATTACTATGATAGAATGGTATTTACAGCGTGTGCTTTAGTTGCGAAAAGATTCGGAGCACCTTTAGCAAAGGGAATGTCATATTCATTATTTCATTTCACGATTCTAGATACGCTTTCAAAATCATTAGAAAAGGCAAAAAAACAGAATGAAAAGTTAGAAATTTTGCTTGAATCGTATTCTAGAGTGCAGATGAATATAACTAACAACCAAAAGGCTATAGATGATTTTATAGATAATATAGAAATTATTTCAGAACTGATTAATTCTAAAAACTGGAATGGCGAAGATGTTATGGGGATTTTCTTTAATGAATTTAATCGTTATAAAGGAAAATCTGAAAATGGACAAGTTTTTACACCAGACCATGTTACATCGCTAATGTATAGGCTTATTAATGTAAATCCTAGAACAGACAGAATTTTGGATGCTGCATGTGGAAGTGGCGCTTTTTTGACAAAAGCAATGTCTAATATGATAAAGGCAGTAGGTGGACCAGAAACAAATGAAGCCGCAATAATAATGTCAACTCAATTATATGGAATAGAAATAGATAAACGTATTTTCTCACTTGCTTGTGCAAATATGTTGATTCATAAAGATGGAAAAACAAATTTAGAACAAATGGATACTATTACGCAAGAAGCATATGATTGGATAAAAAGTAAAAAGATAACGAAAGTACTTATGAATCCACCATATGAAAGGAAATGCCATCCAGAGGTGATTATTAAAAATGTTTTAAATAGTGTAAAACAACATACAATAAGTGCTTTTTTGTTACCAGATAAAAAATTAGAAAAAGTATCACAAAAAGTAGTAAAAGATATTTTAAAAGAGCATAGGCTTTTAAAAATAATCAAATTGCCAGAAAAAACTTTTGATGAGGGAATAACTACATCTATTTTTATTTTTGAAAGTGGAGTGCCACAAAATGATGAAGAAATATTTACATGTTATATTAAAGAAGATGGTCTTGAAAGGGTTAAAAATCAAGGTAGACAAGATGTTAGACACAGATGGAAAGAGATAGAAGATAAATGGGTTGATATTATAAAAAAGCAGAATGGCGATGATAGTATCAAGTGGATTAAACCAAAAGAATGTTTAAGCTATCAAAAAGATGAAGAACCATTTGGAGTTAACGAGGAAGATTTTACAAAAACAATGATTGATTATCTAATGTTTAAAGAGGAAATAGATGTAAAGGCATTAAAAGATGTTATTGCAAATAAAATTATATATTTCAGTAATATAAATTCTTCTGATAAAACAGATGATATTATTATTGAGGTTGAAAGAGGTGAAAAGATTGAATAAAGTAGATATAAGCGAGTGGCATGGTTTTATTATATCACGATTGTTTGAAATAAAATCACCTGCGGAAAGAAGTATTAAAACTTATAATAGTGGAGATGTTCCATATGTTTCTTCTGGAAAAATGAATAATGGAATTATTTCATATCTTGAACCTAAGGATGATGAAGAATTAGAGAAGGGGAATTGTATAACTGTCAGTCCTTTAGATGGGGCATCTTTTTATCAAGAAGATGATTTTTTGGGTAGAGGTGGTGCAGGTTTTGCAATTTCAATGTTATATAATGAAAATCTTTCAAAGTATAGTGGCTTGTTTATATGTACTATAATAAAAATTTCGGCAAAGAAATTTGATTATAATGATGCTTTAACAAGTGACAATTTAGAGAATCTAATTATTCAACTTCCTGTTCTACATAATGATGATGGTTCCATTTATATTGATGAAGAAAAGAAGTATTCCGATGATGGATATGTTCCAGATTGGGAATATATGAGCAAGTATATGGAAGGTGTTGAATCAAAGGCACAAAACAGAATAGATTTATTAAGAGGTATTTTTGAATAAAAAGTTATATCATAAAATGAAAGAGGAGTTTGTTCTCCTCTTTTTTTGTTGGATATTACATTTAAATAGTGAACTCTTTAAACGGAATATTTTTAAATTGTTCTTCGACTCCAATATCGCCAATTTCTTTAATAGAATAATCTGAATTAATATTGTTGATTAAATATATTAGAGCATCTTGGTCTCTTGGAGTAAGGCTTTCGAATAATTTTTCGGGAGATGAAAGTAATTGAGAAAAGTAGCAGTTTTTAATTATATTTTCGTCGATATCAAGTATGTCTAACACGATATTATAAAGAGGAGACTTTTTTGAGTTATATTGTAGCATAGCTTTATATGTGTTTTCGATATTAAAATCATCATAAGTTATTTTTTTTATTTCTTTATATTTGGGTAAAGCTAAGTTAAGCAGTTCGTTTTGCGTCATATCGTTGATTATAATTCCATAACGTATTCCATATTTCATATCAATGAATTTTTCAGGTGTTGTATGTTCCATGCATACCATAGTATTGGATATTAAACATTTCTGGTTAGGATTTAAAGCATCATATGTTTCTTTGAAAGTATAGTTCATTTAAACCGCTCCTTTTTTAATAGGGGGGGGGGTAGAGAATCATACCAATTTTTCTACCGCTAGCTTATTATATCACATTTGGTATGATAATGATACAGCTGATGCAGAGGACGCTCTGCAGAAAGGAGAATGTTGAAATGAAAGTGGTTATCGATAATAACATTATGAAGGCTTCAGCGCTTGAAGTTTCTGCTATCGGGGTTATTCCGGAAGTTGCAGTTGTACGCAATGTTCGTATTTCCAATGTACTCGATGCAGAAGGTAAGAAAACTGATAAGATTGAAGCGATTCGTTATGATTGTGTGAATCCAGATGATTTTTCTTCCTTTACTTTAAAGGTAGAAACATCACGTCCAGTTGTGACAAAGGAAATTTTAGAAGCATCAGAAGAGCCGATTTACATTACTATTCCAGTTGAGGAAGTTGTAATTCGTCCGTACGAGATTTCTTATGGAAAGGCGAAGGTGTCTATCGTTGCACCATTTGTTAAGTTGGAGGAAAACTAATTAATGGGTGGCATTTCTAGTGGAATGTAAGTCCACCCTATAAAAAGGAGGCATATTATGGTAAATTTGATTTTTAATCTAGTTGTTATATTTGCTGTTATTGCATGTGTTTTTTTTGCAACACGTAAGTTAGTGATGATGTGGACGGGCAGTACACGCGAAGAAGCTACAAGGAAGATTCAAGCGTTTGTTTCACAGACGGAAGTGTATCATTTGGCTACTGACCAGATGTTGATAGAAGAGATTTGGAAGGCTGTATGTGATATTATTGGTGATACACGATATGAGGAATTATGTAGACTATCTAGAACATCAAAATTGTTCGAAACAAATTTTGCAAGCGGATTGCCATATATTTTGGTAACAGTAGATTTTGCAGATGAAAATGAAAAAATTCGTTTGGAAAATATTTTGACTAACCTTGTTTCAAAGTATCTTTGCATACATGGCTTGTCAAAAGATGTTTTAGCGGATTGGAAAGAAAATAGGCATGTAAAAATGCCTGCACTCATGATACGTTATACGGAGACAGAGGAGCAGTTGCAGATTCTGAATGTTTGTTTGCAAGAAGAAACAGTAAAAATCATAAAAAAACATCAACCTTTAACAGATGATGAAATTTGAAATACATTTGGGGTATAATTTTTTATTACATCAGACAGAGGGGCTTAAACTACCTCTGTCTGCCCCATTGTTTCCATCTTTTTAGTGAAGATAGTGCCTTATGATATTTGCTCCTAATGTCCGCAAGCTCACTTGCGCCTGCAC
>JAQUUB010000225.1 GCA_028694115.1 Lachnospiraceae bacterium
CAATTGGCTGGAATACTCATTTTTATTGCATCGTTATACGACATTTCGTTATTACTTGACGGGAACTTGAATTGAACAAACCAATGCTCAAATAATTGATTTGCCATCTGCTCTAAATTATCGTTTATCTTCTTATTAACCTGAATCTTATGTTCTATATTATATAGTAGATTTCCCATCAATACCTGCTGCGGATATTCTGGCAAGTACAAATTCAAAAATGAAAATATATCCTCATTGAAACTTGCTCTTAGTGTCATGAACGCATTATTGGTAACCGACTTTCGAAATAAATATCCTCTCAGATAAAACGCCAGATACTTTGCATACGCAATTCCATCTGTTTTTGGTCTCAATCTTTTAGTAAAACCACTATAAGTAGCATTCGGATAATCTTTCACCGCAACACAACTCATTGCCAATTCATCAATAGTCTCACTTGTCCTTGTAATAAGTATATCGTTTTCCTTGATAGAATAAGTCTCTTGCTCCTTCTCACTTGTATCCATTAAATCTGGTAAAATCTCTGGAAGAAAGTAATTATTGAAAACAGTCCCAAATGACACAAATGGCGCACCATGCCCAGCTTGCTCTTTTTTTGATGATAATCCGGATGCCATATCGTATAAGTCTGCAATAGCATATTTTTTTATATTTCTACTCATACTTCACCTTCTTTAACTGCTCCAAAATCTCATTCTGTAACCTGTCACCTTCAGCAAACAGTTCCTTCAGGTTATCCGTATATTCATTCATCTTTGCATTGAACTCTTCCTGCGTGAGTTCCACATACTCAATCTTAACTTCAAAATACTGTCCCGCTGAGAAAGAATACTTCTTCTGTTCAATTTGTTCATAATCTACCAGTACACTGAAATCATCTTTCTCTTCGCCCTTGGTAAATGTATCAATGATACTCTGAATCTCATCTGCTTCAAGTACCGTTCTCTGATTCTTACCATCTACCTTTTCTTTATGACCAAGTTTTGATGCATCCATCAAAATAACTTTTCCGTCCTTATTAGATTCATCAATAAAGAGAATCGACACATTCGTTCCAGTCGTAGCAAAGATGTTACTAGGCATGGATATTACCCCACGAAGCATCCTTTCTCCTACGATGTATTCACGAATCGCTTTTGGAATTCCAGTACCTGCAGTTAAAAATCCAGTAGGGACAACAACTGCTGCCTTTCCACCTTTTTCCAAAGAAAAAATGATATGCTGTAAGAACATCTGATATATTGCCATTTTGTTCTTATCTTTGTTAGGAATATTTGGCACACCTGCCCAAAATCTTTCCTTGTAATTATCTCCTGCTAATGTATCTCTGCTCTCACTAAAATCAACATTAAATGGCGGATTTGATACAATATAATCAAATTTCATCAGTCCATTCTTTTGTTTATTGAAATGCTGTGGCTCTAATAGCGTATCTCCATGTACTACATGTCCAAGCGAATGAACAAGATTATTCAGAATTAGATTCAATCGCAAAAATTCATTCGACTTCTGTGAAATATCCTGTGTATAAATCGTACAATTCTCTTCTCCTATTTCATGTGCCAGTGAAAGTACAAGTGTTCCAGACCCTGCTGCAGGATCATAGATATTTACATTCTGTACTTCTCTTGGAACCATTATCCTTGCAATGATACTTGCAATAGAATGTGGCGTGTAATATTCTGCATATTTACCGAAATCCTTGTTATAATCTTTGATTAGATATTCAAACACTGCTGCAAAGAAATCATATTTCTGTTCAAATGCATCTTCGAAACTAAAGGCAACTAATTTGTCGATAATAGCCTTACAAAAATCTGCTCTCTTATTTGTTTCTGTTACAAATACTGACAGTGCATCGAACAATCTGATTTTGTCTTCGCTTCCGGTTTTTACTGAGAATACATCAATATTATAATTTGCAATATCTACCAGTGTATTATCAAATAATTCATTGAACTTGTCCTGATTCTTATTGTTAAATAGATACGAAATGAAATGTGTCTTTTTCAACTGTGCAGTTGCGGGTGGTAAGCTTGCCAGAAGAAATTCATAATCCTCCTCACTCATTCCATTCAGCTTTTCTTCAATATTCTCAGAGCCTTTAAGGTTTTCATCCACTTGTCTTACTTCATGTAAAAATTTATCATTGAGGAACTTATATAGGAACACCTCTGTAATAATTTTATACTCACTGCTGGCGTTACCCAATCCATAATTTGCACATACGGATTTTAAATCATCAATCATGGCTTTCGTTTTTGCCATTACTACTTCTGATATCATTATGATGCCCAATTCCTTTCTGTTATGTATTCTTGTGAAATACAGCTGTCAATAAACTTCACCTGCTGCATATTTACTTTTGTCCCTTCACCTTTACAAGCATTTATGATAAATGGCTGTAATGATCGAATAAAAAATGCTTCGTTATCAAGCATGCTTTCATTGTGTGAAATTGCTTCGTCAGTCTGAACCTTAATCCCCATTAGAATCTTATGAATGGTAGAAGCATCCGCTATTGGTGGTGGACTTTCCATAATGCGTTTGTGTGTTCTCATATATTTCACATCACCATCATACTTATCTGTCAGCATTCTATCCGCATGATTCTTCTGCTCCGCCTTTTTTCTAAGTGAGTCCAGTTCTCCCATTAAATCCTTCATTTCATCCGAGGTTAATTCTTCAATATTTTTCTTTTTGAAGATTCTTTTTAATTCGTCTAACAGACCAATATATTCTGGATCTTTTGGATCAAGATTCCTGTCCACAATTTCTCTTCTGGTCTTTTCAAGCGTATTTCGGAATGCATCGGCAATAATCAGTTCTTCCTCTCCAATTTTTCTGAACTGGAAACTGATCTGGTCTAATGCCATATTCAATACGCCCGACATATCCTCAGCATTCTCCATATTCTGTTTGAAGTTAATGATACTGATTCTATTATTGACTTCGTTCAGCATCTGAATTGCTTTCTCCACATCAAAATGCATGTAGAGGTCATCATATCCAAACAATCTGATAAGATTGAATAGAATCTTATAATTTGTCAAAGCATTTTTGAGGTCAAAAAGTGTCTTTTTATCTTCGATTCCATTGATCTGATTAATGAACTCAACTACATTTTCTGTATTATATAAAAACAGTTGATTCTTAACTTCATTCAAATCTTTTTCAATGTCTTCTCTGCTCTTAAATATCTCACTGTAATTTTGAACCTCATCGCCTAACTCTGCCTGTAATTCTTCAAAATAAGCTTTGTTCGTTTTATCAAATTCATCCTTAATGTTGGCAAAATCCACAACATATCCATAATGATAATCCTTATATGGGCGGTTGACCCTGGTCAATGTCTGGAGCAGATTATGGGCTTTTATCATCCTGGCGAGATATTGTTTCTTTAACCTTGGTGCATCGAATCCGGTAAGCAGCATGTTGTAGACAACCAGGATATCAATTTTTCCTTTTTTAAAATCTTCCTGAATGTCCTTTCTGTCCTGCTTGGTTCCTTCGTCATGAAGTACCAAAGCATAACTATATTTCTTATACCGTTCCAGTGCATCAGCAACCACTCGTGCCTGGGGAGCGGAATCACATACAATCATTGCACCGATGGAATCGTCTAATGCAGTTCTGCCTTTTTCGAAGTCAGTAACAATATAATCAACCATAGGTGATACAAATTCAGGACGAGCATAAAGTTCTTTCTTTGAAATGGAACCCTGCTGAACCTGCAATGCATCCAACGTTTCAGCCAGCTTCGATTTGTAGGTTGTTTCTATCTCTTCACGAATCAGCTTTAAAGTATATCCATCTGCAATTGACTGATTGTAATAATACTTATGAATATAATTTCCAAATACGTCTTTTGTGTTATATCCATCCCCTATTAACGGAGTTCCCGTCAATGCAATCATAACTGCATCCCTGTCTGATGCCATTAGATTTGCTAAAAACGATCCATTTGGATTATAACTTCGATGCGCTTCATCCATAAAATATACACGCTGTACACTTACATTATAATCTGCCTGTTTGGTAACCGATTCATCTGAAAACTTCTGAATATTTACAACTGTAATTGTTGTCTTGCCACTTTTGTCTGCCTCACCAACTGCTGCAATATTCTGTTTAAAATCCTCTTTAGAACTGACAAGAATAACCTTCAGCCCTCTTGCCTCAAACTCATTTTTCGCCTGAGTTGCAAGGTCAATTCTATCCACAATGAAATAGAATTTTGCTATTTTTTCATTTTTTTGATAATAATCAGTGAGAAATTTGACATTAGAAAATGCCAATGCAGTCTTTCCACTTCCCTGCGTATGCCAGATAACCCCCTTTTTTACATCTTCATCCAGTTTATCTCTAATTGCCAAAGTTGCAAATATCTGTGGATAACGCATAATATGTTTTTCAATGTGCTTAATTCCGTTTTTATCTGTTGACTCTTTGTAACACAATCCATACCGTAGTAGGAAGATTACCCTTTTCTTACTATATAATGATGTAAGAATCCTGTTCGTTGGAGAATCCACATTAATCGAAGATGCATATTCTGATGTACCCTTTATCGACAGTAGATTATTATCCCTCAAA
>JAQUUB010000226.1 GCA_028694115.1 Lachnospiraceae bacterium
AAGAAAAGGACAGATAAAAACGTGCGGTAAAAAACAGCACGTTGAAATAGATAGAGTATAGGCACTGCCGAATTAAATCAGCGGTAAAGCTGCCGTAGGTGGGAACTATAATTTGATGCGTGACACTCAAGCGCATCCATTATCAGCAGTAGGTCAGACTGTATATACTCAAACACTCAAGATGGATCTTGAGAATACGGTTAATCAGTATAAGGTTGCGTTAGATGTATTAAAGAGTTCAGTTGATTCTTTTGTAAGCATGCTATCCATTCAATCACCGGAAAGTGAAACTGATTGGATGGATATGATTACCTATGCAAAGAGTGTTATCTCGGCAGAGGGAATGCCATCATTCCTTTTGGCATCAGCAAATGTTGATAGAGATTTTGATGTGCCAGTAACATATTTGCAGGAAAAGGGTGCAGTAAATTCTCGTAGAAATGTTTTACTTCACGCATGGAATGAGACGTTCCTTCATATGAATATGAACACATATCGTATGAAATATGATGAAGCAAATAGGAAGTTCCTTGGCAAAGGAAAAGCTATTGCTAATCTTGTTAACGAACTACAGTCTTTTGCGAGAAATCAGGTTGTTGCTGACCAAATACCAGCTTTACTTGCTGAAGTAGAAGTTTTCCAAAAACAGGAGCAGGCTTTCCTTGCAAAGAATTCGCTTCCTTACGATTGGAAGCAGATAATAGAAAATTATTCAACAGATCAGGCCCTTGTAGAGTATAAGGATGAAGTGAAATGTCAGTTAGAAGTATTAGCTCAGTTTACAGGCAAGATTAGAGAGCTTGAGGC
The DNA here is from genome assembly GCA_028694115.1 of Lachnospiraceae bacterium. Next base: position 808 of record JAQUUB010000226.1, read on the forward strand.
AGTTGGTAAGTTATCAGAGTGTACTGATGTGGCTAAGACGATTATTTCTAACTTTGATGTTCTTAATGAAAAACAGAAGACGGTAGTAGGACTGTTAAAGCTTCGGGTTAACGAATTAAATTACAACTGGTTCGATGCAAGAAGAAATCTATGTGATAGATTGATTGAGCATTCTGCGACTGTAAAAGATTGGATTGTATACAATCAGGCGGAAGAACTTTGTCAAAATTTAGGTCTGGGAGTTGTATGCAGAGCATATAAGGATGGATTAGAGCATGAGAAAGTGCTGAATGTATATCAACGATCTATTTATCATGCAATTATTGTATCGGTAATTGAAAATGAGCCAGTGCTTAATAGCTTTTCCGGAAATGGTTTTAATGAGCAGATAGTTCAGTTTAAGAATCTTGATGCTGAATTCATGGAGCTGACAAAAGAAGAGATGTATTACAAGCTTACACATCAGCTGCCAACATCATATGAGTCAGTACAAATAAGCAAAGAACTTAATATTTTGCGTAGAGCAATTAGTAGTAATGGCCGAGGTATGTCTATCAGAAGTCTGTTTGACCAGATTCCAAACATACTTACAAGATTATGCCCTTGTATGCTGATGAGTCCGATTTCAGTGGCTCAGTATATTTCTGCTGATAATAAGTCTTTTGATATCGTTATTTTTGATGAGGCTTCACAGCTTCCGACTTGTAAAGCAGTAGGTGTTCTTGCAAGAGGAAAGAACGCTGTAATTGTAGGTGATCCAAATCAGATGCCACCTACTAGCTTCTTTGCAGGAAATACGGTTGATGAGGACAACCTGGATATCGAGGATCTTGATAGTATTTTGGATGACTGTCTGGCTCTTGGAATGCCATCAGCTCACCTGCAATGGCACTATAGAAGTAAGCATGAGAGCTTAATTACATTCAGCAATCATGAGTTTTATGAGAATTCTATGCTTACTTTCCCTTCTGTAAATGACAGAGAAAAGAGAGTCAGCCTAGTTAAGGTAGATAGTTTTTTTGACCGTAAAAAGGGAAGAATCAATGAAGGCGAAGCTGAGGCAATTGTTAAGGAAATCAAGCGTAGATATAAAGATGAAACACTTAATAAGGACTCTGTAGGTGTAGTTACATTCAATATTAGTCAGCAGACTATAATAGAAGATAAGCTACAGGAAGAATTTACTAATGATAGCAAGTTTGATGAATGGGCTAATGAACGGGAAGAAAAGCTGTTTGTAAAGAATCTCGAAAATGTTCAGGGTGATGAGCGAGATGTGATTCTATTCTCTGTTGCATTTGGTCCAGATGAAGAAGGAAAGCTTTCTCTTAACTTTGGTCCACTTAATAAAGAGGGCGGATGGAAGAGATTGAATGTTGCTGTTTCTCGAGCTAGAAGCGAAATGATTGTATTTACTACAATGACAGCCGACATGATCGACCTTAAGAGAACAAAGTCTAAGGGCGTTGAATCGCTTAAAAATTTCCTTGAGTTTGCAGAAAAAGGCAAATTGCAGCTATCTTATGCTGAATTGCAGCAAAGAAGAGAACAGGGAATCTTAGATCGAATCTGTATGGAACTTGATAAGGCTGGATATAAGTATCAGAAAGCAGTAGGACATTCAAGATTTAAGGTGGATTTAGCTGTAATCAATCCGTTTAATTCAGACGAATATATTCTAGGTATTATGCTCGACGGTGATTCTTATAAGCAATCAGCAAATACAAAGGATAGAGAAGTTGCTCAGAATTCTATTCTTGGAATGCTTGGTTGGGATTTACACAGAATCTGGACAATGGATTGGTGGGACAACAAAGACAAGGAAATCTCTAAGCTTCTTGCTATTCTTGAGGATAAAAAAGCTAACTACGATGGAGATATAGTTGACACTTCTGCAGAAGAAACTACAGTGGAAAGAGTTCCAGAGAAAGTTAAGGATGAAGAAGTTGTAGTAGAAGAGATTTTGGATACTTCTGCTCATACAGTCGTGAAAACAGAGCCGGAGGTTTCTGTAGTACCTAAAGCAGGTATAGAAGAAATAACAGACAATGAGCCTGCAGAGGTTCAGATGTCATTAACAAACAACACTGGTGTAATAGAAATGCCAAAGGTTGCTGTTATATCAGAAGAAAAGCCTTCATTGGTTGCTGTGAAGAAATCATTAGAATGTGGATATATCAGCATGGATTACATATCTTCGGATGTTGAGGTAACGCCTGTTTCTACTAGTGATTATGTTGTTAAGTCAGCAACTGTTCAGATAGTAGCTCATATGCAGGAAATCATAAACATGGAGGCTCCTATTTCATATGACAGACTGATTAGAAGAACACTTCGAAGTTTTGATATTGCACGAGCCAGTACACAGACAACAGAAGCTACTGAAAAAGCACTTAAGAAAGCAAAATGCAAATCAAATAAGCATAATGGTATCAAATACTACTGGAGAGAGGATCAGGATCTTGACACCTATAATATCTATAGAATCGATGTAAATCTTGATGACAAGAGAACACTTGATGATATAACACAGCAGGAACTTAAGAATGCTGTATGTAAGACGATTCAGGATAATGGACCAATGTCTAAAGATGACTTGGTGAAGGGAACTATTAGAACCATGGGCTATGGTCGAAGTGGAGTAGCACTTGTCGAAGCTGTGGAAAGAGGTCTTAGTTACGGTAGAAAGACTGGCGAAATCGAAATTGATGATTTCAAGAGATTCGTACTTACAAATAACTAACGGAGGCAAATAGTATTGCATATAGATTTCCGCCTATCGAATTGCTTATTTATACCTTAATCGAAATCGCAAAACAAACGGACTTCATCCAAACAAGTAAAGATATTATATTTTATTTACATTCCTGGCAGTGCATTTCTATAGAATCCAGAATTCCTGGAAGATTAAATGCCATGGGATTCGGCAATTCAAAAGTGATGTCGTTAATAGAACGCCAACTTTCTAGAATATCAGAAGGTTGGCGATTTTTATATACACTGAGTTTTTTGAAGGCTAAGATTTTCTGAAGATATGCTAGTAAATTAACCTGAATTATCATGAATAATTCAGGCTTAATTATTTATATTTTAAATATGGATTACTTGGAGGTTGTACATGAAGTATTGTTGGACTACTATTTATGTTAAAGATATAGAAGAATCTATTGACTTTTATCAGGAATTATTAGGATTAAAGATATGTAATAAATTCAATGTTGATAAGGAAACAGAAATTGTAATGTTAGGATTAGAAAACAATGTAATTGTAGAATTAATATGCAATAAAAAACGTTATGTAAAAAGTACTGGTATATCAATGGGGTTTGAGGTTGATTCAATTGATGATGCATTAGCAGAGATGATTAAAAAAGGGATTACAATTATTTGTGGTCCATTTTCGCCAACTCCAAAATCAAAATTCTTTTTTATTCAGGATCCGGATGGTGTGGAGATTCAAATAGTACAAAATATTATTTAATCTTTATTATGCAAAAGAGGTTTACCCAATTGTAGTATTTCTACCCAAATAAGAAATGCTTAAAATTTAAACAAAACATGTAAACATAATTTCCGTACCCAATTTAAATTGGGTCAAAAATCTTCCATTTGAGATGAAGATGCTGTAAAATAGCCATTCTGACACAATAGTTTGCAAAACAGATGGGAATGTAATTTTAAATAATAATAGTATATAGAAAGATCGTAAAAGTTGATGACTTTTACGATCTTTTTTTGCTTAAAAAACCGTAAAAGTCGTTTAGCCTTTTACGGTTTTTTA
>JAQUUB010000014.1 GCA_028694115.1 Lachnospiraceae bacterium
AGCCTTACAGCTTTTACAAAAACAATACTGTACAAGCTGACATTTTCGACCATACTCTTTTTTTGGTGGGATAAACTCGCACCTTAAATACTTGTGCCCAAAATCTACTTTCTTATTTCACACTTCAAACTATTCTTTTGAATTTTTTCTCCATTTCATACTTTGTCATTGAAATAATCGTAGGACGTCCATGAGGACAAGCATATGGATTTTCAAGTTTCAATAATTCATCTAATAATGTTCCAATTTCTTCTTTTCCTATTCTCATATTTCCTTTTACAGCCGCCTTACAAGCCATTACCGCAATTTTATCATTAATCATATCTGTATTTTTTGTACGAATCAATCCATCTGATAAGTCATCTAAAAGCTCTAAAAATAACTCTTTGGCATTTAGTCCATATAAATCAGCTGGAATTGCACCAATTGTATATTCATTTCCACCAAATTCAGAAATTTCAAATCCAAGAGTTTCAAAATTATCCATAAAGTTTTTAATTACTTCTTCTTCTTTTCCACTGACTGAAATTACCAGCGGAGGATTTAACTGCTGCGAAATCATTTCTTTTTTTTCTAGCAATTTCTTAAAGCGTTCATAAAGCACTTTTTCATGTGCTGCATGTTGGTCAACAAACAATACCTTTTCTTTATATCCAATAATCCAATAGGTGTCAAAAATTTGTCCGATTATTTCATACTCATCTCTCGCCTTTTTTGTAAGTATTTTCTCATCAAATAAATTTAATTGCAAGGCGCTAGATTCTTTTTTACAACTACTTTCCGTTTCGAATTGATATACTGGCGCTTCTTTTAATATGGAAGATTCTTTTAATATCGAAGTTTCTTTTATCAATGGAGTCTCATTTAATAATGCGTTTTCCCTTTGGATTCGATTCACTTCAAAGGGTTCCGGAGTCTTTTCACTTCTTTTTTCTATAACTTTAATCGTTTCTTTCTCTACTAATTTCATCTCAGGAATATGCTCCTTTTGATGTAAAGAAGAGGAAATAGATTCTTTAATAAATTCAAATACCTTTTCGTTATCAGAAAAACGGAGTTCCATTTTGGTAGGGTGAACATTCACATCTAACATTTCTGACGGTAAATTCAGACTAAGTACTACAAATGGATATTTATGCTGCATTAAGTAGGGTTTATAAGCTTCTTCGATTGCTTTTGAAATGATATTGCTTTTCACATATCTTCCATTCACAAAGTAAGTCTCATAATTACGATTACTTCTTACTACCGTTGGTTCTGCAAGATATCCAGAGATTTCTATCGTATCCATACGTCCATAAATAGGGATTAATTGACTGGTTACCTCTCTGCCATAAATTTTGTAAATGACTTCTTTTAAATCTCCCGTTCCGGAAGTTTGTAGTTTCGTTTGATTCTGATTGATATATGTGATGGATAATTCCGGTTTTGATAAAGCCATGTGCTCTATAAGCTCGGAAATATAGCTTCCTTCTGTTGCATTCGATTTAAGAAATTTTCTTCTTGCCGGCACATTATAAAATAAATTACGAATCAGAAATGTTGTTCCCGTAGGTGCACCAATTTCTTCGAGTGACTTTTCCTTTGCACCTTCAATGATGTAATGCGCACCCGTTATGTCGTCCACAACTTTTGTAATTAATTCCACTTGTGAAACAGCACAAATACTAGATAAAGCCTCTCCTCTGAATCCAAGACTTCCAATATGAAGTAAGTCTTCCACGCTACGGATTTTACTCGTTGCATGACGTAAAAATGCTATCTTGACCTGTGCTTTCTCGATTCCACAGCCATTATCCGTGACACGCAAAAAGGTAGTACCACCATCCTTAATTTCAACAGTTACGGATGTCGCTCCTGAATCAATGGCATTCTCTACCAGTTCCTTCACAACAGAGGACGGTCTTTCAACCACTTCACCCGCCGCTATTTTATCAATTGTAGTTTCATCTAACACTAAAATCTCAGGCATAAGAACTCCTTTACCAACGATTTTTTATTTTATTCTGTAATTTTTGTAATGTAAGTAAGGCATCCACTGGTGTCAGATGGCTAATATCGATTTCCTTTAATTCTTCTATAATATCATCATCTTTCACGGTATCAAATAAAGACATCTGATTCAATTCCAGAGAATCTACCGAATGCTGTTTTAAGACTTCCTGATAGGCAATGTTTTGAACATGGGCAGTAATATCATTCTCTGATAATTCCTTTACAAGCTCCTTTGCTCTTTCAATTACCTGATCTGGAACTCCTGCTAATTTTGCAACCTGGATTCCATAACTCTTATCTGCTCCACCCTTGACAATTTTTCGAAGGAATACGATATCATCCCCTTTTTCTTTTACTGCAATACAATAATTATTCACGCTCGATAGTTTTCCCTCTAATTCCGTTAGTTCATGATAATGAGTTGCAAATAATGTTTTTGCCCCTAGTAATTTCGGATTGCTAATATGTTCAATCACCGCCCATGCAATACTTAATCCATCAAAGGTAGAAGTGCCACGTCCGATTTCATCTAATACCAGTAAACTTTTCGCTGTTGCATTTCTTAATATATTTGCTACTTCTGTCATCTCTACCATAAAAGTAGATTGTCCACTTGCTAAATCGTCAGAGGCACCAACTCTAGTGAATATTCGGTCTACAACACTGATATTTGCACTTTCTGCTGGAACAAAGGAACCAATAGATGCCATTAAAACAATTAGAGCGGTTTGACGCATATACGTTGATTTACCTGCCATGTTTGGACCAGTAATAACAGAAATACGATGATTCCCATTATCTAAAAATGTATCATTTGAAATAAACTGATTACTCTCAATCATTTTTTCAACTACAGGATGTCTTCCAGCCTTGATATCAATAATACCCTTTTCATTCATCTTGGGTCTTGTGTAGTGATTATGTTCTGCAACATAGGCAAGTGATGTAAATACATCGACTCTTGCAACTGCCTTTGCTGTCAACTGAATTCGTTCTATTTCCTTTGCGATGGTATCCCTTATTTCACTAAAGATTTGATATTCCAAAGAAAACAGCTTGTCCTCTGCATTTAAAATAGTGTCTTCTAATTCCTTTAATTTCGGAGTGGTATAACGCTCTGCATTTGCCAGTGTTTGTTTTCTTACATAGTCATCTGGAACGAGACCCTGATAGGAATTCGTTACTTCAAAATAATAACCAAATACTTTGTTATATTTAATTTTTAAATTTTTAATTCCTGTCCGTTCTCTATCCTCTGCTTCTAACCTCGCAAGCCATGACTTTCCCTCTGTTTTTGCTTTTCTTAATGAATCAACAGTTTCCTGATATCCTTCTTTTATTATTCCACCCTCTTTAACTGCAAGCGGTGGTTCATCCATAATAGACGCATCAATTAATTGACAGATATCTTGTAATGAATCAAATTCAACCAGAAGTTCCTTGATTAAATCACATTTAAAATCAGATTGTAAGATGTTTTTAATATGAGGAAGCATAGAAAGAGAACTCTTAAAAGCAATCAGATCTCTGGGATTTGCTGATTGATAACTTATTTTTGATAATAACCGTTCTAAGTCATAAACAGGATTTAAATACTCTCTAATTTCTTCCCGGCATATAATATTTTTATTTAGTTCCGTAATACAATCCAGACGTTTATTAATATCACTTTTATCAATGAGTGGCTGTTCGATAAAACTCCGAAGCATTCTTGCCCCCATTGCTGTTTTTGTTTTATCTAATACCCATAGAAGGGAACCTCTCTTTTGCTTTTCACGCAAAGTTTCCACTAGTTCTAGATTTCTTCTTGTCGAAGAATCGATAATCATAAATTTAGATGCAAAATAGGGAGTCAGATGTGTAAAATGAGACAAGGATGTTTTTTGTGTCTCATAGAGATATTGTAGGAGTCCTCCTGCTGCTACCATTCCAATATCAAGATCCATTAATCCCAAACCTGATAAACTACCCACCTGAAAATGATTTTTGATACAATCCATACATCTTGCATCATCAAAATACCAGGATTCTAATGAATAAACAGTAATTCCTAAACGGTTTTTCAAGTCTGAAATATCAATTCCGCACATTAGAAAAGCTTCATTACAAATGATTTCTGTAGGCATAAATTTTGATAATTCATCAAATAATTTTCTTTGTTCATCTACTTCCGTTACAAAATAATCACCTGTTGTAACATCTGCAATGGAAATTCCAAATTTGTCTGCTACATAAACAATCGACATTAGATAATTATTTTTTGATTCTTCTAACGATTGGAGATTTAAATTAGTGCCAGGGGTTACAATTCTTACAACTTCCCGTTTTACAATTCCTTTTGCAAGCTTTGGGTCTTCCACCTGTTCACAAATTGCAACTTTATAACCTTTGGAAACAAGGCGATTTAAATAACTGTCAACAGCATGATAAGGAACGCCACACATAGGTGCGCGTTCCTCCTGTCCACAGCTCTTACTAGTTAATGTAATTTCTAACTCTTTTGAAACAATAATTGCATCATCGAAAAACATTTCATAAAAATCCCCTAAACGGTAAAACAAAAGACAATCTTTGTTTTCCTCTTTGGTCTTCCTATAATGCTGCATCATTGGCGACAATTCTGGCACTTTTCCACCTCTTATAAATTAATTAATTAATGATTTTGCTCTTTCTAAGGAATCATCAATATGGTCTGAAAAATTTTCAAGACCTATCTTTAAGTCAAAACCAGCTTTTATCATAACATCCATCGGCTGCTGATTGACATGGGAAAGAAGCAAGGTAACGTTTTTCTTTTGACATCTCTTGAGTAGATTTTCTAATGCTCTTAATGCCGTCGCATCGATAGAAGGTACGGATCTCATCCTTAAGATAATACAATTTTTACCATCGCCTGCATGGATAGATACAAATTTATCTGCAACTCCAAAGAATAAAGGACCACTTATTTCATAAACAAGCGTGTTAGAGGGTACTGCTCTTAACTCAAGACTTTCAGGATCTTCTTCTTCCTCAATATATTTCCAGCTTGCAACATCTGTCACTTCACTCATTCGTTTCAAAAATAAAGCGGCAGCCATTACCATACCAACTTCAATTGCTACAACTAAATCAAATAAAACTGTTAATAGAAACGTAACTAAAAGAACAATCCAGTCACTCTTAGGTGATGTCTTTATAATTCCTACGAACTCCTGTATATTACTCATATTATAAGCTACCATAAATAAGATGGCAGCAATTGTTGGCATAGGGATTAATGCAGCATAAGGCATTAAAATAACTAAGATTAATACTAAGGTAATAGAATGTACCATTCCAGCAATCGGAGTTCTACCGCCGTTTTTTACATTGGCTGCAGTTCTTGCAATTGCTCCTGTAGCAGGGATACCTCCAAACATTGCTGAAGCAATATTTCCAGCACCTTGTGCTACAAGTTCCATGTTGGAACGATGTCTTGAATTAATCATTCCATCTGAAACAACACAGGATAATAACGATTCGATTCCTGCTAATATTGCAATGGTAAAGGCATCTGGTATGACAGACTGAATTGTTTTGAATGAAATACTAGGCATTGAAAAGCTTGGCAACTTATTAGAGATTTCATAAAGACTTCCAATGGTGTTTACTGGAAGCTGTAATAATTTAACTAAAAAAATTCCAACAATGACTGCAATTAAAGAACCAGGGATTTTTTTATTAATATAAGGCCAGATTATAAGAATTCCAAGTGAAACAACACCAATTAACATAGCATACCAGTTAACCGTATGAAAACAGTTGACAGCCTCTTTTAATTTATCAATCGTTTCAATTGGCGATTCTGTATAGGTAAGTCCAAAGAAATCTTTTAATTGACCAATTAAAATGGTGACCGCGATACCTGTCGTAAAACCTGTTGTAATTGTCATTGGTATGTATTTAATTAATGCTCCAAAATGACAAAAACCCATAATAATTAGAATAATACCTGCTAATATCGTTGCAATAATCAACCCATCCATACCATTTCTGGCAATGATTCCGGCAACAATGGTTGCAAACGCAGCAGTAGGACCCGCAATTTGTACACGACTCCCACCAAAAAAAGATATTACAAATCCAGCAATGATTGCAGTATACAAACCTTTTTCTGGATTTACTCCTGACGCTAATGCGAGGGCAATAGAAAGTGGCAATGCTATGATTGCCACTATAATTCCTGCTATAACGTCCTTAACGAACTGTTCCTTTGTGTAACTTTTCATGACCGAAAACAGCTTCGGTTTTAACTTTTCCATAAAACTTTTAAATCCTCCTCATTCATAAATCATTTCAACAATATACTATCTTACTGCAATTTGAATTGATTTACAATGCCTTTTAATTCATTTGAATATGTAATGCTATCTTCCACCATCTCATAGGTCTTAGAAGTAAGGTTCACAATGTCTGATGTTTTTTGAGCAATGTCAGTAACTCCAACCGTAGCTTCACCAATTGTATGGTTAATACCAGAAATTGATTCTGAGATTTCATGAATGGTATTTGTTAATGTATCAATTGCTGAATTAATATCTTCCATGCTTGTCTGGAAAACATGTGCATCATTATTATACTGCTGACTTACGGAAGTAAACTGTTCGTAATCTTTTGCTATATTATTCTCTAAAAATTCCTGCATTACTTTTAAGCATTGACTCATATTTGTAACAGATTCATGAACTTCCTCAACTATTTTCGTAATATCGCTTACAGTTTCAGCAGACTGATTTGCCAGATTACCGATTTGTTCTGCAACTACCGCAAACCCTCTTCCAGATTCGCCTGCCCTTGCTGCTTCAATCGATGCATTTAAAGAAAGTAAGCTTGTCTGACCTGCAATATCCATAATTGATTTTGTTAAGTCATTTATTTTATTTACTGCTTTTGCCTGCTCTAATGCAAGATCCGACTTCTCTTTTACAGAAGAGTACATCTCTTCTGACTTTCTTCTGGCCTCTACTACATTTTTTTCAATATTTTCTGCTTTTATCTGAATTTCTTTTGAAATCTCTTTTCCTTCTACAGTAAGCTTATTAATATTGTCTGCATGCACTTCTACATTTCCAATGCCTGCATTAATATTTTCTGTGGTTGCCGATGTCTCCTGCATTCCAGCTGCTAATTCTTCTGAAGTAGCCGAATTATCACTTGAATGCTCATTTACTGAATTTGTAACATCCGATAATGTTTTCGCATTCTGACTTAATTTCATTGATGTTTCATCGATATTTCTAACAACGGCTCTAAGATTCGCCCTCATCGTCTGGATGGCCCTTGCAATTTCTCCACTTTCATCTTTACGTTCAACAATAAATCTTGCTCTATCATTTGTTTCAAAATTAAAATCTGCTGTTTTATTAACAACATCTGTCAGTATAATAAAAGGATGAGCAAGCTTATTTCCAATAACCCATGCAAAAACAATAGAGATCAGAATTAAAAATACTGCAAGACCTAAAACTTTATTTGTGAATTTTGTAACAGGAGCAAGGACATCCTTTTCATCTGCAGTTACCACTAAAATGTTTTTACTGATATCTGTAACATAATAACCAGCATATTTAGTAGCCCCTTTGTATTCATAAGTCGTCACTCCAGGTTCTGGTGTTTTCCCTGATCCAATTTCTGCTACTAATCCCTTAACAACTTCATTCTCAACAGGCTTACCTATCTTTTCGGCTGTTGGATGGTAGAGCATAAAGCCTTCCTTACTTACAAGATATGCATAACTAGATTCCACACCTACTAAGGATACATCCCCAAGTAAATCACCAAGCTTTTCAGCAGATAAAATACCACTACTGCTAATTGCCGTATTTACCAGCTGACCATACGCATTCGCTTGATTTTCCATATTATCATGTGCCTGCAGTTGAATCTGGTTACTGTATTCCGGAATTGCAACAGCCATAAACACAACTGTAGTAGCTATAACTAAAATCACATTCATTAAAATAATATTGATTTTCATTGATGAAAATCCCTTGTACTTTTTCCCTGTACTTTTTGACTTTTTTTCTTTATTATTTATTTCTTTTTTACTCATGTCACACCTCCGTTGTTAATATTGCATAATTATAACATTAAATCCGACAAAATACTATAAGTTTCCACATCAATTTTCTAATTTTTTTCCAGTTTATTATCCAATTTTCCTATATAATAAAAGCCTTTGCACTCTTCTAAATTAACCATCACAATTTTACCAATCAATTCTTCGGAACCAGGAAAATGAACCATAAAATTATTGGATAATCTTCCAGTCAATAAATGTTCATCTTGTTCATTAATACCTTCAACTAATACCTCCATTGATTTACCTTCCAAGCGTTGTGTCACGCTTCGCGATGTCTTCTGCACTTTCTTTAATACGAGGTCAAAATGCTCCTTTACTTCCGCTTCCGGTACTTGATGATCCATTGCTGCCGCAGGTGTACCAGTTCTCTTTGAATAGACAAACGTAAATGCACTATCAAATCCAACTTTTTCAATTACATCCATGGTCTCAAGAATATCCTCTTTTGTTTCCCCTGGAAATCCAATGATAATATCTGTTGTAATTGAAATGTCTGGTATTTCATTTCGAATCTTTTCAGCTAACTCTAAATATTGCTCTTTTGTATACTTACGGTTCATTTCTTTTAAAATTCGACTACTTCCCGACTGTAATGGTAGATGAAGATGTTTACAAATTTTCTTTGATTTTTTCATTACTTCAATCAAATCATCTGACAGGTCTTTTGGGTGGGAGGTCATAAAGCGAATTCTCTGCAGTCCTTCAATCGATTCAATTTGTTCTAAAAGCTTTGCAAAGCTAATTGGATTCTCGAGGTTTTTACCATAAGAATTGACATTTTGTCCAAGCAGCATGATCTCAACCACACCATCTGCTACTAAATGCTCGATTTCCCTGACAATATCCTTGGGTTCTCTGCTTCTCTCACGTCCTCTGACATAAGGTACGATACAATAACTGCAGAAATTATTACATCCAAACATAATGTTGATACCAGATTTGAAAAAATATTTCCGATCAACCGGTAAGTCCTCTACGATTTCCGTTGTATCCTTCCAGATATCTATGATCATAGAGTCTGATTGGAATCTTTGATATAAAAGTTCTGCAAATTTAAAAATATTATGAGTACCAAATACCAAATCTACATAAGAATAGCTTTTCTTAATTTTTTCAATCACTGAAGGCTCCTGCATCATACATCCACATAATGCAATCAGAAGATTTGGATTACTCCTCTTGTATTTCTTTAAAGCTCCTAGCCTGCCGTAAACTTTTTGGTTTGCATTATCTCTGACCGTACAGGTATTGAATATGATTAAATCGCTATCCTCTTCCGTCTCATTTTCTATGTAGCCAATCTCTTCAAGAATTCCAATTAATTTTTCGGAATCCCTAGCATTCATCTGACAACCAAAGGTTGTTACATGAAACGTTAATGGCCGTGAAACCTCACGATTCATTTCTTTTAACTTTTCAGAGGCCAGTTTGATATATTCATATTGTTTTTCTGTTTCATTCATCCTAAAAGAACAACTCCTTTCAACTTTAAAATCATTTCTAGTCTTACTTCATTTCATTATAAATCGTTCTTTTTTCTGTCAAAATAGTATGAGGTCTTATATCAAATGTTTCTGACGGAATATGATTGTATATTTGACACTCAAAAGAGAAAGCTACCGTTACTACATCAGGCAGCCTCAAAAGATATCGATCATAATATCCTTTCCCATAACCAATCCGATTACAAGCTTCATCAAAACCAACTCCTGGCATCACAATTACATCTGGAATTTCCAAAATAATCTGATCCGAGGAAGGTTCTAAAATTCCTTTGTAACCTGGAATGCACTCCTTAAGATTCTTAATTTCTATAAATTCCATCACCTCTCCGAAAACCTTTGGAACTCCAATTCTTTTTCCACTTTTTAAAAGCTGTTCAATGAGTGGTTTTGTGACTACCTCTGTCTCTTGGTTTACATAAAGATAAATTAAGGAGGCTTTTTTTACGCAGTCAAGAGCCAGAAACTTTTCCGTTATTTGTTCACTTTTTTCCATTCGTTGAATCTCCGATAACTTCGAACGAATACTTAATAAGTGCTTTCTAATTTCTTGTTTTGTCACCGTATTTCTCTCCTAAATCCGTAACAGACCCATCCTTTTCCTGAATGCTAATATTGTTTAACTGGCCTCTTAAATTCCCTTTGATTGCCGCAATATATTCACTCCGTAACATCTTCTGTTCTTTTACTTCTTCTTGTGTCAAACCCTCCGCCTGTGACTTCCTATAAAGTTCATTAATTCTTTTAATTTTATCTTCATTCATTGTCTTTATTCAACCTCCCTATACTTCGTCCGTGAGAAAATCTTCCATACAAAAATTCAAATCTTCATGTGCAAGGAAAAGGGTACCTATTTCCTCTCCATTAATGATCTTATGGATGATATCTACATCCTTACCATTTGCAATCACCATATCAACACCAGCACTTGTTGCTATTTTTGCAGCATTTAATTTTGTTGACATTCCGCCGGTTCCTACAGAGCTTCCTGTAGTACCTTTTCCCATATTCATTAATTCTTCCGTGATGGTATCCACCTGGGGTATGAATGTAACATCTTTATTCTCACGGGGATCGTCCGTATATAAGCCATCAATATCTGATAAAAGTATTAATAAATCAGCATTTACTAATGCTGCTACAATTGCTGAAAGTGTATCATTATCACCAAATGTATTTAAATTATCAATTTCATAAGTAGCTACCGTGTCATTTTCATTCACAACAGGAATTGCTCCTAATGTAAATAACTCGGTAAAGGTATTATGTGCATTTCTTCTGCTGATTTTATCAATAATTGTTTTCTTAGTCATAAGAATTTGTGCAGTCAATTGATTATACTCAGAAAATAATTTTTGATAAGTCATCATCAGTCTTGCCTGTCCAATGGCAGCACATGCTTGTTTAACAGCAAGCGCATCCTCCTTGCTGGATTCTGAATTTTTCTTATAATGAATTGCCTTTTTTCCAACTGCAACGGCACCTGAAGAAACTAAGGTGACATCCATTCCACGATTCTTTAAGTCAGTCAGTTGACGAACCAGTCTCTCTAATTTTATTAAATCTTGATCTCCCGTTTCAGGATGCATTAAGGAAGAAGATCCAATTTTTATAACAACTCTTTTTTTATCCTTTAGTGTCTCTCGATAATTCATACGCTTGCTCCATTCTATTAACAATTCTTAGGATGATATTCTTGTATCAATAATTCTGCCGCTCTGATACCATCGACTGCGGCTGATATAATTCCACCTGCATATCCAGCGCCTTCACCCACTGGATATAATCCTATCACATTGCTTTGGCCATTTTCATTTCTATTAATACGGACAGGAGAAGACGTCCTACTTTCAACAGCAGCAAGGATTGCATCCTCACGGTCAAAACCTTTTAAATTATAACCGAATTTCTCCATTGCTTCAATAATAGATTCATGAATACTTTCTGGAAAAATTGTATTTAAATTTGCAAATTCGTAGTGACCTTTCATTTCGGGTTCTACTTCACCAAATTTTGAGGATTCTTGATTCTTTTTGAAATCACCAAACAGCTGAATGGGTATTTTGCCTTTTCCAGCACAGTATGCACGTTCCTCCAGGATTTTTTGAAAGTAAACTCCAATGAAAGGACTTTCTTTTTGGTACAAAACACCTTCTCTATTCAGTTCTTCTATATAGTCATCTGGCGTTACAGAAACGACAATTGCACTATTTGCATTTTTTCCGTCCCGCCCCGAATAGCTCATTCCATTAATTGCTAAACGATTTTCTTCACTGGAAGCATCTACAACATACCCACCTGGGCACATACAAAAAGAATAGACGCCTCGGTTGTTTTTTGACTTTGCAGTCAATTTATAAGGTGCCGCCGGTAACTTGTCTGCATAATCTTCACCATACTGATCCCTATTAATCATCTTCTGGGGATGTTGAATTCTAACACCAATAGCAAATGATTTTGGCTCCATTTCAACATGATTTTCATATAAAATCTCAAAGGTATCACGAGCACTATGTCCAATTGCCAGGAAAACATGATTTGCTATGATCTCATTTTTCCCATTTATCATAATTCCTTTTATTTCTCCATTTATAATCTTGAAATCAGTTACTTTTGATTGGAATCTAATTTCGCCGCCAAGCCGTATGATTTCATTACGCATTGCCTTCACTACATCGGATAAAACATCGGTACCAACATGTGGCTTGGCATCATAAAGGATTTCTTCTTTTGCGCCAAATTGAATAAAGGTTTTTAGAACATAGGAGATTCTTCCCGAGGAATCTTTGACTTGCGTATTTAATTTTCCATCTGAGAATGTGCCAGCTCCGCCCTCTCCAAATTGTACATTTGATTCCTGATTGAGCTCCCCTGTTTCAAAAAAATGTTCTACCGTTCTTTTTCTTTCCTCAACATCTTCTCCTCGTTCGAATACGATTGGACAAAAGCCTTTATTTGCAAGCAGATATGCACAGAATAAACCTGCTGGACCACTGCCAATCACGACAGGACGATTCTCTATTTCTACTGTTCCGTTCTCAGGTAATGTATATTCTGCTTTTTGTACCATGCAGATATTCTTATCACGATTTTTTTTAAAAAACTTATCTTCCTCTTCTAATTCCACTAAAACAGAATAAATAAATAAAATCTTATCTTTTTTTCTGGCATCAATTGATTTCCTAAGTATTTGAAAAGAAATTATTTTTTTATCTTCAACTTTTAAAATTTTTGCAACTTTTTGTTTCAACTTTTCTTCATGAAATTCCAGTTCACATTTAATTTGATTGATTTGTATCATTACTTGCACTCTTTCCTGCGACATATCCCGAAGTCCATGCCCATTGAAGATTATACCCTCCGCAAAGTCCATCAATATCTATGATTTCACCTGCAAAATATAATCCATTTATGTTTCTTGCTTCTAAATTATTTGTAAGACATTCCGTCAAAATTCCTCCACTGCACGTCTGGGCATTTTCAAATCCATTCGTGGCTTCAATTGGAACACGAAACTGTTTCAATATTTCACATAAATTCTTTAATTGCTCTTTTTTTATATCTTGAGATAGGGAATTTAAACTGATCTGACATTCCTTTAAGAAAAAGGAAATCATCTTTTTGGGAAAAAGTCCTATTAGACATTCTTCATTTGTTTTATCAAAAGAATTATCAAATCGATTCTTTAAAAAATCATATAAATACTCTTTTGTGAAATCAGGCATAAAATCGATTGCAACTTCTACTTCTTTTCGCTCTTCTATTGCTCTTGCAACTGTTCCTGAAATCTGAAATGTCGGAATTCCAGAGATCCCATATTCCGTAATCTGTAATTCCCCACGGTCAGAATCTACAGGACTTCCGTTGACTACAACCGTCAATCTGGTGTCCATTCGGATTCCGCTAATGCTTTTAAATATTTTAAGTGGACTTCTTAATTGAACAAGCGCAGGTACCGGTTTTCTTAGCGGGATTCCCAGTTTTTTTGCAATCTTATATCCGCTTCCATCCGATCCTGTTTTAGGGGCTGCCATGGAACCCGTTGCAATAATAACGGAGGTACTATGTAAGATTCCTGCCTGGTCCGTTTTAATTATAAAATCTCCTGATTCTGACTTTTTAATATCTAAAATATGACACTCAAGAATCACTTGAATCTGCAATCTTCTAATTTCAAATCGTAATGCATCAAGAACAGAAGCTGCCTGTTCTGAGTAGGGATATAATAAACCATTTCTATTTTTTGTATAGATTCCTAATTCCAGAAAAAACTGTATGGTTTCTTTTATACCAAAGACTTTAAACAATCCTTCTACAAAACCAGGATGGTTTCCACGATAAAACTCAGCACTTAATAAGCAGTTTGTCAGGTTGCACTTTCCATTTCCTGTAGCGAGTATTTTATTTCCTATTCTGTCTTTATGTTCTAACAGCAAAACTTCACTGCCATTTCTGGCTGCAACGATTGCAGCCATCATGCCAGCAGCTCCTCCGCCAATTACAATGACTTTATTCATATTATGATTCCAATCTACGCAAATATTGCGAAATTCTTAAAATAAATAACATGTGATGAGAAACTCCCTTCACATGTTGCATTATATCATTAACTTGTATACGTTTCTAGAAAATTATATAATTCTTTTGCAGTATTTAAAATCTTACCATCCATAATTTCTTGTCGTAGACCCTCTGGCAAATCATTTGTCTTAATATCCGTATACGTATAAAAAGTATTGTAGTCATTCATATAAACAGATACATATCCTCTTTCTGATACAAGGATATAACAATCCTCTTTCAACGCATCGTCCTCTAACGTTCCTTCATAATTTTTTCGAATAATGATTTTATCATCTGAAAAAGAAATTACTTCTACACTTAGAAATCCTCGATTGATATCTTCAAGTGTTGGAGATTCTTCATATCTTTTTAGATAATCGATTAATTCTGTTCTGCTTAAACCCAGCATTTCTACAGGAACATCAATTTCATCTTCTGTTAATGTAAAGTCCGAAGCATTATATTTTTCTAGGATATATTTTGTATCCGTTTTAATAATAGCCTCATTATTATTACCAGTGAAAATTGCTGTTCCAGGAGCTTCCTCTTCTTCGGCCTTTGCTTCTTGCATGGGAATTACTGATAGTTTCGAATATTGATAGGCACAAATCCCACATAACACCAATAGCATAATCCCCATAAAAAAGCTGATACTTAATTTTCTATTCATAGGAAACACTCATCTCCTTTTTCCTATAGTATCAGCCAAAAATCTGTTAATATTCAGTTTTTATAATAAATGTAAAGTTTTTGCAATCTTACAGATACTTCTACCACAAGGCATTGTCAATAATTCTTCTTCCCTTAATCCTTTTAGCTTAATGATTGTAATAAAGTATACAATAGCGCCTAATAGTATAGATACTAAAGTAGAAAATATATTTGATAATTTTAAATGTAATAAATAATAAATTCCATATAGGGTAATACCCATGATAATCGAAGAAACTGCTGGTAATAAAAAGGTGCGGATCACTTCTTGTTTATAATGCAAATATTTTCTGATAGCCAAATGATTTAAGATACTCATCATAAGAGAGAAAACTATATTTGCGATTACAACACTATAAATCCCCCAATTAAGGTATTGTAAAAATAGAAACAGAATAGCCAGATGAACAATTAATGATAGGATTGCATTCCTTACTGGAATTTTCATCTTATTGATTCCCTGTAGAATACCATTTGATAATGTTGATATGGAAAATAGAACGATATTGACGCATCCCATCTGCATGAGCTTTGCCGCAAGATCATATCCTTCATGAAACAGCATAGACATAATTGGAAGTGCTAATACACCCAATCCAACTGCACAGGGGAAAGCAATAAACATCGTAAATCGCATCGCAGATGAGATTCTTTTCTTTACAACCTTCCTATTTCCTAAAGCAATATATTTGCTGAGGACCGGTACGGTAGATGCACTCATGGCATTTGCCAAAGCAATCGGCACATTTAATAATAATTTATATTCGCCTGTATAAGTCCCCCATATAGAAGCTTTTGTACTCTCAAATCCCTTTTGTATCATAATCTTATTGAAGATACTATTATCTAAAAGATCACTAATGTTATAAATGGCTGTACTAAAAATAACAGGTACCACAGTAAGTAATAAAATTTTTAAAACCAAATGATAACTTTCTAATTTTCCTGTTTGATCTTTTAATGATTGCTTGTGCAATGTTTTACCAATTAATAATAAAACGATAATTAAAAAAATAAGACCAATGAAAGCTCCTACGCTGGTTCCAAGCGTACTTCCTGCTGCACCATAAGCGGGCGCATAAGAATCATTCCTTAAGATATCAGCAACTTTTTTTCCATAATGAAAAAGATAAGTTGCAGCTAAAATACTAACAACTGCATTCACAATCTGTTCTACAATTTGGGATACTGCGGTAGGAACCATGGTTCCCATTCCTTGGAAATAACCTCGAATCACACCCATGATTGCAACAATTAGAAGGGTTGGAGCAAATATTTTTAATGCAATGGCACTAAGTGGTTCACTCATTATTTTTGTAGCAAAAAAATTCGACCCCAAAAAAATCAAAATACAGACAATGCCACCTGTAACAAACGAGAATAATAATGCACCTTTAAAAATTCGCTGTGCATTCTTATACTGTCCTTTTGAAATTCTGGCCGAAACGAGTTTAGAAACTGCAAGTGGTAAACTATAAGAAGATATTAACAACATAATACTATAAACTTGAAATGCTGCTGAATAATAGCCATTTCCTTCCGTACCTATAATATTATTTACTGGAATACGATAAATCATTCCAATGATACGCGTAATAATACCTGCTATTGCAAGAATACCACCCTGCACTATAAAGTTTGAGCTTTTTTTGGAATTTCTGCCCATATTTTAATTAATCTCCACTTTATCTCCAAATGTATCCTGTATAATACAAACCCAGGTCTTTCCTTGATTTAAAATGATTTCATAACCTTGTGAATCATAATAGCGAACGCTTCCTTCATCACCATCATATCGAATCCAAGAGCCTTTTTCTGCCTTTCCCTTTGTGATATAAACCATCTCTCCACCAGCATGACAGTCAAAGCCTAAATAACCATTATTATCTGCTTCTTCCCATGAAGAATATTGTAAAATAATATTATCAATAGAAAGTTGAACATCATTCATATCATCAATCTGTTTATCTCCATATTGAAAACGATAGTATTTCCCATCTGTTTCATTATATTCAAACCAAGGCTGATTAATTAAGTAACCTGGTTTTACAAGTTTTGCAGTAAAAGAATCCGTCCCATCTGGCTGAATTGTTTCATTGTCATTTGCAAAAGTAAATTTACCCTTATATTTTTCACTGTATCCAGTGCGATATCCTAATTTTTTAATACCAGCATTGATTCCTTTTCCACTGGCATAGGCATTATGAGGAGCAACACGGTCTGTTGTACGGTAGAACACGGTACCACCAATGCCTGAAAGCCCACTTAAATTATTAACATATTCCATGTCTAATAAAGGTTTTGCATATGCTGACTGTCCATAATGCGCATAAACAGCATCAAATTCTAACGCATAGTAAACAAAATAATTACGACAGCTTCGTACAGAACCAATTTTATCTAAATCATCATAGTTTTCAAAAATACCCATCATTCTTGTAAGAGAACCCTCTACCACACATTCATAAATTACATCTGCCATACTTACACCAGTCATTGGCTGAGCTTCTTTGATATTATTTAACATAACAGCTACCGGTCTGCGATCCCCAATTGACTCGTCCACCCATTTACCAGTTAAATAACTACGTACTTGTCCATCTTTTCTCTCACGCTCCACACCATAACTAGAAGTATGACCATTGGCTGCTGGAATGGTTCCTTCTACTGTAACGGTTGTGTCTTCTGGTTCTGGATAAGCACTTAAATCTGAAACGGTTGCCTCTTCTGGGTCAGTTACCTCACCTGCATTATTTCCACATCCTGCAATAGAAACCATACCTATTACTATAAGCACAAATAGCTGCCATTTTTTCATAACATTACTCCAATCTTATCTATTAATTCCCAATTCATCTAACATTCTTTTTTGCTTTTGCTCCATTATGGAAGTTTCTTCCTCTTCCATATGATCGTAACCAAGTAAGTGTAACATACTATGGGCAATAAGAAAAGAAATTTCTCTCTCCTTGCTATGTCCATACTTCTCTGCCTGATCGATTACTTTATCGATGGAAATTACGATATCTCCTAATAATAGCTCTCCTGTTTCAGGGTTAAAACAATCAGAAAATGAGTCTTCCACTTCCGAAAAGTCAGATGGTGTTTTATATTCAATCATCGGAAAGGATAAGACATCCGTAGGTCTGTCAATATTTCGAAATTCCTTATTCATTTTCTGAATTTCCAAATCATCTGTAACCAGCAGGTTGATTTCCACCTCATAGGGACATTGTTCATCATCCAGTGTTTTTGTTGCTATTTTTTCAAAAATTTCCTGATAATTAAGTCCTATCTCTTTGTCTGTCTCTACCTCAACGCAAAAAGTCATAATATAGCTTTTCCTCCTTAAAGTAATCTTTCATTTTATAGTATTCCCATAATTTCAAATCTGTATTTTTAAAAACATTTGCTTCTAATTTCTTTTTGAACACAACTTCAATCACTTTATCATATTCAATCGGAGTATCTGGTTCTTTTTTTAGTAAAAACAAGATGCTTGTTACAATTGCATCTGACATCATAACAATGATCGTTTCTTTCCTTGTTGGCACAATACTGGCGCTAGAGTATTCTTGCAATAGATGAATTAATTCTGTCGGAAAAAGATACTCCTGACCTATTTCAATATTTAATACATTAATGTTTTTGCCACGTAAGACGCCGATTTTATGATAGTATCCACCAGCCTTTGCAAGTTTCCTGTCACATGAGAGTTTGTCTGCAATTCGATCACTTAAATAAGCAGTATGTATTGCCTGATAATATTCTGCCTTATCAAAAGACTTTAACTGAGTCAGTAGTTGATACTCGGTATCATTTATTTCTGTATATTTATCGTCATTCCTATATACAATGCCCTTTGCTATGAGATGTAAGGAAACAAATAGAATCAATGCATTGCAAAAAATACCTACAGTTGGATTAATGATGATTTCTGGCGTGATTTCAAATTGTTGAAGAAAGTATACAGCCATATACGTTACGATACTAATCCATGTGATATTAATAACAGGCAAGATGATTTTAAACGTATCTTTCCCTTTATAAAAAATAGCAATGGCAAAAAAACCTGTTAAAAAATAATAGATAAATTCATAAAAAGACGAATAGGACAACATCACTAAAATACTACTGAATAAAAAATAAGCACATATTCCAATCTCAAAATTAGAAAACAATGCAAAAATCAGGCCAATAGCAACAAGTGGTACCATATACTTTGGTAGCAGCGCACCAAAAACA
This sequence comes from Lachnospiraceae bacterium, assembly GCA_028694115.1. Next base: position 19,120 of record JAQUUB010000014.1, read on the forward strand.
GATATTGTTAGTGCAATGGTATAAGAAATACAAATTCGAAATAAATGATCTCTGTTATCAAATAAATAAGAATCCGCATGATTGGTTCCCGCTATTACATAAATTAATATTCCACTTTGTATACAACAAATAACAACATTTCGAATTACTTCCGTAGTTGAATCCTTTATCAGGTAAGTTGCAAATCCTACAACAATCGGTGTTAATAGAATGATATACACAGACATTAAGAATTCCTGCAACCCAGTATCTTTTCGGTATTCCATAAAATAACTCCTTATTTCCTGTTTCCTAATCGTTTTCTTTTATCTTCCTGTTTATATGATTTCTTATCTTTTGACTCATATTCTTCATAAGCCTTCACAATTTTTTGTACAAGTGGATGACGAACAACATCCTTTGATGAAAGATAGCAGAACCCAACATCATCTATTTTCTTAAGCACCCGTTCTGCAATATCAAGTCCAGATATCGCCCCTATTGGCAAATCTTTCTGAGTAGAATCACCAGTAATAATTACTTTTGAACCAAAGCCAATTCTGGTCAAAAACATTTTCATCTGTGCAGGTGTTGTATTCTGTGCTTCATCTAAAATAATGAATGCATTATCTAATGTGCGGCCCCTCATATAAGCCAGAGGAGCCACCTCTATTAATCCTTTTTCCATATTTTTTGCAAAAGAATCTGCCCCCATAATCTGATAAAGTGCATCATATAAAGGTCTTAAATATGGATCCACTTTACTTTGCAAATCACCAGGTAAAAACCCTAATTTTTCCCCAGCCTCTATTGCAGGACGTGTCATAATAATACGATTCACTTCGCCATTTTTAAAAGCAGTAATACCCATAGCCATTGCCAGATATGTTTTCCCAGTACCTGCAGGTCCTACTCCAAATACAATCATTTTTTTGCGTATGGCATCTACATAATCCTTTTGACCAAGTGTTTTAGGCTTAATCGGTTTCCCTTGAATGGTATGACAGATACAGTCTTTATCAATTTCTAAAATCATCTCTTCCTTGTCTTCCATTGCAAGTGATAATGCATAATCAACGCTTTGTTCTTGAATTACATTACCTCTCTTTGAAAGTTCAATTAATTGTTCGAAAACATTTTTCGCTTTCTTTACCGCATTTGGTTCCCCAATTAATTTCAGTGTTCCATCTCTTTCTACAACCGAAACGTTAATCATTCTTTCAATCTTTTTTATATAAACATCAAACTGTCCAAATACATTTTGAACGTGTTCCATTGGCATTTCCATTGTGATTTCTGATATACTCATTCACTATTCTCCTCATTGTTTTCCAGAGGTGTCACTACGATTTCCTCCGTATGTTTGCGAATTGTCTGTGGTTTTAATATTGTTAAGGTACCTTTCCCTATACACTTATCATCAGACAAACTTATTTTAACATTTTTATCTATAATTTGAACACCTTTTTCTTCTAAAGCAAATATAAATTTCTCAAGATTCTCGTAGCATAGATTTTTCGCTGCCCCTTCCGTGTAAATGGCATCCTTAATTTCATATTCTTTTATGGTCCTGGTATTCGTTGTAATAGGAAGATAAAAAAATTCTGATAGTTTGCACTGTTTGGAAACTTCTATTACATCAAATCTCTTAAATGGTTTTTTCCAAATTTCTGTACCTATTTTTTTCCCTAGAATCCAAATGGTACCATCATATCTTTCTTTTCCCGTATAAATTTTTTTCTTGTATTCCAATGGAAGCTCGTATTCATAGTTACACTTTGTTTTTAATGTAATGTCTCCATCTGCTTTTACATAATCACATGTGAGCATCACCTGATAATCATCCATAACGGGAACTGCACCTGATATCAGTACCTGACCTGCCGAAACAGTATCGCCATTTTTTACTAATGGTTTCCCATTTCTTGTAACTATATTCATAATCACACCGTCATCACTTGCAACCAAATCTGTTACTTCATCTTCCACTTCTTCATCCAAATTAATTTCATTTTCTTTAATCTCTATAATAAGACAGGTTCCTTCTACTCTTGCTGATGCCCAAGTAATATCATTATAGTTAGCTCGTAACATCTTTTCAATATCTTCACAACAAATATCACTTTTTTTCATTCCATATTCAATCTCATTTTTTTCAAGAAAAGACAAAATCATCTCTGTTGTTCTAGAGTAATTTCCCTCTACCCGGATATCCCATATGAATAATGACATCAAAAATATAATTAATACAAATAAGAGGATACCAATAAAAAATAATTTTCGCTTTCGATACCGATGCATAAAAAAAGGCAGTCCATATTTTTCTTCAATGGCTACCTTTGTTCTTGTTTTCTTTACGATTGTTTTTAGTCGAAAAAAAGATTTTCGATTCATGTATAAAATATAAAATTTTCCGTGGTTCTCTACGCCCCAAACCTTTATGTTGTGATTGCCGCAAAGATTGATAAAACGTTCTGCGGAAAATCCCGTCACCTTAACTTTTATATACCCTCGAAACCAATTCAAAACCCTTGTTGCCAAGGTATCACCTCCAACTAATCATTTTAATATTTCCACTGATTTTCATATCTTCATTGGTATAATAGTCAATGGACAAAGATTCCCCTTCAATGATAATCTGGCAGGTTTTTGTCTGCAAAACAATATAAACACAGGTATACTCAAGGATTCCCTTATAATTCTCAATATAAAGGTCACTATTACCTGTAATCGTAAGAATGGCGGACCCTAACATCAGATCTTTGGGTAAATTAAGAGACTCTACCATTGCTACTTTTCTTTTTGAATTTTTTAATAGTTCCGTTTTTTTCTTATCCATAGGAAATTATACGTTTTTAAACCTACGAATATGACTATGACGTAATAATTCCTCTAATAAATTTTCTTTTTTCAACTGGTTCTTCTGAAAAATGATACGCTTTTAAAAAACGATTTTTTGCATCTAGCATTTTATTTTGATCATTTCCATATATCGTTGCAAGACTTTCGCCAGTCTTAACTTCATCACCAACCTTTTTGTGAAGTACCAGACCAACAGATAAATCAATGACACTTTCCTTTGTTTCTCTGCCACCTCCAAGAATCAAAGAGCAGATACCGATTTCATCACAGGTAATGTGATGTACATGCCCAGTTACTGTAGATGGAATTTCTTCTATATAATTTGCCTGTGGCAAGAGACTGGTATCAAAAACCGCCTGTCCATCTCCGCCCTGGGCTTCCACAAATTCTGCAAGTTTCTTAAGAGCAGTTCCATTTGTAACTGTCTCTAAGAGCATTTCTCTTCCTATTTCAACGGAATCCGCCTTTTTAGCAGCTAATAGCATATAAGATCCAAGTGTTACACAAAGTTCAAGTAAATCCTTGCAACCTTCTCCACTTAAAGTTTCAATTGCTTCCTTTACCTCTAGCGCATTTCCAACTGCATGGCCTAAAGGCTGATCCATATCCGAAATAACAGCAACCGTATTTCTACCTGCCATTGTCCCAATACGAACCATTTTTTCTGCTAAGGCAAAAGAATCTTCTTCTGTTTTCATGAATGCTCCACTGCCTGTTTTTACATCCAGTACAATTGCATCTGCGCCAGCAGCAATCTTTTTGCTCATAATACTGGATGCGATTAGAGACATATTTTCAACCGTTCCAGTCACATCTCTAAGCGCATATAACTTCTTATCTGCTGGTGCAAGATCGGCTGTTTGTCCCATAATTGCAATTTTTATTCGATTTACATTTTCTATAAATTGTCTGGTAGAAATTTCTGTAGAAAAACCTTTGAAGGATTCCAGCTTATCGATGGTTCCTCCAGTATGTCCAAGACCTCTTCCGCTCATCTTTGCAACAGAAACACCACATGCTGCAACCATTGGAGTCAAAACAAGAGAAGTTTTATCACCGACTCCACCGGTAGAATGCTTGTCTACTTTTATCCCTTCTATTGCAGATAAATCAAGAATATCGCCACTTCCTGCCATAGCCATTGTTAAATCTACTGTTTCGCGATCATCCATACCTTTAAAAAAGATTGCCATCATCATCGCCGACATTTGATAATCAGGAATTTCTCCATTCGTAAAGCCGTTTACCATATACTGTATTTCTTCTGTATTCAAAGAGTTCCCGCTTCTCTTTTTCAAAATCAAATCGTACATTCTCATACCATTTTACTCCCATCTGCATACTTTTCACACTATTTATGGTAAGGTTCATGTTTCATAATTCGATAGCTTCTGTATATTTGTTCTAGTAAAATGACACGCATTAATTGATGTGGAAATGTCATATCAGAAAAGCTCAATTTAAAATCCGACTTTTTACATACGTCGGAATGTAATCCTATAGAGCCACCAATAATAAATGTAATATGACTATCACCCTGAACACCAATACTCTCTATCTTTTTTGATAATTCCTCTGAGCTTAACTTCGTACCATTAATCTCCAATGTTACTACATAACTATTCTCTGGAATTTTCTTTAAAATCCGTTCACCTTCTACTGCACGAATTTGTTCATCAATCGCTGATGATGCTTTATCAGGAGTTTTTTCATCTGATACTTCTACAATTTCCAATTTGCAATATTTTGTTAATCGTTTGGAATATTCAGCAATTGCATCTGTAAAATATTTTTCTTTAATTTTCCCTACCACAATTAAGGTAATCCGCATACTTTTTACGATCCTATTCAAAAAACTCGTGGAATAAATCATCCGAAATTTTATCAAGAAAAGAATCTTCTAAATCAGAATATTTTGAACAAATCTTTTCTTTGATATTATCAATCCTCTTATAATATTTATCCATGTCATCCATTGCCTCTTCATCACCAGAAAAAGCATCCTCATCAATGTTCTCTGACTGAAAAGATGCAAGAAACCATTCTTTGATATCCGATTGTAACTGTTCTTCAATATCCGCTTCCAGGGATAAATTTTTAGCTGTCTGGAATGATTTGATCCCATATATTAAAAATACAGCAAATAATAATGTCATAACACCATAGCTTAAATACTTGATATTACTTGCAAGATGGAGTGGTAAAATTCCTGTTATAATGAGAATCATTACAACAAGGCCAACACCGCCAACAATAACAAGTGTCCATGCAGAGGATAAGCATTCTTCTGCCCTTTGAGCACTTGAACGGTAAACCTTCGATTTCACATGATCTTCTTCTAGAACCTCTATAGCCTCTGATATGGTATCAATTGGGTCTTCATCCTGATCTTTTATTTTATCTAACATATCCGTATGATTATTTGCCCATTCAACGAATTTTTCATCAGCTAATTCATTTTTCTTAGGTTCTTCTGTTGAAAGCTCTTCAACTAAGGGTAAATGGCAATCAAAGCACTCCGTAATTCCCTCTCGATATTCATTTCTACATTGTGGACACCATGCCATTGTGTTTCCTCACTTTTCCCTGTATTTTTTATTTAGTAATCAAAGCAAACTCTGTCTTGTGTCTTACTCTTTACATAAGTAGCGGCTTCTATATGAGCTGGATGGATCTGATATCCATTTAAAGCCTCTATGGTTTCAAAGGTGCCATATAACATTAAATCGCGGTTGCTTGATTCTAATTCATTTATGATGACTTTCAAATCAATGACACCTGGAACCTGGCTTGTAACTGCTTCTAATTTTTCCTTAATCAGACGTCCAGCTTCCGTTCTCTCTTTTTCTGATAATTCATCCTTAAAATTCCACATAACGATATGTGTTGTCATAATGACACCTCCAATTTAATTCCTATTTTATGTCTATTTGCTTAAAAACTCATCAATTCCTTTGGCACCAGCTTTTCCAGCTCCCATTGCAAGAATAACGGTAGCTGCACCTGTAACGGCATCTCCACCTGCATAAACGCCTTCTTTTGATGTTTTTCCAAATTCTTCATCTGCAACGATACACTGCCATTTATTTACTTCTAATCCATCTGTTGTGGAAGAAATCAATGGATTTGGAGATGTTCCAAGTGACATAATAACGGTATCAACAGTAATTACGAACTCAGATCCTTTTTTCTCAACAGGACGTCTTCTTCCTGATGCATCTGGTTCACCTAATTCCATCTTGACACATTTCATTCCATTTACCCAACCGTTCTCATCCGTTAATATTTCTACGGGATTTGTAAGTAAATCAAATATAATGCCCTCTTGTTTTGCATGATGAACTTCTTCTACTCTGGCTGGAAGCTCTTCTTCACTTCTACGGTACACAATATGTACCTCTGCACCTAAACGTAATGCTGTTCTGGCAGCATCCATAGCAACATTTCCACCACCTACTACAGCTACTTTATTACCTCTCATAATTGGGGTGTCAAAGGTTTCATCAAATGCTTTCATCAGATTATTTCTTGTTAAATACTCATTTGCTGAGAAAACACCATTTGCCTGTTCTCCTGGAATTCCCATAAATTTAGGAAGTCCTGCACCTGATCCAATAAATACTGCATCAAATCCCTCTTCTGATAATAAGCCGTCAATGGTAGTTGATTTACCAATTACCACATTTGTTTCAATCTTAACTCCTAATGCTTTCACATTTTCAATTTCAGTTTTTACAACAGTTTCCTTTGGTAAACGAAATTCTGGAATTCCATAAACAAGTACTCCGCCTGCTTCATGAAGTGCCTCAAAAATAGTTACTTCATACCCCTTCTTTGCTAAATCGCCTGCACAAGTAAGTCCTGCAGGGCCCGAACCAATTACGGCTACCTTTTTCCCATTTTTATTTGGATTTACTTCTGGCTTCACATTATGCTCTCTTGCATAGTCCGCTACATATCTTTCCAGTTTACCAATAGAAACAGGCTCTCCTTTAATTCCACGGATACATTTCCCTTCACATTGACTTTCCTGAGGACAAACACGACCACATACTGCTGGCAATGCGGAAGACTCGCCAATCACTTTACTTGCTGCTACAATGTCACCTTTTTTGATACAGTCAATAAATCCAGGTATATTAATTGCAACTGGACATCCAGGAATACATTTTGCATTCTGACATCCAATACATCTACTTGCTTCTTCTTTTGCTTCTTCATCATTATATCCAAGGCAAACTTCTTCAAAATTTGCTGCTCTTACTTTGGGATCCTGTTCTCTTACAGGAGTTTTCTTTAAAACGTCCATTTTGTTATCCTTTCTTTTATCCATTAATCATTGCAGTTTCCACATCCACCATGATGGGTATCGCCTTCCTGAACTTTAAGAAGTGCTCTTCCCTCTTGTGTTTTATATAACTGCTGACGTTTCATTGCCTGATCAAAATCAACCTTATGTCCATCAAACTCTGGTCCATCAACACACGCAAATTTAACCTGACCATCTACTGTCAGACGACAAGCTCCACACATACCTGTTCCATCCACCATAATGGGGTTCATAGAAACAATCGTTGGAAGATTTAATTCTTTTGTAAGCAAGCAGACAAATTTCATCATAATCATAGGTCCGATTGCTACGCAGAAATCATATTTCTTGCCTTCGTTATTAACAAGATCCTTGATTACTTCTGTAACCATTCCACTTCTACCATAAGAACCATCATCTGTTGTCACATATAAATTACCTGCAACAGCTTCCATTTCTTTTTCAAGAATTAGTAAGTCTTTGTTTTTAGATCCAACAATAACATCTGCAGCAATTCCATTTTCGTGAAGCCATTTCACCTGTGGATATACAGGAGCTGTACCAACACCACCAGCTACAAATAATATCTTTTTATCTTTAAGAGAAGCCATATCCTCGTGGATAAATTCCGATGCACAACCTAATGGGCCTGTGAAGTCACTAAAGAAATCACCTGCCTGTAAATAAGACATTTTCTCAGTCGATGCACCTACGATTTGAAATACAATCGTTACGGTTCCTTTTTCTCTATTATAGTCACAAATAGTTAGTGGAATACGTTCTCCCTTGCTATCCATTTTTACAATTATAAACTGTCCTGGTTCACAGTGTTTAGCCACTCTCGGAGCTTCCACATCCATAAGAAAAATCTTATCGGCTAATTTCTCTGCTTTTAAAATCTTGTACATAACTTCTCTCCTCTTAGTCAATATTTCACCACTACATTACAATTCAATACAAATACACGTGATTTGTGTAAGTAATACTTTAAATATAATAATTCAAATGTGGAAAAAAGGCAATAGTTAGTGTATAATAAGAAAAAACGAATGAGTTCTAAAAGAACCCAGAATGGAGTGACTAACGTGCAATTACTTAAGGATAAGATTTTATCAGAGGGGAAAGCAATTAATGAAGATATTCTAAAAGTAGATAGCTTTATTAATCATCAAGTTGACCCTGATTTAATGGATGCGATTGCAAAAGAATTCGCATCACACTTTAGTGGAAAAGGAATTACTAAAGTCGTTACAATAGAGAGTTCTGGAATAGCTCCTGCTCTTTTTACTGCCAAAGAGCTTGGTGTTCCCATGGTCGTATTCAAAAAGCAACCATCAAAAGTATTAAATAGTAATTATTTTCATACAATTGTTACTTCTTTTACAAAAGGAACCTCTTATGAATTGACATTATCAAAGGACTATATTAACGAAACCGATCACGTACTTATTATTGATGATTTTCTTGCAAATGGCGAGGCAGCGACTGGAGCAATCCGTTTACTGCGTTTAGCACATGCAACCGTTGCTGGTGTTGGTATTTTAATAGAAAAAAGTTTTCAGCCAGGACGTGAAAAATTATTAGAATCAGGAATTGAAGTTTATTCTCTGGCACGTATTCAAAATCTTGGAAAAGACTTAATTACATTTGTTGAAGACTAAAGCAACAGGACAGTTACACATCAATTTGTGTAACTGTCCTGTTTTTTATCTTATGAAACTGTAAAGAAGCCGCTAATAACCTTTTGTTTTTCAAAATCAGCATAAAGAGTAAAAGGATGACTTTCCTTTATTTCAAAGACTTTGATAAATTCTGCATATTCCATCTGATTTGTAAGGATTTTCTTGAACTGGTTTTCGTTACCTTTAAAGGAAACAGCGTCATCACCAGAATTTGTTTCAAAGAAATCTTTGTTAAAAAAATTATTTTTATTTGTATTTAAGTTCATAATGGCAATATAAAACATATTGGTTTCAACAATATCCTGAAACATATGACTTCCATAAGATAATTCAGGAGCAAACCCTATTTCATTATCTTCATATTCACAGAGGATTTTAAAATTAGAAATGTCGGAAAAATTTACAGTAACTCCAAGCTCCGGAGAAGAAGTTCCTATTCTCCCAGGACTTATTAGCATTAAGGTTTTTCCACTGTCTTTATAATATTGGTTGATCTGGCCTACCATTCTTGCATAAGTGCTTTTCTGTTTATAATCACAATTATGGTAACCCACAGAATCAATCCAAACTACAACGTCTGCATTGATACATGCGTGATTACCCATGAACGTTTTTTCAATCTGAAATAGCATCTGTTCCCTGGGTATTTCAGGAATCTTCTGTCCTGTAACAGCAGGCCACACATGAAGAGGACGACACTGAAGAATATTAACACGGAAATCACCATCTGGGCGAAAATTAATTGTATATTCTGTATCCACAGGGGTTTGGTAATGTTCCTGCAAAGTAAACAAAATATCTTTCATCATTTTAATCAGTAATTGATTTTTTACAGCATTATGGCAAGAAATAAACAGCACCTGTCTATCATTTCCCCTCTCAGCAAAAGATTGCTCTGCTTCGTAATCATGCTCACAGATTAAGTTTTTGTACCAGTTTGGAAGCTTTGGAACCAGAATATCATCAGATATTTCATCTAATTGATTCGTTTTTGTATTGATAATTTCCAAACGTCTTTGAGAGAATCGATGTTTCTGTGCGGAACTAACAAGTGTAGAGCTTTCTGGTTTATCGAGATTAACAAGCCTAGGATAATCAATGCTTGTTCGATCAACTGCTTTGGTACCAAGACCAGCCACAAGTCGTAAGAGTCCTGCATTAGGGTCCTGATCATTACTCCATCGGTAGACACAGTAGGAAAATCCTACACCTGCCAGACAAGGCAAATAGTAATCCCCAAATCTTGTGCCACTTACACGCTGAACCAGAATGGCCATTTGCTCTTCTGATTGATCCATGCCCCTCTTTTTTCGATATTCCAAAGCAGATTGATCCATAGTGCTTGCATATACCCGTCTTACAGCATCTTCAAATTTTTTCAAGCGTTCTTCCGGATTACAACTGTTCACGCAAAAAACAGATTCATATTTGCCGGCAAACGCATTTCCAAAGCCATCCTCTAAAAAGCTGCTCGAACGAACAATAATGGGAATTTGTCCAAAATGCTCTAACATTCTTCGAAATTGTGCTCTGATATCTTCTGAAAAATGGCCCTTCAAAATCATCTTTCCAAGTTCTTCGCCCTTTGAAAAATAATACTTATCCTGATGTTGAAGAATCCTAAGTTTCCATAATTTATTTTCAACAATATACGAATAAAAAACATCCGTGCCAATATAAAAAGAGTCATGAGGTTCCATGTAGGAAGCATATTGAGGCAGATATTTTTCAAGAATTTTTCTGGCAAGTAGCATTCCGCATGCTTTTCCACCAATCGTTCCAGTGCCGATTAATCGATCTTTGATAAAGAAAAAGTCTTCTGGTGAAAATTCCTCTTTCATTAACGAAGTCATCTTATAATCATGCGTCAACATGCTGCGACAGATTTTATTTAATGTCCATTCATTTAATGTTCCATCATAATAAGAAGATTTGGCATTTAAGAAAAACCGTTCATAGCTGTCCATACTCTGTTCTGCTGTGCTAGAGTGTTCGGTATGAATGAGTGCGTAATAATCCGAAAAATCTACGCTATTTGTCAAAGGCTCAAACTCATTGTCGGAATTAAGTCTATGTGGAAGAAACATTTCCTCTGAATACCTTCCCCAAACTTTAATTGGATGAAGATAAAAATACTGATCATTGGAATAAATGTCTAGAAATAGCTGAGTGGTATCTTGAATTCTGGCTATGGTTGCATAATCATGGTGTCCTCGCAATACAGGAAAAAAAGCAACCGTATCAAGTTCAAAAAGATAAGGGCAGGTTACACAGAAAAAATTACCCATCATAAGGTCTGTAGACCAAGCTACCTGCAGATCAGAAAGACAATCAAATACATAAAAAGCCTTTAAACCTTCACGAGCAATAATTTCATGGACACTGATGGTAAATGCTTCAAATTCACGAGCTGGATTCAACTCATAAATCTTTAATCCTTCTCTGGGAGCTAAGAGCGCTTCATGTTTAGCAAAACGAATGTAAATTACATTTCTCTGATCCGAAATAGAACGATTTACAAATGTTTCTGCCAATTTTTTAAAATCATTCAGTTGAAAAACCTGCATAACCACGTTATCTCCAAGCCTGATATGATCAAGAATCAGATCCATTGTCGGAAAACCAGAAGCAACTTTGTCTTTTTCCATAATAGCTCATCCCTTCAATAAAACAACTGAAAATCATACGTACCGTCCGTCTTTCTTTGTGCTCGGTATAACGTAAGTTTGTCAGCATCTACAGCATAGATTTTACCTGTTTTATTCTCAATTCCATCCGTATCCACATAATATTCATCAATCAGATAACACGTTTGTATCCCTGTTTTTGCAGCCGTTGTACACTTATAATGGTATTTTCCTTCTAAGTCACTGACACTTCCATCAAAATCAAGTAATTCCCCCGTTGCTATTAGTGATGCAACTACAAAATTTTCAGCCTCTTCTTTCGTACATTTGCCAATCAAATTTAATTGATACGATACTTTTACTTCTTCACTTGGTAAATGATCTTTTGAAAAAGCAATAAAACGAAACGTGCTGTTCCCGATTGGCATCGGTAATTGCCCTTGGTATAAAAAAGAGGTTTCATCTGGTTCACTGCCATCAGTTGTATAATAAATATTAGAATCCACTGTATCACACGTTGCAACAATAAATTCTGGTCTATTATAATCTCCACTCTGCGGTGTTACCAGCGGTTTTGTGGGATTTGTAACATCGATTTCATATATACTGGAAGCACTTTCACTTATCATACCTTTTTTATTAACAAAAATTGCACGGATAATATTTTTACCAGGCTCTAAGGTAATCGGGGAAGTATAGGGCAAGCTTTCTATACTAGGTTCTGTTCCATCGGTTGTGTAATAAATGGAACCCTGATTATCCGTCATTAATTTGATAACAATACACTCCTGATAAGTGCCTTCTTTTGCACTAAATTCAGGTGGAAGTGCTAAATATTCTTTAAATTTCTGATAAATACTTTCCACCTTACAATCTCCTAAGAGTTTATTAATGGCTATGTAATCTTCCGTTTGTTCATAGATTGCTATCATTAATTGATAGGCTTCCTCATTCGAAGCATCCAGCTCAATGACCTGCATTAAAGTATTAAGTGCTTTTTGATCCTTACCCATCATTCGATAGCCCTCGGCTAATCGCATTCTAGCATCAATAGAAGACTCATCTTTTTCAAGTGCCTGTTGATATTGAGATATCGCTAACGCAAATTTACCATCTTCAAAATAACTTTCTCCCTTACTCATATGTGCTTCGAAGCCATTCTGTTTAAAGATAAAAAAAGCGATAAGAATAAGACCTGCCAAAATCAGTACCCCTAAGCTTCCTCCAATAACAATATTCTTTAAAAGTTTCTTAGGTTCTCTGATTGGTACGTTTTCAACAGGAAGCAATACTTCCTCTTTTATTTCAGATAGTGTTTTATCCATACGATCTTCAATTAATGGATCAAAGTTTGGAACAATTTGAATGGAAGTTCCACACTCATGGCAATAAACATATCCTTCTTTTAATTTTGCACCACATTTCGTACAAACCATTTTTACACCCATCTGCATGCTTTAGCATGCATTCTAATCAACTCTAATCAAAATAAACCTGTAATTTTTCCTTCTTCATTTACATCAATCCCATAAGCAGCTGGATTTTTTGAAAGTCCTGGCATCGTCATAATATTTCCTGTTAAAACAACAATAAAACCTGCCCCAGCTGAAACATAAGCATCTCTGACAGTCATTGTAAATCCTTCTGGTCTGCCTAGAAGATTTGCATTATCAGATAATGAATATTGTGTTTTTGCCATGCAGACTGGAAGATCTTTGAATCCTAATTCCTCTAATCGTTCGAGATTTTTTTTCATATCGCCAGAATATACAACTTCCTTAGCGCCGTATATTTCCTTAGCAATCGTTTCTATCTTTTCTTGAATACTGATCTGATCTGGATACAATACGTGGAAATCAGACTTCTTATTTTCCAAAGTATAAAGAACCTTTTCTGCTAAGGCGATTCCACCTTCTCCACCTTTTTCCCATACTTGTGCTAAAGCAAATTCACAATTACGTTCTTCACAAAATTGACGAATATAATCTGTTTCTGCCTGTGTATCTGTAATAAAAGAATTTAATGTTACGATAACAGGTACTCCATATTTTTGTAAATTCTCAATATGCTTTTCAAGATTTACAATTCCTCTTTGTAATGCTTCCAGGTTTTCAACATTTAAATCTTCTTTTTTTACGCCACCGTTATACTTCAAAGCACGGACCGTTGCGACAAGAACAACAGCATCTGGACACAACCTGGCCTGACGACATTTAATATCAAAAAATTTCTCTGCTCCAAGATCCGCACCAAATCCAGCCTCGGTAATTACATAATCCGCCATTTTTAATGCACTCTTTGTTGCCCGAACAGAATTACAGCCATGAGCAATATTGGCAAATGGACCGCCATGAATCAATGCCGGAGTATGTTCCAATGTCTGAATCAAATTTGGTTTCATGGCATCCTTTAATAACGCTGCCATAGAGCCTACCGCCTTAATATCTTTTGCTGTAACTGGTTCCCCATCATAGTTATAGGCAACTACCATTTTCCCTAATCGTTCTTTTAAATCTGCCATATCATCTGCAAGACAAAGAATGGCCATAATTTCAGATGCTACGGTAATAACAAAATGGTCCTCTCTGACAAAGCCATCTGTTTTTTTGCCCATTCCTACAATAATATTTCTAAGAACGCGGTCATTCACATCAAGACATCTTTTAAATACAATTTGTCTTGTATCTATTCTGCATTCGTTTCCCTGCTGGATATGGTTATCAAGTAAAGCGGCACAAAGATTGTTTGCACTTGTAATCGCATGAAAATCTCCTGTGAAATGAAGATTTAAATCCTCCATTGGGACTACCTGTGCGTATCCACCTCCTGCTGCTCCTCCTTTTATTCCAAAGCAAGGCCCTAGTGATGGCTCTCTTAATGCAATGATCGCTTTTTTGTCCAATTTACCAAACGCCTGACCTAATCCAACACTGATTGTCGTTTTTCCCTCACCCGCCGGAGTCGGATTAATCGCTGTAACAAGAATCAGTTTTCCATTCCTGTTATTTTCAATTTTCTTTAAGTATTCATCCGATATTTTAGCCTTGTATTTACCATACAGTTCTAATTCATCCTCAGTAATGTTAAATTTTCCTGCTACTTCTTTAATTGGCGCCATTACTGCTTCCTGCGCAATTTGAATATCCGTTTTCATATATCATCCTCCTGCGTTATAAATATTCTTCTATGTATTGCTCAAACTGTTCTTCACTCATCAATATTTTACGCGGTTTCGTACCTTCTTCCTCTCCTACGACTCCTGCATCGGCTAATTGATCCATAATTCTTGCAGCCCGGTTAAATCCAATTTTAAAGACCCTTTGTAACATGCCAATGGAAGCCTTATCTTTTTCGATAATAAACTTCGCTGCATCGACAAAATAAGTATCCTTCTCATTTGCACTATCAATACCCGAATCACTGCCTGAAGCATTTTTAACATTTGCAATTTCAGCCTCTACCTTCGCACTATATAATGGACCGGTGCTCTGTTCTTTTAGAAAATCTACAATATCCTGCACTTCCTTATCGGAAACAAAAGCACCCTGTACTCTGGCAGGTTTCGTATATCCTTGTGGATAAAAGAGCATATCTCCTTTTCCTAACAGCTTCTCAGCTCCATTCATATCAAGAATGGTTCTACTATCTACACCACTACTTACACTAAAAGCAATCCTGCTAGGCATGTTTGCTTTAATTAAGCCTGTAATAACATCCACGGAGGGTCTCTGGGTTGCAATAATTAAATGAATGCCTGCCGCTCTCGCAAGCTGTGCCAGACGACAAATGCTTTCTTCTACTTCACCAGGTGAAACCATCATTAAATCTGCAAGCTCGTCCACGATGATAATAATCTGAGGTAATTTTTTTAAAGGTTCCTCACCCTCTACCGCCTTCATTTCCGACACTTTTTTATTATAACCTTTTAAATCCCTGACATTAAAATCTGCAAATTTCTGATAACGATCCGTCATCTCAGCAACTCCCCAATGAAGTGCCGCAGCAGCCTTCTTCGGATCTGTTACTACTGGAATCATTAAGTGAGGAATTCCATTATAAACACTTAATTCAACGACCTTTGGATCTACCATAATCATCTTAACATCATCAGGATGCGCCTTATATAGAATACTCATAATCAAGGTATTAATACATACGGACTTACCAGATCCTGTTGCACCAGCAATTAGCAGATGAGGCATTTTAGCGATATCGGTAACAATTACATCCCCACTAATATCTTTTCCTACTGCAAATGCAATATTAGAAGGGAATTTCTCAAATTTGTTATTTTCTAAAAGATCACGGAACATTACGGTACTGTTATCCTTGTTTGGAACTTCAATACCAATCGCAGCCTTTCCAGGAATTGGTGCCTCAATACGAATATCTGTGGCTGCCAGATTTAATTTGATGTCATCAGAAAGATTTACAATCTTGCTTACTTTCACGCCTTGTTCTGGCTGCATCTCATATCTTGTAACGGTTGGCCCCTGGCTGATTTCCGTAATGGTTACCTTGACTCCGAAATTAGCCAATGTTTGTTGAAGCTTCATTGCCGTTTCTGTTAATTCCTTCTTTGAATCAGCACTTGCATTTCCCTTGCCTCTAGCTAATAGATTCAAAGGTGGAAATTGATATGGTTTTTTATCTGAAACAGCCGTGACCTGAGCCATATCATTTACAAAATCATTGGATATTTCATTTTCCTTTTCAGGAACCTTCTTTGTTCTAGACGTAATCGCTTTTGGCTTTTCGATAATCTCTACATTTTCCATATCTGATTCTATTTCTTCTGGCCTTGGTAAATCATAAGCCAGCTCAATTTTAGCTTCCTCTGCAAAGGTATCTGCCATTTTAATCTGGATACTTTCTACATCAAATTCATGATCATTTAGCTGTTCCATTGTAATTTCGTGAATATCATCCGATTCTTTTAAGTCTGGCTTTATGATTTCTGTATTCATTACAACACCAGAAACCTTCTTATTCATCCTTAACTCCTGCTCACGCTCCCGTTCTTCCTGCGCACGCTGAATTTCTTGTTCTCTCATACGTTCTGCTCGTAATTCTCTGCGTCTGTCAGAATCCTCTTTTGCGGAACGATATACTTTTTCACTTCCCTTTTTGACACCACCCAGAAACGATTTTTCTGTGATGAACACAACACATATAATACCTAGTACAATTAGTAATAAATACGTCCCTATACTACCTAATGCATTGTACAAAAGACCTGCTAGAGTTCCGCCAAGGAATCCTCCACCCTTGTGAAATTCATAAGAATACTGATAATAATTTAAATTACTTGCCGTATAGTTTTTCAAACAAACCATTTGTGAGAATATACATAGTAAAATAAATAAAACAATAATGGAAATGATCTTAATTCTAGCGATATCATTTCCTCGATTCGCAATCACAAAGCATGCCCCTAAAAATAGTAAAACAGGAGCAAAGAATCCCATAAATCCAAATACTCCAAATAAGATACCACTCACTACTTCTCCAAAAGCCCCAACTAAATGAAAATTGCTAAGTAATAACAAAATCGAAAAAGCCATTAAAAGTAACAAAATCACTTCATCATATAAGCCATTGTTATTTTTATCAATTTTATTTGCCTGTTTTTTGTTCCTTGAAGAAGTGGATTTCCTTGTTGTTGATCTCTTAGCTGTTGTTTTTCTTCCACTGTTTTTTGATGCCATTTTACTCTCCCTATCACATAAAAAAATAACCGCAAACTGCCAATAGTCCCATTGCAAGACAATATAAAGAAAAAATCTTAAATTTCTTACCTCTGACTACAACTAACATGGTTTTAATACAAATATAACCTACAACTGCAGCAAATGACATTCCTACCATATAATTTGCGATTTCAGGTGCTGCTAGCTGTACACTTTTAAAATCCTTAAATTCAATTAATGCTGCTCCAAGAATTGCAGGAATTGACATGATAAAGGAATACTTTACAGCAAATTTCTTATCAAATCCACATAGTAAGCACGCCGTAATTGTAGTGCCAGAACGCGATAATCCTGGAAGTGTCGCCACACCTTGAGCCATTCCCACACTGAATGCATCAATATATTTGGTATTCTTTGGGGTTTTATTTCCGCTATCACAGTGATCAGCAATCAATAATAAACCAGCGGTAACAATAAGACAAATACCAGGAATTAATAAGCCTGCACTTACCGTTTCCACTAAATCTTTCCCTAAGACTCCAATAATACCAGTAGGAATGGTAGATACGATAATAAGCATTACAAATTTACGATAAGCGGAGCCCACCATTTTAATATAAGGTTTTTTCTTTTTACCAGATAAATTTCCAAAGAAAATAGAAATATTTTTGAAAAAGTCAAAAATAATTCCAAAGCCTTCTACAATCATCTTCCAGATATCTTTATGAAAAGCAACAAAAATGGAAATCAAAGTACCAATATGTAATAATACATCAAACATCATTCCGGTTTCTGTTTTTACATGAAATATATTTTCAAAGATTGCTAAATGACCGGAACTACTTACTGGTAAAAATTCTGTAAGGCCCTGCAAAATGCCCATTAAAATCGATTGTAATAATGTCATTTCACTCCCATCCGCATGCTTTAGCATACAAAAAGCAAACCAAAAGTAACAATAATTATAACATAAAGGGGTGACAATGTCACCCCACATCTGCCATCATTCCATCATCTCATGTAGTTTGGCTATTGCGTGGCGGATTCCACCAACCTCATCAATAATTCCTTCTTTTACGATTTGTGGACCCACCAGGATACTCCCAACATCTTTTGTCAAGAATCCTGTTTCCATCATTAATTCTTCTAATCGTTCTTTTGAAACATTACAATGATGAACAATAAATCCAACAATCCTGTCTTGTATTTGTTTGAAATATTCAAAGGATTGTGGTACTCCTATGATAGTTCCATTCATTCGTACCGGATGAATCACCATAGTACCCGTAGGTACAACAAAGGAGTAATCGGTACTGACAGCAATCGGAACACCTATGGAATGACTTCCTCCTAAAACCAAGGAAACCGTCGGCTTACTAATGGAAGCAATCATCTCCGCAATTGCGAGTCCTGCTTCAACATCCCCACCTACGGTATTTAAAATCACCAGTAGACCATTTACATCATCTTTTTCTTCAATTGCTGCTAATTCCGGTAAGATATGCTCATATTTTGTTGATTTTGTTGTATTTGGCAACACATCGTGTCCTTCTATCTCACCTATAATGGATAATAAATGAATATTCTTACCATCCTTATTTAATTCCATTTGTCCTGATTCTTTTAGTTTTTCATCCTCATATCGTTTTTTTTCTGTAACATCAGATTGATCAGACATAAATACCTCCATTCTACTTAACTAAAAAGAACCACGATCGTGGTTCTTTAACCACAAGAGTGGTTCTTTTTGTTATTCAAATAGTAGTATTTGATAATCTGAAAATACTATACATCAAAATGAACATCATAATCATCTTCTTCAGAAACTTCAATATCATATTCTAATTCTTTTTTTGTATGTCTTTTAGGAACTGGCAAAGGATTTTCAATATAATGAATTTCTTTCTTCTGATTCAGGTTTAATTCTTTTGATTTTGATGATTCCTTCAATTCTATCATATCCAAGGATTCTTTTTGCTCGAAATCAGACTTCATACTTTCTAAATACTCTGCAATTTCAGGATTCATGATTTTGTCATCATCGTTATCCTTTTTTTCTATTACTTCCGTACCAATACCTTCAAAATTCGTTTCTTCTTTTTTGTTTTTAGGGAATCGCTGAACCATTTGTTTCAATATATTTCCACAAAGGACTGCCATAATAGGTAGTAACACAACATGTTCCATATCCGTCCCATTCTTAATTATAAGGGCAATTGATACACCCACAAAATAAAGAATGAGAGGAAATATTTCTCTTTTTCTTTCGAACAGTAGGAAAATCAGACTGATCAACGCCATAAAACAAATATTCAGGTAAATCATCTGGTTATCCAAAGGACGAAACGATTTATAATACGAATCCATATAAGAATCCGTTGCAAAAACGCTTTCAAATCTACGAAGTGATTCCTGTAAAAGTGTAGCTGGCGTCACGTTGGCTTCTACAAAATAATCATTCAACAAAAAATCTTCTTCGTATGTATTACATAGTTCTTGATATGAAACTCCTAAATCCTTTGATTTTCCATACAGCAAAAGACCAAAAACACCCATTGTCACAATGATATAAGTACAGGATTTTAAAAGATTTGAAATCCACTGACTTTTTTCCCTCTTTTGAGCAATAAACGGATAAATCAGGAATCCTAAAACAAGAAAAATAGAATATGGTTTCAAGAATACGATGTAAGCACTAAAAATACTGACAAAGATAAAAAGTAACCCTTTGATGATAAGCCCCTTACCTCGCTCTTGTAATTCACATAATTTTGCATAGATTAAAACAGTCAAAAACAGAATGCAAAGATAATAGAAATCCCAAAAAAGAAAAAAAGACAAATGAATCTGTGAAGGAATTATCATTAAGATTGCAAAAGACAGCACTCCTGAAACCTTACCAAAAAGATTTCTTGAAACTTGATAAGCGAACAAGCTTGCAATCATCTGGACCACTAAATTTGCTCTTATTAGAACGCTATATTTATATCCAAATAACGCAAGAATTAAAGAAGCAATTTTCAAGAATCCATAATTGGAAGGATTTTCACTCAGTTGTTTTAAAACACCAACGGATTTTATGTAGTCAGTAGAACCCTGAAAAGGAACAGGCTGCATAGTTAAAATGCGTAGCTTTACACCTAATATCAGTAGGAGCAAAATGACGAACCCTTCTGCTAAATAAGCAAATGTTTTCTTATTTTTATCATTACTTTTTAGAATCCATAGATTCACTACTAGAGAGAGAATCATAAGAGTCATAATCAGTGCTGCAAAAACGCCTGCGGTTACCCCCAGGCTTTCTGCACCATATTGTACATAAATATTTGCTCCGCATACATAGACTGCACTACCAAGTAGGATTATTGCAGTGATCATGACTATTGCATTTACATACGAATTCTTCTTAGGAATCTCCATCCTCATTAACCCCGTGTTATTTTAGACTGCCTTTAGAGCCTGCTCCAAATCAGCTATAATATCCTTCACATTTTCTGTACCAACAGAATAACGAATTAAGTCAGGTGCAACTCCCGCTTCTATCAATTGCTCATCGGTCATCTGTCTATGAGTATGACTAGCTGGATGTAAAATGCTCGTTCTAGAGTCTGCAACATGTGTAACAATTGCTGTCAATTTTAATTGATCCATAAATGCAACCGAAACATTTCTTCCACCCTTTAGACCAAATGAAATTACGCCGCATGTACCATTCGGCATATATTTTTTTGCTGTCTCATAGTATGGATCACCCTTTAAGCCAGGGTATTTTACCCATGCAATCTTTTCATGATTCTGTAAATAGGTTGCAACAGCCAGTGCATTCTCACAATGTCTTGGTACTCTCAGATGCAACGTTTCGAGACCGATATTTAATAAAAATGAATTCATAGGGGAAGGAATAGAGCCTAAATCCCTCATTAACTGGACGGTGGCTTTTGTAATATAAGCACCTTTACCAAAACGCTCCGTATAAGTCACTCCATGATAAGAATCATCTGGTTCTGTTAATCCTTTAAATTTACTTCCATACTGATTCCAGTCAAAATTTCCGCTATCAACAATACATCCTCCAACAGAAGTTGCATGTCCATCCATATATTTGGTTGTAGAATGTGTCACAATGTCGGCGCCCCACTCAAAAGGTCTGCAATTGATTGGCGTTGCAAAGGTATTATCCACGATAAGTGGTACCCCATGGCTATGCGCACAATTAGCAAACTTTTCTATATCTAATACAACAAGTGCAGGATTTGCTATTGTCTCCGCAACCATACATTTCGTATTTTCTTTAAATGCTTTATTTAATTCTTCTATCGAACTGTCCGGATCAACAATCGTTGTTTCAATCCCCATTTTTTTCATCGTTACAGTTAAGAGATTAAACGTACCACCATATACAGAAGAAGAGCATACGACATGATCTCCTGCCTCACAGATATTAAATACAGCATAATAATTAGCTGCCTGACCGGAAGAAGTCAGCATAGCTGCTACTCCACCCTCTAAATCGCAGATTTTCTTAGCTACTAAATCATTCGTAGGGTTTTGCAAACGGGTATAAAAATAGCCTTCTTCTTCCAAATCAAACAATTTTCCCATTTGATCAGAAGTTTCGTATTTATATGTAGTACTCTGAATAATTGGAAGGACTCTTGGCTGACCATTTTCCGGCTGCCATCCTGACTGAATGCATTTTGTCTCTATCTGATAGTTACTCATTATTTTCCTTCTTTCTGACACGATTGTCATTTACCCTATGGGAATTCCAAATATTTTTCTGCGGAATCCTGAATTAATATCATCAAAATCAGCAATTCCAAGATTAATCTTTGGAAATGCTTCTTTCCATACTTTCGCAATCATTTCTGCAAGTAATCTGCTAGATTCATCGTTTATTGTTAACAAACCTGGAAACACATAGAATGCCATGATACAATTCAAATCTGTTAATTCTCTATCCCGGCTAAATTTAGAAACCTCATCGATTCGCTTTTTAGCTTTGATAACAAAATCACCTGCAATTTTACCAAGATCCTCTTCTAAGTGTTCACTATTTGTAAAGAGTACCTGTAAGTTGCTGTAAATTTCCTTATGTGCGGTAGTATACTCGATAAAAAATGGCTCATATTTTTTCTTATTAAACGCTTTAATCCCTTTGGATGGATCAATCGTAAATAATAGTTTCTGAAAATTGTCAAACAAATAATCAAAAGCTTCTATGGATTTTTGATGCTCTTTAGGTACATCGATAACATCCTTTTTTAGGATTTCTTTTCCACAATGCATACAGAATGTCTTTTCGGCATCTTCGACAAAGCTGGTTAATTCCTTACAATAAGGGCAAGTAACTTGTATCATACAGTATCCTCTCTACGTTGTTTTATTCATCCCAGTTATGGTAAACAGCCTGAACATCATCATCCCCATCTAATAAATCAAGTGTTTTTTCCAAGAATTTAATTGCTTCCTCGTCTGTTAATTCTACATAATTCTGTGGAATCATGGTTACATCTGCGGATGCCATAGGGATTTTCCCTGCCTCTAAGGATTCACGAACCGTTGCAAAATCATCTGGATTCGTTACGATTTCAAAGCTATCTTCTTCTTCTGTAAAATCTTCTGCTCCGGAATCAAGTGCCATCATCATCAGCTCATCTGCATCGCCTTCATATTCTTCCTTGGCAACAATGATCTGACCTTTTTTATCAAACATATAAGAAACGCAGCCCTGGGTACCCATGCTACCGTTTCCTTTTGTAAAGGCACTTCTGACATTTGCTGCGGTACGATTTTTATTATCTGTTAACGCTTCTACGATAATTGCAATTCCGCTTGGTCCATACCCTTCATACGTAACATATTCATAATTTACACTATTGGCATCCCCTGCCGCCTTCTTAATCCCACGGTCAATCGTATCATTTGGCATATTATTTGCTTTTGCCTTCGCAATTACATCTCGTAATCTGGAATTATTCGCTGGATCCGCTCCACCCTCTTTTACAGCAACTGCTATTTCTCTTCCAATAATCGTAAAAATCTTACCCTTTGCTGAATCATTTTTTTCTTTTCTGTGCTTTATGTTAGCGAATTTTGAATGTCCTGACATAACTACACTCCTTTTCTATCCTTTATTTCATGGTTTACTAACCACTCTTTTAATTTTTCATGGTACATTTCTGTTCAAAATGCCATATATCAAAATATTATATCACTAAATATGATGTTCATCAACTACGATTCCGATTCTCCTAATCTGTGAAATCCTGAACTGGGCGAACCGCAAAAAAGCAGAAGAATGATTTCCTTCTGCTTTCTCTACTATTGTGTTTTATATTCCGAATTCCTCAAAGAGCTTTTGCTGATATTCTTCATCGGTTGATGCCTTTATAATATCATCCACCCTCCCAAGTTCTGCTAATCTTCTATTTAACTGATTTACTTTCTTTAGTTGTCCCCACATTTGATATGCTGATTTTTTTACTATCAATAAAAATAAGACCTCTAACTAATATGTTAAAGGCCTTCTTACTGTTGAATATATTGTATGTATTTTTCCATTATAGGATATCTATCATCTAAATGTAAAACACCTATTTTTCTCCTGAATTTCTCTTTTGATAGACTAATTGTCTTTGAAATACGTGCAACTGATGGATGCTTTAATCCTGATTCACTCCATTTTATAATAGAAGTCATTTGTTTTTAACTCCTCATAGTCTGTATCCCAACAAGTTTCTTTATTCCATTCATCATCTTTTGATATTGTTGGATTTTTAGGAGTGATGGTATCAATTTTAGACTTATTAATCTTTAAAAATTCATTGAAAAAATTATTATCAATCTTAACTGCTGTAGCATTCATATCATCATCCTCCTTCTTGACTTTATTTTCTTTTTTATCTATTTTCATTATAACACCCCATTTTAAAATATGCAACTGAGGCATAAAACTTGATTATTTCCTATAAATAAGGTTATTTTAAATCATTTTAACCTCAAATTCAATCCTAAAATATATTATTTGTATTTGTAATAAAATATATTCATTTTCTACTTGATTTTATATCCCCCTAAGATGCTTAGGTGTTTATTTAAATATTTATTACTATCTTCCATATATAATTAACTAAACTTTCCAACCAGTAAATATGCAAGCATAGCATTCTACGTAATGAATACCAAATAGAGCCATATCGCTATGGCTCCATCCCGTTATCAATTGGTATTCTTTTTTCTGACATACTATTCTGTAATCTTAAACTTGACAGTCCGCTTCCCTGTATAATTACCAATTCCCTGTATTACAGCTTTTCCAGTTCCCACTTTTTTATTGTTGGAGTAGGTTACCTTATAGTCCTTATCAATCTCCAGTTTGTCTCCATTATAATGAATGATTAGTTCGGGCTTTGCCCCATCTGTTTTGATACTGTCTGAATAGGATACATTCGGACATTCAATTTTTGTCGTAATCTTATTCTTCAAACTTCTTGGTATGATATAGCAGGTCACTTCTTTTTTACCTGTATAGTTGCTGTTTTCTAGTGCATTTACAGATAACGTGACCTTCTTAATTTTTAATACTCCTAAGCTTAAATCCTTGGAACTGCTAAAATCTACGGTATAGTCCACACCTTTTTTAAGATATCTTTTTCCATCTTTAATCGTTAGCTCTAAATCCTCAATGGTTTCCCGGTGTGCGATTTTTGATAAGGCCTTAACCTTTACTTTTGAAATATCTTTTTGCTTAATAGTAAAGGTTTCACTTTTGCTTCCATAAAAATTGTTTTTACCAGAAACAACAATCGTACCAGTTCCTGCATTGACATTATTCTGATAGCTGATTTTATAGTCTTTATTAAGCTTAACTTTTGTTCCTTTTGTACTCGTCACGGTAATCTTTGGCTTCATTGCTTTCCCAGAATAGGTATATCCCTTCTTAGGTACTTTTACTGTAAGCTCGAAATCTGCCACAGAGGTTGCAGTGCTATTTTGTGGAAGTATGGTAAAGGTTTGTGTCTTTTTTATAGTATCCTTATAATTATTCTTTCCAGTTACGGAAACCTTCACTACCGTTTTAGCATCCACTATTCCAGGTAATGCTGGTGGTTCTTGATTGTTAATCTCATAATGAATATCATAGTCATTTTTACTAATGGTATTTACGCCATCCTTAACGATTATTCGTTCACTAACCTGTGCGGTAAAGTCAGCTCCCGTTGCTTGTACATCCTCGATAGGCTCCATAACCGCACTCTTTATGGACTTCGAAGTGATTGTAAACTCCTTTGTCATGGTATCTTTATAGTCTCCGATACCAGTTATTAAAATTTTTCCTAAACTTAGAACCGTCCCCACATTAGAATTATTGGCATAGGACAAGGTATAGTCCACATTTTCTACAAGCTTCTTTGTTTTTGCTTTGCCTGTTTGTTTTCCTGTGTCGTCGTATTCGGTGTAGGTGAAACGTACCACGGGAACAGGACGGATTTCAGAGCCAGTATAGACGTAGTTTGTTTTCTTAAGGGTTATGGTGGCATAGCCTTTTTTGTCTGCGTCACCAAATTCTGCTGTTGCGGTATCCTTATCAATGAGATAATGATCGTTTGTGCTATAATTTGCCGATACAGTCACAGGCTTGTTTGGCATGAGAAAGGTAGTTGTGTATGCTTTGCTGTCTGCAAAGGTGACATCATCGTTGCTCGTCCATTCGAAAGTATTTCCAATGCGTTTCTCTGCTGTAATTGTAACCGTTTCTCCCTCTGTATAGCTACCGCTTCCAGTTCCATTTATTACGGTTACCGTTGGTGTCCATACCGCATAGAACGTCATGGGTTCTAGTCCTACAGTGTACTGGGTGATTGGTGTTCCATTCTGGCTTATGGACCATCCGCCGAAGGTGTAACCGTTTCTTGCGAGATTTCCTGTGTTTCCAGAAACCGTCACATTATCACTAATTGAATAGATATGATTATCTACAGGAAGTGTTCCACCGTCATATCCGTTACCGTTATAGGATACGGTATAGCCCCAGTCTATAAATACCTTTTCAGCTTCTGTTATGGATGAATTAAAATCAAATACAATGCCATCTTTATCCTTGCATTCTCTAATTATTTTTCCGATATGAAAAGGATCTGAATCTGGCTGTACCGCCTTATCACCTTCCGTTACCCATTGAGGCTTAAGAACAGAATTGAGATTCGTAAGTTTAGTCGTGCCATCATAAAAGGCAACTTCATATTCTACATGTGAGCCCTCACCTACCGCACTACTTTTATCACTTCCTGCAGTAATTAAGAATACAGTAGCATCCACTCCTTTTTTTACCAAAGCAGTTCCTTTGACAGTAGAATAACTTCCACCACCATAGACAGATACAATTTCCCCACCATTAATTGTTACATTTGTACTCCCTTGGACGTCAGAACATCCACCACCATAGACATTACTTTCAATTTTCCCACCATTAATTGTTACACTTGTATTCCCCTTGACAATTCCAGTGTATGCACCACCATAGACATTACTTTCAATTTTCCCACCATTAATTGTTACATTTGTATTTCCGTCAACATCACCCAGAGCACTGCCACCATAAACTACAGCGGAAACCATCTCATTGCCCGATATTGTAACGTTTGTATCTCCTTCAACACTTCCACTATATCCTCCGCCAAAGATCATATTTACAGATACTCCAAGCATTGTTACACTTGTGGAACTAACAGAAGCTGTTTCACTTCCACCAAAAATGGAACATTTTTCTAAATTATACCCATCTGATATATTTCCAACTAAACCCTCAATCTCTACCGGAGTATTCGGTTCACTGTCTAAATAAATAAGAGATGTAGAAACGGAAGCTTTCTTGATAGTTATCGCATTTCCATTTGCATAAATACCATCAATACCATCTACAAGGCTATAAGTAATCCCTTCTGATTCTCCAGCGGTTGTCTGCTCCTCTAAATCCTCAGATTCCTTCGCTGTGGAATCTTCCAGTTCCTGCGAAGAAACGCTGTCTTCCTTTTGCTCCTTTATTTCAGGTGTGCTTACTGTATCCATCTGGATACTATCCTCTGACGGTGTTACATCTGTTTCCTCCATGATCACGGTTCCCTCATTCAGCGTACTTGCACTGACTGGAAGAAACCCACTAAAGTCTATGATTGATACAATCATCAGAAAGACCATTACAATTGCTATTCTTCTTTTCATTTCCATAACATAACTATCCTTTCAATTACTATCACTGTTTTTTTATCCTTACTCTCTATTATCCTCTATAATCTTAAATTTTACCGTTCTCTTCCCTGTATAATTACCAATTCCCTGTATGACAGCTTTTCCAGTTCCCACTTTTTTATTGTTGGAGTAGGTTACCTTATAGTCCTTATCAATCTCCAGTTTGTCTCCATTATAATGAATGATTAGTTCGGGCTTTGCCCCATCTGTTTTGATACTGTCTGAATAGGATACATTCGGACATTCAATTTTTGTCGTAATCTTATTCTTTAAACTCCTTGGTATGATATAGCAGGTCACTTCTTTTTTGCCTTTATAGTTGCTGTTTTCTAGCGCATTTACGGATAACGTGACCTTCTTTACTTTTAACACTCCTAAGCTCAAATCCTTGGAGCTGCTAAAGTCTACAGTATAGTCCACACCTTTTTTGAGGTATCTTTTTCCATCTTTAATCGTTAGCTCTAAATCCTCAATGGTTTCCCGGTGTGCGATTTTTGATAAGGCCTTAACCTTTACTTTGGAAATATCGTTTTGCTTAATAGTAAAGTTTTCACTTTTGCTTCCATAAAAATTGTTTTTACCAGAAACAACAATCGTACCAGTTCCCGCATTCACATTATTCTGATAGCTGATTTTATAGTCTTTATTGAGTTTTACTTTCTTTCCATTTGAACCCGTCACTGTGATCTTGGGCTTCATTGCTTTCCCAGAATAGGTATATCCCTTCTTAGGTACTTTTACTGTAAGCTCGAAATCTGCCACAGAGGTTGCATCACTATCTTTTGGAAGGATGGTAAAGGTTTGTGTCTTTTTTATAGTACCCGTATAATTATTCTTTCCAGTTACGGAAACCTTCACTACCGTTTTAGCATCCACGCTTACAGGTAACGTTGTCTGTTCCTGATTGTTGATTTGATAAAGGACTTCATAATCATTTTTACTAACCGTATTTACGCCATCCTTTACGACAATTCGTTCACTCATCTGTGCGGTAAAGTCAGCTCCCGTAGCTTGTACATTTTCGATTGGTTCAATGACTGCACTCTTTATCGACTTAGAAGTGATTGTAAACTTCTGTGTCATCGTATTTTTATAATCACCGATTCCAGTTATTAAGATTTTTCCATAATTGAGAACCGTCCCCACATTTGAATTGTTTTCATAAGACAGTGTATAGTCCACATTTTCTACAAGCTTCTTTGTTTTTGCTTTGCCCGTTTGTTTTCCGGTATCATCATACTCGGTGTAGGTGAAACGTACCACGGGAACAGGACGGATTTCAGAGCCGGTATAGACGTAGCTTGTTTTCTTAAGGGTTATGGTTGCATAGCCTTTTTTGTCTGCGTCACCAAATTCTGCTGTTGCGGTATCCTTATCAATGAGATAATGATCATCTGTGCTATAATTTGCCGATACAGTTACTGGCTTGTTTGGCATGATAAAGGTAGTCTTGTATGCTTTGCTGTCTGCAAAGGTAACATCGTCATCGCTCGTCCAATTGGTGAAGGTATGACCTGCGCGGCTATCTGCAGTCACCGTTACAATCTGTCCCTCCCAGTAATTTCCACCTCCAGTTCCATTTATTACATTCAAAAGATTCGTTGGCTTTGGAACCCATACGGCATAAAACGTTATAGGTTCTACTCCTACAGTGTACTCGGTGATTGGTGTTCCGTTCTGGCTTATGGACCATCCACCGAAGGTGTAGCCGTATTTTGTGAGATTGCCTGTGTTATCAGAAACCGTCACATTATCACTCACTGAATAGATATGATTATCTACAGGAAGTGTTCCACCGTCATTTCCGTTGCCATTATAGGAAACGGTATAGATAATTGGTTTCCATACGGCATAAAACGTCATGGATTCTAATCCTACAGTGTACTCGATGATTGGTGTTCCGTTCTGGCTTATGGACCATCCACCGAAGGTGTAGCCGTATTTTGTGAGATTGCCTGTGTTATCAGAAACCGTCACATTATCACCCATTATATAAAAGGTATTATCTACAGGAAGTGTTCCACCGTCATATCCATTACCATTATAGGATACGGTATAGATAATTGGTATCCATATCGCATAGAACGTCACGGGTTCTATTCCTACGGTATAAGAAGTGATCGGTGTTTTATCCTGACTCAAGGACCATCCGCTGAAGGTGTAGCCGATTCTTGTGAGACCAGTATTGCCCGAAACCGTTACAATATCTCCCGTTGAATAGACTGTAGAATCTACAGGAAGTGTTCCACCGTCATATCCATTACCATTATAGGATACGGTATATCCCCAGTCTATGAATAGCTTTTGGGATGCTGTTATGGATGTAGTAAAATCAAATGTGTTGCCATTACTATCTTTACAATTTATAATTATTTTTCCCATATGAAAAGGATCTGAATCTGGCTGTTCCGCCTTATCACCTTTCGTTACCCATTGAGGCTTAAGAACAGAATAGGGATCCGTAAGCTTGGTCGTACCATCATAAAAGGCAACCTCGTATTCTATCTGTGAGGATGAATTAGTAGGACTGTTAACTCCACTTGCATTAACAGAACCCTTAACAATAGCATCTACCCCTATTCTTACTAGTGCTGGCTCAACGTTAGTACTGCTATCTTGATATCCGCCGCCATAGACACTTCGTCCTATTTCTCCTCCACTGATTATTACTGTTGTGTTTCCACTGACGGAACAATACTCTTCTCCACCGCCATAGACATGCCATCCTATTTCTCCTCCACTGATTGTTACCGTTGTGGTTCTATTAACGGAACTATTAACATGTCCGCCGCCAAAGACATTGTTTTCTATTACTCCTCCACTGATTGTTACCGTTGTGTCTCCACTGACGGGACTCCAATTATTTCCACCGCCATAGACATAATTTTTTATTTTTCCTCCACTGATTGCTACCGTTGTAGTTCCATCGACGGAACTATAATTATTTCCACCGCCATAGACATGCCATCCTATTTCTCCTCCACTGATTGCTACCGTTGTGGTTCCATTGACGGAACTATAATAATATCCGCCGCCATAGACCTTTTCTTCTATTTTTCCTCCCCTGATTGTTACCGTTGTGTTTCCACTAACAGAACTATAATGATCTCCGCCGCCATAGACATGCCCTCTTATTACTCCTCCCCTGATTGTTACCGTTGTGTTTCCACTGACGCAACTATAATCATATCCGCCGCCATAGAGATAAAGTACTGTTCCTCCGAGCATGGTTACGCTTGTAGCACTGACAGAACCTGTTTTACTTCCACCATAAATGCAATAACCACTTAAATTATATCCTTGCGTTGTATCTCCCTCGATATCTATCATTTCAATTGGATTATCAAGGTCCCAATCATAATAGATAAGTGCATTTGTAGAACCTGGTAAAACAGCGTTGATGGTTATTGCATTTCCATTTGCATAAATATAATGATAATTATTATCAACCGTAATCCCTTCTGGCACTCCCGAGGTTGTCTGCTCCTCTAAATCATGGGGATCCTTCTCTAAGAATTCTTCCAATTCCTGCGCGGAAACGCTGTCTTCCTTTTGCTCCTTTGTTTCAGGCGTGCTGACTGTATCTGTCTGAATCGTATCCTCCGACGGAGTAGAATCTGATTCCTCCATGGTCACGGTTCCCTCATTCAGCGTGCTCGCACTGACAGGAATAAACCCACTAAAGTCTATGATCGATACAATCATTAAAAACACCATTGCAATTGCTACTCTTCTTTTCATTTTCATAACTCCCCTCATTCAACTACTTTTATTTTCTGTGTTATTTTACTCTGCATTGTTCTGACTTTGTCTCTAAAACTTCTATCAGATAAGCTTTCTCTTCCTTGCCTCTGTTACAGCGGCTGTTTTGCTGTTCACGCCTAGCTTTTTGAAGTTCTGCTTGTTGTGGTATTTTATATTTTCCATTTTAAGTCCAAGTGTTTCTGCAATCTCTGATGTAGAGAGTCCTTCTGCCTGGAGCTTTAGGATCTTTAAGGCATTTTCACTAAGAGCAGCCTCCTCTGTAGATGGCTTTAAATATCCTGGATAAGAAAGTGCCATTTTCTCTGTTTCTGCGAGTAGTGCTTTATAGTATTTGGGATTCTTGCCCTTCCATGTGGTTTCCTTCAGCAAGCGGTATACTGCCGCTCCTTCTCTGGAGATGATTCGGATAAAATGGAAGCTCTCCGCCTGTGTCAGTGTATTATTTAGATTTTCTTCCCACTTCGCATCTCCCATCCGGTACTGGGTAATAGCGAGCAGTAGATCTGCCTCCATCTCTATGTAAGTACGTTTCATGACCTTTGTATAATATTTAAGACGCTGTAACAAGCTGACCGCCTTTTCATATTTTCCCGTTAACAGATAAACACGAACCTTGGTCAGATATCGGAATCGTTCCATAGTGGAAAATTCAATTTCCTCCTCAGGTGCCTGTTCCATCCACTCGATTGCATCTGCCATCTTTCCCTGATAGAGATCTACACGAATCTGCAAGGCCGTAAGATTTGGCAGGAGCTTTGCTGCCCCTTCCTTTTCTACCTTCTTTTGGAAATTGATTAACAGTTCTCTTGCATCCTCTGCATGATCATTTAAGATATGTAGCCAGGTAAGGATTCCAGCTGCTACAAAGCATTGCTCAATTTTGCCTCCTGCCTGTGCCTGCATCATGCCCTTATTGGCTAGATTTGCAATTTCATAGCTGTCCCCTCCCTTTTCCAGAAAGCTTTCTGCAAGGGCTAGATTTACGAGACCTTTTCCGTATTTTCCAAGGGTGAATTCGATAATTTTTCCAATGCTGTTTGCAAGCTCCTTATCTCGTTTGCTCCATTCACAGAAATCCTTTCCTCCATTCATCTGAGAAGGAAGGTTGCTGGTTACGGAAAATTCCGGCAGGCTGATACTCCGATTCATCAAAAGCGTGCCTGCAGTTTTTAGAATATCTACCAGTGAACTGCTTCCACGGTGCGGAAGAGCAATCTCCAGATAGACCAGTAACCCTTTTGCCGCTTTTTTTGCACTTCCTCTTAAGGTGCCTTCGAGCGCCTTAAGCTCCTCATACCATCGTTCACTTTCCTCTATATCTAACAGCAAGGATTGGAGCATGCTCATGCCTGCCATTAGCTCCATACTTTCCTTAATCTTTTCTTCTGGTAATGTAAGATAATATTTCCGCAGCTCATAATAATGTCCACTTGCTGGATTCTTTCTTGCATTCGAAATTAATAGTCCTGCAATCCGCTCCATATCATGGCAAGCCTCATACATCTTAAGTGCTCCAGGGGTATCTCCTTTTAACTCATAGTAGAGTCCTGCATTATAATAGAGATGCTCCCATCGATCTTTGGGATAGGTTCGAAGGAGCCTTCTCCTCATGGAACGTCTCATGCCAAGTCGGATTTCATAAACCGTTTGCTCGATGGAAGCCTCCTTCATCATCAGGAAGTTTCCAAGCTGCTCTGCAATATTGATCATTCTCTCGACATCATTTCTACCCGTAATCATCTCTGCCAGCTGTTTATCAAATTCCTCCACAATACATACCTGCATTAGGAAGTCCTGTATTTCGACCTCCCATTGATCATATACATGGCGATCCAGATAATCCCAAAAGTCATTTCGCATCCGTTCAATATACATAGCATCAAAAGGTCTGCCCGATGCAAGTTCCATTGCCACCAGTCTTGCCACGACCCCAATCCCTGATGAAATCCCTATTATTTTTTTGAAATCCTCTTCTGTAGGCGTTATCCCCCAAAGCTTTAGATATTCCATCAACTCTGTTTCAGAAAGTAATAAATCCTCTTCCTCAATGACCGTAAATAATTTCCGGTAATATATCGGCAGCAGCCAGGAGGGCATCCGGCTTCTTCCGGCTAAAATCAGCCAGATATCATCCCGCCTGATTAATACCTCTATGTTTTTCACTAACGCTTCTCTTAGCTCATCCGTCCTTAGCTGATGCAGATCATCAATTACTACAATGGTCTGTTTTTCACTATATGGAATCTCTAATTCCTTCTCATTCATCTGCTCAGCCGAATAATAGTAATACCGCCGTTTTCCTAAATAATCTTTTACGAAGGCTGTTTTTCCACATCCTGAAATGCCATATATATATACCGTCTGTGCTATGACCTGGGCTGCCTTCATTTTTTTATTTGCCGCCTTCGGGCGTATGTAGAGCTCCTCTTCGCTCTGTAACAAAGACTCTAAATTATTTTCTTTTTTATCTTCCATTGATACTCCCCCTAGTTGTTCTAAAGTAAATAAAAAACGTGCTTCAAATTTCCAATTCATGAAAATTTTACCACACGTTTTTATAAAAAGCCACTCCGCAAAAAGGTAGTTTGGGGGTGTTTTGAGGGTTTTTTCAAAAAAACCTAAAAATTCTATTTCTATTCTATTTCTATTGGTAAAAATATTAGTTAACATATTTTTCATAGAATGTCAATGGATCTTCGCTCGTCTTTGTCAGAGTGATTGTATCCTCATACCCATCCTCATGAATCAATCGATGGTACTGCAGAGTGTCTCCCTCCAATCGGAAGCTGAATTCTGTTACAATTTCATTCTCTCTTGTCGTAGAATCCTCAATCAGATTATCGTCTGTCAGGGATGCAGTTCTTGGGAAAAAAACGTCATAGCCCATATCTACAACGATATGATACTCACTGGTGCAATTTTCTGTTGCTGCTGCCTCACTTGCAAAGACAATGGTAAACCCTTCTCCCTGATAAACTCCATCCCAGCGGCTGATATCATTCGTATTGTTATTATTTTCAGTATCGTTCGATTTCTTCTCATTGGGATTCCCTATCATTTCTTCTAATCCACCCACAACATTCACATATCCATCGTCCCATAAATCCGTTTCTGGTTCATTGATATCATAGGCTACGTATATTTTTCCCTCTGCTCTATTCTCTTCTACATACTCCCGATCAGCAATTTGTTCAGGCAAATCCTTCTCCTGATAAACTCCATTTACCGCAGTAATTGGACTCCATTCATGAATTCCCCCATCATTCATATACCAGACATTATACATCTCACCATGCTGAAATCCGTCCTTGAAAGTACCTGTTATGATTGTTTTATCCGATGTTGTGGAATGACTGCCCTTCTCGTAAGGTGTCGGTTCCTTCACAACCATCATGGTCCCTGTTCCGTTCGGAAGATCATTTGTCCATTCACCATCATAAAGATTATAAATTTTGCCATCCGTCTGTGCATTCATAAAGCATCCCGTACCAGATCTGATTCCATCCCCCCAGGTTCCATAATAAAAGTATCCATTGGAATATGCAGCAATGCCTTTCTTGTTTTCTTTTATATCAGCATAGATTGATTGGCCTGGCTTAATCGTCTGAATTAAGGATGTATAAGGTTCGGTTTTCATTAGTGCCGCTGCCCCCTCATAATCATCTGCTTCAAGAAAGGGAACAAGCGCAAGTAATAAGTCCTCTGTTTCTCCTTTTGCTTTTGTTTCCGATTCGGCACCTGCTGTTATATCTGCCGATGTATCAGCTGTTCTCGCTTTTGTACTGCTACCTATTTTTTCTTTTATCAATGGCACGGACTTCCAGATACCAAAGCACAATACAGCTATCGCGATCACGCCTCCAATTCCATAAAGTAATTTCGTTGAGAAACTCGAGCGTTTTCCATACCGTTTTCCTTTTGTGACATCAGTTATGGGCCTCTCCTTATAATTTACTGGTTCAGCTTCTCGTACATTTGTTTGTTCTGCATTTGTTTCAGCAAGGATTGGTTCATTCGGATATTGATACTGTGAATACTCTCCGGTTTCGGCATTGAACCATGTAATATATTGTATGGATGTTCCGCTTTCATCTGCTCCTATGAGCTTCTGATAATACATTCCACTGTTTTTGTCTCGTGCAAAGCCTTCCGGCGGATAATATTTTTCCAAACGAATGCCTCCTGTTTATAATACTGCAAATCTGACCTGCTCAAATGTAACGGTTTCTGTAATTTCCTGATCTTCGTCATATTGAATCGTAAAAGAATCCTGATTCCTTTCAAGAATGTGTGCAGGATAATATCCCCCTTCGTTATTCCAGTTTCCAAAGCATTGCATTTCCATACATGCTTTATCAACTTTATAAAGTTTCATTACAGGAACCTGTTGTACCACGCCATCGAAAAACATGAAATTCACATCCTGAGCGAATATCTCCTTAATTTGTCCATAATAATATAATCCATCGCGAGAATATCTTGCATAGCAGAAATCACCCTGTTTAATTGCTTCTGCTTCTTCTCTCGCCTTTTTCTCCATTTCTTCCTTTGCCATTCTTTCTGCCGCTTCCCTTGCTTTCTCAGCCGCGATTTCGGATAAGCTCTTTGTTACACGACCCGTTGTTGCATGAAATGCTGGCTGTGGTGGTGGCGCCATTTGTCCTGTATGTATTGTCTGCACCGGCGGTGCAGATGGAGGTATCATGGCTTGATTATCTAGTTGTGATATTGGTTGTGATATTGGTCGCATCCCTACTGGCATTGGTGGTGGTGGAGGTGGTGCCATCCGTCCATCCCCTGCATAGGTTGGCTGCATTTTTACCTCACTCCTCATCTGATATTGATTCTTAGCATCACTTACCTTACTCTTTGCATTTTGCAAAAGCTCACCTCCCTGATTCACTACCTTATTTTTAAGTCCCATAAACTGTTCACCAAGCTCACTCAGTTCAGCCTGCTCATCAATCTTTAAGGAACCTGGTTTCCACTCCTCAATAGCATCTAGACGATCAGCTGTATCCGGATGGGAAGCGCCGAGTGCCGCAAATACACTTTTTTCATCTGCACCACCATAATTCTTTTCTAATACATATAAGGCACTATATAGATTTTGTGAAAAACCACATTCACAGGAAAACGCATCTGCACGATATTCATTCATACGAGAGGATTTCATGTGGAACAGATTTCCAAGTTTTGTCCACAGGCTCATCAGCCATACGAGCAGCAAGTCAATAAAGAAGCTTGCAAGGATACTTCCAACGGGTCTTTCATCTCCACCGACAAGAATGATAATAAACGAAATAATAATCCTTACAAAGAAAAATACTGCGGTCAATAAAAAGTTGCTGACATTGATAACAAGAAGCATATCGGTATCTTTATTGGCAATATGTCCAAATTCATGGCCCAGAATACCTAGAATCTCTTCATCATTTAATTCGCAAAGACCTCTGGTTACGCATACCGTTTTTCTTCCAACTGCAAATGCATTTGGCTGCATACTCTTACTCATGAACAGTTTCACATGATCTGAAATGGTCGGGTCTAACTGTTTTGCTCTTCTAAAAGCTTCATTGAAGAGTGGTTCTAAACGGTTTTTGTATTTATCCTTCTTGATCTTCCTGCAACCACACTGCAATCGTAGAATAAATTCTCCTATCGGTGATAATGCAATACTTAGACAGATCAGATACAGAAAAATCGCCATCGGTATCATTTCTGGCAGTGCAAATCCTCCCAGCAATGCGATGTACATCACCATATTCATACATAAATAGATAATGGTTCCAATATTATTTTTCTTAAATAATCTTTTCAAAAAATCAAATATATACATTTCCATTCTCCTCCCAACATCATTTATAAAAAGTTTTTTAGTAGGTTTTTTCAAAGGATACTACATTGCCTTCCCCACTTAGACTAAGTTCCACTGCTCGGTCATTATAGATAAGCCAATTCTCAGAAACACCACACATATAAACATTTTCTGCCCATACAGGAAGGTTTTCTTTTATATCCAAAATCTCATTCATACTACCATTGTCGTTCACCATATAAAATTGATAATCATAATCACATTCACTCACCAACAGTCTGTTTTTCAAAAGTGCTACTGTTAGATTATGATTCCATATATCAATTTTACAATTGTCATTTATAAAGAAAGGACTGTATCCAAATCGATCTATATAGGTAAATACATAATCTCCGTATCCTGCATCTACCAATTCATAGGCTCCTGCAGTAGATAAAATTTGTGTCTGACCGCTCTCAAAATTATATTTTCCATAACAAATCGTATAATCTCCCCAACCACCATAATAAAGGGAACCATCGGAAACTGAAAACGGACTAAAAGCTTTGACTGATTGTTGTGCACCAATACCAGTCGCCATTGTTAATGCATAGTCCGTTGGCTGTATGCTCATCTTGGATGTCGCTGGATCAAAAATACCAATATCCTGTCTGCCATTTTCTGCAAAGAACAAATAGATTTTCCCTTCATATGCCTGCATCAGAGAATAGTCTTCTTGAAAGAGTACTTCTTCCTCACCACTCTTTTTATTTTTGCGACAATATGTATATTCCCCACCATAATTGATTGAATAATAGATATCATCACCCATTAAAGCAATCGAATAGATGCCATCCATAGCTTCCATAATTTTCTCAGCTTCGCCACCCGTCTTTGGAAATCGTACAATATCTCCACACGGAATCCCTGACTCAAACATCCATGCACCATTAGTCACTCTGATTGCATACACATATTGATCATCTTCATCTGCTAATTGCGTCATTACGTTACAAGCTGCATAATCAGGAAACGGATATATGGAATCATCCATATCATCTGTGTTCGTAGCAGCTTCATCCGCAGCAGCTTCATTCGTAGTGATTTCATTCCTTACATCTTCTTCTGATTTAACAGAGTCTCCCATATCGTTTTCTTGGATATCCTGTAATGCTTCTGTACTTATTGCATCTGTCGATATCTCTTCCGTTGTCAATTCTTCACCTGCTGATTTTTGTAAATCACGCTTATGTAAAACTCCTTTTATTACAACTACAGCGATAAAAATCACGAGCAACCCGCAGATAATGGGTAACAAAGTCTTTTTTGATGATGCGTCAGTGCGTGTATCGTGAATCTCTGGTTCTGGCGGTGCTTCAAGTAATACGGTCTCTTCCCAAACCTGATTATCTGGGTTTTGTTGCTCTGTTGTCTTACCATCACCGTCTTCCACAGGATACGTATACTGTGAATACTCTCCCGTCTGCGCGTTAAACCAAGTTACGATCTGCGCCTGCCTGCCAGTTTCATCTACCCCTATGACCTGAGAGTAATATAATCCCGTCCGTTCATCAAAAAGATACCCCTCTGGTTCTCTATATTTCTCCATAAATAAATTGCTTCCTCCGATCCCATTTATATAACCATATCATTACTATCGAAGCAAAAAAGCACACAAAAAAAATGTGTCCTGTACGATTACTTTTCTGTATACTCCATCTTACAAAAAAGCAACTTACAAAACACATGTAAAATCTTCACATTCGTTGGTAAAATCTTCACAAATTATATCTCTCGCCTGCAGATGGGAAGAGTTAGAGTAACATTTGTACCCTTTCCCTTAGTAGAAGTAATATCAATTCCATATTCTTTACCAAAATAGGAAACAATACGTCTCTGAATATTGATAAGTGCTACATGAGTCAATCCCTCTACTTCAATGTCTTGATGGTCTGCATGATGAATAGCTTCCTGCAATTTACAAAGTGATTCTGTTTCCATTCCACAGCCATTATCTTCAACTACAATCTTCAATAAATCTGATTCCAGGATACTATACAATCGGATAATACCCTCCCTCTTATCATCCACTGCAATAAACCCATGCAAAATACTATTTTCAATAATGGGCTGTAAAAGCATTCTTGGGAGCTCAATATCTTCCATGTAATCCACCTGTTCCATTTCAACCACAAATTTGTCTGGATATCTGATTTTCATAATATTGACATACTTATCTAAAACAATAAACTCCTCCATACAGCTAATAAAGCTGTCCCCTGCATTCGCATATCGAAGCAGATAGGATAGTCCATCACAAAGTACGCCTGCTTTTTCATTTTCCCCCTCTGCTGCAAATGCTTTCACGATACTTAAAACATTTACCGTAAAATGAGCGCTAATCTGTTTTTTTAGTGAAATAATTAAGGCCTTTTGTTTCTTTATTTCTGATTCCTGCAGGGTATAGCTAGCATCATAGATTTCTTTTTCTTTCTGTTCTATCCTCTCAACCATCTCATTAATGCCACGAATCAGACCATCAAAATGCTGTAATCCAGTCAAGGTGAGCTTTTCACCTGTTCCACTTTCAAAATGCTCCACCTCTGAAATAACCATTTGAATCGGTATAAAGAATTTATTTTTCCAAAACCGGCTGAATATTCCTACTATCACAAGCAGTATCATAACCATAGCAAGCACTGCTATGATAAAAGAAACATTCATTTTCTGATTTGTATCTTTATAGGAAATCAACAATTCGAAGGGTGTAAATCCGACCTGCTTATGTATGGCATACTCTGTTTTTAGAAAATCTTTTGTACTTTGTCCAAGCCATGATGATTGATTTGCTACTATAATTGTCTGATCAGCGGCCAATGCAATCTCTATATTTTTATCGTATTTTTGCAATAGCTTATGGATATCATTCTCATCCATCAGCATCACTATTTTACCAATAGGCTCTTGTCCCTCATAGATTACTGTTACATATCCAATATAGTCCACGCCATCCAGCGAAATTTGTATATGCTTTTTAATATTTTCTTTGTCTAATACATACATCATCCTGCTAATACAGGTATTATTAATTGTCCCAAGAAAACGATAATACCTCTCATGCTTATCGAATATAATAATATTTTTTATTAATTCTGTTTCCTTTAGCAACGAACCCATTTCCAGCTCCATTTCCGCTGCTTTTTTGTAAAATTTCAAATTGTCTTCGATCTTAACGAAATTGTATGCCATCCCATCTTCTGACATCGCAAAAGAAACCTGTTCCAGCTGTAGAAAGGTTTCATTTAAATCAGACATAATCTGAAGCGAAACCTGCTCCATTGTCTGCATCGCATATTGTTCCATAACATTACGCATACTAACATAGAAAAGAAACCACATGGTAAGCAATGCAGCTGCCAAACCTAAAATAGTCCACTTTAGCTTATTCAATAAAGAATTCTTTTCTGTATCTTTGTTACGGTTCCACATTTATCTTTAATATCTCCTCCCAAAACCTTATCATTTCTTCTCGATTTTCATACAAATAGCTTTTATTAAGAAATTGTAAATCAATCTCATCTAATGGTACATCATTTCCATCTGGAACATCTGTTCTGACCGACCATGTCCCTTTTGTAAGAAAAGGTTTTAGTCCCTCACCTGTACCATCCGTTTCTCCAAGCATATAACGTATAAATAGTTTTGCAGCATTAATATTCTCTGAGCCCGCTGCTATGCAGACGCTATTCGGTGTATAAACTGCGGAAAATGGTTTCAGCCGATAAATCGGTGCAATCTGATACCCAACATCTAAGTATCTCATTTTGCTAGATATCATAAATCCTAGCATCATGCCATCAGATCCACTGTTTCCAATCCCTTCAAGTACTTCATCGCTCGAATTTGTAAATACAATATTTTTGGCTGCTTGTTCCCAAAAAACCTCTCCTGCACTTTTCCCCTCTGGCAGATCAAGTGCTTTGCCCGCATATTGTTCATATGCTTCTTCCATAAGCTTTGATTCGCAAATAATAGTTGAGCAGAAACCACTTGTTGAAAAGGAACTAATAGGACTTGCCATAATAATTTTTCCTTTAAAACGTTCTTCTGTCATCTCCCATATATTATCAATGGGTGATTCTTCAAATATTGCGCCATTATATACAACCATTAATGCTTCACCAAGAAAGTCTAATTCCTCCCCCTTGACTCCCACCTTTATCAAAGGTGCAATATCCTGTGGAATATATGTATATACAAGACCCGGTTCTAACAGCTCCTTATAGAGACTTCCATCACTATCACTGCAAACGACCAAATCACAAGCATAATTCTCTGATTGATAGCTTTCCTTTACCATCCTCACCAAATCGTTACCCCTGACATCCTTTATCTCCACCGTCAGACCAGGATACTCCTTTTCAAAGCTTTCTTTTACATCAAAAACCCTGGTAGATACCGAATAAACAGTCAAGATATCTTCCTTTAATGCAGCTTGATACAATTCTTCTGACGATTGTTTTGTATTAAGATTTGCATCGAAAAGCCACTGTTTCATCTGTAATTCCTGACTTTTTTTCTTCTGATTGTTACCGCATCCTGTAACAAAAAGAATCAGTAAAAAAACCGTTATCAATAAGCCCCTTCTAGCTACCTTTTTATTTTCCTTCATGTATCTTGCCCCTCTATTCTTTTGCCTTTCTGTGATACTCTTTTATGTACTGTGTCCATGCTTCATCAGAATCAACATCTAAACCACCCGTTATAAATTGTAGAATCATAGAATCTGTATATTCTGAATAATATTTCCTATATGATTTTAACTCATCCTCTGATAGTTTCATTAAAACTGAATTTACAGATGAATTGTAGTACTTTTCATATGCTTTTACTGCACGCGCATCAATATATTCCACAAGAGAATGATTTCCACTCCACGTTACTCCATTAATATATTTTGCCTTGACTACCTGTGGTCCTATTCCTGCAAAGTGTTTATTCTGCAAAGTATCCTTCAAATAATTGATGGTAGTTACGATTGCCTGACTTCCATAAGTTGATAAATCCCCTTTTTCAGAGAACTTCCAATCCACTTCCTCTTCTCCATATTCCGATATCAAAGAAGCCTCTTCTGACAACATCAGGTCCATAATCGTAAATGCTTCTTTCTTATGAAGACTGTTGGCAGGAATATAACCACCAATATGTGGCTCATAATTTACCCATACTGCATTTTTTTCTCCTGATTTCCCTTCTAACGGAGGCATCTGTACAAATCTAGCAAGCACATCTGGACAATTCTGATAGATGACATCCGAAATACTCTGACTGGTAAATGCGCCTACCATATCCTGTTGACTATTCACCAACTCACAAATTTGTTTCTTTGTAAAGTCAAAGCATTCATTGGATAATAACCCCTTCTCATATAACCTGGCGCAGTAACTGAGTCCTTCACGAAAACTTGGTTCCTGTGAAACAAACTGTAAATTTCCCGATTCGTCAAAATCAATCCGACCATGTATTGGATCATTGTAAACAAATGCATTCAACAAATAATTATAACTCTGCTGTGAGTATTCACCTTCGCAGCTGATGAAAGGAAGCTCATCCGGTACTCCATTCCCATTTGGATCCTTTTCCTTAAAAGAAGTTAAAACATCTTCTAGTTCTTCTGTTGTTTGCGGCACCTCTAATTCCAATTTCTTAAGCCAACCTAAATTAATCCACATTACCTGCATATTCTGGCCTTTTCTTGATGTATCCATATTAGGCATATAGTAAACGCAACCATTCTGTTCCATTTTTTCACGCAAACCATATTTCTGATATTCTTCAAAAATCTGCTCTAAATTACTATCATCACTTGTATAGGAGGTTACATCAGTAATCAGTCCCCGATCTGCATATTCTTGAAATTCCTCACTAGTAAATAAATCTCCATCTGATAAAAAAACGGCATCAATACTACTTTTTGGAGCCGTCATCATTGCATAAAGATATTCCTTTGCATATCCTTGTTCAATAGTTTCAAACTTGATATCATAACCTGTTTTTTCTTCCAGCCAATTCGTATAATAATTTGTATCAAGATTCTGTATCTGATCACTTGAGGGAATGGCTATGGTAACTGTCGTTTTTTCCTGTTGACGCCTGGTTAGAAAAAAAATAGAAATTCCTGCTACTACAAATAGAAGAATCAATATGTAAGTAATTATTATCTTTTTATGCTTCAATCCTTCTATCCCCCTATTTACTCGATATTCTTCCTTACTCCTTAATTATCATCACATGACTGCTTTGGTTGATCTCTATCTTCAAATTGTTGCATATACTGACTTGGGGCAACTCCCTTATACCCTTTAAAAACTTTATTAAAATAAAAATAATCACTATATCCGCATTTAGATGCAATATTTTTTAAGCTTTCCGTTCCGTTACTTATTAATTCGATTGCTTTCTCCATCCGCATCTCTGTGATATAGCAGGTAAGCGTTGTATTATAATATCTAGCAAATAGATTACAGATATATCCTGCACTTAATCCAAACTGTTTTCCTAACTTCTCTAATGTGAGCTTTTGTGTAAAATTATTTTTTACATAATCAATTAATTCAAGAAATGCCGGATTTACATTTTCATCTACAGTAACTTCTGAACTAGGATATTTTTTCGCCAATTTAACTGCCAGCTTTTCCAATACAAGCTGTACTTCATCTGGTTGTATTGGCTTTAATAAGTAATCAAATCCTTCTTGATGAAA
Organism: Lachnospiraceae bacterium; assembly: GCA_028694115.1. The sequence continues at coordinate 62,845 of JAQUUB010000014.1, forward strand.
AAAGATTTTTGCATCTTCAAACGTTCCATAAGCACTGAGCATTACAAACTCCGTTTCAAGACCATATTCTCTGATTTCTTTCATTAATACATGTCCATCAAGCTGTGGCATTTTCAAATCACTAAATACGACATTTGGCTTCTGTTTCACAATTTGCTCAATTGCTCGTTTTGGATTTGTTTCCATCCCCATCACTTCAAACCCATTGTCCATCCAAGGCACTGTATCTGCGATTTGTTTTAAAATCATATCTTCATCATCAACTAAAAATACTTTATACATCTAATTCCCCCTTACGGTTTCATACAATTTTGGAATTCTAATTTCAAAAACACAACCGCCATTTGAACCATTTTGGGCTGTTATAGTTCCTCCATGGGCTGTAACCACCGATTTTACGATGGTAAGACCAATTCCTGCACCACCTGTTTTTCGATTTCGTGATTTATCCGCACGGTAAAATCGTTCAAATATAAACGGCAATTCTTCCTCTGGTATCCCAACTCCATTATCTTCTATAACAAACACACTTTCTTCTGAAAAATCTTGTATCAAAATACGAATTCTGCCACCACCTTTAGTGTATTTTACAGCATTGGACACTAAATTGGTAATTACTCCGCTAAACCGGTCTTTGTCAATAGAAACAACAGATATCTCACCATCTATTTCAAGCTTAAGATTTTTGTTAGACAATTCTCCATCAAATGTCACACATACACTTCGGGTAAGCTCCAACAAATCAATTGGTGTTTTATTTAGTTCTAGATTATCACTTTCCGCACGCTCTAGACTTTCTAAATCCATAACAATCTTTCCAAGTCTTAGTATTTCTTCATGACAGCTTTTTAAGCGTTCCGTTGTAGGCTCCCATACCTTTTCAATCATAGCCTCAAGATGAGACCCTAGTGTTGTTATTGGAGTACGTAATTCATGTGCAACATCAGCAGTTAACTGTTTACGAAGTTTTTCTTGTTTAGAAAGTGCATTGGCAAGATAATTTATGGATGTCACAAGATGATAAAGCTCCTGCGTTTTTGTTTGCCCTTCAAATTGAGTGTCGTAGTTACCTGAGGCGATTTGCTTTGCAATTTCAGCTGTTTCTGTAATTGGGTGTGAAATACGCTTTGCTAACACAAATGCCATAATAAAAGAAAACAACAAAGAAAAGACACCTACCACCATTAACAGAAGGTTCAGGGAATCCAAAAACTTAAAATCACCCTCGCTTAAAAAATAAGGCCCAAAATATTGAATGGATACACTGCCAACCTCTTTACCGTTTTGTGTGATGGTAAATTCATGTGTCACAAAATCCCCTGTTGTTCCGTGCTCTTTCATTCTATTTGAGATATCTTCCATAATACTCATGCAAGTTGCCATATCATGATTTTCAGCATCCCAAACGTTATCTCCGTTTATGTCTCTAACTTTAATAATATAGCCATCGAAAAGGGAGTACATGCCAAGTGTATGAACAGAATCCATATTCCACTTATTTGTAACATGATCGTATTGAATACTAAGGTTATCAACAATACTCTGAGCCTTTGCTTCTTGTCCTGCTAATTTATAGGCATGAAATTGCCTGCCTATCAGTACATTGGACAGAAAGCTTATGATAGAAACTGTGATAAGTACAATAAGCAAAAATGCCAGTGATAATTGCGTTCTTAATTTCCGCATTTACACACCTCCGAATTTATATCCGAGACCATGAATGGTCAAAACATAATCCGGATTTTTGGAATCATCCTCTATTTTCTGTCGCAGATTTTTGATATGGTTGTCAATTGCACGGTCAAAACCATCAAAATCACTTCCTAATGCGATATCAATCAATTCCGTTCGAGTAAATACCTTTCCAGGATATTTAATCAGTGATGCAAGAATTTTCATTTCGCTGGGAGTTAGTAGAACCTCCACCTGCTTTTTCTTGATCACATTTCTTTCAAAATCAACCGTCAAATCACCGTTTCGAAAAGAATTCTTCACAGCCAGCGGTACAAGGTCATCAGAAGCTCGCCTCAAAGAAGCTTCCACACGTGCACCAAGTTCTTTTAAACGAAAGGGCTTGGTAATGTAGTCATCGGCACCAATTTCCAGCCCTTCAATTAAGTTTTCTTCTTCAATTTTTGCAGTAAGCATGATAATTGGCACACGAGATTTTTTTCGAATTGCTAAGCAAATATCCTCTCCCGAAACATCCGGCAGCATTAAATCAAGCAGAATAAGTGCTATATTTTCTCTTTCAAATATCTCCATGGCCTGTTTGCCGGTTTCTGCCGAAAATACTGTAAAACCACGGCTCTCCAAAAAACCTTTCAAAACCTCAAGTATTTTTGGTTCATCGTCCACTGCAAGAATATTTTTGCATCTTTCAATCATGCTTATTCCCATCCGCATGCCTTAGCATGCATTCAAATCAAAGAAAACAGTTCCAGAATCGCACTACAAAATAATATCATAGCCTTGATCTTCGATCTCTAACTTGATTTTATCGAGTGGAGCTTTTTCTCCATCGTGTGTTACTGTCACGGTCTTTGTGGTTAGGTCCACATTTACCTCATCCACTCCATCCATTGCGCCAACCGCCTTTGTAATTGCCTTTACACAATGTTCACATGACATTCCATCAACTTTCAAAACTGATTTTTCCATATTTTTCTCCTTTATTCTTTACTTTAAATTAAATGGTTTCAATAGTTTGTCCACTTCCGTTGGCTTTCCATCCACATCAACAGAAACTTTTGCAAATACCCAACCCTTCACAGCATTTGGATCCACACCTGCGTCAATAAATGGTTGTGGGTTCAGTACAAACACCATATCCTTATCATTTTTGTTCATATCCTTTGCCCATTCAAATAGATTGCCTTCACCAACATTTACGCCATAGTGGTCAAGCGCTGTATGGTAACCAATCGTGTCACGGTACAAATTGACAATTTGTTCATAGGATGATAATGCTGTGACTTCGTTGCTGTATTTTAGTTTATCTTCTCCAAGATTCTTGCCCACCATAAGCATATTGTCATAGAAAGTAATGTTTTCTGGCAGTTTACTTGTATCAAGTCCAGCATCAAGAAATGGCTGTGCATTAAACTCTAACATAATATCATACAATGGGGTGCTTCTGTAATCCTTGCTCCATATAAACCTGGCAGTATCATCCGGTGCAGACAGCGACCAACCGCCATTTATTTCATCTGTTGTGACCTTGTCGTCCATTGTTTCCAAAACAACACCAAATGAAGTGACGGACTTATTACCTACCACATCCAACTGCTTACCAATCCCAGCACAAGCACTCAAAGATATCCCGCTAATTGCTCCTGCAAAAATCACAGAAAGCTTTTTTACTATTTTTTTCATTATACATTCATCCTTTCTTGTCTTGCAACCTGAAATCTTTTTAAACGCAGAGCGTTTAATAGTACGGAAACGGAACTGAGGCTCATGGCAGCTGCTGCAAATATGGGATTTAAAAGTGGTCCACCAAACAGATAAAGTACACCTGCAGCTATAGGAATACCAATTACATTGTAGCCAAACGCCCAAAATAGATTTTGTTTAATGTTGCGGATTGTTTTTTTGCTTAGATTAATAGCCATCGGCACGTCCATAAGGTCGCTTCGCATAAGTACGATATCTGCCGATTCCATTGCAACATCGGTACCGGAGCCAATCGCAATACCGATATCAGCCTGTGCCAGTGCAGGAGCATCATTAATTCCGTCTCCCACCATAGCAACCTTTAACCCTTCGTTTTGCAACTTTTTAACTTCATTCGATTTATCCTGTGGAAGTACTTCCGCCAGTACTCGGTCAATGCCAACCTGCTTTGCAATTGCATCAGCTGTCTTTTTGTTATCACCTGTTATCATGGCTACTTCAATTCCCATCCTTCGTAAGCTTTCAATTGCCGTCCTGCTAGACAGCTTTACAACGTCAGCCACAGCAACTATGCCAGCAATCTGTCCTTCAATGGCAATGTATATCGGTGTTTTCCCTTCCTCTGCTAAACGATCAGATGTAGCAGTAAATGTTGTAAGGGAAATCCCCTGCTCATCCATCAATTTGCGGTTGCCCGCCAGAATGGTTTGCCCATGAATTTCAGCTTTTATACCACGTCCGGTAATGGATACAAAATGATCAACTTCCAATAATTTTAGTCCCTTATCCTGTGCACCCTGAACAATCGCCTGTCCAAGTGGATGTTCTGAATTTTTTTCAGCGGATGCAGTAATTTGAAGTAGCTTGTCAGTATCTTTGTCTTCTGTAGTTAGCACATCCGTCACATTGGGTTTTCCCTCTGTAATAGTACCTGTCTTATCAAATACAATGGTATTTATTTTATGTGCTGTTTCCAGTGCTTCGCCGCCTTTTATTAGAATTCCGTTTTCGGCACCCTTACCAGTTCCCACCATAATCGCTGTTGGCGTTGCCAAACCCAAGGCACAGGGGCAGGCGATTACTAAAACCGAAATAAATATCGTTAGTGCAAATTCTAAGTCTCTGGTACCAATATACCATGCAATTCCTGATAGTAATGCAATTACACATACAATGGGTACAAAGTATCCAGATACGATATCGGCCATTTGAGCAATGGGAGCTTTGCTGCCCTGAGCGTCCTCCACAAGTTTTATAATCTGTGCCAGCGCCGTATCACTGCCTATTTTTTCAGCACGGAACTGAACGGTTCCGGTTGTATTAATGGATGCTGCATATACACTATCACCAGACTTTTTATCAACTGGCATACTCTCACCCGTCAGCATAGATTCATCAATTGACGTATGTCCTTGTAAAACTGTTCCATCTACTGGTATTTTAGAGCCTGGTTTTACAACGATTACATCGCCTATTTCCACCTCATCGATTGGGATTTCCTTTTCAACACCATCTTCTATAATAATGGCTGTTTTAGGGGCGAGACCCATCAGTTTCTTGATTGCCTCGCTTGTTCTGCCCTTTGAAACAGCTTCCAAAGACTTACCCAGCAGAATCAGTGTGATAATGATTCCTGCCGTTTCAAAATAGAGTGATTCTGCTGCAACAAACTTACCATTTGTAATCTGCCACACATTATAGGTGCTATACAAAACCGCCGCCGTGGTACCTATAGCGATTAAAGAATCCATATTGGGACTTTTCTGTAACAATGCTTTGAAACCAATGGAATAAAATTTATATCCAACCCCAATCACAGGTAGTACCAAAATCATCTCTACTAGTGCATAAATCAATGGGAAATTCATGGGGTCAAGACCTCTGGGAAATGGCAGTCTAACTATGGTTATCATTGGCGCCATAGCAATGTAAAGAAGTGGAATACTAAACACAGCCGAAATGATAAATTTTGTCCATAGTGTTTTAATTTCCTTTTGTTTTCGTTTCCTATCCTCGTCATGAGTATAGGTCTTAGAATTCTCTAAGGCATTGTAGCCTGACTTCTCAACAGCTTCCTTAATGACAGATAACTGCACTTTTTGTGGGTCATATACTACTGTTGCCTTCTCTGTGGCAAAATTTACTGACGCACTTGTAATCCCATCCAGTTTATTTATTGTTTTTTCTACCCGTTGGGCACAAGCCGCACAGGTCATGCCTCTTATATTTAGTACTTGTTTTTCCATATTTGTTCACCTCATTTTTAAGATTCTGTTTTCCAGTTTAAAAAAATTCCCTTCGCTTCGGTTAGAAAATCCCGTGATATTGTAATATTTTTATCATCTACTGTCTTATTATCTTCGAATATGGGAAATGGATTACAACCACCAGATTCTACTTCTACTTTATCCATGGTAAATCGGTTGCCGCAGTTCTGACATACTAACTCCTTACCATCCTGTTTATAATATCCTCTTCCCGAGTCGTAGCAAACCTGACATGTATTGAATGCAGTTCGAATACTTCCATCTGGAGCTTTCACTGCTAATACCTCGAAATTTACATCATCAATTTCTACTGGATAAAATACAGCAGTCTCACTTATATCTGCAATTGGAATAACAAGGTCATTTGCGGCTGATGATTTTTCTGTACTAGAACTGCATCCAGAAAGCACGGTAAGTATTATACTCAACAACATAACCACCACTACACTTTTGTACCATTGTTTATGTCTTGCAATATATCTTTTCATTATTTTTCTCCTTTAATATCTCATTTTAAATTTATTAATATATCTAATCTTTTTTACTTCTTGGCTTATCATACATAAAGATTATTGCAACAATAATTGCTGCAATCGGCAAAATGCAATGCCAATGACTCAATAAAAAATTCATATGCTTTTCCTCCAATTTAATTAGTGACAACTCAATGCTTCACTACTGTTTCCTCCAATACGGTTATGTCGCTGCGGATCATACCCATCCAGCAAGAATATGGAAATGTTCCTGTTTTTGTAGGTGTAAATTCAATGATATTCTCACCAGTTTTAAACTCATATTCCATGTTGTACTCTGGAATAATCATTCGGTTATTACAACCGTTAATGCTACCTTGCGGTGCATCTATGATCCACTTCACGGGTGTTCCTGCCTGCACGGTAATAGCTGGATAACCTCCAGCATCAAGGGTACTCTTCACAATCTGGTATCCATCTTTAGTTTCTATTTTCGATGAGTTTATCTGACTTGCATCACTAACAGTGGATGATGGCATTAAATGGGTTGAAAGTCCAGATAGACTAAAACCATTTGAAAACATTGTTAAACCAAGAACCACAACTAACGTTGCTCCAACCGTCATTACTTTGCTAGTAAACTTCTTTGTTAGTACCGAACTTAATACCCCAATTCCAAACATCAACGGTACCGTACCAAGTGAAAACAGGAACATAGAAAATGCACCATTTATTGCAGAGCCTGTAGAGAGTGCGTATATCTGCATTGCCTGAAGTGGTCCACAAGGCATAAGACCGTTTAATAGCCCAACAATCAATGGGTTTTTGGATTTTCTCTTTTTACTATTAATTTTCTGTGCAAAAATACGTGGCATCCTAGGCATAAGCTTACGTATAAAAGGAAATACACCTAGCATATTGATTCCCATAATAATCATAAAAACACCAGCAACTAACTGAACAATCCCGCGAAACACTCCAGTTAGGGTCAATACCGATCCCAATGCTCCAACAATTCCACCAACAACCGTATAGGCAATGACACGTCCCAAGTTGTATAAAAAACTAGGTCTGAACGCTGCCATTCTACTATTCTTATCTATTTCAGACTGTGGAATACATTGTGAAAGGTTTATTCCACCGCACATGGCCACGCAATGCACGGATGTCAGCAGACCAATCACAAACAGCATCCAAAAACTAGTACCAGCTTCAGCGGTAGGAAAAATATTAAATATATTTGTCAGCCCCATCTGTTGCAGTAGTATAAACATTGCCAAAATAAGAATAAGACCTCCAACTGCCTTCTTGTTTGTTGATGCAGACTGATGATCAGTAACTACCCTATAATCCAATTGCACAATGATTGCCTCAATCTCACTCATAGTAATCATGTTCTCATCGTAAGTAACTATGGCCGTTTCATTACTGTAACTTACCTGTGCATTTTGAATTCCGTACGTATTTTGTAATTTTCTTTCAATTTTGTTTTGGCAGCTAACACATGTCATTCCGCTTATGCGTAACTTCTTTGTTTTCAATTGTGATTTCATATTATGGCAAGCACCTTCTTTCTTTTCTTTGTAGTCAATATAACGCACAAATTTGTAGAAATTGTATGGATTGAAAATTTTCTATTAAATTTTTTGATAAAAAGAGGCATCAAGATTTTTTTATCTCAATGCCTCTGACTTCTTTACAATTTATTTATATTCCCGCACACAATATTATTAATTTTTTCATTTACTTTTTGTTTATCCCAATCCCACCAGCAAATAGCTTGTAATTTTTCGATTGTTTCATCATTGAATCGCTTCTTTATTGATTTTGCGGGTACACCACCTACGATTGTGTATGGCTCCACATCCTTTGTTACAACGGCTCTTGTTCCATAATTGCTCCATTTCCAATATGAACACCCGACATAATAACCGCTTCATAACCAATCCATATATCATTTCCAATAACAATATTTTCCTTTACGATTTAATAAAAAAATCCCGATAATTAATAGAATTGGAAATAGAATCGCTACCAAAAGTCCTGTCTTCATACCAAGCTGTGTCACATCTTGACCTAACAAGAAAGGTTCTAAAAATGAAGTGCCTGTATCCTGTACCTTTTCTGATATCATTCCTACAATTCCAGGTCCTGAGGAACAACCCAAATCCCCTGCTAATGCTAAAAATGCAAACATTCCGGTACCGCCTGCTGGATATTCCTTTGCTGCAAGACTAAAGCATCCTGGCCACATAATACCAACCGATAGTCCACATATTGCACAACCCATGAGTGACAAAATAGGAATTGGGGAAAATACTGCCAATAGATAACTAAGTACACATAACATGCTGCTTCCTACCAGAAATCTCTTTAGCTCAATTTTGTCTCCCTTCACTCCGTAGAAAACACGGGATACTCCCATTAGTACCGCGAAGAAACATGGACCTAATAAATCTCCCATTGTTTTCGAAACTCCGACACCTATTTCTGCAAATAAGGAAGACCACTGAGACATTGCTTGCTCGGATGCCCCAGAACAGATCATTAACAAAAACAGAATCCAGAAAACCTTCACTTTAAATAATTTTCTCAGCGGAATCTGATGCTCTGCTTCCACAAGAGAAAATAGTTGCACCTTTGAAAAATAGAAAATATTCATAAATGGCACAATGGCCCATAGAATCGGAAGAATCCTCCACGCAGAGGTTGTAAATAGTGCAAAATATAAGGTAGTCAAAAGTACCACACTAACGTGTCCCCAGCAATAAAAGGAATGAAGCAGACTCATTGCCTGATCCTTTGCATCCCCTGGCACTGATTCCACGATTGGACTGATCAGTACCTCGATAATTCCACCACCAATGGCATTTAAACACATCGCTAAAACAAGTCCAAGATAAGCATCCTTCATAATAAGAGGCAGAACTCCCATGCTTACAAGCCCAACCGTACAAAAAATATGAGCCGCTATTATAGAAATACGATATCCAATCTTATCTACAAATTTTGCTGACAAAAAATCGACTAGAATTTGTACTCCAAAATTAATGGAAATCAATAATCCGATTTTATCAAGTGAAACTCCAAATTCGTTACGAAAAATAATGAATAATAAGGGTGGCAGATTATTAATAATTGCTTGTGTAATATAGCCAATATAGCTTGCATAAATGGTGTGTTTTTGATTTAGTTTCATAGGTATAAGGTTAGCCTCCCTTTTTTATGTGATTTAATGAATCTTTATCCCATTGAAAATCTAATGTTTCTAAAAATAAACTTTTATCTATTTCAACTTTTGCCAAAACCTCTTGGTTTTTTATAATATACGCTTCTTCCTTCGTATTAAATTTAACCTCAACTCCATCTAACTCATAATAATTTGTTAAACTATGATTCTCAGCGATAATCTGTTTGATAATGGGTTCTAATTCTTCCAAAGTATTATTCTTTTTACTTATGTGATAATCATTACGATCCGTATTCCTTATTTGTAAATAGGTACTGTTTCCAAAGCTTATCTCACAATAATTAAGAATATTATCAAAAGTACTATCCACTCCTGCTGCAGAACCCATCATAAGGCACAACATTCCAAAAACAAACGTCCAAAAAGCTCGAATAAGATAATACGCCTTTCTAGTTTTAATAAATACCTGATCTCGATGTCTTCCAAAACATATTACATCTGTTATTTGTTTCGGATAAAATATGGTAAAAAACATTGAAAACACGGCATACAACAACCCCATTTAATACTCCCCCTCATTTTCACAATAAAAGAAAACTCTTCACATGATATTTCTGATTGTCTCTTTCAAAGGAATCCTTCTCCATCCCTTTATATTCAAACCCTAAGTTTTCTAATATTTTAATACTTGCTTTGTTATCTTCCACTACATCTGCATAAATGGTTGGATTTTTATAATTTGCTTTTAATTGTTCAATCATCCATGAAGCACAGTCTCTTCCGATTCCTTTTCCCCATTCTGCTTTACAAATTTGATAGAATAGACCAAATTCCTGATTCTCCCTATTAATTACAGGACATCCCACAAGCCCACACACCGAATGGTTTTTTAACACAACATGATATAAAGGAATTTCCATCCCTTTCTCATTTTCTAAAAAACGTTGTATTCTTTTTTTGCTCTCCTTAGGTGAACAGGGCTCCTTAATATTAGTAAAGCGAATGACGTCTTGATCCTTCCAAAGATAGCATAAATCATCGATATATTTTTTATTTAAGGGTTCAAATGTTAACTTATTTTTCATTCCATCACCTTACAATTTCATACTCTTTTCTATTATTTATTTCTCTTTTTCTACATCGACAATTCCTTTGATAAAACAAGAAACCCAGGAAGATTAGTAAAAAATATAATATAATACCAACTATAATTGCCTTACCTATCATGAGATCCTCGACTTCAAAAAAGCCATACATAAAATGCCCATTCCTTTTCCCTATCACATAATTTTTTTATGCTTCATAATACCCCCTTATAATACTACTCTCAACAGTGCCTCTGTAAGACAATTTCTATAGATTTCCTTGTACTCTTCCTCATCTTCACTAGTAAACCGTCTTATACATTTTTCATCATATTCAGAACTGCAATATGCATATTTCGAACCAAGAATTGCCTGATAGCCACATTTGTTTACTTCAAATAGAATATAATCTACAAAATTTCTATCTTTTGAATCATTAGCAACACAAAGATGAAAAAATCTACCATTATATTCCCGTGCCCATAATGCAGAATTTTGAAAATTAATTACTGGCTAGTTTATATGTATCCCCTCATTTTGTTTCATTTTGCGAGAGTACCACAGAAAACTACGTTTTCTGTGGTCGCCCTTACGGGCGACTATGTAAATACAAGAAATCCTCCCCTACCCATTTCATGCAAGCATGATGGGGGCGGGGAGGGTTCTTGTATTTACGCACTCTCTACGTTTATCGGATTAGTTGTTGATGAATTTATCTTGTTCGTTATTCCATGAGTAAAGTTTTCTGATTTCTGCTCCAACTTTTTCTGAGGAATGCTCTGCACCTAATTTTCTCATAGCTCTGAAGTGAGCCTGTCCACCAGCTTCCGACATATCTAATAAGAAGTCTTTTGCAAATGTTCCATCCTGGATATCCGAAAGGATTTTCTTCATAGTCTTCTTGGTTTCTTCTGTGATAATCTTAGGTCCTGTGATGTAATCACCATATTCTGCTGTATTTGAAATAGAATATCTCATTCCTTCAAATCCTGACTGATAAATAAGATCTACGATTAATTTCATTTCATGAATACATTCAAAATATGCATTTCTTTCATCGTATCCTGCTTCTACTAATGTTTCAAAACCTGCCTGCATTAATGCACAAACACCACCACAAAGTACTGCCTGCTCACCAAATAAATCAGTTTCTGTTTCTGTTCTGAAAGTAGTTTCTAGAACGCCTGCTCTTGCTCCACCAATTGCTAATGCATAAGCTAATGCTTTATCAAGAGCTTTTCCTGATGCATCCTGCTCTACAGCAACTAAACAAGGAACACCTTTTCCTGCTTGATATTCAGAACGAACAGTATGTCCTGGTCCTTTTGGTGCAATCATTGTAACATCTACATTCTTAGGTGCAACAATCTGTCCAAAATGAATTGCAAAACCATGAGCGAACATTAACATATTTCCTTCTTCAAGGTTTGGCTCAATATCTTTTTTATACATAGCTGCCTGTTTCTCATCGTTAATAAGAATCATAATAATGTCAGCTTTTTTTGCAGCTTCTGCAGCTGTATATACTTCAAATCCCTGAGCTACTGCTTTCGCCCATGATTTAGAACCTTCATAAAGACCAATAATGACGTTGCATCCTGATTCCTTTGCATTTAATGCATGTGCATGTCCCTGGCTACCATAACCAATGACAGCGATTGTTTTTCCTTCTAATAGAGAAAGATTACAATCTTCCTGGTAATAAATTTTTGCCATGATAAATCTCCTTTTCTTTTCTTTAATTTATATCTTGAGTACTCTCCTGTTTTAAGATAAGTACTGTAATACCGGTACAACCTATTATTAATCATCTAACCAAACCACTTCATCGGTACCTCTTGTAAGTCCTGCAATTCCTGTTCTGGCAAGTTCTAAAATTTTGTATCCATCGAGTAATCCAATAAATGCATCAATCTTTGCCTGATTCCCTGTTAATTCAATGATTAGAGATTCCGGAGCAACATCAATAATTTTTGCTCTGAAAATATCGGCTACTGAAATCACACGTACTCTTTGTTCTGCAGTTGTCTGTACCTTAATCATTAATAATTCTCTATAAACAGAATTTTCTGGTTTTAACTCTTTAATATCACGGACATCAACAAGTTTACGAACTTGTTTCTCAATCTGTTCTAAAATCAAATCATCCCCTGATGCCACAATCGTAATACGTGTAAATCTGGGATCTGCTGTAGTTCCAGCGGTAATACTTTCTATATTGTAGCCTCTTCTCGAAAACAATCCCGAAATACGGCTTAAAACACCTGATGTATTATCTACAAGTAATTGAAATACCTTCTTATGCATGGGCACCTCCATATGTATTTATAAAAAAACCCTTTTTTGCAACTTTTTTTATCATAACGCGGATGACTATTTTTGTCAATGAATTGTATGCTGAATCACGCACAAATGTCCTCTCCATACCTACATGTTATATTTATCATTCCTGCAGGTTATGAAAGAATACTTTATTATAAAATCTTTTTGATTTTCTTAATACACTAATCATTCAGAACACAAAATTTCCTTCTTCTTTTCCAAAACCCTTTTCACACTTTCAGACATGCCGCTATATGCGGCACAAATAATCCTTCACACTTTTCACGATTCGGTCTCTTGGCACTTTGGCAGTGCAAGCGTACCAGTTCTTGCAATTTCTACAATACTGATGGATGCTAATAATTTAATTAACATGGCTGTTCGATCTGGAGTCGCACAGATTTGAATCATCATTAATGACTGAGACATATCTACGATTTCTGCCTTCATTGCTTCACAGATTTCCATAATTTCTTTGCGGTTATTCTTATTATATTTAACCTTAACAAGCATGAGCTCTCTGCTCACCGCAGCATGTTCATCAAATGTCTTTACCTTTATGACATCCAGCTTTTTATTTAATTGCTTTTCAATCTGCTCAATCGTTCTCTGGTCACCGGAAGATACGATGGTCACACAGGAAACACCTGGGTCTTCTGTCTCACCTACTGCAAGACTATCAATATTAAAGCATCTTCTGGAAAAAAGACCTGCCACCTTGCAAAGAACACCAGACCTGTTTTCTACCAATACCGAATAGATTCTCTTCATCTGTCTTCCCTCCTATTTCACAAGGTCCTTGGGGTCAATGAGACATTCCATTAATCCAGTTCCCTCTTTCTTTAAGAATTTTTCAATTTTTTCTTCGATTCCATCCATATTTCGTACGCGCTCAAAGGAAATATTATATGCCTCGGCAAGTTTTTCTAAGTCAGGGCTTCCGCTCAAGTCAACCACAGAATAATGGTCCTGATATGCATAATGCTGATACTCCCTTACCATTCCAAGTACTGTATTTTTTAATACAATTACTTTAATTGGCATATGATACTGATTAATGGTTGCAAACTCCATCATCGACATTTGAAAGGATCCATCTCCACAGACAGCTACCACCTGCTGATCCTTACCTAACGCTTTTTTTGCTCCCATTGCAGCTGGAATAGAATATCCCATAGTTCCCATTCCACCTGTTGTTAAAAATCTGCCATTACGAACGATGTGATACCCACAGGACCACATCTGATTCTGTCCAACATCTGCTACATAAATCGCATTATCATCAAGTTTCCTAGATAAGATTCTGATAAATTCTGCTGGATCCACATAATCCTTATTTGGATTTCTCTTTGGTTTCATTTCTTTTTTGTATTCCTTAAGTGTCGAAATCCATGCTTGGTGCTCACATTCACAATCTTGTTTAAAGAAGTCAGAAAAGATATGTTTTGCATCTCCAACTAAGGGAATGGTTGGACCCACATTTTTACCAATTTCTGCTGGATCGACATCAATGTGTACTAAAACTTTATTTTCTGTAATCAGATCGGGCTGTGAAACCGCCCGGTCAGCAACTCTGGCACCCACCATAATCAAAAGGTCCGTCTCATTCATTGCACGATTGGCATAAGGCTTCCCATTATTTCCTACCATTCCAAAATACAAGGGGTGTTCTGTAGGCATCACTCCAATTCCCATCATAGTTGATACCACAGGAATCTGGAATTTTTCTGCAAATTCACGCAGTTCCTGTTGTGCATTGCTCAGTAGCACGCCGCCACCAGCACAAATGATTGGCCTTTTTGCTTTTTCTAATTCCTTAATGACTTTTTTAATCTGTACAATGTGGCCCTTTACGGTTGGTTTATACGTACGTAGATTCACTTCCTCTGGATATTTGAATTTACTAATCGGAGAATTCTGAATATCAATAGGAATATCAATTAATACAGGACCCTTCCTGCCTGAATTTGCTATATAAAAAGCTTCTTTAAATACATGAGGGATATCCTCTACGTTCTTAACAAGATAGCTGTATTTTACAAAGGATTCAATTGCACCCGTAATATCTGCTTCTTGAAAAACATCACTCCCGAGTAATTCTGAGTTTACCTGTCCCGTAATTGCTACCATTGGGATACTATCTGCAAATGCCGTAGCAATCCCTGTAATCAGATTAGTTGCTCCAGGACCAGAAGTAACTGCACATACGCCTACCTCACCTGTTACCCTCGCATATCCGCTTGCTGCATGTCCTGCATTCTGTTCCGTACGTACAAGGATACTTTCTATCTTTGAATTTAAAATACTGTTATAAAAAGGGCATATTGCAACCCCTGGATAACCAAATACTGCCTTTACGCCTTCTGCTTCCAGGCACTTAATTATTGCATCGCAACCTAACATATGATGTACCTTCTTCCTCATTCACATTATAAATTTTATCTACGGCCAAATAATTTGGATAACGGACTGATTACACTTTCTAAATCCTTAATTGCATTATTTAACCCTTCAAAATCAATCTTATTTATTTTTTCCATTGCATCTGTGATATCGCTTTGACTACTCACTACCAACGAATTCACATTGTTTATGGTATCTGGAAAATCAATAGTGGTTAACTCCGTCGTTACCGTATTCAGATTTGTCATCACTGCTTCTGACTCCGTAAGTAGGGAATTGACTCGTGGAATATAGGATGTAATCACAAATCCCATCAGCATAATCACAAGCAGCATCGCTAACATCATAATCTGCATGATTCGTAATAATTTTCTGGTATACTTTTGTTCCTTTTCATTTTCATTCCGAATATCCTTAAGAATACTTGCAATGTCATTTAGGTTGGCATCGCTGATACCACCGTCACGATTAAAAGTTTCCATGATTCTCCTCCATTAATCTCTTTGCCAGTTTTACTGCATCTGCAGCATCCTTTGAAAATCCATCCGCTCCTATCTCATCTGCATATTCCTGAGTTATAACGGCTCCACCAATCATAACCTTCGCATTTACGCCCTGCACCTTTGCATAATCGATGACATGCTTCATTTCTTTCATCGTTGTCGTCATGAGTGCGGATAATGCAATAATATCGGCCTTATTTTCAATGGCGGAAGTAATGATTTTTTCCTTTGATACATCTTTCCCAAGATCAATGACTCGGAATCCATGATTTTTCAGCATGAGACCTACGAGATTTTTACCAATGTCATGGATATCGCCTTCTACCGTTGCAATGATAATCACAGGCATTTCTTTGTTCCCACCTGCCTGTAGCAGGAGAGGTTCTAAGTGCTCAATTGCCTGCTTCATCGTCTCTGCACTGGCAATGAGCTGTGGTAAAAAGTACTTTCCTTTATCAAAATATTCTCCAACCTGATTAATGGCAGGTAATAGAGATTGATTTAGAATGATGGATGCATCATGCCCAGCGGATAATGCTTCTTTTGTAAGTTCTATGATTTTGCTTTTATTTCCCTTAAGGACTCCATGATAAACATGCTCTAATTCTATACTCTCGAATGATATTTTCGTTTCAGTTGCTAGAGTTCTTTCTATTGGTTTCACAGATACGGTACTTGGTGCAATTTCCACCCGATTCAATGCCTGCTCTTTAATACGTTCCATATGTTCAATATATCGAATATCTGCATTTTCTTTATTTAGTAGTAGATCAGCTGCAAGTGCGCTGCTGACTAACAGCTCCTGATTTGGATTTGCAATTGCCATTGTTAATCCAGCCTGGATTGCCATCGTTAAAAAGGAAGTATTTACATAGCTTCTTTCTGGTAGCCCAAACGAAATATTGGATAATCCACAGATGCTTGCAAGGGAAAGCTCCTCCTTACAATAGCGAATGGTTTCCATCGCCTCAATCGCTGCTTTCTGATTGGCTCCGACCGTTGTCACAAGTCCATCAACAACGATATCACGTTGATCCATTCCTAATTCTAATGCTCTTTCCAGAATTTTATGAATAATTTCTTTCTTTTCATCCAGATCTTTGGGTAGACCATTATCAGAAAGAGGCAGTAGAACAAACATCGCCCCATATTTCTTTGCAAGTGGCAGCATCTGTTCAAATTTTACTTTTTCATAAGATATGGAGTTAATTAGAGCACGCCCCGGATAATTTCTTAATGCCATTTCCATAACATCTACATGACTCGTATCAATGGAAATAGGCAGATTCACGATCTGTGTTACCTCTTCTATGGCCTGCTTCATCATTGCCATTTCATCAATTCCACTCATACCCATATTTACATCAAGCAGACTCGCTCCACACTCTGCCTGTTGCTCTGCAAACTCCCGAACCATTTCAAAAGAACCGTTTCGAAGATCTTCCTGTAACTTTTTCTTTCCCGTTGGATTGATTCTCTCACCAACAATCATAAAGTTACTATTTAAATCAAATTTACAAAGTTCTCTTTCAGAGGTCAGTAATCGGAAATCTTTTTTTGTTTGTTTCCTTATCACTTGATCCTTTGTTTTCTGAACTAATAATTCTATATATTGTGGTGAAGTACCGCAGCAACCGCCGATAATAGCAGCTCCTGCATCGACGACTGCCTGCATTTTTTCGGCAAATTCCGCCTCTTTCATATCGTAAATTGTCGCCCCATCGTCAGATAATGAAGGAAGTCCTGCATTTGGCTTACAGATAATTGGTATTTCACTCAATTCATACATTTTATGAATAATTTCCAACATTTTGTCAGGCCCTGTTGAACAGTTGGCTCCGAAGGCATCCACCCCAAGATGTTGTAGTGTTACAAGTGCTGTCTCAGCACTCGTTCCATACAGGCTTCGTCCATCTGCTTCAAAGGTCATCGTCACCATAACAGGTAAGTCACAGACTTCCTTTGCTGCTATAACAGCCGCACGACACTCCTGTAAACTGAGCATTGTTTCAACAACAAGAAGATCAACCCCTGCTTCACAAAGGTATGTAATCTGCTCTTTATAAATCGTAATAAGGTCTTCAAACTCCATGGTACCCATAGGTCTTAATTGAACACCGGTCATAGTCAAATCACCAGCAACCAATAACTTTCTATCTGGATGTTTTTCTTTTACCCGTCTGACAGCCTCTTGCGATAGTGCTACTAATTCATGATTAATTTCTCTTATCTGATCTTCCATCCCATAGTTTTTAAGCTTCACTCGGTTTGAAGTAAATGTTGGTGAATAAATAATGTTCGTTCCTGCTTCTAAGTATTCCATTTGAATACCAATCATAACTTCTTTATGTTCTAAAATCCATTTTTCTGGACAAACACCAGCTGGCATCCCTCTTTTAATAAGCATAGATCCCGTTGCACCGTCCAGATAAATTGGATATTGATGGATTAGGTTTTTAAATTCGTTTTTCTTCATCGTAATTTGAACCCCTTTATAGGTATTTTTACATATATTTTAATATTATAACAACAAATAAATTCTTTGTACATAAAGAAATAGAACTCAAGGTACCTAATCTTACGATTAAATAATTCCTTGAGTCCTAAATTTTTAATTAAAATGGCTTTTCTTACATTTTACAGTTTTTACAATTTTATTCTCGACTTCCATTATTTTGAAAGTATATCCCTCGTATTCCGTTTCAAAATCATCTCCCTCTATTGGGATTCTGCCAAGGAGATTTGTAAGGAAACCATTTAACGTTTCCACCTCTTCATCTTCAAACGAAATATCTAAAAGTTCTTCTACCTCTTCTAATTTTGTGAGGCCATCCATCACGTACGTATTGTCCGATTGTCTATTAATATGTTCTTCCTCCTCATCATATTCGTCTAATATATTTCCTACAATTTCTTCTAAAATATCTTCCATAGCAACTAGACCCGCTGTCTGTCCATATTCGTCCACAACGATTACCATATGAATCTTCTTTTGCTGCATACTTTGAAATAAGATATTAATATTTCTTGTTTCTGGAATAAATACAGCCTCTTTTACAAGATCCTCTATTTCAATTAATTTTTTGGAACGATTTTTTTGATAAACATGTGCACTCACAACATCTTTAAAATGCAGGATTCCAATAATTGAATCAATATTTTCTTCATAAATTGGGTAACGAGAATTCGTTCCCTCTAACATTATTTTTAGTGCATCCTCCAACGTTGATTCACTATCAATCCCTATGATATTTTCCCGGTGCGTCATAATATCCTGGGCTTCCTTTTCACCATATTCAAAGATATTGGTAATCATTTCTGCCTCACTGGCTTCTAATACCCCTTGTTCATGACCTTCATTGACCATGGAAAGAATTTCTTCCTCTGTAACATCATCCATAGAATCCTTATCATCAACACCTAGTATTCTCACTAAAATGTGGGAAGTAATTCCTACTAAAAAGGTAAGGGGAATTAATAAGCTGGTTAAGAAATACATGGGATTAACAAGCAGGTACGCCCATTGCTCTGGATACTTTGCTGCAATCTTCTTTGGAGCCAGTACACCAATTGCTAAAAATATGTATAAAAGCAATACCATTGACAAAATAAAGGAAACTGTTGTAAGAAATGGTCTTTCATCTAAAATCCATCCCCTGATTACCGTTGCAAATACGTCTACATAGAAGGCACCAATGATAAAATTAATCAAAGTAACTACTAATTGCAGCGTATTTACAAAAGTAACCGGTTTCTCCATCATTTGATTCAATCGTTTTGCCTTTTTATTTCCATCTTCACAAGATTTTTCAACCATTCCTTTATTCAGGGTTTGAATTGCTGTGCCAAATCCATAAAGGAGCAAATTTACAAATATTAAAATTAAAAAAACGGTGTATTTCATCACAAAGCCTTTCTAACAGTACAACTTTAAAAGATTTATTTCAATGGTATGTTTTCTATCTACTTCATAAAAATATATCATCTCACAGAAATGACGTCAAGATAGGCTTAAGCTTATGTAGAGTGCCTTGTTGACCTTATCCATCATCGCCTGATCCAAATGGCAGACCTTTTCTCTTAGTCTTTGCTTATCTATCGTTCTCAATTGCTCTAATAATATTACAGAATCCTTATCAATCTCATGCTCTTTTGAAGAAAGTTCCAAATGGGTAGGTAACTTTGCTTTATTCATCTTGGATGTAATTGCAGCGCAAATGACTGTTGGACTATGCTTATTTCCTACATCATTTTGTATAATTAAGACTGGTCGAATCCCTCCTTGTTCAGAGCCGACCACTGGCCGTAAGTCTGCATAAAAAATATCACCTCTTCGAATTATCATATCTTTCACCTCAAATAAATTTGATATTAGTATTGACATCTTTATGAGGTGTATTCCAAAGAGAGCAAAAATTTTATCGATAATCATCAAAATAGTCTTTTGTTTTTACTTCTTTCCCGTTTTTTAGATATACTCTTGGAATTCTTTTTCCAAGATCGCAGGCAAGTTCATAATTAAATCTACCTGATATGATTCCTATTTCTTCCATCGATAAGATTTCATTCTCATCTTTTCCAATCAAAGTAACTTCCATAAATTCCTCGGCTTCTTGAATATCCGTTACATCTACCATAAACTGATCCATGCATACTCTTCCAAGAATTGGTGCCTTCTTGCCCTTGATTAAAACATAGCCTTTTCCAGACAGCGATCTTGGATAACCATCCCCATATCCTACTGGAATGGTAGCAATTCTTCTTTTGTTGGTGGCCTGATATGTTCCACCATAACTAACTTGCGTACCTGGTTCGATTTCTTTTATATATACAATATGACTCTTTAATTCAAGTACCGGAGTCAATGAAATAATATCCTGCTTTACCTCATCGGATGGCCAGAGACCATATAACGTAATTCCGGCTCTTACCATATCCATATTGGCATCTGGGATTTCAACAATCCCTGCGCTATTGGAACAGTGGTGAATCGGAATCCTGATTCCTGCGTTTTCTAATTTTTGAATAAAAGAAGTGAATTTCTGTATCTGAATATCGGTTGGTCCCTTATCCATCATATCCGCTTTTGCAAAATGCGTGAAAATCCCTTCTATCTCAACACCTGGAAGATTCTTCATTATTTGAACCAGCGGAATACTTGATTCCTCTGGCATCATTCCAATTCTGCTCATTCCTGTATCGACTTTCAGATGGAAATGAACCGTCTTATGTTGTTTCGCTGCTTCCATCGATAATTCTCTTGCCATATCTTCTTTAAACACGGCTGGTCGTATATCATATGTTACGATATCTTTATAAGCATCGGGAAATGTAAATCCGAGAATAATGATTGGCTTTTTGATTCCACTCTTTCTTAAAATAACAGCCTCTTCAATCGTAGCAACTGCAAATCCATATAGATAGGGACACTCTTCAATTTCGTGTGCAATTGGTACTGCTCCATGGCCATATCCGTCTGTTTTGATCACCGCTGTAATCATGGTATCCTTTTTAATATTTGATTTCATTTGTTCCAAATTACTTTTTATTGCATCCAGATTTACGGATGCATAGACTCTCATGTATTTCATAGCTTACTCCATTCCTACGTATATTTTTCAGTATTAATCATTGATATATTTTATTAAATCTCTAGCCATTAATTCTGGTTCGGATAGAGATTTTATTCCTGTATCACCTGCTTTTGCATGAATTGCACATGCAAGGGAAGCAGCCTCAAGATTTCTAAGCCCCTCTGCAACAAGCGCACTGATGATTCCTGTTAATACATCACCACTACCTGCAGTAGCCATTCCACTATTTCCATTCAAATTAATGACAATATTTCCATTTTCATCTGCAATCACTGTCCTTGCATCCTTACAAACACAAGTCACACCATAGCTTCTTGCAAAATCTGACGTGCTCTCAATGATATGATTTTTAATATCTGTTGCTGACACCCCTGCAAGCCTTGCCATCTCTCCAATATGCGGGGTGAGAATCACGTCTTCCTCACATTCTGAAAGCAGATTCATCTCCTTAGATATTATATTCAGTGCATCCGCATCGGCTACAATTGGACCAGTTGCATTTTGAAATACATAATGAACAATTTTTTCTGCTACTACAGAAGTAGAAAGACCCGGACCTATGGCAATGCAATCACACCATTCCATTGCTTCTCTACATAGCTTCTCATCAAAAGAATTTTTATCATAAAGCGACAGCATTGCTTCTGGAATCATTGTCTGTAAAGATTCCTGATTCTCATACACTGTCATAATTCTTACCATTCCACACCCTGTACGGAATGCAGATAATGCACTCAGCATGGCGGCGCCACACATTCCTTCACTTCCTGCAATAATTAGCACCTTTCCAAACGTACCCTTATGGGAATTGCTGTTTCTTTTTGGTAAAGCAATTTCCTCTTGTAAAAATGCTCTGATTTTGGGCTCCTGATTTTTAAATCCCTTTGGTAAAATTCCAATATTTCGAACAATTAATTTCCCGCAGTAATCTGCACCTGGGTAAAGAACCTGACCAACCTTTTTAT
>JAQUUB010000072.1 GCA_028694115.1 Lachnospiraceae bacterium
CCTCAACAGGCTGTCCCCGAATGAGTTTTATTCGTACATTACAACCGGAATAGATCCGCTATCAGAGATTAGGAGTTTGGGTAATTAAAAAAATTGTTTGTGTCCTTGACAAAGGGTACACTTTAAATTTTGTTCAGATTGGGCAATTCCAGCGCCAACGGCATCGAAATTGCCCAAATGATCTTCGGGAATTTGCTTTATGTCAACTGATTGGACAATTTCCCAGGAGAAGTACCATCAGCTGCCCAGGTTTCACTGGTTTCTTGGGCAATTAAGGCGAGATTGATACAAAAATTGCCCAAACACCGGACTAATCCCAAATTTTAAACCCCGCCTTAAAACGTACCCCGACCCTAAAAAACCCGCCCAATAAAGTCCAACCCCGCAAACCCCAACCTAGTAACCCAACCTAACAAGTCATACTGATAAACATAAATATATCAATGGAGTGTATAAACATGGAAAAAACACAGGAGCAGGCACGCCAGGAAATTCTGGATCTGGTTGCCGATTATTGCGAGAATTATCATATTAAGAATAAGAAAGCATACGAGCCGGGCGACCGGATTCCTTACGCGTCCCGCGTCTACGATGCATCCGAGATGCTGAATCTGGTGGACAGCGCGCTGGAATTCTGGCTTACCTCCGGACGCTATACGGACGAGTTTGAGAAGAAGCTGGCTCAATATCTGGGTGTGCGTTACTGCTCTCTGGTCAATTCCGGTTCTTCTGCAAACTTAAATGCGTTCATGGCGCTGACCTCCTCGCTGCTGGGCGATCGCCAGATCTGCCGCGGCGACGAAGTGATCACGGTGGCGGCGGGATTTCCGACCACAGTGACCCCGATGATTCAGTATGGTGCGGTTCCGGTCTTCGTGGACGTGACCATTCCGCAGTATAACATTGATGTGACGCAGCTGGAAGCGGCTTATTCCGAGAGGACGAAAGCCGTCATGATCGCGCATACGCTGGGCAATCCGTTTGATCTTCAGGCAGTAAAATCCTTTTGTGACCGTCACAACCTCTGGCTGGTGGAGGACAACTGCGATGCGCTGGGAAGCCGCTACACCATCGACGGTGTGGAGAAATTCACCGGCACCATTGGCGATATCGGAACCTCCAGCTTCTACCCGCCGCATCACATGACCATGGGCGAGGGCGGTGCCGTCTATACAGACAACCCGCTGCTGCACAAGATTATCCGTTCCTTCCGTGACTGGGGACGTGATTGTGTGTGCCCGTCGGGCAAGGACAACCTGTGCGGACATCGTTTTGACCGTCAGTATGGTGAACTGCCGCTGGGCTATGATCACAAATATGTATACTCTCATTTTGGATACAATTTAAAGGCAACGGATCTGCAGGCTTCTATCGGCTGTGCGCAGCTTGAGAAATTCCCGGACTTCGTAGAGCGGAGACGTCACAATTTCGACCGTCTGCTGGCGGCGCTTGCGGGAACAGAGGACAAGCTGATTTTGCCTGAGCCATGTGCAAATTCCAGACCGAGCTGGTTCGGTTTTCTGATTACCTGCAAAGAAGGTGTGGATCGGAACGCGGTGGTGCAGTACGTGGAGCGCAAGGGCGTTCAGACTCGTATGCTGTTTGCGGGAAATCTGATTAAGCATCCGTGTTTCGATCAGATGCGAAGTGCGGGAACCGGTTATCGCGTGGTGGGAGATCTCACGGTGACGGATCAGATCATGAAGGATACCTTCTGGATCGGAGTTTATCCGGGAATGAATGACGAGATGATCGACTATATGGCGAAGACGATTCGCGAGGCAATCGCGGAGGCGCAAGCATAACCGAAGGTGTAAGCATAACCGGAGGCGTAAGCAATCGCGGAGGCGTAAACATAAGCGGAGATGTAAAAGCGTGGCGGCCAGGGGAAAATGCGGGCCGGGAAAGCGAGGGTGCAATGCAGTATGACCTGACGAGGGTTCATGAGACGAACCTCAAAATCTTAAAAGAAATCGACCGGATCTGCCGGAAATATAAGCTCCAGTATATGCTGGATGCGGGGACGCTGCTGGGGGCAGTGCGCCATCAGGGCTTTATCCCGTGGGATGACGATGCGGACGTGGCATTTACGAGAAATAACTATGAGTCCTTTTTGAAAGTGGTACGGCGGGAGCTGCCGGATACCATGGAGCTGGTGCTGCCGAGTCAATTACAGGGCGGAAAGGCATTTTTCGACTTTACCGCGCGCATTATCTACAAAAACAGCCGGATGCACGACGATACGGAGATGATGCAGTATTATGAGGGAAAGCTCAATCATCTCTGGGTGGATCTCTTCACGCTGGATGAGCTTCCCCAGTCTAAAGGGGCGGCGCAGATGACCCTTCTGATGCACAAGGTGATCTACGGGATGGCGATGGGGCACCGGTATGAGCTGGATTTTTCCAAATACAGTCTGTTCCACAAGCTGGCCGTGGGTGGCATGTCCACCGTCGGGAAGCTGGTGCCGATGAAGATGCTCTTTAAGCTGCAGCGCGAGGTGGCGCTGAAGGATAAGAAGGGGCGCAGCAATCTCCTTTACTACAGCAACTATCAGCCGGATTACCTGTATGTGACGCTGCAGAAAGAGTGGTGCGAGGAGATCGTGGATCTGGAGTTCTGCGATACAAAGCTGATGGCATCGAAGCACTGGCATGATGTGCTGACCTGGATCTACGGAGATTATATGACCCTGCCGCCGAAAGAGCAGCGGGTGCCGGCACATTCCTCGATCGAGATCCAGATCTTTGACGAGGAGATATCATAAGAAATGGAGCAGCTATGAGACCTATACTTTCGGTTGTGGTGTCTGTATACAATGAAGAACAGGCACTGCCGATGTTTTATGAGACAACCAGACCGATTCTGGAGGCACTCGCCTGGGATTATGAGCTTTTACTGGTCAATGACGGAAGCCGGGATGGAAGCCTTGCGATCGCAGAGGAACTGGCGCGGCAGGACGAGAAGGTAAAAGTCGTGTCCTTTTCGCGCAATTTCGGCCATGAGGCGGCGATGATCGCGGGAATCGACTATGCGTCGGGCGATGCCATTGTCTGTATGGACGCAGATTTGCAGCATCCGCCGGAGTGCCTGCCGAAGATTATCGGGAAGCTGGAAGAGGGCTATGGTGTCATCAATATGGTGCGTACCCGCAATGCCTCTGCCGGAATCATCAAGAACATTACCTCCGCGGGCTTCTATGCGCTGATCAATGCCCTTTCGGATGTGAAGTTTGAGGCCAATGCCTCGGATTTCTTCGCAATTTCCCGGCAGGCGGCAGAGGTGCTGCGTGAAAATTACCGCGAGAAGGTGCGTTTCCTGCGCGGCTATGTGCAGAATATCGGCTTTCTGAAGACGACCATCGAGTACGAGGCGCGCGACCGCGTGGCGGGAGAGAGCAAATACAGCATCCGGAAGCTGTTCGCATTTTCGATGAACACGATCATGTGCTTTTCCAATCTGCCGCTGAAGCTCGGCATCTACGCCGGGATCTTCGCCGCGGTGATGGGCGTGGCCGTGATGGTTTACACCCTCTGCACCCGTCAGGGTGCTCCCAGTGGCTATGCGACGATCGTGATTTTGAACTGCTTTATGTTTGCGATTCTCTTTGTGATCGTGGGGATTATCGGAGAGTATATTGCGATCCTGTTCAGCGAGATGAAGGATCGGCCGATCTATATTGTGGGGGAGACGAAGAATATCGAGAAGTAGAAATGGTCAAGAAGCATGTCTAAAGTGTGGTGCACACGAGAACACTATAGAGAGCAGGATTCTGTATTTGCTCTTTGTAGTGTTTTTTGAGTTATATCCATGATCAGACGAGGTGAGAAAGTATGTTATATATCAGAGAATCTGAACAGAAATTATTTGAGTTGTATTTGGAGGAACAGGAGAAAAAAGGTGCTACCATCCAGAAATATCTGCGGGATATCCGGAAGTTGGCGGCATGTGTGGGAGAGGTAATCACGGATAAGAGGCAACTGATCCTCTTCAAGGAGGAACTGCTTGCAGCAGGTTATGCACCTGCAAGTGTCAATTCAATGCTGGCGGCGATTAACCGGTATCTGGATTTTGCAGGTGCCGCCGAATGGAAACTGCATTTTCTGAAGGTGCAGCATTCGACTTTTACGGAGAAAAACAAAGAGCTGACACGGGCAGAGTATGAGCGCCTTATTCATGCGGCACGCGGGAAAGGCGATGAGCGCCTCGCCATGCTGATAC
Organism: Lachnospiraceae bacterium; assembly: GCA_028694115.1. The sequence goes on from JAQUUB010000072.1 coordinate 4,222, forward strand.
AAACAATCTGTGCGACTGGAATCCGTGTCAGCGAGTTGAAAACTATTACAGTTGAGAGCCTATGGCGAGGGAGAACCTGCATTGATTCCAAAAGTAAGATCCGCCTGATTTTGATTCCGAAACAGCTATGTAAAAAACTGAATAACTACTGCCGCCAGCGTGGAATCTCATCGGGGAGTATTTTCATCACAAAAAATGGCATTCCATTGGACCGCAGCAATATCTGGAAAATGATCAAATCACTGTGCCATGCGGCTAACGTGGCGGCCGGCAAAACATTTCCGCATAATCTGCGCCATCTTTTTGCACGGGTGTTTTACGGAAAATATAAGGACATCGTTCGGTTGGCGGACATTTTGGGGCATAGCAGCGTGGACACGACCCGAAGATATACGATCAAAGATGGAAGCGAGCAGCAGAGACAGATTGGAGGGTTGAGGTTATTGATCTGAGAAAACAGGGATAAAAATACCACATAATCGGAATTATGTGGTAGCTGTTAAATTCAAAAAATACACCTGCCTGCGAGTGAGACAAATGTAACGTTTACATAATACGGTCAACATCTTGCTCTTCAACAGTTTACGACAAAAAATCACATGTGTCAACATGATTCCCTGTTTTTCCTCGGAATTTTGGGATGCATGAAAAAGCATAAGGGAAGGGCCTGGACATTTTGAATACCGGGCTTTTTTCTTATGCTTTTTTTCTTATGCCTTTTTTTGCTTTGCCTGCTTTGTTCTCATTGGTATCGTGCGCCAGAACCTATGGTATGAGCTCCCCGAGAAGTTTTTGGTCGAACAGCTACCACATAATTCCGATTATGTGGTAATTGCACAGAGGGGAGGAAGTATGGGAATTCAATTATTTGACCACAATCTGGATGCTTATCGGAACGTGGAATTGATGTTTCAGACTTCCAACAGAGCTGCCGTTATCCACCCAACCGGAACAGGCAAGAGCTATATCGCGTTTGCTTTGTGTGAAACGCATCCGGATCAACCGATTCTCTGGATTTCTCCAAGTGAATACATCTATAAGACCCAGCGTGAGAATCTGAAGCGCTCCAATCCGGAGCTTTCGTTGGGACATGTACATTTCTATACTTATACCCGACTTACTATGCTGACTGAAGAAGAATTAAACAAGATTGCGCAGAGAAATCCGGCCTACATCATTCTGGACGAGTTCCATCGCGCCGGAGCACAGGTGTGGGGACGGAGTGTCCAGCGGCTTTTGACCGTATGCCCAGAAGCAAAGATTCTTGGTCTTTCTGCAACGAACATTCGCTATCTGGATAATCGCCGTGACATGGCAGACGAACTCTTCGACGGGCAGATTGCCAGTCGAATGAGCCTCAGCGAAGCCATCTCAGATGGGATTCTGCCGGCACCGGTCTATATCGCATCATTTTATCAGTTTGGCGAAGAACTGGAACGCCTGCAAAATAAGGTGCGTTATACCGGAAACGAATATCTGCGCCTGATCCTGTCAGCCAAGATTAAGAAGGCAAAACGGATGCTGGCAGAGCGGGAATGTGGCTTGCCGGATATATTTCAAAAACATATTACCGAGCCGGCAGGGCATTATATTGTGTTCTGCAGCGGAGAAGAACGGCTGGATGCGGCGATGGAGGAATGTGATGTGTGGTTTTCCGGGCTGCCCGGGATACCGGAATCTGCCACAGCAAATCATCTGGTGCTGCATAAATACAAGGTTTTGTCGAGGTATACAGGTTCCAGGAGTGAGTTCGACGCTTTTTCACAGGATCAGACTCCAGGTGCTATGAAGCTCCTGTTCTGTGTGGATATGCTGAATGAGGGAATTCACATGGAGAAAATCGAGGGTGTGATCATGCTGCGCTCGACAGAATCTGCAAATGTCTATTACCAGCAGCTCGGACGGGCACTGGCCTGTGGCCGCTCGAAGAAGCACCATCCTCTGATCTTTGATCTGGTCAATAATTTTGAAAGCGGTGCTGCCGGTTCGCTCAACGAAGGTCTGATCTATCAGCTTCGCAACGAGGTTATGGGAGAAGGCGCAGACATTGAATTCGAGATCTATGATTATATTCTGGATCTGGCAAAAGCTCTGGAGGATATCCGGGATACCTTTGAACAGAGCTGGGAGTACAATTTCGCAGTGCTGCAAAAATTCGTGCAGAAGCAGAAGCGTTTTCCGATTCACCGCGAGATCGTTGAGCGTGTTCATTTGGGGGACTGGTGTTCGGTGCAGCGGGCACAGTACAAGAAAGGGGTATTGCAGAAGGATCGGGTCGAGCAACTGCGGGCGATCGGATTTCTTTGGGATGTGCATGAGGATGTATGGAACACCAATTATACAACATTAAGTGATTATGTCAGTCAGACAGGAGGTCTGCCGCGCAGCTGCGATGACCGGGCACTCTACATCTGGCTGCATGCGCAGAAGAGGAATCAAAAGGCTGGGATGCTCAGTCCAGAACATGAGAAGCAGCTTGTCGATTTGGGAGTCCGCTTTGATTCCAACTATTCTGAAGAGCGCTGGAATCAAAATTATATAGCACTGACGCATTTTCTGGGGGAGCATGGGCGTGAACCCAAACGTGTTGAGACGCAGGATGGATTTCGCGTCGGACTTTGGTTGCAGGAACAGCGTCGACGCCAGTCTGTGGGCGAACTGTCGGAGAAACATTTTCAGTATCTCTCCAAACTGGGGATTCATATTGCTGAACGCCGTGACCGGGTATTCACAGAAAATTTCAGGTTACTGTGTGCATTCTGGCAGGAGAATAATCGCTTTCCGATGAGCATGGAGATTTACGACGGCTTCGGCCTTGGTGCCTGGTGCCTGCGGCTGCGCGAACAATACCGAGCAGGAGAATTGAGCGATGAGCAGGTAATGCAGTTGAAAGAGATTCAATTTGATTTCCGGACGGCTCGGGAGGCAAGGAATGCTAAGAGATGGGAAGAAAATTACAACGAATTGAAGAATTATCTTGCACACCATAATTCTCCACCCAAGAGTCGAGAACAGCCCAGCTTATATCGCTGGATAAAAAAACAATGTGAGGCCTATGCGGAAGGACGCTTAGAGCGCGATGCGGTGGTAAGGCTGGAGGCGCTTGGAGTGTTGTGAAGGGGCGATGAAAATAGGAAAAGTATATATTACAGATTGGATTATGTGTATTCAAATTGAATAGATTTGATATGTATGGAATGGTGAATGGGGAGGGAGCCACACATGACTGGAAAAAAGAAAATACTATTTATTGTGGAAGCAATGGGTGGCGGTGTGTTTACATATATAGTCGATTTGGCGAATGAACTGGTAAATAATTATGAAATGTACATTGCGTATGCCGTTCGTAAGCAAACACCAGTTGACTTTAAAGAATATTTTGATAAAAGAATACAGTTGATTGAAGTGAAAAATTTCGTGCGTTCCATCAATCCGACCAAGGATATCAAGGCTTTTCTGGAAATCAAGAAAATCGCTGCAGATATACAGCCGGACGTAATCCACCTCCATAGCAGTAAAGCCGGAGCATTGGGCCGTTGGGCGTTCGATGGCAAGAAGATACCTTTGTTCTATACACCGCATGGCTACAGTTTTCTGATGCAGAATCACAGTTCTGTAAAGCGGATGATTTATAATGCTGTGGAAGTTATTAGCACAAAGAGAAACTGTACGACCATCAGTTGCAGTGAGGGTGAGCATCAGGAAACTTTGAGACTTACTAAGAATGCTACTTATGTGAATAACGGTATTAATACTACTGAACTTCACAAGATGCTGGATTTTGTTGGAGCTATAGAGGAACACCCTTTTACGGTATTTACATTGGGACGTATTTGTTATCAGAAAAATCCCGCGTTATTTAATAAAATTGCACTTGCTATGCCTGATGTGCAATTCCTTTGGATAGGTGATGGCGAATTAAGAGATGAGTTAACTGCACCTAATATAAAGATAACAGGATGGATAAATCGGAAAGAGGTTATTCGGTACAGTGTAAATATAGATGTGTTCCTCTTAACAAGTCTTTGGGAAGGCCTTCCTATGAGTCTTCTAGAAGCAATGTATATGAATAAACTTTGTGTTGTTAGTAATGTGATCGGTAACCGTGACGTTATTGAGAATGGCGTAAATGGTTATGTTTGCAATAGTATTGATGAGTATGTGCATGGAATAAGAGGAAATAGAAAACTGGGAGATATGGCAAGAACTGATGTTGAAAACAAATATACAACGACTATTATGGCAAGAAAATATAGTGCTATTTATTCTGAGAGAATCAAGCAGTATAGTGACCTATATTTAAATAATGCAAGGGGAAAAGTGGTATGAAAAAAATCGCTATAGTGTCCTGTTATTTTCAACATAATTATGGAAGTATGCTTCAGGCCTATGCAACACAAATGGTGTTGGATAAGCTGGGATATGATAATGAAACGATTGATATTTCTGGTTTTAATCAAGAAATAAAGAAAGCAAAAATTAAATATTTCATAAAGGCTTCTTTAACATCAAGCATATTGGCATCTAAGATGGGAATGGTAAAAAACATTCTACTAAAACGGGTTTTGAAAAATGAATATTCATCATTATCGGATGTGAGATCTCGAAAATTTGAAACGTTTAAAAATAAATATTTTAGATTATCGAAGAAATATCATTCAAAAAATCAATTGAGCAAGGAATGTGAATTAAGATATTCGGCAGTGGTGGTTGGAAGTGATCAGCTATGGCTTCCTGGAAACATTGCGGCTGATTATTACACATTGAATTTCGTTCCGAAGAGTGTTAATACAGTTGCTTATGCAACCAGCTTTGGACAATCCAGTTTACCGAGAGATTCAGCAAAGAAGGCCGCAACCTTTTTGAGAAGAATACGCCATATTGGAATTCGTGAGGAATCAGGGCAGAAACTGATTAAACAATTAACAAACAGGAATGTTCCGGTAGTATGTGATCCCACTATGCTTTTCACGGGAGAAGATTGGATGTCAATTCAACAGGAGACTCCGATCATTGAAGAGCCATATATTTTTTGCTATTTTCTGGGGAACAATCCACCACATCGCGAATTTGCTAAAAGATTAAAAAAAGAAACAGGCTATAAAATTGTTGCATTAACTCATTTGGATGAATATGTTAAATGCGATGAAGATTATGCAGATGAAAAACCGTATAATGTTGATCCAGCCGATTTTTTGAATTTGATACACAATGCTTCCTATATTTGTACCGATTCTTTTCATTGCACCGTGTTTTCTATTTTGTATCGACGCGATTTTTTTACATTTCACCGATATGCTGGAAATACGAAGCAATCTACCAACAGTAGAATTGATTCATTATTTCATATGTTGGAGATAGGTGAACGGATTATGCAGGGGGAAGAAGATGTTCGGGACAGTTTGAAAACACACTTGGATTTTGATTGTATTTTAAATAAACTGGCACATGTTCGAGAAGAATCATATCGATATTTAGTAATGGCACTGAACGATGATGAAGGTACAGATCTTTCTTGAACAGGTAAAGAATAGGAGAACCTTAACACTTATGATAAATCTGAGAAAAATAAATTGTTGTGGATGTAGTGCGTGTGTCTCAATCTGTCCACAACATTGTCTCGAAATGAGGGAAAATAGAGAAGGTTTTTATGAACCGATATTGTTCGATGCTGATAAATGTATACAGTGTAATAAGTGCATAACAGTTTGCCCGGTAATCAATGTTGCGCCGGAAAAGCAAGGGTATGAAAAAGCATACATTGTACAAAACACAGATGAGACTGTCAGAGCAGAAAGTACGTCGGGAGGAGCATTTTCTGCAATTGCTATGAGTGTTATTGATCTTGGCGGAATTGTATACGGTGCAGCTTATGACGATCAATTAATGGTGAGTCATATGGGACGTGATCATAAAGATGAATTATGGCGCTTTAGGAATAGTAAATATGTTCAAAGTGAGATGCGAAATGTTTTCGCGGAAGTAAAGCAGTACTTAGAGTGTGAGAGATATGTGTGCTTTAGTGGCACACCGTGCCAAATTGAAGGTTTAATAAATTTTTTACAAAAACCATATGACAACCTGATTACAGTTGATGTTGTCTGCCGAGCAGTCTCAACGCCGTTATTGTGGAAAAAATACTTGAATTATCAAAAAAGATTTTACTCGCCAAGTCATATTGCATTCAGACATAAGCACTATGGTTATAAGTATTCTACTATGTCAATATTTGATAGCAAAAAAAAGGAAGTATACTACGAGGGTGTAGAGTCGGATCTTATGCTAAGAGCCTTTTTTTCGGACATATGTGACAGAAAATCCTGCTATGAATGTAAATTTAAAAAAAGATACAGGGTTTCTGATTTTACAATTTGGGACTGTTTTCAACCGGGGTACTTTGATAAAAAATTTGATGATGATAAGGGTACATCAAATTTGATCATTCACTCAGATAAAGGAGAACGGTTGTTTGAAAAAATAACGTCAAAGGGTTACCTAAGATATAAGGAAGTCAGTCCAGATCAATCAGTTCAAGGAATGAGAGAAATGTTTTACCCTGTTCCATACAATCATAACAGAAAAGCCTTTTTTGAAGATTTGGCAGTAATGGATGAAGAAATATTCTTTGATAAATATTTCTCTAAAACCTATAAAGTGCGTTTAACGAAGTGGGCTAGAGTCATGGCCATAAAATTACATGTGTATAAAAAAATGAAATGGCTGCTTTTTTTATATCGAAGAAAAAAGCAAAGTGTTACAAAATAAGAGGAAATGATGAAGATAAAAGTAAAACAATTATCGAGAGTTTATTCGAAACAAAATTTGTATCTTGCTATGCTTTTTCTGATCATTGCTGGGAAAATTATTCGATACACAATCATGAAAGAGACGTTAGTAGACACATCAATTGGACATTATATGCTGATTGATATATTGAAGGATAATGTTAATTTCTCCTTTTTTTCAGAAACAGGTGCAGCAGGAAACGCATCCTATATATTTCATTTTTTAAGATATATAGGATTATCTCAATATATAGAGTTCGAAATAGCAATAACACTGTTTTGGAACCTGATACTTCTCGGGTTATTTACGCGCATACGAACAATGTTGACAGGATATCAAATTGTGTTTGCCATGATGTCCGTGATAGTGCTGAATATTTTTGATTTTAATTTGGCAAAGGAACCAATACAAATGCTTTATTTTATATGGCTATTTTGTATGATTTTAAATCGGAAATATAGCCTTATAAAAAAATATATAGCTGCAATATGTATTCTCGTGTTTTCGGCACTTACATTTAGATTATATTATGTGTTGATCATTTTTTTTGCAACTGAAACTTTTCTCTTCTTTGTTTTGATATCTCGATCAAAAAAGAAGTTTGGTATAAAAAAAATCATATTTATAGTGTTTGTATTGGTTACTACATATTATGTATTGCTTCGTATTTTTCAAAGTGTTTTACCCAGTGCTTTCGCAGAACTTTATCGTGTGCGGACACGGCAAAGCACGGCAGCATCTGATATGAGAGTCATATTCCACTCAAATAATTTGATTCTTTTTTGCGTTGATTATTTACTTATGCTGTTAAGAATGCTGTTTCCAATCGAATTGTTACGGGCGGGACCTAAATATATGGCATATGTATTATATCAGATGCTGGTATCTTATGGAGTAATTAAGGCTGTTCAAATGCATAGTAATAATTCCAAAACAAAGAATCTTGCATTATATATTTATTTGGGATTTTTATTGGCATCTGGAACATTTGAACCGGATTTTGGTTCCTGGGTAAGACATGAGGCTGTTGTAGTCCCCCTGCTGCTGATTATAAATGATATGATTAAGCCGGTGTGGGAGGCGGATCGGACAATGCGTGGAATGCGCAAGAAGGAGAACAGATGATGAAAATCAAAAAAGCAGTATATAAATGCTGCAGCACTATTTTATATCATACTTCTGCTGTGCTTGGAGTGATAAAAGCCAAGGGGAATCCAGAGGAATGTATGCAATATTTGAAGAAATTTTACAATCCTCCAGAGATAACATTTCCAATGTGTGTGACAAGTAAGACTGGGGGGGGGTGGAGGTAGATTTAAGTTTGATTGTGCCAATTTATAATGCTGAAAAGTATTTAGAACGGTGCTTGAATTCCCTAATTAATCAGGAAACAATATATCAATATGAGGTGATTTTAGTTAATGACGGATCAACGGATCACTCATTAAAGATTGCTGAGATGTATGAAAGTGAATTCTCAAATGTTTTATGTTTTATCCAAGAGAATTTAGGGATTTCAGCCGCACGAAACAGAGGAATCAATCTTTCATCAGGGAAATATATCGGATTTATAGACAGTGATGACTTTGTTCAGAAGAGCTTTGTGCAAGAGCTGTTGCAACGCGCCTATGACGATGATGCGGATATGGTTAAATGCGGACATTATCGGTATGATGCTGTCAATGAGAAAATATTGTCTGTAGTAAACTATAAAGACTGTTCCCTGGTGGGAAATATAGGGAAAAAGGTGTTAGAGTTAAAGGGATTTGTTTGGGAGGGGATTTCAAAGCGAACACTGTGGGATGATATTCGTTTTCCGGAAGGGTATTGGTATGAAGATATAATTTCACGATTTTTGTTGATGAGAAAAAGTAAAAAGATAGAATGCATTGGAAAACCATTATATTACTATAATAGACATCAGACGAATATATCCAAGACAGTTTGGAAAGACAAGAGTATAAAGTGTTTGGATCAGCTTTATTTGGTCAAATATTTATCCGAGTATTCACTCGATAGTGAAGGAGAGGACACATTGTCATACATAATAATCCATGAATTGGGAGAGGTTTTATGGATGAGAACCAGCGGTCTAAAGAACGATATAAAAGAAAAAATGTTCATAGCTGCGCGCCAAATTCTCATTGAAAAGGTTTCTATAGATTTGGATTATGACTTATATGAAAATAAAATTTTACATGCTTATATGAACGCAAATTATGTTACTTGGTGGTGCTTGTGCTGCGCCAAGATGATTGAAATCAAGTCAAAAAATGATTGCGGATAAGTCAGTAGATATAGTAAAGGAAAACATCTATGTTAAAAGAATTTATGGAAGGTTATAAGGGATATCGAATAGTAAAATCGACAGGGATGCTGAATCAAAAGAATTCTCATATTGTAGTTATGCCATGTGAAGATGGTGAGTACAATCGAAAACTTTTGGATATTTATTTGTCGGGGAATTGCAATAACAGAATATGTGTGATGTCTACTGAAAAAGGAAATCCTTGTATAGATTTGCAGCGTCAGGGAGTAAAAAAACAGGTAAAACTATCTTCTGCAGATATGAACAAATTAGTTAAATACTATGTTTTGGATGGATGGAATACGAATATGCTGCTTTTATCACTCGATATACCGTTTGGCCGATTTGGCAGCAGATGGTTAAAAAAGGTGGATTTAGAACATTTGGTCAGATTCTTTTTCGACAATGACGAGGTAACATAATATGAAATTCTCTGAATGGTGCAAAAAAGCATCTTATATAGCCAAGAAAAATCACATCCTTAACATGCTTCAGAATTCTTTTTTTGTGTCAATAGGTGCAAACCTATACAGAAAACTTCAAGGAGAAGAGGAAGATGGACAACATTTGATCGTAATTGTTAGTTCTGGGAGCGGAGATATCTACTATCCGTTAGCGTATCTCAGAAGTTTCGTTAAAAAAAATAAAATAAAAAAATACTGTGTAATTTATAAAGGCCGAAACAATGATAAGTTAATGCATCTGTTTGGCATTACAAAGTTCAAGCGAATAGAAAAATTTGATCTGTATTGTTTAAGATATGCCTATGCATATTATGGAAGCAAAATGCGCGTTACATTATCGCGCCCAACAGGCATTAGCAGCACCTTACGATTTGAAAGGAATGGGTATTCACCTCTGTACTTATCTGAGACATATAAAGTCGGTGGGTATGATCTGGAAATTGATACAGAAATAGATATGCCAGTGTTCAATGAATATTCAGAGAAATTTGATTTTCTTGATTCTAATGCTATTTTACTTTCTCCATATGCAAATTCTGTGGTTTTATTAGATGTGACCTGGTGGGAAGAGTTGACCAGAAGGTTAACTGATTATGGATATAAAGTTTACACAAACACTATAGTTGATTCTCAGGTTATAAAGGGCAGTGATAAGTTGTTTTTTGAATATAGTGATGCAAAACTTGTTCTTGAAAAAATGAAGTGTTTCATTGCATTGAGAAGCGGGCTTTGCGATATTGTTTCGTCAATCAATGCAAAAAAAATTATTTTGTGCACAGAGGGTGTGGATGGATATAATCATTTTAATCATTACAGCTTAAAGAAAGCCGGATTAGATAAAAATGCTATTGAGTTTTCGATATCGGAAGGCAATGAGTATGAAATAATGGAAAAGATTTTATCTATCGTATCATAATCTTAAACGGTAAAGGGGGTTCTGCTATGGAGGTTAAATATATTATTGTTCAAGCTGGTGGAAAAGGGTCCAGGCTGGAACATCTTACAAAAAACAAGCCGAAAGCGTTAGTTCCGGTAAATAATTTACCAATGATATTTCACTTATTCAGAAAATACCCGGAAAAGAAATATATCATAATCGGAGATTATAAATCCGATGTTTTAGAAAAATATTTAAATTGCTTTGCGGAGGTTGATTATCAGCTAATATCGGGGAAGGGGCATACGGGTACTTGTGCGGGCTTGAATGAGGCATTGTCTGTGATACCGCGAAATGAGGCATTTATGCTGATATGGTGTGATCTGATATTGGCAGACAGTTATCAAATGCCAGAAGAACAGGGAAATTACATAGGTATCTCAAAGGATTTTGTCTGCCGTTGGAAATATGAGAGAGGGCAGTTCATAGAAGAAAAAAGTGAAACACAGGGAGTTGCAGGACAATTTATATTCCAAGATAAAGTCCTTTTAGAATCAGTACCAGATGATGGGGAATTTGTCAGGTGGCTGCAGAGTAAAAGAATAGAGCTGATGGAGCAGCCACTTTATCAAACGCATGAGTACGGTCTTTTGACCGAATGGGACAAGCTCCCCAAACTCCGCTGCAGACCATTTAACAGTATTGAAATAAAAGACGGACGTATATGCAAAAAACCGTTGGACGATCAGGGAGAGATGCTTGCTGCTCTAGAATCCAGTTGGTACAAATTGGCAATAAGTGCAGGAATAAAAAACATTCCATATATTTATTCGTATCAGCCACTCTGCATGGAATATATTCATGGAAAAAATATCTATGAATATAATGATGTTTCATTTGATGACAAGAAGATAATATTGGATCAGATCGTCCACTGCTTGAAGCATTTTCATGAATTGAAAGGAATTGCTGTAGATAAGGACAGCTACTATGAGGCATACATTGGAAAGACAGCGAAGCGGTTGGAGAAGGTAAAAGAATTGGTTCCGTTCGCCCAACAGGAAACCATTCGCATTAACGGGAAGGAATACCGTAACGTGTTTTTTCATTGGAAAGAACTTGAAAAAGAAGTTATGAAGTATATCCCGGATTCTTTTAAGTTACTGCACGGCGATTGTACGTTCAGCAATATAATGCTTAAAAATGATGAAGAACCGATACTGATTGATCCAAGAGGTTATTTTGGACATACAGAGTATTGCGGAGATCCGGCGTATGATTGGGTAAAGCTGTATTATTCTATTGCAAGTAATTATGACCAGTTTAATTTAAAAAGATTTCGTCTGAGTATCAATGAGAAGGATGTGACATTAACGATTGACTCAAATCATTGGGAAGAGATGGAAGACTATTTTTTCGAATTGTTGGGGAAAGAAGTTACACGGAAACAAATGAAACTTCTTCTGGCAATAACATGGTTGAGCCTGACAACCTATGCGTGGGAAGATTATGATTCGATTTGTGGAGCGTATTATAATGGATTGATTTATTTTGAAGAGGCATTGCTAATGTCTGAAGACGGATTGGGGGATGAATATTTTTCAAATACAATCCATATTTTAGATGATGCATTGAAAAATTTAGATAAAACGCAATTTGAGAAACTGACAAGAGATGTAGAGACCGTTTTGAAAAATGATAAAAAGGTAATTGTTTCCGGGCTGGGGAAAAATGTTCCAGTATGTGACAAATTTACCGGAACAATGTTAAGTCTGGGTTTAAATGCTAACTTTTTACATACAAATTCGGCGGTACATGGCGATATGGGAATGGTTAAACCAGGAGATCTTGTTATTGTTTTGTCTAAAAGCGGCAATACATCAGAGTCATGTTATTTGGCTGAGCATTTGAAACGAAGGAAAGGGACTATACTTTGGGCATTGACATTTGCAAAGAACAGTAAATTAAGCGAAATGATTGGTGAAGCGAATTGCTTGGTTGTAGATATGGAGCATGAAGGAGATATGTGGAATATTGTTCCTAATAATTCGACGACCTTGAATCTGATTATTTTGCAGGCTTTAGCTATGACGCTTGCAAGGCGGATGGAATTAAGTCTGGAGGCTGATTTTAAGCCAAATCATCCGGGCGGAGCTATAGGAGAGCGATTAAAACATGAATGATTTGATATTATCAAGTTTGGGACACACATGGATTCTGGATCTTGATGGAACGCTTGTGAAGCATAATGGGTATTTAATGGATGGAAAAGATGAACTGTTGGAGGGCACAAGTTTGTTTTTAAGCAAGATACCGGTAGATGACATGATTATTATTATTACTTCGCGGATAGAAGAATATCGCGAGATTACGGAAAACTTTTTAAATAGTAAGGGAATCAGATATAATCATATTATTTTTGGGGCTCCGTATGGAGAACGTATCATTCTTAATGACGATAAGCCAAGTGGTTTGCAGATGAGCTATGGAATCAGCAAGCAAAGAGATTCCAGAGAATTCCCTTCAGTAGTAATAAATGATAATGTATAAGGACAGGACGCAGAATACATTGAAAGAAAAACGAGAAAAAACTAAAATATTATATTTTGTTGATCGTATGTTACGTGGCGGAATTCAGACATTTATACTGGAAAACATGCGTTATATGGATTGGGACAAAATACAGATTGATTTGTTATTGTTAGATGATGGAAAGCATTATGAACTGGAAGATGCAATAGCAGCAGTGGGGGCTACAGTATATAAACTGAATGGAATCTGGTTAAAAAAGCCAACAGACTATTTTTATTATCAAAGCGCTGTTAACACTTTTTTTGAAAAGCATCATGATTACGACGTGATACATCTGCATTCTTCAAGTAAAAACTGGCTAATACTATATTTCGCAAAAAAATATGGAATCAAAACCAGAATTGCGCATTCACACAATATAGGCTTTCAGACAACGTCCAAAATGCAATTACTATTAGCAAATAGTTTTAAACCGTTGTTAAAAAGATATGCAACTGATTATTTTGCCTGTTCGCGTGATGCTGGAAAATGGTTATTCGGAAATGAAAAGGTAACGGTGATACACAATGCGGTTGACTTGGATCGGTTTCGCTTTTCGGAAGAAAAAAGACAAAGACAGCGCTGCAAGCTTGGACTTAGTGATGAACTGGTAATAGGACATGTAGGACGTTTCACAGAACAGAAGAATCATAGCTTTTTAATTGATATTTTTTCTTGTGTTGTGAAAAGAAATCCAGAAGCAAAATTATTGCTGGTTGGAGAAGGAAAAGATGAAGAGAAGATTCGAGATCAGGCTAGAAAATTGGGAATCCTGAATCAGATTATTTTTGCTGGATTTTGCTCTAATGTGGAAGATTACCTCAGTGCGATAGACGTGTTTGTCTTTCCGTCAAAGTTTGAGGGGCTGGGGCTGGTTTTGATTGAGGCGCAGGCCAATGGTCTGCACTGCTTTACTTCTCAGGATGTTGTGCCTTCAGAGGCAAAGGTTTCTGATTTGTTACAGTATATCTCTTTGGAATTAACGCCAATGGAATGGGCCGAGCATATTTTGAAGAGTAGAATCGAACACGATAATGTGGAACACGAGATGATTGAGGCCGGATATCGAATAGAGGATACATCAAAATATTTAGAAAAATTTTATTTGAAACATTCGGAGGGGAAAAGGAGTGAATAAGATTTCGGTTATTATACCAGTTTATAATGTGGCAGAAAAAATAAGCCGTTGTCTGGATAGTCTCCTGGCTCAGACATATTCAAATGTGGAAATCATTCTTGTGAACGATGGTTCAACAGATGCATCACTGGCTGTGTGTAATGCCTATGCGGAGCAATATCCACGCATCATGGTTGTGGATCAAGAAAATCGTGGTGTCAGCATGGCAAGAAATGCTGGATTAGATGCTGCAGGGGGAGAATATATTGCATTTGTTGATGCCGATGATTATGTTGAAGAGGGGTATTTGGAAAAGTTGCAGGAAGGCTTGAGAAAAGGTGCGGATATTTCAATTTGTGGGCATTGTATTGAAGAGATCAATGGCAGAGCAGCAGAGAGAAAACCGTCATATAATACCACGTGGACAGCTATGCAATTGAATTACCGAATTATGTTATATCCCGGATTTATGGTGGTTTGGGATAAGCTATATAAGAAATCCATTATTCAAGACAGACAGTTGCGATTCATGCCAGAAATGGAATACGGTGAGGATGCAATTTTCGTATATAACTATGCAATCTTTTGTCAATCAGCATATTATACCCGTGAAATACTATATCATTATGTGAAGTATAACGACAGTTCTTTGGGAAAAGTAAAAGATAATTATGAAGTATATATTGGGGCAGTGAAATCAATATGGAAGCAGTTGATCGTGTTATTGCAGGAGGTAGAAAATTCTGGTTTGGCTGATTACTGTGGGAATGCGATTCGTTTAAGATGTTTATATGAAGCAATAAATTTTTACAATTTCAAAGTAAACGACAGAAATCAAGAATACTATGAAGCAATGAGGTATCTAAAGAAGTATCGATTTAACTATTATAGTTCCCCATATGTTAGTGTTAAACATAAAATTAAAAGTATAGTGTTGGCGTGCCGTAACAAATTTAATATAAAATGCTAGTTTCTTACTATGTTTTATAGAGGGATTTTACTGCTATGAATTGACCTAGGGACCGGAGGATATCTCCGGTTGAAATGCTGGGCGCATGGAAAATGAAAAGTATATGGAGTTGTGATGAAAACAAAGAGAGCATTTTATAATTCACTTGCAGGATTGAGTTATTATTTTGTGACAATCTTTTTAACCCTTTTTAATCAAAAAATTCTAATAGACACTTTGGGAATTGATTATCAAGGGGTTAATGGTTTGTTTAGTAATGTTTTGTCAATGCTTTCGATTGCGGAACTTGGAATTGGAACAGCAATTATATATCATTTATATCGCCCATTAAGTGAGGGGGATGAGGAAACAGTTATTGCACTCATGCAATTTTATAGAAAATGCTATTGTGTAATTGCTTTCGTGATTTTAGCACTGGGTCTTTTGATTATGCCTTTTTTGGGAATGATCGTGACAACGAATACAACATCATATTCTCTCAATATTATATATGGCTTCTTCTTGTTAGATGCAGTTGTATCATATTTGTTTACATATAAACGTTCTATTTTGATTGCAGACCAGAGAAACTATGTGGTAATTATATGTGATATTTTCTATCAGTGTGGAGTAAAGCTGGGACAGGTTGTAATATTATGGGTTACGCATAATTTTTTACTCTATTTGTCACTTCTGGTAACTGGCAGAGTGCTCGAAAATTTGCTTATTAATCATATATCTAACCGAAGGTATCCGTTCTTGAAAAACAAGAATGATTTTTCGCTCTCTAAAGATATTCTTATAGATATTTCGAAAAAAGTAAGAGGTGCTGTATTTCATAAAATAGGCGCTTTTGTTGTTCTGGGAACAGACAATATCCTGATATCAAGGTTTTTGGGTTTAACTATAGTTGGGATTTACTCAAACTATTACTTGATTACAAATGCAATAAAATCAATTTGTTCACGAGTTTTATCAGCCGCGACAGCAGGGGTTGGTCAACTGTTGGTAGAAAAAGATGAAAAAAAAATTTATATGGTTTTTTCGGAAATGCAGATTTTAAATGGTGCTTTGCTTGTTTGCGCGACAACCGGAATTTACTGTGCAATAACACCTGCAATTGTATTTGTTTTTGGAAAGAAATATGTGGTTGAAGAGTTAACTGTTTTTGTTCTGGCTTTTAATTTTTATATTCAAGGAATGAGAACAGTTTATAATATGTTTAAGGAAACTGCTGGGGTTATGTATGAAGATAGATATGTTCCAATTATAGAATCCATAATCAATATAAGTGCATCGTTGGTTTTCCTTTACTATTTCGGATTGGCGGGTGTTTTGCTTGGAACAATTACCAGTTCGTTGGTATTGTATGCATACACGTATCCTATCCTAGTTTATAGTAAAATATTAAAGAGGCCAATTAGTGAATATGTAAAAGAATTATTATGGATTACCGCAGTGGTGTTATTGAGTATGTTGCTTTCTAAACAGATTTGTGTCTCCTGTTTTTATGAGAAGACATTAACCCAGCTTTTGTTTAACAGTAGCATTTCTATTGTTGTAAGTGTTAGCTCATTTGTGTTTTTGTATGCAATATGGAAGAAAGAAACGGGAAATTTATTAATTAGAATAAAAAAAATTTTTAAAAATCGGTAAAGGAAATAATTATGATGAGGATATTTACAATCTACATCAATAGAGTCATTGTCAGTATGAAGAGCATCAGATATGCGGGAATAGTCAAGAAAATGACGATACTAGGTATGCTGGTACTAGGTTCGGCGACATTTCTGGTAATTCCCGCCTATGCAATTGATGGCTGGCAAAAGAACGATGCAAGTCAGTGGATCTATTATGAGGAAGAGAAGCAAGTAAAGAACAAGTGGGTTCAGGATGCGCAGGGCCATTGGCTATATGTGAATGGAAGCGGGATCATGGTAAGTAACACGTCTGTCAATGTGAAAGGAATATACTATTTCTTCGATAAGAATGGATTTATGTGCACGAACGGCTGGTGTGCTGCGGAGAATGTGAATGCGTCGAACGGTAAAGTCAGCTATACTTGGTTCTATGCGGACGAGGAAGGAAAGCTTTACTGCGATGGCTGGTATTCTATCGATGGTGTGCAGTTCTATTTCGAAAAGAATGGGCGGGCTGTCCGCGGAGGCGTGGTAACGGTCGGAGAACAGAAGTATTATGTTGACAAGGACAAGGGATGCCAGGGGATAGGAGGCGGCTGGTTTTCGGTAGAAGCAGAACGCACCCTTCCAACGGACCAGGTCCGGACAACCTGGTATTACGCCAACGCGGATGGCTCTCTGTATTATGACGGCTGGAAGGACGTGGATGGCGGCAGCTACTATTTTACCAAAGGGGGAGCTGTGACGCGCAGCGGGATTGTGAAGGTCGATGACAGGTGGTATTATGTGGATAAGGAGAAGGGCTGCCTCGGCATAGGGGGCGGCTGGTTCTCTGTGGATACGG
>JAQUUB010000227.1 GCA_028694115.1 Lachnospiraceae bacterium
GTGTTCCACCAAATCATGTGATAGCCTACGCCCGGAATCCCCTGAAAAAGATAAGTAGTTGCTACACGAACTGTTAATGCACCTGTTGCCACAAAAGTAGAAACCAATGCCTTGTTTGCTCCCTGAAACAAACCCAATAATGGGAAATAAGATGCAAACACAGGCAGACAAAGTGCAACAAATCGTACATGGGCGGTACAATAGTCTATGGCTTGTGATCCTAATCCAAATGCTGTTACAATAGGTTTTGCAAAGATAAAAACTACCGTCAAAATACAAACTGTAATTATTTCCGAGATTATGAAAGTTTGTTTTGCACCTGTATTCACTCGATCAAGCCTGTTTGCGCCCATATTTTGTCCTGTATAAGTGCCTTGAGTCGTCATCAATGCACTTGCAGGTAAAATCATATAAGTCTCCACTTTTTGAGCAACCGAAAAAGATGCTGTCATAGCCTCTCCGTAACTGTTAACTGCTCTCTGAATGAAAACAAAACCAAATGACACCATAAACTGCTGCAATGCCATTGGAAAACCTGTTTTCAAAGTCAGCCTTGCAAGCTGCCATTCAAAAGTAAGTTCCTTTCGTTTCCAACGAAACATTGGATATTTTCTCATCATATAGCCAAAACCAACGACACAGGAAATGGCTTGTGCAATATCTGTGGCAATCGCTGCTCCGGCTACTCCCATGTTCAGGTTATAAACAAATAAAATGTCCAGTATAACATTGATTACACTGGCAACCAGCAGAAAATACAATGTCGCTTTGCTGTCTCCTATTCCACGAAGTATAGCAGCTACAATATTATAACCGAATTGGAAGATAAGTCCTGCCGCATAAATCTTAAAATAGGTGTTAGCCATCGGTATCAGGCTGCCCGGTGTTGCCAAAATATGTTCAAGAGCAAATCGACTGCTCACAATGCCTACCACTGTCGCTAATACGCCCATAGCCAGCATGACCAAAAGAGAAGAAGATGCCTGCCTGCGAATTTCTTCCTTTTTGCCTGCTCCAAAAAGCTGGGCAATCAGTATACAGGATCCTGCTGAAAAGCCATTGGCTAATGCCAGAAAAACCATTGTAAGAACCCCACAGGCACCAACCGCTGCCAGTGCAGATTCCCCAGCAAAGTTTCCAACAATAATGGTATCCACTGTGTTATAGAGTTGTTGCAGCAATAAGCCCAAAAGTACTGGTACCATAAAAGATAGAATACTTTTCCATGGTGTCCCTTGTGTCATTGTTTTATTGTTCATTAATATTTCTTCCTTTCATTGATTTACCAAACTCATAAGCTTTTTGAGGGTAATCACTTCGTTCTGTCATAGACACCGTCCCGCATCCAAATCCGAGAATCATGCCTTGGTCTTCAAATTTCATATACTTGCACAAGGTTTGATAGTGGGAGGAAATATCTTTCATTGTCCAATCTCTGCTGTCCCAAGCCGCTACAATCAGTGCTGTTTTTAAGCCTTTTTCAGACAATTGTCCTGTAAAACTGTAAAAACGGTCAATAACAGTTTTAAGCTGTGCAGACATTCCAAAATAGTATAGTGGTGTTACGAAAACGACCATATCCAAGGCAAGTATCTGTTCTTTCAACTGTGCCATATCATCCTTTTGACAGCAGGGGCCTGCCATACCGCAGACTTCGCAGCCCAAGCAGGGATGCAGAGATGCCCTTGCTGCATCGAATATGCTGACAGTGTGTCCGTTTTCTTTTGCTCCGTTTATAAATTTCTCCGCCAGCAAATTTGATGAACCATTTTTATGCGGGCTGCTTTCAATTACTAATATCTTCATTTTGTTCTCCTCGTCCTGAATCCTTTACCACCAATTAAATAGACTTTTCCCAATTTCAAGCTGTTCGATTTCTCGCATTTCATCAGCTTCCAAATCAAACTCCAAGACGGTAAAGTTTTCTTTCATTCGCCCAATATCGGTAGACTTTGGGATAACCACAATTCCCTGCTGCAATAAGAACCGCAGAGCAACCTGTGTCACTGATTTACCATGATTTCCAGCGATTTCTGAAAGTATGTGATTTTTGAAAATGTCGTTTTGACCGCTGGCAAGCGGTGACCAGCTTTCATGCTTCGTTCCAATCTGGCACTCTATCTGACGCAATTTTTTCTGTTGCCTGAAAACGTGCGTTTCCACCTGATTCACTGCCGGAATCACTTTGCAGTGGTTCACCAAATCCAAATACCGCTCCTCCAAAAAATTAGAAATCCCGATTGCTCGGAGTTTTCCGTCTTTATAGGCAGTTTCCATAGCACGATAGATTTCATGTACATTACCTGTGGGTTCATGAGTCAAAAGCAAATCAATATAGTCCAAATTCAGCTTTCTCAAAGAACCATTAATAGAACGCAGGGTATCACTGTAATCATGACAAGCCCACAGTTTTGTTGTAATAAAAAGCTCAGATCGTGGAATACCGGATTTGCGGCAAGCCAGACCAACCTCACGCTCGTTCCCATAGCATTGTGCGGTATCTATATGACGATATCCCACTTCGAGAGCCTGCCTTACTAATTCTTCCGTCTGGGCTGCCGGAGTAAGATATGTTCCATAGCCGATGACGGGCATCTCCACACCGTTATTTAATTTTATACTGTCCATACAATCCTCTTTTCTATTAAGAAACGCAGAGATGCGGATACCATCTCTGCGTTTCCTACTTTAATACACGATTTCGGCATCACTGCGATTCTGATACAGTTCCCAGAATTTTTCTGCAATATTTACCTGCATATATTTCTCGGAACCGCCGATGGTGTCACATACCTGAACTGCTCCAATAAAGACACCCTTTTCTTTGTAAGCAGGATTGAGTGCAAGAACCATCGCACGAAGTGCTGCCTTATCCATTGATAGTGGCAGGAATCCAGCATAAGGATACATCGCAAGTCCTCCGCCCGTAATCAGAATGGAACCTTCCTTCCCAGCAAATTCATCATCCATAATTGTCTGAACCGCTGTATAGGCTCCTGCAACATCAATCTGATAGCGCTGCATCAGAAGTTCTGCATCCACACCCTGAGGGAGAGCATCGTCCGGAGTTGTGATGCCGACATTGTAAAAGAGAACATCCGGCGTACCATAGTTTTCTTTTGCCTTGTTAAGAGCGGCAGCGAACTGTCTGCCATCTACTGCATCTGCAACAAGAATCTCGGCTTCAAGTCCTTCTGCTTCAAACTCCGCTTTATAGCTTTCCAAATTTTCAGCATTGCGGCTCATAAGAACCACCTTGAAATCGTTTTGTCCAAACTTTTTTGCCACTGCATTTCCTAAACCTTTTCCTGCTCCAACTACAAAAATTGTTTTCTTCATATTCTTTCCATCCTTTCAGTAAGAAGTTGTTGTATTTCTTCTACGTGATTCATTATAGTTTTTTTCCTGTTGACACGGAATACTCCAAATGGCTATAATGAAGTTAACCAATAGTTAACGCAAAGGAGCTGTTCTCATGATTCATCCACAATTAGAAACATTTTTAATCGTAGCCGGCAGCGGCAGCTTTTCCAAGGCTGCTGATCTTATGTATCTGTCCAAGGTTTCTATCATGAAACAGATGGATGCTTTAGAGAAGCGACTGGGAATTAAGTTATTTGAAAGAACCAATCATGGCATAGACCTTACTGCCGCCGGACGTTCCATTTACATGGATGCGACACGTCTGAAAGAGATCGCCAGCAATTCCATAGCACGGGCAAAGGAGATTGCCGGGAAAGAAACAAGCACCATTCGTGTGGGAACTTCTGTTATGCGTTCCTGTAAATCTTTACTCTCGCTATGGAACAATATTGATGATAGAAAGCAGCCATTTCAATTAGAATTGATTCCTTTCGATGACACTCCTGTCAGTTATAATATGCTTTTTGAAACACTTGGAGAAAAGGTTGATATTCTCGTTGCTCCGATTGGAACAGATTTACAAATGCAAAATAATAGCTTTCTTCCCCTCGGCACCTACCACTGTCAAATAGCGGTTCCCAGAAAACACACTCTATCCCACAAAGAGCAGCTAACATGGACTGATTTAGATGGCGAGACTATGATGCTTGCACAAAGGGGAAATGTTGCTGTACTTGATGCTCTTAGAAATGAAATTGAGCAATCCCACCCAACGATAAGATTGCTCAACATAAAAAATCCATATGATGTTGCCATATTTAACGAATGTGAACGGATGGGATATATTATGGAAACATTAGATGTCTGGTCAGAAGTTCATCCTTCTCTTATCACAATCCCTATGGAATGGAACTACGAAATTCCCTATGGCATCATTTATTCCAAAAATGCTTCACAAAGCGTTTTGGCATTTATTGATACTGTGAAATCTTTGCTTAATTAAATTCGGAGTTAATGATACAATCCGATGCATATTCCGGGAAATCTGCGCATCCGTTCCAAAGGAACGGAGCGCTATTCCGCTAGGAACTGAGCGTAGCTCAGCTGGTTGTTAGTTACTGTTGGTTATTCGTCGATCACGACCTGGAAAATCAA
>JAQUUB010000073.1 GCA_028694115.1 Lachnospiraceae bacterium
GATATTGAAATTGGTAATATTTATGAGATTGATGTACCGAAGAAGCCATGGTATTTGAGGAAAGAGGAAAGTAGAATACCGGAAGTAATAAGTGAGATTGAAGTTACTGCTATTGTTGAAGGAGAAACGGTAGAATCTTTTGATATGAATTCTTACGATGTGGAATTGGAACCTGATGAAATTATTTCTTCTCACAATGAAACGATAGAGGCCATAGAAGAAACAAAAGTATTTGATGTTAAAGGAATATCAATGTTTGATGAAATCGAGAAAGCGGTTTATGGGGATGTCGAGCCACAGATTAAAGTCGTTACCAAGGAAATTTATGAATCTATGACGGATAAGGAAAAAGCTGAATGGATTGGCATAGATGGAAATGACGTTTATGAGTCGATGAAACGATTCCATGAAAAAATGACATCGATTGGGATCTCATATAAATACAGTTCGGATGAAACAGAAGAGTTCTGTAGATTAGAAGAAATTTGTAGAAAGGAATCAGATAGGTCAAGATTTTATAGGAATACAGAGAGAAGCAGGTAGAAAACAAGGAATTTCCACCTGTAAATTGAGTAAAAAATTGTAATCAGAATTATTCATAGATGAACATAATTTATTTAGTATTGAAATACTAAATAAATTATGTTATAATACTCACATGATTGGAGGTGCCTTTGTGGATAATAAGATATTAGATGGAATCAATCTATTATATCAGCGAGGAATAACATCAAGAGAAGAATTACTTGTAGAATTTTTGCGAGTTAAGATGACTCAAAAGTTTGTAAAAAAGAATACAAGTATTGATGTGCTTTTTTCCAAAATGAAAGAAGTGACAGAGCCAGAGCTAGGAATATACAATGCTGACCGCATGGACTTTCAAAATATGTTTGCTGCCTTTGCAGATGCAGGTGCTACAGAATTCGTTACCCATATTTATAAAGAGGATAGAGGTGGAAGTGTTGTTAGTCCAAAATGTCTAACGGACTATATAAAAGCACGAATTCAGAAACTAAGTCCGAATCATGTTTTAATAACAGAAGCGGAAAAGCATTTACATGGTTTGAAAGAATTAGTCGATGTATGTGTCGGGAAAGTCACGCTTACAAGTCAAAATAAAATGTTTTATTTATTATTACAGATGATATTTGAAGGTCAGGCTAATGTTTCGATAAGACATATTTCGATTTACACAGAATTACTTGTGGAAGACAGGTATGATTATATATTTTGTTTGCCTGTTTTTGGCTATAAAATCAATGATGTGGCAGATGTCTTCTTTACAAGAGATTCTGATGGAATTGCATTACAGAATTTGCTTCAATACTTAAGTGAAGATGGAAGTATAGATTATATTTCTCCAGCAAAATTATTATTTTCAGGAATGGGATTTGATAAGATTAGAAAGTTAGTGGAAGAAAACTATTGGTTGGAAGAGTTAGTCATTCTACCAGATGGACTATTTAGACCATGGACGGCAATAAAGACCTATCTGATTTCAATAAGCAAAACAAAGAAGGCTAATATTTTAATTGGTTCTTTAGAAATCAAGAAAGATTGTTTTCAATTTGAAGAGAAAAGAGAAATATCTAGCGAAGAATTCAATAATCATGAAGATTGGAGAATTGAGTTACTTTTATCAGATGAAAATGAGTACTTACAACAGTTTAAGACATCGGAAATTCCAAAGAAAAAGTTAAAAGATTTGGCAGAGATTTTTCGAGGAAAGTCTATTTTAAAGAAAGATGCCATGGTTGGGGATATAGCTGTTTTGAATATTAGTAATATTGAAGATGGAGAGATCAACTATGATGATCTTGAGACAATCCGAGAAGAAGAACGTAAGATTAAGCGATATGAACTTTTTCAAGGAGACGTTGTTTTATCCTGTAGAGGAACAGCAATGAAGACGGCTGTTTTTGAGAAGCAGGAACAAATTGTAATTGCTTCTTCGAATATTATTGTTATCAGACCGGGTAAAGAAATATTAGGAGAATACATTAAGATATTTTTCGATACTCCAGTTGGAAATATGATGATAAAAAGCTTTCAAAGAGGAAGCACTGTGATGAATATCAATCATACGGATATTATGGAGATGGAAGTACCATTACTTCCATTAGAAAAGCAGGAAGAAATGGTAAGTACTTATAAAGAGGAACTGAAAAAATATAAACAGACTATTTTAGAGGCAGCAAAAAAGCTGGAACAAACAAAAAATCAAATATATAAAGTGATACAAGGAGGAAATATATAATGGCAGATGTTACATTAGGATTCGAAAATCAGTTATGGGATATGGCAGATAAAATGAGAGGAAGAATGGGTGTTAAAGATACTGAATATGGAAATGTTGTTTTAGGACTCATTTTCTTAAAATATATCTCTGATAGTTTTGATGAAAGATTCAATGAATTAAAAGATGAAGGTGATGGATTTGAAGAGGACAGAGATGCTTATGCTGAAAAGAATGTATTTTTTGTTCCGCCTTCAGCAAGATGGGACTTTATTAAAAAGAGTGCAAAGTTACCGACTATTGGCCAGATTATTGACGATGCAATGATTGCAATAGAGCGAGAAAACAAAACATTAAAAGGAGTTCTACCTAAAACTTATGCAAGACAAGAACTTAATAAGCAAGTGTTAGGAGAGCTGGTTGATTTGTTTTCTTTTAATCTTGGAAGCAAGGAAGCAAAAGCACAGGATATTTTGGGCAGAGTCTATGAATATTTTCTTGGCAACTTTGGTTCTACGGAGGGTGAATATTATACTCCGCCATCTATTGTTCAGTTGTTAGTAGAAATGATTGAGCCATATGAAGGGCGTGTTTACGATCCTTGCTGTGGAAGCGGTGGTATGTTTGTACAATCTGCAAAATTTGTAAAGGCTCATGAAGGGAAGGTTGATAACATCCATATTCACGGGCAGGAATCTATAGCTGAAACCTGGAGACTTTGTAAAATGAATCTAGCCATTCGCGGTATTGATGGAAATCTTGGGCAGGAAAATGCAGACACCTTTGGGAATGACCAACATAAAGGCTTAAAAGCTGATTATATATTAGCCAATCCACCTTTTAATATCAAAGACTGGGGTGCTTCCAAGCTTACTGAAGATGTGCGCTGGAAATATGGCATGCCACCTGAAGGAAATGCAAATTATGCATGGATTGAGCATATTATTAGTAAACTGTCACCACATGGAATTGCTGGTTTCGTGCTCGCGAATGGTTCAATGAGTACTGCACAAAAGCAAGAAATGGAAATTCGTAAAAATATAATTGAAGATGGTAAATTGGTTGATTGTATTGTTTCTTTGCCACCAAACCTATTTTATAACGTTACAATTCCAGTTTGCCTATGGTTCTTATCAAGAAAAAGAGATAATCGTAAGGATAAAATCCTTTTTATTGATGCTAGAAATATGGGAACTATGGAAACAAGAAAGCATAGGATTCTTGAACCAGAGGAAATCCATAGGATTTGTTCTGCGTACCATAACTGGAAAGACAGTAAAGATGAATATGTGGATGAACAAGGATTTTGTAAATCAACAACTATTGATATTGTGCGTAATAATGATTATATATTAACACCAGGAAGATATGTAGAAATAGAAGGGAAACAAGAAGAGAAAGAGCCATTTGAAGATAAAATGAATAGATTAACTGCTGAATTGTCAGATATGTTTAATGAAAGCCACGAACTTGAAATGAAGATAGTAAAACGATTGGGGGAAATTGGGTTTGAAATCAAATAAATATCTAATTATATTTGATACAAATGTATTGAATGTACAGTATGACAAAAAAGCAGACTTTACAAAATTCTACTTCAACTCAACCTTCGGAAATGTATTAGATAAAATAGAGGCATTGGATATATATGAAAATGTTAATATAGCAATACCTACTGTTGTATGGGAAGAAATGAAGGTACAAAATTTAGAAGCATATTGTAATAAGGTTGAACAAGTAAAAAAAGCAGTGGAAAAATTTGTGTTTCCATATATGGAGTTGGTTGAAGAGAAAGATAAGATTTATGAAGAAAAGTTAGTTAGTAATATTCAAGAGTACCAGAATCATTTATCGGAGAGATTTGTCGATATTATTCAATTAGACTTACCGACCAAAGAAAGATATACAAGTATAATTGAAAGGGCATTTAAGAAAAAACCACCTTTTGAAGGAAAGGGAGGACAAGCTGATAAAGGATTTAAAGATGCACTATTATGGGAAAGCGTTTTGGAATATGCAGCTAATAATAAAGATATAAATATTATTTTGTATACAAAAGATAAAATTTTCAATGAAGAGTTAGAAAAAGAATATAAGGGTTTGTTTGAGGGGAGAGAAATTAAAATTTTTCGAGACAATTTAGAAGCTCCCCTTTTTATTGAACTTGAAAAAATAGCCAAGGCTATTAATGAATATACATTTATCCCTAAAGACATAGATGAAGATGCAGAACTGAAAAAATGGTTGGTATCAGAAGAATTTTCAAATCAATTTAAGAGTTACGAAGATATATTGGGTGTAGTGAATAAGTACATTACATATTGTAATTCTATGGTTGAAGATGTGAACAGTATAAATAGAGAAAAAGAATCCGATTTAAATCAAAGTATTCAGATAGAAGCGACATTAAAGGTATTCTTTGATGTAAACAATAGTAGTCAAATAGTAGATACTTACGAAGTGTTACTTGAATTAACTATTTTAGATGGAACAGAGTACTTTTTAGAAGACGTAGAACTTTTAGAGGCAGGTGATGAGATTGAATAAAAGGGAAATGATAGAACTTAATGATGTATGTTCGTATGTTTCTGAACGAATTGGGATAGATGGTTTGACTTTGGATAATTATATTTCTACAGAGAATATGATTTCTAATAAAGAAGGAATATGTAAATCAAGTGGACTCCCCAAAATAAATGCTGTCAGGTATAGAAAGGAAGACGTGCTTGTATCTAATATTAGACCTTATTTCAAAAAAATTTGGTTTGCTGATAGAGAAGGTGGATGCTCTTCTGATGTATTGAATTTTAGAGCAAATGAAAATTATAATTCGAAATTCTTGTACTATGTGCTATCGGATGATGAATTTTTCAGATATTCGGTTGGAACATCAAGAGGGACTAAAATGCCACGTGGTGATAAGGCTGCTTTACTTAAATATAGTGTGCCAAAAATCACTATAGCCGAACAAGAACGAATTGTAGAAATTTTATCAATATTTGATGATAAAATAGAATTAAATAAGAAAATAAACAATAATTTACTAGAGCAAGCAGTTGCTCTTTTCAACCAATTAATAAGCGGTCAACAAAAAAATGGATGTTTAGGTGATTATTGCTCCGTTAAGTCAGGGTTTGCTTTCAAAAGTTCTTGGTGGCAGGATACTGGAGTAAGAGTCATCAAAATAGGTTCAATCAACCAAGACAATTTAGACCTTAATTCGTGCTCATTTGTATCGGAAGATAAAGCATCACTTGCAGCTGATTTTATAACTAAAGGTGGTGATTTGTTAATTGCTATGACAGGAGCGACAATAGGTAAGTTTTCAATGGTTCCCAAAACAAATGAGATTTTACTCGTAAACCAACGTGTAGGAAAATTTTTCTTGGGAAGTAATCCGATAGATAAACTCCCATTTATTTATTGTCAATTAAAACAAGACGAAATATACAACGAGGTAATAAATCGTGGTCAAGGAAGTGCTCAGCCTAATATCAGTGCAGCAGATATTATGTCTATTCCCTGTGTTATTCCTGAAAAAGATATGATTGACTCTTTTAATTCTACTACAAGTCATTTGTTTGAGTTAATTATAAATAACCAATCAGAAAAAAAACAATTAGAAGTTCTACGGAATAGTTTACTACCTAAGCTAATGTCAGGCGAACTTGATGTATCAGAAATTGTCATCTAAGACACAAATTTATCTTTTCCTGATAAAAAGCATAATATTAGGAGATTTTAGAAAAAGGAGAAATCATGAAAAAAGAGTTTTGTCCATTATGTAATTCAAAATGTTCAACACAAGAAGCTGATTGGGGGACATATATTAACTGTGAATCAGGGCATCAATTTACAATTCATGATTCAGTTGAATATGGTTCAGACATAGAGGTGATTAAGCGATATAATCTCATTTATGAGATTATATTAAGAACACCATTTAAATTAATAGATGGAAGTAAGAACAAATGGAAATTTTTTTATGAAGATAATGAAATTGGAAGTGATATCAGCGATCCAACCAAAATCAATTTGGCCAATAATATGTCAAATTATCCGCTAAATTTTGCAGATAAAATGGATAGAATCTTATTGAATTTGTCCTATCAATATCCTAACCAACAAGAGATGTTTGTATGGGAAGAAAAAAATGCAAGATTAATGTTTTGTAATTCTAAATTACCTGATGATATGAGAGCAGAGGAAAGAGCGTTACTACAGTTGCTTGAGGAATTAAGGTATGTAAAACATAATAAGGAAAAGAATAATTATTCAATTGCAGCAACTGGATGGAACAGAATAAGTGTATTGCATGAAAAAGAACAGGCAATGAATCAAGGATTTATAGCAATGCGATTTGGTAGTGAAACATATAGTATTAGAATAGCATTTAAAGAGGCAATAAGTAAGTGTCATTATGCAATAAGTATAATTGATGAGAAGGAACATAACAATCAGATAGTGCCAGAGATATTTTCGGAAATTTCAAAAAGTAAGTTTGTGGTTGTTGATGTTTCATTTCCGAATTATGGTGCATATTATGAAGCAGGTTATGCGCAGGGACTTGGAAAACAAGTTATAGTATGTTGCAAAAAAGAAGTGTTTGATGGAAAAAGTAAAGAAAATACTCCTCATTTTGATATTTCTCAAAAGGCGATGA
The DNA here is from genome assembly GCA_028694115.1 of Lachnospiraceae bacterium. The sequence goes on from JAQUUB010000073.1 coordinate 6,900, forward strand.
TTATTTGGGATACAGAAGAGGACTTGGTTGATAAATTAGTAAGAAGAATTGATGCAACAGTAGGAAAAAATAAAATGTTAGAGGGGGCGAAGTATTGAAAAATAATTTCTGTGAATCACAGTTAGAAGAGGCAACACTGGAATGGTTTCAAGAGCTTGGTTACGATACCGTTTTTGGACCAGAGATTTCACCCGAAGGAGATTATCCAGAACGTGAAGATTACAGTGAAGTTATACTAGCGGAACGTGTAAGACAAGCATTATCAGATTTTAATCCAGAGTTACCGGAAGAAGCGATTGAGGAAGCATATCGAAAGATAGCAGTGCCACAGAGTCCTTCTATGGTAATGAACAATAAAACATTTCAGAAGATGATTACTGATGGAATAGAAGTATCTTATCGTCAAAACGACGGGACGATTCGTCATGTTTTAGCCAGAGTATTTGACTTTATACACTGGGATAGAAATGATTTTCTGGCAGTGAATCAGTTTACTATTATTGAAAGTCGAATTGAGAAGAGACCTGATGTTGTTGTATTTGTAAATGGTATTCCGCTTGTAGTTATTGAGTTAAAGAGTGCGATTAATGAGGATGTGGATATTTCAGATGCCTATAATCAATTACAGACATACAAGATGTCAATTCCTTCGATGTTTACATACAATTCCTTTATGGTTATATCTGATGGAATTAATGCAAGAGCGGGTACGATTACTTCTGATGAAGAACGATTTATGGCATGGAGAACAATAGATGGGGATGGTGTTGCTCCTTTATCAATACCTCAGCTAGAAGTGTTAATAAAAGGAATGTTTGAAAGAGAGCGAATCCTTGATATTATCAAGCAGTTTGTACTATTTCAGACAGATGGAAAAGATACCTATAAGATTCTTGCAGGATATCACCAGTATCACGCAGTAAATAAGGCAGTAGAAAGCACTGTAAGAGCTACATCTCAAAAAGGTGACAGAAGAATTGGTGTTGTATGGCATACTCAGGGAAGTGGAAAAAGTCTTTCTATGGCATTTTATGCTGGAAAACTTGTTATTAGTGAAGAACTCGAAAATCCAACAATTGTAGTAATAACAGATAGAAATGATTTAGATGACCAATTATTTTCGACCTTTGCGAAATGCAAAGATCTTCTTCGTGGAGAGCCAACACATGCAACAGACAGAGTGCATTTAAGGGAGTTACTGAATAACCGTACTAGTGGTGGAATTATTTTTACCACAATTCAAAAATTTGCTCCTGAGAAAAAAGCAAATAAGGGAGAAAATATTTTAACAGATGCGGGAGATTATGTTTCAGAACCTTATGAATATAGTATAGCTGCTGAATCATCAGGAGAATACAATACAGAGCCAGTTGTCCTGACAGAACGTCATAATGTCATCGTTATGGCAGACGAAGCTCACAGAAGTCAATATGGTTTTGGTGCTGACGTAATAGAAGATGAATATGGCGCTGATGTAAAATATGGATACGCAAAACATATGCGTGATGCATTGCCTAATGCTTCTTATATTGGATTTACCGGAACACCGATTTCATTAACAGATAAAAATACAACAGCTGTTTTTGGTGATTATATTGACGTTTATGATATGACTCGTGCAGTAGAAGATGGAACAACAGTTAAGATTTTCTATGAAAGCAGAATCGCTAAGCTTGAATTACCAGAGAATCTAAAACCTACAATTGATAGTGAATACGAAGATATCACAGAATATCAAGAAGAAACCCAGCGAGAGAAACTAAAGAGTAAATGGTCTCGTTTAGAAGCCATTGTAGGATCGCAAGAACGAGTTAAGCTGATTGCGAAAGATATTGTAGAACATTTTGAAAAGAGACAAGCTGCACAGGAAGTTGCTGGTGGCAAAGCTATGGTTGTGTCTATGAGCCGTAGAATCGCCATTGACTTATATAATGAAATTGTAGCTCTGCGTCCTGACTGGCACAGTGATGATTTGATGAGTGGTAAGATTAAAGTAGTTATGACGGGGTCATCCTCTGATCCAGTTGAATGGCAGAAGTTTATTGGAACAAAGTCTACAAGAGAAACACTTGCAAAACGTATGAAAGATGTAAAGGATGAATTACAGCTCGTTATTGTAAGAGATATGTGGCTCACTGGATTTGACGTTCCTAGCATGCATACTATGTATATTGATAAACCAATGCAGGGTCACAACCTAATGCAGGCAATAGCTCGTGTAAACCGTGTATTTAAAGAAAAACAAGGTGGACTTGTTGTCGATTACATTGGAATAGCAGAAAACCTAAAAGATGCTTTGGCTCAATATACAGAAAGTGATAGAAAAACAACCGGTGTTGATACAGAAATGGCTGCATCTATCATGCTAGAGAAACTGGAATTGATAAAAGAATTATTACATGAACATGACTATTCAAAATTCTTTACCGGAACGCCTAAAGATAAAATGCAGGCAATCATTGAAACCATGGATTTCGTCATTGGTCTACGTGAAGATGGCAAAAAAGAATACATGAAATATGTAACGGAATTATCCAGAGCATTTTCTTTATGTGCAACAACAGATGCAGCACAAACAATCAATGATGAAATAAGTTTCCACAAAGCTGTGAAGGTTTCTTTAATTAAGATGATTGAAGATACCAAGAAAAAGAAAACAGTTTCTCAGTTGGATAGTGAATTGAATCAGTTGGTATCAAAGTCAATTTCATCTAATGAAGTCATTGATATATTTAGCGAAGTTGGTTTGAATAAGCCTAACATAGCGTTATTATCTGAAGAATTTTTGGAAGAAGTAAGAGGAATGAAGCAGAAGAATCTTGCGGTAGAGTTGTTGGAGCGTTTGCTAAAAGGAACCATAAAGACATTTTCAAAGAGAAACCTTGTGCAATCTAAGAAATTCTCGGAACTCCTTGAACAGTCTATCCGCAAATATCAAAACCGAGCTATTGAAACAACACAGATAATAATGGAATTGATAGAACTTGCGAAGCAAATAACAGAAGCAGAAAAACGCGGAAAAGCATCGGGACTCACTGATGATGAATTAGCATTTTATGATGCACTCGCAGACAATGAGTCGGCAAAAGAAATCATGGGCGATGATATTTTGAAACAGATTGCCAGAGATTTGACTTCTGCTATTAAAGGAAGCGTAACTGTAGACTGGTCAATCCGTGACAGCGTTCAGGCAAAGATGAAGATGGTAGTAAAACGATTGCTTAAGAAATATGGATATCCACCTGATAAGCAGGAAAAAGCAGTTGAAATCGTAATGGAACAGACGAAACTTATGTGTGAGAATGAGGTGAATTAGAAAGAAAAGGGGGTGAGTAAATGGGAGTAAAGGTTAATTTAAATACAAAAGGTATACTTAAAGACCTAGAAAGGCAGATGCAGAAAAATCCTGAAATTTTTGTAAAGCAAAATGCTGGAAAGGAATTTGAAGGAGCATGCCCAAAATGTGGACATGTAGGCATAATATTTACACAGCAAGGCGATGCAGAATGTCCTGTATGCAAGGCTAGAATTAAAATTGAACTGAATTTTTAAAGGAGTATTATGGCTGATATAAAATATGAAATTGTAGAAGAAATCGGTATACTATCCGAAAATGCAAAAAGCTGGAGGAAAGAACTTAATCTAATCAGTTGGAATGATGGAGCTCCTAAGTACGATATTCGTGACTGGGCTCCTGAGCATGAGAAGATGGGTAAAGGTACAACTTTGGCGAAAGAAGAAGTTGTTAAGTTGAAGGAACTATTAAATGGTATGGATTTGTAAAAGAGAATAAAAAATATTAAATTAGAAAGCGAGGTATTAAGAGGTGATTAATTTACAAAAAGAATTTTTAGAGTTTCATGATAACATCAAATTAGACGATGAAAATGCTACACTTCGAGAAAAAAGAGATATTTTACTGAAAAAGTTAAAGGATAATATTTCAAGTGATGCGGCTACATATAATACCTTTAATCAAGGGAGTTATGCTATGGGGACAGGCATCATTCCAGAAGATGAAGACTATGATATTGATGTAGGACTAAAATTTAGTATTAATAAAGACAACTACGCTGATCCAATTGAGATTAAAAAGTGGGTTAGAGATGCTTTAAATGGACATACAAAAAGTGTGGAAATTCGACGCTCGTGTGTAACTGTTGCATATCAAAAAGCTGGTGAATCAATTTTTCATGTGGATTTTGCTATTTATGCGGCAAATAATTCTGATGGAAAAATGTATATAGCAAAAGGAAAAGAGTTTTCTACAAGTGAAAACAAAAAATGGGAATTGACAGATCCACAAGGTCTAATAAATAAAATCAAAGAAAAATACAGTGGGGATGATGCGGCTCAATTTCGTAGAGTAATTCGATACATGAAAAAATGGAGGACACATCAATTTCAGTCAGGTGGAAATGAGACTCCAACTGGAATAAGCCTCACTGTACTTGCGTATAATTTCTTTTCAGTCAATAAGTCATATGATTGGGCCACTCAAAAGAATGTGTATGATGATTTTTCTGCTCTATATAATTTATTAAACAGTATTAAAAATTCATTTGGTTTAAAGTGGAATAGTCAAGACAATGCATGGTACCATACTATAACTATATCTTTACCAGTGGAACCTGGTAATAATTTGTTTGAAAAGATGTCAGAGAAACAGTTGGAAAGTTTCTATTCCAAGATTGATTCAATGATTTCGAAGATGGATGAGGTTAAATCAAAACAAAAAAGAGCAGATGCTTGTGCAATATTGGTTGATTTGTTTGGGGATGATTTTCCTGTAACTGTTGATAAAAGTATGGTCGGTACATCCGAATCGGCTTAAGAATATGGCTATTGAAAAAGATGAAATAGCAGGTATTATTAAAAATTTGAATATTCAGCGAAATGTTAATTTCACAGTTAATGAAAAATGTGGAAAGAAGTACTTAGATGAGTATACAGGAACTGTATTGCTTAGCAATAGCGAAAGAATAGATTTGTCAATTTCTTTTTCAAAACACTTTCCATTAACATTGCCAGATATTTATGTTAAGGACAATAAGTCATTCCGTGCTCATGTGGGAAGTGGTGGGAAAATATGCCTTTTTGATTCTAGTGCGATACTTATTAAGCAGGATATGGCAGAACAGCTAGTAATTGACTGCTTTGATCAGGCAATAGGAATATTGAATATCCATCCAGGTAGCAAACTTTATAATGATGAAGTTTGTAGAGAGTTTGATTCATATTGGCTTTCAGTTCGAAATAAAAAAGTCTATTCTAGTCTTGATATAAATAACATTAAATATTGTGAATATCCAATTGTAGTAGCAAAAGGTATTAGCATTATTGGAAATACAAAATTGGAAGCCGAAATTATTCTTCGCAATAACTTTGGTTTTTCTCCGGACAAAGATGATTTTGATAGAACTTGCGTAATTATAAGGATTAGAGACGGAAGTAACATAATACCATTGTCAAAACAGTTTAAGTGGAGCACAATCCGGAAGTATGTACTTGATAACACCACATCATCTGTTAAACGGCAGTTTCGAGAGTTCCTTAACAAAAAAGTCAAACATTATGTGCGATATATTATGCTGATTTACCCTGCGAATGAAGGCAATATCTTGTTTGGATTTCGTATTGAATTTAATAGCTCTAGATACTCTAAAATAGAGCATTTACAGACATGTAAGGTTGAGAATGTGTTTGTTGAACGAATTGATTATCAATATATGGCAATGAGAGGCGGTGCGACACTAGATCTAAAGGAAAAGCGAGTGCTTCTCTTAGGCTGTGGTTCTGTTGGGGGATATATAGCAAATAATCTTTGCCAAGCAGGTATTATGAATATTGATATATTAGATGATGATATTTTTCGACCAGAAAATGTTCACAGACATTGGCTCGGATTTGATTCGATTAGTCCAAAAGAGATTAGATATAAAGCAGATTTGGTCAAAGAAAAGCTTGAAGCACACTATCCTTATGCTGATGTAGATTCGCTAAACTATATTGATAGAAGTGCTCAAAGTTATCTTTCTGATGTAAATAGATTGGGACATTATCATTTGATAATTTCAGCCCTAGGAGAACCAACGGTTAATCTTGAAATAAACAGAATATTACACAAAAACCATTTAGATACCCCGTTGATATGTTGCTTCAATGAACCCTATGGTGTTGGTGGTCATGTATTAGCAGTTAATATAGATAAAAACTCATGCTTGCAATGCTGGTATACCGATACGATTTCAAGTGACATAGTTCAGTTTAAAGGTAGTTTTGTAGCACCAGGACAAAATTTCAAGAAAAATATATCAGGGTGTAGTGGATCGTTTGTTCCATATAGTTGTTTGGATTCTCAACAGACTGCATTGCTTGCAACAAGAAAGAGCATTGATATACTAAACGATAATTTATCAAAAAATACGTTGTTTTCTTGGATTGGATCACCGGAAGAACTGTTGGGACAAGGATTTTACTTGTCAGATTGGTACTTAGTAAATAAGGAAAAAGGATATGTTACCATGGATGCGATTAGAAATAGTAACTGTAGTATATGCAGGTGCAAAGGTTAGGAGTAGTTCATTTGAAATATTACTATAATGATGAGATTGTTTTTTCGATAAATCCGGATGTGTGTGAAAAATTAATAAGTTATATGAAAGATTATCACTTTAGAATTGAAAAAGGGGGTATTATTATTGGTGTACTGAATCCAGCCGAGAAGCAAATCATTGCAACTGATTTGACTGAACCACAAAAGAAAGACAAATGTACGGCATTTACTTACAAACGGGCTGAGTATGGTCATCAAGAAAGAATGGATAAACTTTGGGAAGAATCACAGTATGTTAAAACTTATCTAGGAGAGTGGCATACCCATAACCAATGTATTCCTAAGCCTTCTTTTGTTGATCGAAGAAATTGGATAGAAATTTCGAAAAGAAAGCAAAATTCTGATTGGATTTTTTTTGTGATTATTGGTACTCAGCAAATAGGGGTTTGGGCTGTAACAGACGGGGAAATTGTACAAATGGAAGTTAAAACGAAATAAGATATAGAGGAGGTGTTTATTACGGAAAAGGTCAATAAAATACTGCTTTGTGTTCCTAAAAAAGTGTATATTGGATTCTGTTTATTTTTTTTGTTAATTGATGCTGTAGGCTTAAACTTGTCCTCATTTCTCAAAAAAATCGAGGTATTTGATATTGCGGCAGCTTACAATTCATTAATAAATTTATATCCACCTATTACAAAAATTGCTCAAAATTACATATATGGATTTCTGATATTAACACTAATTTCATTTGCATTAATATTTTATAAGCCGAAACTTATATTACTAAAGCAAATCTCATTTACATACGACATTGCAGCTGTAAAACCAAGTATTTTAAAGAACTATCGAGTTAAAAATATAGAAATTAATCAGTCTGAAGAGATGAAAAGTGTTGATACATTTATTCAAGCTGTTTCTAGGCAGGATGAAGCTGTAAAATTATTGATGCAAACAAGAAAATCTGCAAGTCTTTGCTATTATGGTATTGCGCATACTCCTTTAATATTCAGGTTAGGATTTTTGTTGGGTGACCAAAATAATGTTATGTTGTTACATAAAGTACGGACGAATGGCTCTTTGTTTGATGAATGGTCAAGTGACAATAATGGATATTCAGCAATAACACCAGAGGAAAATAATAAATCAATCCAATCTACGGAACTTATTGTGTCAATTTCAACTTCGTTGAAAATTACTAGACAGGATTTAGAATCACTAAAACCTGAAAATAAGCATATACTAAATTTTGAAAGCAATGTTGTTTCATTTGATAGCATTATGAGCTATTCGCAGGCAGAGAACTTCAGAAGTGCAATTATGCACGGCATGAGAGAATGTGTTAAAAAACATGGTATTCAAAAAATCCATATGGTTATATCGTCATCAGTTGCATTTACATTTTTTCTAGGACAAGCATTAAGTGCTCAACATGATCCGATAACCGTGGTTTACCATTTTGAAAAAAATAGATATCCATGGGGAATTTGCATGAACGAAGTAGCTACGAAAGCACTTGTTATTAATAAAATATCTGAAGGAGCTACATAATATTTTAGAAGGAGGATGCCTTATGACAATTGAAGAGATATTAGCAGGAGAGTCGAAAACAGTGGAATTCAAACGGGAACTTCCTGATAAAAGCGAAAAATATATGAAGTCGGTCGTTGCATTTTCTAATACTTCTGGTGGCAAGATAATCATTGGAGTTGAGGATAAAACGCGTAAGGTGGTTGGAGTACCAGATGATAAGGCATTTGAAATAATTGACAGCATAACGAATGCAATTTCAGACAGTTGCTCGCCTCAGATTATTCCAGATATTACACTTCAAACTATTAAAGATAAAACAGTAGTGGTAGTTTCCATATATCCGGGTAGACAGCGTCCTTATTATATTACGTCACTTGGAAAAGAAAATGGAATATTTATTAGAACATCAGGCTCATCCAGACGAGCTGATAGTGCACAGATAAAAGAATTAGAATTCGAAGGTGCAAATAGATATTTTGACCAGACTTATAGTGTGGGTCATACAGTTTCCGAAGGTCAGATTAGCCGGCTTTGCGCTGATATGAAGACTTGGGCATTAAAGGCTTGCAAGACAGAACAAGAAAAGAAAAATGTGAAAGAAGTTACAAAAGGGAATTTAATTTCATGGGGATTACTTACAGAAAGAGATGGAGCGTTATTTCCTACCAATGCATTTTTGCTTCTAACTGACAATGATTTTCCACAGGCAAAAATCCAGTGTGCAGTATTTAAGGGAACAACAAGGAATATTTTCATAGATAAGCGTGAATACACAGGACCAATTCAGGATCAGATTGAAGAAGCCTATCAATTTGTTCTTAGAAATATAAGATTAGGTGCAACAATAAGAGGTTTGTATCGTGTCGATGATTATGAACTGCCAATTGAAGGTATAAGGGAATTAATCTGCAATGCAGTTGCGCACAGAAGTTATCTTGATGAAGGTTGTGTTCAGGTAGCACTCTTTGACGACAGACTCGAAGTAACATCTCCGGGCATGCTTTTTGGTGGATTATCGATTGAAGATTTAAAAGAAGGACAATCAAGACCAAGAAACAGAGGAATAGCATCTGCATTTGTAGCAATGAAGGTAATTGAACAATGGGGTACTGGTATTCCAAGAATTATTGAGATGTGCAAAGAATATGAATTGCAGGAACCAGAATTTATTGAAATTGGAATGGATTTCAGAGTGAATTTATATCGAAAGCATAATACTGATAAAAATGAAAATCAGTTAATTAGAGTTAACAAACAGTTAATTGAAGACGGAAACCAGTTAATTCAAAGCAAAAACAAGTTAATTGAAAAAGTAAATCAGTTAATTGACAGGATGGATGGAAACGCAAATACAAAAGAAAACATACGATTACTTTACGAAAAATTAGAAGATGATCAGGTTTTTGGAAGAAAAGATATCATGAGTATAACAGGCTTATCAATAAATCCTGCAGGAACTCTGATTCATAAATTATTAGATATGAATTTAATAGTTCCAGTTGAGGGAAAAGGGAAAGGAAAATATATTTTTTCAATAAAAATATAGCCAACGATTATAGAATGCTATAGATCAGAAACGGTCAATGAAGGGTCATTAGAGGTCATTGACCGTTTATTTTTATGGCAAACGAAGTCCTAGAATTTTATCCTTATATTCCAAAGCCCTGTCATTCTTATGCCATCTGCTATATAGGCTAAACAGGTAACGATAAGCTGTTTTACTATATTCATTGTCTGTTCCAATAGTATCACTGACTAATTTTTCGGCATTGAGTAGATATGTTTCGGAATGAACCGGATCATTGGTAGCTAATGCAACAATCCCTTTTCCAAGCTGGCAGATACCATAGTCAAATGAAGTTTTACTTTCTGTTTCTAACACGATGTTTTCATAGAATTCAAGTAGTTGTTCAGCCTGTGCATATTCTTTTGCAAGAATGAGAATATTGGTCATATTCATCATCTGCTGTAAACTGTCATGTGTTTCAAAAATCCCATACTCTTTCCTGATTTGAAATGCCTGTTTCAGATTCGTGATAGCTTCTTTTCCCTTTTTCATAAGCAGATACACATTGGAAATATTATTGTATAGGTTTGAAATCAGATTTGCAGTACGTTTGTCCGCATCAGCAGTTAATAATGGCATTAATAATTCCAGTGCTTTGGTACGCTTCTTAAGGGCATTGCCGTAATCCTTTTTTAGCACAAACAGTTCTGCCTTATAATCTAGAAGTAATGCCTTATCACAAGGTGAATTTAACTGATGACGATCCATTTCATAAGAAATACGTTCTACAAGTTTTGGCAGATAATCCATAATCAAATATTTATCAAAATATGGAAACATATCTTGAAGGTATAGTAGATAATAATCTGGTTCATCATTTATTATATGCTCATTAATACTTATCAGGCTGCTAATCACATTGTCTGGTCTGCGGACTTCCAATCCGTGGGCAAGACAGATAAGATGCAAGCTATCAAGCATATTTCTACAATTAGATACTGAAGGTAACGTTTCAATTACAGCCACATCTTGAATTAGAGGATGGAGGCTGATTTTTTTATTCTCTGAATCATCCATAATAAATCCATATCGAATCATATTATTTACATCATTTAGATTGGACAACTGCAACCATTTTTTAATCGAAGCCTTTGATACACCAGAGGCAGGAAGCAGAGATAAGTTGCGCAGTATATCTAACTGATCAGTGGAAAGCTGGTTTAATTGTAGCAACTTTCGCAGATGCTCAATCATCAGTGCTTCAGAAAATTCTTCGTCCTTATATAATTCCACAGATTCTCCAGATGAAATATTCAGTCCACAGGATTTCAATTCATATAGCAGTTCTTCAGGCTCTATTCCACTTGCAGAAAGGGAGAGTGCAGCAAGACAGACACTCAGAGTATGCCCTCTTAATTCTGAAATGATTTTTGCCACAGTTTCAGGAACATCTATGGAAGCTGGGCAGTAGTTATAAAAGAGCGTTGAAAGCTCTTTCTCTGAATCAAGTTCGTTAAGATGAATTGACTCAAATTGTGTGATTTTACATCTTGTGGTAATCAGTATCTGAAAATCGAGCTTTATGAGTTCTTTAAAGTATGAGTCATCTTTTGGCAGCACATTGAAGTTATCAATAATAAGTAAACTGTCAGTATGCAGCTTCTTTAATATTTTCATATGTGTTTCAAATAATTCTTCTTCTGACATTTCAACCGAATCTTCAGCATATTCAAGACTTGCAATACATTTCTTTAGATTTCCTTCATAGTGCATAAACAGGATATTTGTATATTTCTTCTTGTTCTTATTGGCATATTCTTTGGCAAATTCACTTTTCCCAATTCCTGCAATCCCAGTTACGAATACAAGAGAATGTTCTTGAAACAATTTTGCTAATTCTTTTAATTCAGTTTTTCTCCCAAGAAATTCTTTCGTTGTAGATGGAACACGTCCGTTTAGCAAGATATCTGATAAATCTGGAGAATATAGTGAATTGTTTCCGTGGTCACTTAGGATTGCATAGCGAACTACCGCGGTAAAAAATTTCGCTGTAGAGCTTATGGATACCAATTCATTAATATAATCATTGCCAATGGTGCTACGACTATCATGAATTAATGTTTCCATTTCCGACCGTGCATTTGTAACGTTCAAAAGGTTAGGAATAATCTTTTCTTTAAAATCTTCTTCCATAAATACAAAATTATCATCTTCTTCATAAGTATTCACGATATCCATTGGAATAGGTCTTGTACCGCTGCACCAGTAGCTATATTTGCTGGCATCGGCATCAGTGATTTGAAAATCTTCACCATCCTGTAAGCTGACAGAAAAAAGATTTCGAATCAGTTGATGCTGCGAGTATGTTTTCTTTTTATTATCTAGCAGAATGCCTATTACATTTACAAAGGTGAGTCTGTTCTTCAAACTGTCATCTCTTCTTTCTAGGGAATTATCTTATGTTTCTTTTAAAAATTTATTTTTTGTTAAGTCGACGCTAAGTCTCCGTCAATAGTTTGAACTCCATCTTCTTAGTATCATTAGCATATGAAAACGGTAGCACGAACAACCAGAAACGGATGAAACTGCTATCTACATTATAACATGTCACAAACGAATGTTCTATCAAAATTGTTTGTAAATTGTACTTTGACAAATAATCCAGTAAGAGCTGGATTCATAGGCTGTAGAGTGAAAGGTGCCCGTAACCGTACCAGCAAGAACAGAACTGATAGTTAGTTCCAAGGCTACAAATGAGAGAAAAAAGAATCATTTGGAAAAGTACAAACAAGGGGTACATACGAATCGCTAGCGATTCGTTGGGAAGATCCGCCCTGGCGAAGATAATCAGAAAAGTCAAGATAGATACTAACTGGTTGGAGCAGGGCAAAAGGAATCACGTCAAGTTGGGAGAGGATCTCGCGCAGGAGAGGCCCACAGTCATCGGATATTTGATAGATGGCTGGATGGAAGCAAAAGCTACCGCTCCACTCTACAAATGGAAGCCAAAACACCAAACAAGCGTCTGGGTTTCATCATATGAATTTATCAATTACAGAAAGCGGGGTGATTAACCGTAACAAAATAGGAGAGGAGGGATTTTCGATGAATAAACAGTTGGAATTTAGCAAGAAGATGGCGGTAGTAGCAAAAATATATCGTATGGGGTTATTGAGTGACACCGAATATCTTATGGTAAGAAACAGACTGAAGGCGGAGTACCATATCACAGATAATGTGGTATATAAGCCAGCAGCATAATAAGGATAATAATTTTGAACCTGTGAATACAAATATTTGTTTCACAGGTTCGTTCACATTTTAAATAGAAGCTATGATAGGGATGCAATCAGATATTACTGTTTCGTCCCAGGATGATTGAAAGGAGATTTTTATATGAAGGAAGTTGAAGTGATTAAAGCCAGTACAGGCAGTGTTGCAAGAAGACGTAGCATCAGCGGAGAGGGGGTGAAAATAGAAAGAAATCGTGTTGCAGCATATGCACGAGTTAGTACCGATGAAGAGGAACAGCTTGGAAGTTTTCAGTCGCAGATTCAATATTACAAAGATAAAATCAAGCAAAATAAAGAGTGGGTTTTTGCTGGTATTTATTCTGATGAAGCAATTACTGGTACCCAGTCAAATAAGAGAGATGGTTTTCAGCAGATGATACAGGATTGTATGGATGGGAAAATTGATATGATTCTAACAAAATCCATTTCAAGATTTGCCAGAAATACAGTGGATACCTTAACTTATGTAAGGATGCTTAAAGACAGACAGATAGCGGTAGTATTTGAAAATGAAAATATTAATACCTTATCCATGAATGGAGAATTACTGCTAACGATTCTAAGTTCCATAGCCCAACAGGATGTGGAAACTATTTCTGCAAATGTTAAGATGGGGCTTAAAATGAAGATGAAACGTGGAGAACTGATTGGTTATAATGGATGTCTTGGATACGATTATCATCCAGAGGATAAAAGCATTACCATAAATGAGAAGGAAGCTGAAACGGTACGATTGATTTTTGATTTATATCTTCAAGGTTATGGAGCTTATACAATAGCAAAACAATTGACAGCAATGGGCATACCAAATAAGAAGGGCGAAGTTAAGTGGGGTGACAGTGGGATTCGGGGAATCATCAAGAATGAGAAATACAAAGGGGATGCTCTTCTTGGAAAAACATTTACGGTTGATCCTATTAACAAGAGAAGAATCGAGAATTTTGGAGAAGAAGATCAGTTCTATATTAAGAATCATCACGAGGCAATTATTTCAGCGGAGGATTGGGATAAGGCGCAGGAGATTCGAATGTCACGAGCCCACCAGACACAACTTAGTGCAGATGGTAAGCGGGAAAAATATATGCGCAAATATGCACTTAGCAGTATGTGTGAATGTGGATTCTGTGGAACGAAGCTTACAAGAAGAACATTTCATAGCAGTTCCACTTATGAGAAACCTGTGTGGTATTGTAGAACAGCCGCGAATAAAGGAAAAGATTTATGTACTCATAGTAAATCTGTTGATGAAACAATTATTCAAGGTGCATTTCTGGAAGCATACAAACTTCTAGCAGATAGTTTTGATGATGTACTGGATTCAGTTCTTAATACGGTAGAGAATGTAATTTCTGATAATAAGGATGCAAAACGGTTGGAGCAGGTGAAGAAAGATATATCTTCCCTTGAGAGTAAGCGAAAGAAGCTGACAGATATGTTATTAGAGGATACGATAACAAAGCCAGCCTATGATGAGAAGTATGATGAATTTACAAATAAAATTACGAAGTTAGTTGACGAGAAGGAGGTTTTATTAGAAAATGTAAAGGAACAGAAAAACATCGGCAAGCGTATGTCAGAACTTCGATTGGCACTTCAAAAAGAAGATGTGCTAGATGAATTTGACCGTACCGTTTTTGAAAGCATTGTAGAAAAAGTGATTGTTGGATCAGAGGATGAAGATGGTAATATCGATCCTTTTAAACTTACCTTTGTATTCAAAGGGAATGGAAACAAATCACTGGATGATGTAAAGGAACGATACAAGAATTTAACGAGAGAGGTTGGATAAGATGGATAAACAGGCAAGCTTGTTGGGTGTTCAAAATAATAAATTAAGTACTGTACAAGATAGTGATATTTCGGCAGAAAATTTGGAGCATTCTTGCTCTGTCGTGGTGAAAGATTTGGTTACTTCTTCAACACACGACACA
>JAQUUB010000074.1 GCA_028694115.1 Lachnospiraceae bacterium
ATGTTGATGATGATATAGCGGAAACAGATGAAGAATATCAGCTTATTATCAGTGGCTGGTGGGTGCATGTCCCTGAATTAAATTTGAATCTGTATGAAGGAGTTGTATGCAACTGGGAGGAAGAATCTCAGATGTTCATGCCTGATTTTGCAGTCACTGTAGTATATGAAGCTGATGCAGAGCATCAAGATTATATCTACTACGAGCAGGATGGAATGGTGATCACATTAGCGAACTGGCTAAATGGTCGTGTTCCGTTGGAGATTATAGAGCAGATGCGTTGTTATATACGCAAAGAGTAGCGGAGTGGATTGCGAAATATCCGATTTAGTTTTTGGTGTATGCCTAGAGCATACAGAAAGTGAGGAATATATGAAATATTCGATTAATGTGAATGAAGTAAAAACAAAAGAAGGCAATATCAAAGGATTTGCTACAGTAGTATTTGGAGATGCTTTTAAGATTACCAATATTGCAATATTAGAAAATCCAGAAAGACAACAGTTATTTGTATCTATGCCTAGATATCGTTCCAGTGAACATGATGAAAATGGGGGCACTATTTATAAGGATGTGTGCAATCCAATCACAAAGGAATTTCGTGAAGAGTTATATGACAATATCATCGAAGCTTATGAGACTGTAAAAACGCAGGCAAAAGAGCAGGGGCAGGTGGAAAAGCCACAGGCTGAAATGCCAGAGTTTTCGGTAAAGGTTACACCTTTTGAAAGAAGTGGAAGCAATGTTCGTGGACTAGCCCGTATTTATTTCGATAATAACTTTATTGTAAATAATGTGAGCATCCTTCAGGGAAAAGATGAGCTCTTTGTTGCAATGCCAGCTTATAAGACAAAGCAGACGGATGAACAGGGAAAAGCAATTTATCAGGACGTATGTTATCCGGTAACAAAAGAGTTCCGTGAAAAACTCTATGGTGAAGTAATGAAAACCTACGAGGAAGAAAAGGAAAAGAAGCAGGAGGAACAAAAAGAAACTGAAAAAGACAAGGAGAAAGATAAGGAAAAGTCAGGACAGTTTCAGGGTTCACCAGATAGGGAGACACCATTTAGATAATTAAGTGTTGTAGATGAAGGAGCCAGGGATAATCCCTGGCTCTATTAAAATTCAGGAGGAAAAGACAGTATGATGAAGAGAGAGTTTCAAAAGGCAGCAGTATTTGCAATTGTGCCAGCTATTATTGAGTGTGCAAAGGTAGAAGGTAAAAAGCTGACATTAAGTGTGACTTCTAAGTTCCATAACACATTTATTAATCTTAAATTTGATGGAGGCATGTTACAAATTAACATATATCAAAAAGGTGAAATAACATATAAAGTCTGGGATTGTATTGGAATATGCCAAGAGGAATATGTGAAATATTATGTTTATAAAGAGAATGACAATCATGAACGGGTCTTAGCTAAGTTTGTTGAAGATTTTAAAAGATTTTTAGCAGATGTGTATTCGATTGACGATGTGCATGACTTCTCAGATGTGTTCGATTTTACAGTGGAAGGAGACCCTAATAATTCACTGGGAAAGTATGAGAAGTTTATCAAAGTTATGTATGGAGAAGAAGAGTGGAATGAGGAGGTATAAGCTATGGATGTAGAAAAATCATTAACACAGGAAGAAATGATACAGGAATTAATCAATCTGCTGAAAATAAATAACATGGTGAATAAGGCAAATGACATATATGAAACGGCAGCTTATGTAGATGGACTGGAGCAGAAGCTAGACCAAGTAATGAAGGAGCTTACTACAGTTAAGAAACAGCTAGCAGATATTCAGGAACAGTCGTTTATCAAGGATTTCAAAGAAAGCTTGTCGAATATGCTTGATAAAATGGAGAATCGCTGTGTAGAAATAAAAGATCAGATATTTGAAGTGAAAGAGCAAATGACAGATAAAGCTAAAGAGATCGTTCGGGCAGTGAAACAAAAGGGTATAGAAGCACTTAATAAGGTAGCAGAATTTGTAGGAATTAAAGCAAAACTGGAAAGTATCCGAGGGAAAATCAAAGAAGCTGTTATAGATACAAATCATGCCCTTGTAAAGATTGATGGTCTGGGGAGTGGTATTCGTGAAGCAGGGCAGAAGGTAGCAAACACCATAAGAACATTTGCAGATAAAGAGGAGTTGGATTATTCGCAGAAAGAGAAGAAGTTCTCAAAGACAGAAGTAATTAAAAAGCCATTTTTTGTGAAAAGAAAGTTACTGGAGGGAATGGAGCTTCGACTCAATGCAGCGATTGATAAAGTAGATAGTTTATCGAAGGATGTGGAAATAAGTCGAGTGGAGAAGAAAAGTGTGGATAATGTAGAAAGAATTGAAGGTGAAGAGGTTAGTACAGCTATGTTGTCAATGGTTGCAGAGCAGAAAAATGTGTATGCAGCGGAACCAATGATGATTGAGACACCTTTGAAACAGGGGAAGAGTAGATAAAAAGCAGAAAGCATCAAGTTGGACTATGATAAGGTCTGGCTTGGTGATTTTTTGTTTTAACAAAAGTAACAGCTGAGGGTAACAGATGAGAATAAAATTGAAAGAAATAATTTGGACTATAAGATATAATTTAAAAGTACTGGCTTGACAATAAAGCAGGCGATTTATTTTGAAAAAATGAGCAGAAGTACTGGAATTTTATGTAAAATTAAATGAGTATGTGAAAGGACTAATAAAGTGAAACAAAACTATAAAATAGATCGATTACGAATCTTGGGATATAATAATGTAAAAAAATTAAAGGAAGTAGGGGCATGCAGATATTTGGCAAAAAGTCAGTTGGCGAAATGCTCAGCTAAAAGCAAAAAGTTTATATATTTAAACTTTCGTGGATCACGTTTTAAAGATACAAATTTTACAGCCACAACTTTTTTAGGATGTGATTTTTGGGGAGCTTCATTCAATAAATGCAATTTCAAAAATGCACATATATCGGATTGTGTTTTTATGGCTTGCAAATTCAAAAACTGTAATTTTGAAGGAGCTAAGATTGAGTATACAACTATTGTAAATACAAATTTATCCGAATGCAAAAAGATTGAATTTGAAAACAGTGTGGACATATTAAAACAATATCCGGAATGTCAATTAGAGCAGGAATTAATTGATTCTTTAGATAAACTAAAGGAGAATCCACTTATTCGAAAATGTAAACTTCTACATCTTCCAGGGAATAAATATAATAAGTTGAATCTGTACTTGCTGCAGAAAAAATTCACAGAGAGAGAATTACCACCGTTACTTTTAGGAATAGCTGATAAATCGAAATCAGAATTAAGAAATATAACTACATATAAAAAGCTTGAAAATACATTGAAACATGACAAAAGAGTGATATAATAAATAAGTCCCGCCCCACACAGTTGAGAGACTGTGATGCTAATAATGCTTGGAAACAAGAGAATGGGGACTGTAATATGATAGCTAACATTCAAGGAGGGATGTCTATGATTTCTAATGTGAGTACCGTTGTTGGATTTTTAAGTCTGGTTGTTGGAAAAATATTTAGTTTAGTAGTGTCTCTCGATTGTTTGGGGTAATGACATGGAAGTTATCATAAATCAAAGAAATTTTTGGATATATATTTTAGGATCAAAATTAGCCATAATAAACTTGCGTTGTTTTTTGAAGGAGTACTGATTATTGGACAATTGATATTTTATACTGGAATCAGGATAGGGTGAAAATACCTTGTCTTGATTCTTTTTTTATTTTACGGTTAAACAATAAACTATTCAAAATTATGGAGGAAGAGAAAATGGCAAGTGCACCTAGGAAATGCCCAATGTGTGGGGAAATTGTAAATTGGAAAAAGGTTGATACAGCAAAGAAAGGTTTTAGTGTGGGAAAGGCAGCAGTTGGAGGCGTGTTACTTGGACCGGTAGGATTGATAGGAGGAGCACTAGGAAAAAAGAAATCTTCATATTATTGCGGAAAATGTGGATTTAATCATGAATATAATGGTTGATATATTTTATTAGCATATAATTCTGTTTGCTCAAAATAAGTAAGAGTATCTTTTGGGGTAACTTTGAAAGGCACTCGTATGGTTATGTTTTGAAAAATTGCAGGAGGGAAGATAGTGATTAAAAGATTGAAACACTGGATATTTAAGAGCAGGAAAAAACATTGCAAACGGTGTTGTGTTACGTGCGAATACTTTCAACAATGTCTTGATGAAGATGGTGATAGTACATAATTTGAAAAATTTCGTTCATGTAGCCACTCTACGGTTGCCACACTGCTAAAATGCCCTTACGCCCTTACGTATTACTAAAACTACAAATTCTTGATTTAAAATATTAAAAAATATCTTTGCAAATACGAATATTCCGTTTGAACCAAATTACATAGAGTGATATAATAGTCTCGTTAGCGATTTAACAAATATATTTGTTATTGATGAGGTAAAAATATGACAATATCGTACAATAAGCTATGGAAACTAATGATTGATAAAAATCTGAATAAAGGTGATGTTTGTAATAAAACTGGTATTAGCAGTAGTACTATGGCAAAAATGACCAATGGTGAGCCGGTAACCTTACAGGTATTAGAAAAAATCTGTAGAGAATTAAAGTGTAACATAGATAATGTTATGGAATTTAAGTTTGATGCAGATGATAATTCTCAGAATGAGAATGAAAAATAAGTTCAGATGATTAAATAGTTAATTACATAGAATTTGGAAAAGAGGTTTTTTATGGAATATAGCGCAGGATTAACTTCAAAGTTATTTTGGTTGCAAGAAGCAAGGAAAACAGCAACATATATATTACAAAATTATGATAAGTCAGCAATAAAAGAAATTGCGTGGGAAGAAAATATATATCAAGTAAAAGCTGAATATCGTGCGTATGAGGTATTAAATGGAACATTTCGCCGAATGGAACTATTACCAAAAGAAGTGCTAACTGAGTTTATTAATTGTAATATAGAAATGGCGAAGATTATTAATTTAGTTTCTATTTTACTTGATAGCAGGTTGTTTTTTGAATTCATGTTTGAAGTGTATGATGAAAAAATATGGCTTGGTGAAAAAGAAATCACAGATAGAGATTTAAATGTATTTTTTGATGGGAAAATAAAACAAAGTGATGTGGTGGCAGGCTGGACAGAAATTGCAATCAAAAAGTTGAAACAATGTTTTACGAGAATGCTGTTTGAGGCAGGGGTGCTAGAAAATAGCTCAAAACCAAGAACTATTAGACAAGCGCATATCGATTATAGACTGGAAGAACTAATGAATAAAAATGGTTTAGAGATTTATCTAAAAGCAATAAAAGGAGCTAGATGAGTATGGCTGGATTAGATGAAAGGTTGAATTTAATTGAAAATAAGATTTCAGAAAAGTCTTTCCGTGAAAATAAAGGATTGGGTAATGAGGTCGGATATTATATTTTTGATTATGATCCAAGGGAAGAATTGTTTGTAAGAAATCACATTCAATATTTAAAAGATAAAATTAATAATAGCAATAAAGGATTTGAGATTGTTGAATTTGACTTATTCCATCTAATGATAGAAATCTTAGAAGAAGAAGGCTATTTGGAAGCATTTTTCGAGTTGGAAAAAGAGAATGGTTTTTTTGAGATGGCTGAAAATCTGGTAGAAACTTTAGGATTAGATGAAACCAATGAGTTGAATCTGATTTTGGGAAAGATTTTGGAGAATGATTTGAGCAACAAAGTTGTTTTCCTTACTGGAGTGGGAAAATGTCATCCAATTATAGCATCTCATAACATTTTGAATAATTTACATCAGGTTTTCGATACATCACCTGTTATATTATTTTATCCAGGAAAGTATAGTGGGCAAGATTTAAAGTTATTTAACACAATTGATAGCAAAAATTATTACAGAGCATTTCATCTTGTATAGAACAGAGGAGGGGAAACAATGCAGTTAAAAAGTATGTTTGAAAAGCAGATTGATCGTGATATTAAAGGTGTAATTAAGGTCGGACAATCTGATGAAGAAAATATATATCAGGAGCTTGACGAATACGTTGTAACCAAAGAACTCTTAAAGCATTTTAGAGATTTCTTTGAAAATTATGAAAAAGGTATTAGTTCAAATACCGATAAGATGGGAGTTTGGATTTCTGGATTTTTTGGAAGTGGTAAATCCCATTTCTTAAAGATCTTGTCTTATTTATTACAGAATAGTGTTGTCGATGGAAAAAGAGCAATCGAGTATTTTACAGATGGTAAAAAAGTAGACGATGCTATGCTGATTGCCAAAATGACAAATTCAGGAACCATTTCATCAGATGTAATGCTCTTTAACATTGATTCAAAAGGTTCCGCGAAAGTAGGTTCTGGGAAAGAAGCTATTGTTGAAGTATTTATGAAGGTGTTTAATGAAATGCAGGGGTATTGTGGTTCAATTCCATATCTTGCAGAGTTCGAGCGCAATTTAGACCATGAAGGTAAATTTGCAGAGTTCAAGGAAAGATTTGAACAGAATGCAGGTGCATCGTGGGAGAAAAAAAGACAAGCATTTGCTGTGAACCAAGATAAAATTGTAAAAACGATTGTAGATATGGATTTTATGAGCGAAGAAGCTGCAAGAAACTGGTGTAAAAATGCTAAGGGTACTTATGATTTAAGCATAGAAAAATTTGTAGGTTTGGTTCAGGAGTATTGTGCTAAAAAAGGCTCGAATCATCATATCATATTCCTTGTAGATGAGGTAGGACAGTACATAGCGGATGATACACAGCTTATGCTTAACTTACAGACAATCGTTGAAGACTTGGGAACCGCTTGTAAAGGGAAGGCATGGGTCATCGTAACAAGTCAGGAAGATATTGATTCTATAACAAAAACAAAGGGAAATGACTTTTCCAAAATTCAGGGTAGATTTGATACAAGACTTTCATTATCGGCATCAAATGTTGATGAAGTAATCAGAAAGCGTGTACTTGATAAAAATGAAGTTGCAAATCAAACCCTTAGACTTATGTATGATAAGTATGAGTCAATTATTAAGAATTTAATTACTTTCACGTCTGATACAGCAGATAAGAAATTGTATGCTAATAAGATAGATTTTTCGCAATGCTATCCATTTATTCCATATCAATTTAATCTCTTGGGGCAGGTTCTGACGGCAGTGAGAACACATGGAGCAAGTGGTAAGCACCTTTCAGATCAGTCCCGTTCTATGCTGGCACTGTTCCAAGAATCAGCAATCCGAATAATGGAGAATGAAGAGGGAGTATTAGTTCCGTTCAGCTTTTTCTATGACCCATTGCATAAATTTATTGATCATCAACATAGTACAGTAATTACACAAGCGGCCGATAATAGCCAACTAGAGGAGTTCGATGTGGAACTTCTTAAAGTGCTGTTTATGATTAAGTATGTCAAGGAAATCAAGACAAACGTTGACAATCTTACAACACTCATGATTTCAAATGTGGATGATGACAGAATTGAAATCCGCAGTAAAGTAGAAGCCTCAATGAAAAGGTTAATTAAAGAAACTTTAGTTCAAAAGAATGGTGAAATATATATCTTTCTTACAAATGAAGAACAGGAAATTAATAATGCAATTAATAACGAATCTGTTGAAATGGGAGAAATTATTGGCGAAGCATCTACAGTTATTTTTGAAGAAATATATACAGATAAGAAGTATAGATACAGCAATCGGTATCTGTTTCCATTTAATCAGAAGGTCGATGATAGGTTCTTTAAAGGAAATCAATCAAATGATATCGGTGTAACGGTAATTACTCCATATGGTGGAGATTATACTGATGCAGCACTTCGTATGCTCTCGGCTTCAGAACAGACTGTAATTGTAAGATTACCAAACGACAGTACATTTTTGGATGAAATCACAGAATCTATTAAAATATATAAATTTTTAAATAAAAATGCGACTGGTGTACGAGGTAGCTTTGATAGTATTCGTCGTGCAAAGGAAGATGAAAGAATTGAAAAGAAAGACCGAATTCGAATTTTCATAGAAGATGCATTGAAACATGCTGATATTTATGTCAACGGAGATAAGGCAAATATATCTGCCAGAGAAGCCTCGACAAAGATAAATGAAGCTTTGGGTAAATTGGTAGCTATGCAGTACAGTAAATTGACCTACATGGAAACGGCTCCAGAACTCTCTGATATTGCGACGATATTTAATGAAGGAAGTGGTCAGACAACATTTATTGGAATTGAAGATAGAACTCCAAATAAATTAGCTTTGGAAGAAGTGATTAATTTGATTTCGCTTAATAATCAGCGACATATAAAAACGTCATTGAAAGCATTGCAGGATAAGTTCGGGATTGCTCCTTATGGGTTTGATCCAAAAGATGTGCAGTGGTTAGTTGCTATGCTCTTTAAAATGGGAAGAGTTGCTATGACACTTAATAGTCAATCATTATCATTACTTTCAAATACAAAAGATGAATTGGTTCGTTATATTACAAAGCGTGATTATGTAGAAAAACTTTTGATTGATATTAGAGAAAGAGCAACAGATGGACAGATTCGCACGGTGAAAGATGTGTTGAAAGATTACTTTGGTATGAGTATATCCAGTGATGATGATGATGTCATCATAAAAAACTTTAAGAGCTATGCAAGCAATAAGGTAAAGACTTTCAACGATGTAATGATAGAATATCGCGTAAATCCAAAACTTCCATCTAGATCACTTATGGAAAAAGCAAAAAAGGATTTAGATGCAGTAATTGCGATTAATGAGCCAGTAGAATTTTTCAAGATAGTAGATCAAAAAAGAGAAGACTTATTGGATGATGCCGAAGATACAGCACCAGTATTTGATTTCTTTAATGGCGAGCAGAAAACTATCTTTGAAAAAACTTTAAAATATATTAATATATTTGAAAATAGTAAGACCTATGTAAGTGATCAAGAAATCCTAGCTGTTGTGGAACAGATGAGTAATATAGCTAATGATAGAAGTCCATATAGCAGTATTCAAAAATTACCGGCACTTAATGATAAATTTATGAATCTGTATGGAAGCCTTTTAGAAAAAGAAGCAAGACAGATGGAACCAATCTTAGTAGATGATTATAAAAAAGTTTTGGGTACTTTAGAAACCAAACCTTTTGCAGGTGTATTTCATAGTAAATTTGTGGGTGTCTTTGAGGAACTAAAGATAAAGCTTGGTACTTCTAATGAAATTGCTGGTGTAAAGAATATTAAGTTGGAGAGTGATACCTTAAAGATTCGTTGTTTAGATGAAATTGAAGAATATGAGAGAACACATCAACCAGTTCATGACCCAGTGCCACCCACAACAGTTGAAAAGGAAGATGGTTCAGATTTAACTCCACCTATTGTACAAAAACCAAAGAAGCGAAAGAATGTTTCTATCAGCAATATTGCAGGAGCAAGAACTTATTCATTAGAGAATGAGCAGGATATTGATAAGCTCTTAGCGGCGATAAAAAGAAAGCTTATGAGTGAGTTGGAAGCAGATACAATTATAACACTTAGCTAAGCATCAGAATGGAGGAAATACTATGAATAAAGCGGCGATAAAAAAGTTTGCCATAGAAGCAAGAAGGAAATTAATGGCATCCGTATCAGACAAGGCTGGTATGCTGGGTATTACTGATAAAGATTTCCAGAATGAACCTGCTGTGAAAGGTGCTGATTTTGAGATATATAAAACAGCTGTGGGTACTGAGGTTACACTTAACAGAAATCAGTGCGAACAGCGAAGATTACTTGTTACTAAAATGGAAGAAAGAGGATTTGAATCAATCATTGAAGAGGTAGCTTACACATGGTTTAATCGTATTTGTGCTATCAGATTTATGGAAGTAAATGATTATCTACCAAGCAGAGTTCGTGTACTTTCATCTGAAAAAGAAGGAAAAAATGAGCCTGATCTTGTAACACATGCACCAGAAGTTGATTTGGACTTCAATGGTAAAGATAGAGAATACATCATTGAAGCGAAGATGAATAATAAATTGGATGATTTGTTTAAGATGCTTTTTATTAAGCAGTGCAACAAGCTTCATGAAGTATTACCTGAACTTTTTGAAGAAACAGAGGATTATACTGAAATGCTGTTTAATGTTTCTTATTCAAACGAAGATGATATAATTAGATGTTTGATTGATACAATTCCAGAAGCTGATTTTAAAGAAGCAGTTGAAATTATAGGATGGCTTTATCAATACTATAATGAAGAGAAAAAAAACGAAGTAATTAACATTAATAAAGGTAATATTGAAAAGGATGATTTACCAGCTGCGACCCAATTATTTACTACAGATTGGATTGTTAGGTATATGGTCGATAACTCATTAGGAAAATATTGGATTGAGAGAAATCCCAATACTACCTTAAAAAATAAATTAACTTATTTAGTTGAGAATGAAAATGAATACGCAGAGAAAATTCAACCAGAACAGATTACTTTTATTGATCCTTGTATGGGTAGTGGGCATATTTTAGTGTATGCATTTGATGTACTTATGGATATTTATAGAGAATGTGGATATAACGATAGGGATTCAGCTAAAAGTATTTTGGAAAATAATATTTATGGATTAGATATTGATAAAAGAGCGTATCAACTAGCTTATTTTTCAATAATGATGAAAGCTCGTAGTTTTAATCGAAGAATATTAACCTGTGATTTGGAACTTAAAATTGTTGAAATTCATGAAAGTAATACTTCACTTGACTATACGTGTAATGGCTTAATTGATAACATGAAAACTAATAGTATCAGTAAGTATTTATTAGAAACGTTTAATGATGCAAAAGAAAAGGGATCTTTATTATGCGTAAAAGATCATGACTATTCTGCATATATTAAGGAAATAAGTGCTATAGACTTTACGGGGCAACTTGATTTGTCTTCGGTTAGATGGTTGCGAGATGTTAAAAAGACGTTGATTGCACTTGCTAAACAGGCTGATATTTTAAAAAGAAAATATTCTGTTGTAGTAACCAATCCACCTTATTTGAGCCGTATGAGTGTATCTTTAAAGAATTATTTAGCAAAAGATTATGCAGACTACGCAGGGGATATGTTTAGTGCATTTATTTATAGAAACTCTATTTTGTGCGAGCCAAATGGATATTTAGGATATATGACACCTTTTGTTTGGATGTTTATTAAAAAGTACGAAAAATTGAGAAATTATATTATAGATAATAAAACAATTGTATCATTAATACAAATGGAATATTCAGCATTTGAAGAAGCGATTGTGCCAATATGTACATTTGTAATTTTGAATAGAAAAACGAATGCAAATGGTGTCTATTTCAAACTTAGTGAATTTAAGGGTGGAATGGATGTGCAAAGGTCAAAGGTTGAGAATGCACTTAAATACTCTGAATGTAATTATATGTATTATACCAATCAAGAAATATATAGAAAATTACCAGGTGAGATTATAGCTTTTTGGATAAGTGAGCAAATTATTAAAGCTTTCGAAAATGAAAAAACGATTGCTGAATACGGAGCTCCTAGAGTAGGACTACAAACAGGAGAGAATGAAAAATTTGTAAGGTTGTGGCACGAAATAGATTTTTCTAAATTCGAAGTAAATGCTAAAAGTCATCAAGAAAGTTGTGAGAGTGGAGCAAAATGGTTTCCATATAATAAAGGTGGAGAATACAGAAAGTGGTATGGAAATAATGATTATGTAGTTGATTGGTACTGCAATGGAAAAAATATTAAAGAAGATAAATTATACAAACTTTCAATAGGTAAATGTTTACCAAGTAATTCAAAGCCTAAAAATGAACAATTTTATTTTTTACCATCAATTACATGGTCGAAAATATCAAGTGGTAGTATTGCATTTAGATATAAACCAGCAGGACATATTTTTGATACTGCTGGAACTAGCATATTTTCAGATTTAAAATATACATACTATTTGCTCGGGTTTTGTAATAGTAAAGTTGCTATGTATGTGGCAAGTACTATCTCGCCCACTATTAATTATCAATCAGGCGACATAGCTCAATTTCCTGTTATTTACAATGTAGACTACAAGGAAGAAATAGAACAAATAGTAAAAAGAAATATTGTGCTTACAAAGAGTGATTGGGATATTATGGAAACATCATGGGATTTTGAAACGCATCCATTAATTAAGGAAATGCATAGGGAAAAGATTAGCTTAAGAGAGGCTTGCAAAATTGTTATACATGAATCCAAACTAAGATTTGATGAATTAAAAAATAATGAAGAAAGATTGAACAAAATATTTAATCAAATTTATGGTGTGGAAAATGAGATGGATGCTCTTGTAAAAGATAGTGATGTATCCATAAGAATTCTTGATGAAACTAATCTAGTCAAATCATTTATTTCATATGCAATTGGATGCATGTTTGGAAGATACAAATTGGAAAATCCGGGAATTTTGTATGCGGGAGGTCCAGAAAATGAAAATATATTTGTAAATGCGTCATTTGATGTTGATAAAGACAACATCATTCCTATTACTGACGTGGAATTACTTGAAGATGATGTAGTTAATAGATTTCTAATGTTTTTAAAAATATCTTGTGGAGAACAAAATTATCAGGATAACCTTGAATTTATTGGTTCCCTATTAAATAGAAAGGAAAGTGCGAAGAGTGCTATAAGAAATTATTTTATTTCTACTTTTTATTCTTATCATATCAAAATATATCAAAAAAGACCGATATATTGGATGTTTTCATCAGGAAAAGAAAATGCTTTTAAGGCATTGGTTTATGTACACAGATTTGATAAAGATTTATTGGGAAAGATTAGAACAGAATATCTTCATAAGATTCAAGAGTTGATTGAAACATCAAAAAGAAGAAATGAGTACTTAATTGAAAGTACAAATTCTAGCTTAGAAAAAGGCCGTCTAACTAAAGAAGTGGATAGACAAAAAAGGCAACTACACGAAATTATGTTATATGATCAAGCGTTAGCACACATGGCATTAAAAAGGGTTACACTTAATACAGATGAAGGAATTATAAAAAATTATGAATTATTCCAGTCTATTGAAATTCATAATGAAGGAATGAAGTCCACAAAAATAAGCTTATTAGAAAGGGTATAGTCATGAAGCAGGTTAATTATCGTGAAGCAATAATCAAGGTATTACATGAAGCAGAACATCCAATGTCCACAAATGAAATTTGGAAAGTGGTAATCGAAAAGAAATATTTAGATGTGACAACAATACAGGGAAAAACTCCAGAAGCGACTATGGCCAGTTTGCTGTATAGGGAAGTGAAAAAAGGAACTGTAAACAATATAAAAACAGTGTTTGGTGCAACAGAAACAACTCCTAAACGTTACTATTTGTTGAAAAACTAGATTGGGGTAATTATGGATATACAAAATATTCAGATACAATTGATTAATGAATTTGCAAAACAAGAAACTCGTATTATTTTTTGGTTTGATGATAAGGGCGATTATGAGAATGAAGTATATGATTTACAGTTGAATAATGCTCAAGTATATATCTTGGATGGTAGTAACTGGTTTTATTCCAAGTGGTTACTTCATGAGTCTGATCCATCAGGTAAATACCTTGTGTATGCACCCTTTTCAAAACCTAGTGATTCAGAGAATCCACTAGCAGATATTTATTATCAATCTGTTCCTTATTACACTGATAGAGTTTCTCAGATGGTTCAGGAAATTGGTATTGATAACCGTTTTAAAGAACATCTTTCAAAGCATAATAATTTTTGGAAAAACAAATACAGAATCGAGAAGTTTAAGGAGCTTGGGATTGATCATTATAGTACAGAGTCGATTGATATCGGTTTGATAGCTGTTTTGACAGATGTAAGAACGCCAAGCTTTGAGGAAATCGTAAAACAGATGATGTTAAGTGATAGTGATGAGTACTTAAGGATACTGGAGACAAATGGACTTTTACAAAGTTACTGGAATCTTTGCAAAAAGTATTTTGGATATAATTCAGATAAGCCAAATATGAACGATATGGCTTCAAGTATGATAGTTACCTACGCGGCATCAACCCTTCGATTTACTTTACCAGATTTTATGAAGATATATATCTTAAATAAGCGAAATGATGTTGTTGTTTTTATCCGAAATATAATGGACAATATTCTTTACCAGAGTGCCTATGATAAATTGGCAGACAAAGTAGATAAAACAATTCGCATTGTGTCTAAAATTGAAGAAAATTTGAAAAAGGATGAAGGAAAAGATATTGCTTCCTTGGTAGATATATTAGGTTGTGATGCATTTATTGGTTTTGATAGTATTCTCATTAATTGGATTTTGGATAAACTCAATCATGAGATTCTGGATGCAGAAATCGATGGATTGAATATATCTCGTATTGCAGAACAGAGAACTTCTAAGGCCTTTCATTTTGGGCAATATTATAAAAGTGAGTATGATGCTACCCAATATGCTTATTTGATTATGAAGGCGATTAATACATTGGAAGTTTCCAGTAATCCGGTAGAACTTGTAAAGAAGTATCAGTCAGATATGTATTTGATAGATTCTTATTACAGATGGTTTTATTACGCTTTTGACCAGATTGCGGATAATGAAAAGTTTATGGAAGTACGTGAACGAGTGGAAAATATTTATTCGAATACTTATTTGCAAAAGACAGTTCCAAAATGGAACAACGTTTTTGAGAATGAATCCATTCAAAATTTAGGTCTTGTAAAGCAGAAAGATTTCTATAATCATTATTTGCGTGCTTATGAGGGTAAAGATAGAGTGATTGTAATTATTTCTGATGCACTTCGATATGAATGTGCGAAGGAATTGATGTACAAATTTGAAATGGATGAAAAATGTGACGCAAAGATGGAAGCCATGTTAGGGGTGTTGCCATCTGTTACATCGGTAGGTATGGCGAGTCTACTGCCCCATAATGAAATAAATGTAGATGCCAATATGAACATTACAGTGGATGGAAATTCATGTGGCGATATGTTATCTCGAAACAAGATATTGAAGGCAAAAAATGTTGATAATGTAGCCGTGTCATTTGACGATATTGCAAAAGCCAATAAACAGACAGTTAGAGAATTGTTACAAGGAAAGAAAGTTGTTTTCGTATATCATAATCAGATAGACTCCAGAGGAGATAAATCTTCAAGTGAAAACGAAGTGTTTAATGCTTGTGCCGAGGCAATTGATGAGATTTTCAGGTTGATTAAAAAACTAACAGGTGATATCTCAGCAACAAAATATGTTATTACAGCAGATCATGGA
This sequence comes from Lachnospiraceae bacterium, assembly GCA_028694115.1. The sequence continues at coordinate 15,238 of JAQUUB010000074.1, forward strand.
TTCTTATATAAAAGAGATAAATTGCAAGAATTTGACAAGGTATCTTATCCTAAGGATGTCTGTACATACTTAAATAAAAGGTTTTTACTAACAACAGAAAATCTTAATGAGCAAGGTATTGTGTCAAGAGCTATGACATACTTAAATAAGATGAATAACCTCTTTGTTACAACACCTATTGGAACGGATATTTTCAAAGTTGCAGGTGGAGGACAAAATTATGTTCATGGTGGTTCATCGTTACAAGAAATGCTTGTTCCAGTGGTGGAAGTAAAGACTGCAAAAGGAAAAATGGAAACTGATTTTGTAGATATAATATTAACAACTGTGTCCCGAAAGGTAACTAACCTCACAACGTATTTTGATTTTATTCAAACCGAAAAGATGACTGATGTTATGAAGGGGAGAAGCATTGTTGCCTATTTTACAGCAGAGAATGGAGAAAAAATTTCTTATGATGTTCCAATCATGGCGACGAGCCAAAGTGATGCTCCAGAAAAAAGGACATACCATGAGAAATTTACTCTTAAATCAAGAAAATATCAGTGCAATGATAAGTATTATATGGTACTTGTAGATGCAAACGATGACAAGAATGTCCTTCATAGTTATGAATTTATGATTGATATTGCATTTGTAGATGATTTTGGATTTTAGAAACATCATTATATTCTAATATTATTTTGAATATGAGAAAAAGTAATTAGATGATTTCTATTTGAAAGCATTTTGTGGAGGTATAGATGGATATAAAAAAATTTATTTTGGAATTACGGGAACAAGAGGATTCAAGTCAAATTGATTTATGTACTCCACAATTTGTGAAAAATGATTTTGATTATCGAAATAGCTTGTTTGAAAAATATAAGAGTATAAAGAAAATCGCATGTAAATATAATTTGGGTATACTTAATGAAGAAATGGACATGATCATTGAAGCTATTGATAACTATTATAATGGTGAAATAGATAGGTCTCTTAAGCTTATTTTGGAAACAGTAGAAGTGTTAAAAAATAATAAGTATATTTGCTCTCCGTTCAACCAAAGTGGAGCGTTTACTAATTTCTCATGTAATAAATTAATATCTCAGGTGGATTTATATAAAGCTAGAATTGCAAAAAATATAGATATTGAAAATAAATATTCAATGTTTCATATTCCATTCAATATGCGAGAAATCATTACTACTCAAAGATTTAGTATTCCAGGTGTCCCTTGTGTGTACTTAGGGAAAACAATATATACATCTTGGATGGAACTGGATAAACCAGCTGATTCCGATTTTTATGTTTCGAGGGCTAGAGTTAATGATGATATATCAATTTTTAATCTTGCTGTGAATTTTGATCATATTTGTGAATGGGCGAATGCTAAAGAGCTGGAAATTGACATTGATAACGAACGATTTCTTATAGACTATACAAGAGTTTGGCTACTATCATTAGCAAGCTCATATGTTGTAAAGCAATATAATAGAAATTTTAAATCGGAGTATATTATTCCACAATTACTGATGTTAAGTTTGAAAAAAATGGGTATTCCAGCAATAGCATATTATAGTAAAAGAATATCAGAAAATGAACCAAATAGAAATTTTGCGCCTTTGAATGTTAATGTTGCCATTATTATGGATGCAAATGACATTTTTAAAAATGAGCTAAATCATAATATTTATTCGAAATTGATGGATAAAATTGAGCTTTCTGAACCTGTAAATTTTTCGGAATATAAAAATATTAATTGGTTTAGACCGTCGCAGATAGGAAAGAGTGATAATATTCAAGCAGAAGGAATGTATGTCAGTAAATATATAAATGTAGCAAATGAATGGTTTGAATACACGCATACGGATTTTGCTGGATTAGAAAAATTTATTGCGGGATGCAATCTAAATCAGAAAAGTTTACAGGGAGAGGTGGAAATTAGTGGATAACTTTATTGAACCAAATATTAATCATAAACTTCGGGTTTATTTTGATGGAAAAATAGTAAGAAAAGATTTAACCAAGAAAATAAAGGAAGGTGCCAATGTTCCAGTATATGTGCTGGAATATTTATTGGGTCAATACTGTAATTCGGAAGATGAAAGCATAATTGAGGAAGGTATTCAAAATGTCAAACGTATATTGACAGATAATTATGTTCGACCAGATGAAGCACAAAAAATACTTTCTTTGCTGACAGATAGAGGTAGCTATACGGTAATTGATAAAATCTCAGTGAATGTAAACTATAGAGAAAATCAGCATGAAGCGGAATTCTCAAATCTAGGAATTAAAAAGGTACCGATAAACGCTATGTATGCAAAAGATTTTGATCGTCTTTTATGTGGCGGAATTTGGTGTATTGTTCAGCTGGAATATGATTTTTATGAAGAAGAGAAAAATGTTACACCAATTAGTATTCGTAAACTGACTCCGATTCAGATGCCACATATTGATCTTAATGAGATCAAAGAAGGAAGAAAGAAGTTTACAAAAGAAGAGTGGATTAATATCTTATTACGGTCTACAGGTATGGAACCTGATAAATTTACTGATCGTGAGAAATGGCTTTTATTAGCGCGTATGATACCCCTAGTTGAAAATAATTTTAATCTTTGTGAGCTTGGACCAAGAAGTACAGGAAAGTCACATCTTTATAAAGAAATATCACCGAATAGTATTTTAGTATCAGGTGGTCAGACAACAGTAGCTAATTTATTTTATAATATGGCAAATAGAACAGTTGGTCTTGTGGGGATGTGGGATTGCGTAGCTTTTGATGAAGTTGCGGGAATAACATTTAAAGATAAAGATGGAATTCAGATTATGAAAGATTATATGGCTTCTGGATCTTTTGCTCGTGGAAAAGAAGAAAAGGCAGCCAGCGCTTCTATGGTATTTGTAGGAAATATTAATCAAAGTGTTGATGTATTACTTAAAACATCACACTTATTCGAGCCATTTCCGGAAGTGATGGCATATGACACGGCGTTTTTAGACCGTATGCATTGTTATGTTCCTGGATGGGAAATTCCCAAGTTTAGACCGGATTTTTTTACTAATGATTATGGATTCATCACAGACTATCTCTCTGAATTTATGCGTGAAATGCGTAAAGAACAGTTTAGTGATTCGAGTGATAAATTTTTCAAATTTGGTTCGAATTTAAATCAAAGAGATGTAATAGCAGTTCGAAAGATGGTATCAGGGTTTACAAAGTTAGTATACCCGAACGGTCAGTATTCCAAAGAAGATATACAGGAAATTATTGCAATTGCACTTGAAATGAGACGCCGGGTTAAAGAGCAGTTGAAAAAAATAGGTGGAATGGAATTCTATGATGTGAATTTTTCCTACATAGATAATGATACCTTTGAAGAACATTATATTTCAGTACCAGAACAAGGTGGCGGAAAAATAATTCCAGAAGGAATGACAAATCCAGGACACGTGTATACCATTTCAAGAGGTAAAACAGGAATGGTTGGAGTATTCAGATTAGAGACACAAGTACTACCGGGAAATGGTAAGTTTGAGCGAACAGGACTTGGTAGTGATAGAGAAGCAAAGGAATCAACGAATACCGCTTTTAATTATTTAAAAGCAAACGGAAGAGCCATTAGTAATTCTATTAGCACTACATCAAAGGATTACATTGTAAATTATCAAGATCTTAATGGAATTGGAATGACAAAACATCTTACATTGCCAACGTTAATTGCAATATGTTCAGCAGCTCTTAATAAATCAACATTATCAAGTTTAGCAGTACTTGGGGATATCAGTATAAGTGGAACCATTATGAAAGTAGAAGAATTGGCAAGTACTCTGCAGGTGTGTCTGGATAGTGGTGCTAAAAAGGTCTTGCTTCCAATTACATCAGCTACAGATATGGGAACTGTCCCAGCAGAGTTGATGGGAGCATTTAGTATTATTTTTTACAATACGCCTCAGGAAGCGGTTTTTAAGGCGTTAGGGGTGGAATAGGAGGTAAATGCTGTGGAGCTGAAAGAATTTCAAAAGGAACTCGCAAAAAATAAAGTATATGATGCATGGTTTTTTGTAAATAGTTTAAGCGAGCAATTAAATTATATGTCGGTATCTAAAGAGTTAGTAGAGAGAGTATATTCAGAACGCCTACGGCAACTTGATAAAAAAGCTGAGGAAATATTTGCAGAAGCAACAAAAGATGGTAAAGTAACTGTTAAACAGAGCGATTTACAAGGCGCAAATATAAAGATATCAGAGTTGCAAATTGAGGATGGGATGTTCTTGAGAAAAACAATAGCTGAATTTTTTCATTATGCGAGAGTTTCTATTGACATATTATTTCAAATAATTAATGCCGCCTTATTTGGAGACAAATCTACTCAAGTTGATTCAAAATACATGATAAGCTATGTAAATAACAAAATTGATTCAAATGTTGATTTTTCAACATTAAAAACATTGTTGGATAATAATAAGAATGATTTAATATTTAAATATCTTCAGGCATTTGATAACTATACAAAACATATTAAAACAATATTGGTATCGGTTAATAATAGTTTTATGTTTGGAGATAAGAATGAATTTTATATCAGCGAATTCACATATAAATCTATATCATATCCCAGCGAAGATGCACTTTTGATTTTGGAAAAGATAGAGAACTATGTATTGCGGACTATAAATACTGTTCTAGATGAAGTAAGAGTTCAACTACCAAATTGTCTAGATGTGTCTTCAAGAATTCATGATTTGAGTTTTAAAATAATTGTAAAAAACAATGTTCAGGCTGATATTACACAGTATGTATCATTCTTCATAGATGTACAAAACGATATAAGTGAATTACCATCGGAAATTAGAGTATATCCTTTAATCATTAAACCTAATGATGAAATCTATGATTTTAAATTTAATTTTCCTAAAATATTTATTAAAAAGGCGGCTGGAGGTGAAGAAACCATTGTCGGCATTGCAGAATTAAAGAGTGAGCAAGATTCAAACGAGTTGTATAGAGTATATGAGGTTAGAAACTGCAATATGCCTGAGTATATTAAATATATAACAACATTTGTGGATAATTATCCCAAAGTTAATTTAAATTGGGCGGCTATGACTGGCACTATTGTAATGGTGGGTGAATAGTTGTACAGAAATTTTATTCTGAGGTACTAATGAAAAATATAAAGGAGGGCTGTCAGTTATGGCAATAAATATTGATCTTACTAAAACACAACAGTATTTAGATTGGATGAAGGAAAAATTATATTTAAATTCTAGAGCATCATCAGCAAGGAGTCGAAGGGTATTAAGAGGGCAAGTTTACAAGTGTAATTTGGGAATGGGAGTTGGAAGTGAAGAATGTAAAGAAAGACCTTGTGTTATTTTGCAATATGATTCAGCCAATTCCACATCACCCAATACTATTGTTGCGCCTATAACTCATTCAACGTCTACGATTTCGACTGTAATACCAATAGCGGATAAGAAAGATGCAAGTGGAATAACCATTCTTGATGGAAATGTACTTTTGGGAAATATTGTATGCGTTAGTAAGGCGAGGTTGGGCGATTATATAGTCGAACTAGCTGGTGATGAAATGAAAAAAGTGGATATGGCAATAGCTACATCTCTTAACTTGCATCATTACTATCAGACTTTGAGTAATGAATATAATGATAAGATTACATATATCGAAAAGTTAAAAGGAAAGCGACAAGAATTAACAGAACAATTAAAAGAACAGCAAGAAGTAGTGGATAGAGTAAAAGAAATAATGGATGCGTATAAGCTATCTACTGTTGAGGAATTAGACAAAGTGCTGGCAGAAAAATATTCAAGTCAATAGTTTGAAAGGTATAGACAAAATCAAACTAACGTGTTAAAATACAGTTACAAGAAGACTGTTCACGAGTGGGATGGTATTATAATTTTTTCAAGTTGGGGAACTACGAGTGAGTTCCCTTTTATTCTAAAAATGTATAGTATATGATTTGTTGCATATAATGTATTACAATAAGTTTTAGGATGAATGCCTAGAACGATTATTGTAATCAAGAAAGGGGAGCCACGAGTGGGTTCCCCATTACTTTGTTTAAATATCCTTTCTAATTACTTTTCCAAAATAATTTTTTGCAAATTCTTTTCTTGCCGTCAGATAGCTGCCACACAGCACTTTATTCAAAAATATATAGTTAGAGATGCTTTGTATATTTAAATTAAGAGATAATGGTTGCTACTTTCAAACTTTTTTTACTAGGAAAAGGTGAGTGACCAGAAGAATATTATCTTCTGGCTTGGTCGAATCTCAAGTCATAATTTAAATCGTATTAGAAAACATGGTCATTGCCAACCTCATATGCTCCAATATCTTCTTTCAGATAACAGGATTTTGCAATCTGCATTGAATTAATGCTATATCCCTTAGCCTTTAATATAGCAAATTTAAAATCCAAAAGAGCAGCAGGTACATTGAGCATACTTGCAGTTTCAAAA
>JAQUUB010000075.1 GCA_028694115.1 Lachnospiraceae bacterium
CAGATTTTAAGTATAAATCGATTTAATGTTGTTTATTAGAACTGCAAGAAATGTGTATATATAATTATCCAAAGAGATACTTAGGTGTCTCTTTTTTTAATGTTTTTTAATGTTGGTTTTTGAGGTTATGAACTTGTGGTATTTTTACTTTGAGAATTTCGAGAAATCAAAATAAAATTTGTAATTACGAAATAAGTTTGATACAATATATATCAGTGTATTTAATCTGTTTAAAAATATTAGATAAGACGTAAGTGATATTACTAATAATTAGAATTGGAACAGGAAATAGTGTATATATACATTGCAATTTATGTAAGAAAGAACTGGAGGACTTGGGGTGACACAAGAAAAGAGTAGATTTGTACAAGAGTACATTAATAAACTTGAGGAACAAGTTGTGAAATATGATAATTGTGATAGTGAATGTATACAAGCGATAGAAGGTGAACTTTTTGATTGTATACTTGAAATAAGAAATGTTTTTAAGAAAGATTTACCTGAAATTGAAGATGCAATACTTATTAGACAGGGTACGGGAAAAAGAGATGCAAATTCGGTAATTGGCATTTTAAAAGTATACCTTCTTGATGATATTGAAAAAGGAGAAAGTGATAAACAAAAGTTAAATAAAATAGATGAGCTTAAACGACTTAAAACTGAATTTGCAGGTATTAAAAGTACATTATTAGAGTATTCATCTAACGGTAATGTTGAAAATCACCTCAACCAATTAGAGATTGGTTTTAGGGATAATGACATGGAGTTAATCAGATATTGTTTGAATGAATTGTCTACTTGGTATTATAATAACATTGGCAAAATTGATTCAAACGAATATTGTTTTAATAAAGATGAACATAGACGCAACATGAATTTGATTATTGAATTTAAAGAAAGTCTTAAAACATATGAGGTTCAACAAAATAAGAATTCAGCTATTGAAAAAAGTAACAAATCTCTTGTTTTTTTGAGCCATCAATCTGGAGATAAAAAATTTGGGGATGCGTTGGAAAGATTTATTGTTGGTCTTGGTGTAAAAAATAATCAACTAATTTATACATCGCATCCATTACATAAGATTCCTATGGATAAAAATATATACGATTATCTGCGGGAAAACATATCAAAAGAAATCTTTATGATAATTTTGTGGTCAAATACATATTTAGAGAGTCCTGCTTGTTTAAATGAAATGGGAGCCGCTTGGGTAACACAAAGTGATTATACAAATATTTACGTACCGAACTTTTCCTTTGGAAATCCCAAATATCATGAGTGTGCTGTAGATACAAAGAAAATGGGAGCTGTATTAAATGGGGATGCTCATTGCAAAGCAAGCATGATAGAACTTAAAAATAAAATTGTCAAAATGTTCAAGTTAGAAATAGATGAAACGTTGTCATTATACCTTATTGATCAATTTATTAATGAAATCAAGGAGAATTGAGAAAAATGTCAGAAAAACTAATAAAAATCAGTTACAAACCCTTATGGAGATTGCTTCTTGAGCGTGATATGACAAAAGTAGATTTGCGAAAAAAGACGAAGATTGCACCAAGTACATTTACCAAAATGTCAAATAATGAGCAGGTATCTTTAAATATCCTGGCAAGAATTTGTTTGGAACTTAATTGCAAATTCGATGATATTGTGGAGATAAGTCCTGAAAATGGGACAGGTAAAAATGGTACAATTGAATAGTGCGATAAAATTACCAGGAAATATGAGGAATGGGAGAAAATTTTATGAGTAACGTTATTAATTCAAATGAGCAAATGATAAATAAAATCAATGAAATCTTGCAGAACAAGACAAATGCAGTAGTAAATATTGTGAATGACAAACTTACAATATCAGTATTTGCTCTTTTAGAAAAAAACTTAAATAATGTAAAAGAAATTAATCTAGTCATTAGGGATACGAAATTTGTTCCTGATAGTACTGAGATTTCTCATGAATTTGAAATGAATCCGGTAGATTTCTTGTTCAATGCATATGATATTTCGGAAAAAAACAAATTGCAACATTTTGCAAAAGCAAAAACAATGCATGATTTTATAGAAAAGCATGTAAATATTAGAAAAGCCAATGCAGGAGTAAAGATAGGTAGCAATATAATAATAATTGATGATGATTTTATGATACAGGGCTCATCTTCTCTGGAAGTGTCTAATAAAATGAATAGAAACCAGATTAGAAATATTAACTTCGATACTATCTTGAGTGGAATCATGGATAAGGATCAAATACTTTCAGCACTAAATACGTACAATCAGATTTGGTTTAATGATGAAGTATCACAGGATTATAAAAACGAATTATTAGAGAGCTTAGAATATGTATATAAAAAGCATTCCCCAGAATTTATATATTATTTTACTTTAAATGAATTGTTTGGGCATCAGATAGATAATGGTGTTGAGCGTTTTGAAAGAGATAGTGAAAAATTTAAGAAGACACAAATTTGGAATGCTTTATATGACTTTCAAAAGGACTGTGTTGTTTCGGCAATACGCAAACTCCAAAAATATAGAGGATGTATTATAGCAGACTCTGTTGGTTTGGGAAAAACTTTTGAAGCACTTGCCGTAATTAAATATTTTGAGATTGCAATGGATCGTGTTTTGGTCTTAACACCTGCAAAATTATATGACAACTGGAACTCATTCAGAGGGGATTACAGAGATTCCTTTTTAAATGAGTCATTTAATTATAGGATTATGTTTCATACGGATTTATCAAGGTATGATGGAATGTCCAGATCAGGGCAAGATTTGAAAAAGTTTGATTGGGGTAGTTATGATTTAGTTGTAATTGATGAATCACATAATTTCAGAAACAGAAATGACCGGTATGATGATAATGATCAATTAATTATGACCAGATATGCAAGGCTCTTACAGGATGTAATCAAACATGGAAATAATAATACAAAAGTGCTATTGCTATCGGCTACGCCGGTAAATAATAGTCTGGTAGATTTGAAAAATCAGATAAGTATTATTACTGCTGATAAGGATTTTGCGTTCGAAGATGAAGGAATTCAGAGCGTAGATAATTTACTTAGAAAGTCTTCTGCAATAATTAATCAATGGGAGACAATGCCAGGGCATAGAAAAAATGATCTGCTGGATAGTTTGCCATCTGATTTTTATCGCTTATTAGAAATGATGACAATATCACGTAGTAGGAAACATATTACTGGATATTATGGAAATAGCGGAGTTGGGAAATTTCCGCATAAGAATAAACCAGATACGTATTACAGTGAAATAGATACAGAAGGGCAGCTGTTAAAGTTTAAGCATGCAAATGAATTGCTAGAAACATTAAACTTATGTGTCTATACTCCAACAAAATATATAAAAAGCGAATTTCAGAAAATATATGTTGAAAAATATAACCTAAAAGGCAAGCGTGGTGGGAATATGGATTTTCAAACGCAGTCACAAGGTATGATTATACTACATAGGTTTAACTTATTTAAACGATTAGAAAGTTCGGTATTTTCTTTTGAAGAAACTTTACGTAGGCTAATTGAGAGAATTGATAGAACAATTAAGGTTCTCGAAATGGGCGGAGGCTACGTGGACGAGGAAACAGGTGAAATAGAGGACGAAGAATTATATCTGGAAGGCAAATATGAAATTGATGTAAAGCATCTTAGAATAGTTGATTATCTTAATGACCTCGAAGGAGATAAACTTATTCTTGAAAAAGTATTCGGAGAAGCGAGAATCATATTAGAGAGTAATAGGGATCAAAAAATCAAAGAGCTTCAAGATATTATTATCAACAAGATAACCAAGATGCCATATAACGAAGGAAATAGGAAAGTACTTATTTTCACTGCATTTGCTGATACAGCAAATTATATATATTCACGTCTTGCTAGTGAATTAAAGAAAATAAACATACATTCAGCTTGTGTTACAGGAGGGGGAATAAAGGTTAATAATCCAAAAGTTGATGCTGAGTTTAACTCCGTATTGTGTGCATTCTCACCTAGGTCAAAAATGAAAAAAGAACTTCCACAAGAATATCAAGTAGACATACTGATTGGTACAGATTGTATTTCCGAAGGACAAAATCTTCAGGACTGTGATACGGTAATTAATTTTGACATACAGTGGAATCCGGTATCACTGATTCAAAGATTTGGGCGTGTTGATCGTATTGGAAGTACAAATGAAAATATCCAGATGATTAATTTTTTCCCTAATATGGAGTTAAATGACTACCTTGGATTGGAACAAAGAGTTAAAGGAAAGATGACGACTTTAAATCTGGTTTCAACCGGTGATGAAAATGATTTAGAGCCTGAGTTAAATGACTTCAATTTCAGAAAAAGACAATTAGAGCGATTAAAGGAAGAAGTAATAGATATTGAGGAAGCCAATGATAACATATCTTTGACAGATCTTAATATGAATGAATATTTATATGAATTATCGGAGTATATCAGAAAAATGCCAGAAATTAAGAAGGTTCCTAAAGGTATATATTCGATTACAAATGGCGAGAATAATGGAGTTTTATTTTGTTTCAAGCATAGGAACGATATTAAAAAACCAAAATCTGATAGTTCCCTTTATCCATATTATCTAATCTATATACAAAATGATGGAAAGATTTTATATGGCAACGGACAAGCCAGAGAAGTTGTGAAACAGTTTAGAAAACTGTGTTATGGAAAAAATGTAACAGTTGAAGAACTGTTTGCAAAATTCTTTGAAAGGACGAAAGACGCAAAAGAAATGTCATTTTACTCGGATTTGATAAATAAAGCAATCAAATCTATAAAGGGTGAGGAAGAGTCAAAAGCAGCACAAATGATATTTGACTTTGGCGGGTTTAATAATGCATTTGCAAATGAAACAACAGATGATTTTGAACTAATCTCTTTCTTGGTGGCTGAATGATGTTTGATATTCCAGAACAGTATAGAGTACAAGTTAAAATTACGCTGAAAGATTTTATACCAAAAGATCTAAAACCAGAAAAGAAAAAGAGAATTAAAGAAGCTATAAAAGATGTATCGCTGGCATATCAGATAGCAGGGGAACAGATTCCTTCCGTCATGAATAACGAATACCGATGTCAGGTAATACAGATATATGACATAGAAGTAAGAAATATTAAAGAGGCTTCATTTATTGCCAGTACATACCAGAGTATCATTAAGTCGTTATGTGTTTTGAAAATACACGATGCAGTTTCAGAAGTGTATTCTTTTGCGTTAAAACGTTTGAGCCAAGTAGATAATTCACAGGTAGTTATTTTAGATGATGAGTGTTCAGAAGTGTTTCAGACGAAGCTTCCGGACAGGCAAAAAGAAAGATTTCTTAGTTATATGTCGTACAATAAGATTCTCAATAAAACGAACAAAGTAAACTTTTATTATGAAATGTTTACAAAAGAATTTATGCTAAAGAACGAGAAAGTCTATTCGAATATGGAACTTATACTAGAAAGACCTGTATGGTATGATTTCAACAGGATTGTGAAAATTTATAGTTTGCTAAAAACAATTGTAGATAACAAAGAAATCGTAAGTAAAACCACTAGTAATGTTGAAAAGATTAAAATTAATCAAGAGATTAAAAACAGCCTAGAGAAATTAGATGCTGAAATCAAATAACGGAGGATGTCATGGAATATAAGAAGGTAGAGCAAAAAATAAATAATATTGTAAATGATAATGTGAAAATACTTGCACAGCTTTTTCCATCTGCTGTTAAGGATGGAGAAGTAGATTTTGAAGCATTAAAAGAAGAACTAGGTGAATTTCAAGAGGTAGGCAGTGAGAAATATGAACTTACCTGGGCTGGAAAACAAAATGCAAAAAAAATAGCACAGGAAGATGTGTTTGGAAAGACATTAAAGTTCATTCCAGAGGATAGCCTTTATCCAGAAACAACTGAAAATCTTTACATTGAAGGTGATAATCTTGAAGTGTTAAAGTTGCTCAGACAGAATTATTATGGGGCAATAAAGATGATATATATTGATCCGCCTTATAATACAGGTAATGATTTTGTCTATAATGATAACTTTGTAATGAATGCAATTGATAGCGATATAGTTGAAGGAAATGTTGATGAATTAGGAGAAAGATATAAAGCAAATAGTAAATCACAGAATAGATATCATGCAAATTGGTTAAACATGATGTATCCAAGATTAAAAGTTGCAAAGGATATTTTATCGGATGAAGGTTTTATATGTATTAGTATTGATGAAAATGAAATAGAAAATTTAAAAGAAATTTGCAATGAAATTTTTGGAGAAGAAAATAGAATTGGAATTATAGCAAATATTAATAATCCTAAAGGTAGATCAGATGATAAATATGTAGCAACCGCACATGAATATATTCTTGTGTATACAAAAAATCCAAATAATACGGAGTGGTATGGATTTGAACCAACAGATGAAAAGATAATAAAGAGATATAACAAAGTTAATGAAGAAGGAAAAAAATATAGAGAAATTGACTTAAGAAAAACGGGTGAGAACGATTTAAGAGAAGATAGACCTAATTTATTTTATTATTTTTATTATAATGAAAATACGGGAGAGTATTATCCATCAAGAGATGAAATGGTACCATTAGGATATATTCAAATTAAGCCACAGAGAGAAGATGGAAGAGAAGGAAATTGGCGCTGGGGATTGGATACAGCAGTAACTAATTTAAAGTACTTAACGCCAAAGTTCATGCCATCAAGAAAAGTATGGGGAATTATGGAGAAGGACTACTTAGAAGGGCGTTCTTTAGTAAAACCAACAAGTGCTTGGACATTTAAAGACGTCAATTCAGAACGTGGGAGTGAAGATTTTATCAATTTGAATTTTGATAAAAGAATTTTTCCAAAGCCAAAACCTATTGGAACAATATATAGATTGTTTGAATTAATTCTTGGAGCAAAAAGTGATGAACTAGTTTTGGATTTTTTTAGTGGTGCTGCCACTACAGCTCATTCGCTTTTCAAATACAATGCAGATAAAGAATTAAAAAATAAAATTATATTAGTTCAACTACCAGAATTATGTGAAGCAGATTCAGATGCGTATAATAGTGGATTCAAGAATATTTGTGAAATTGGAAAAGAGCGTATACGTAGGGCTGGAAATAAAATCCAGGTGGAAAATCCAGAAAAATTGATTGATGTTGGATTTAAATTGTTCCATATTTCGAATTCAAATATAAAATGGAATAAACAAAAAATTGACCAATATGAGCAATTAACAAATGAAACATTAAATAATACACCAGACCAAATGGACTTTATAACAAATACAAAAGATATAGATGTAGTATATGAGGTCATGTTGCGTCAAAAAAATGTTCAATTGTCCGAAACGATGGAATTGCTATCTGTTATTGGAAATCGCACATATTTATACGCGAGTAGTTATTTGGTATGTCTTGAAACACAAATTACAAAAGAGTTAATTGATAAATTATCAGAACTCAATCCACTTCCGATTAAATTTATTTTTAGAGATTCTGCATTTGGTGATGATATTGCTCTTAAGGATGAAACATTTAGAAGGCTAAAAGCATTAATTGAGAAAAATGCTGGAAGCAACAAAATAACTTATACAGTTGAATTTATTTAAGGAGGAATGACTTATGGCAAAACGTATTGCATTCCAATTTGATGATGAACTGGAATATCAATTAAAAGCAATTAATTCGGCAGTTGAGCTATTTAGAGGATTGCCAAGACAAGTAGATGGAGTTTATAAACCAAGACACAATTATATACCAGGAATGGGTGATCCGATTCGTAATAAGGATATTATAGTGGGGAGCCGTTTGTTACAGAACTTGCGCGGCGTACAATTAGAAAATCAGCTATTTGCAGATGAAACATTAGCAGAGAACAACAACTTTACAGTAGAGATGGAAACAGGTACGGGCAAAACATATGTATATTTACGAACCATTCTTGAACTTTATAAAGAATATGGATTTACTAAGTTCATGATAGTTGTGCCTTCTATTGCAATTCGTAAAGGCGTTGAAAAATCAATGGAACAGTTACGAGATCATTTCAAACGATTGTATGATGTGGATTTATCTAAGCATAGTTTTATTTATGATAGCAATAATCCTAAAAAAGTGAGTACTAGTCTTGTAGAAACCAATGATTTAAGTGTATGTGTGCTGAATATTCAGGCATTTAATAAAGATACGAATAAAATTCGTACGGAAGATGAATATGGTCAGATATTATGGGAAGACATCAAATACATCAGACCAATTGTGATTATTGATGAACCTCAAAAAATTGAAGGAACGAAAGCAAAAAAATCAAAGTCTTTACAGGCAATAGAAGATATAAATCCATTGTTTACATTTCGTTATTCAGCTACACATAAACAGTTGTATAACCAGATATATAAACTAGATTCTTATGCAGCATACAAAAACGAACTGGTTAAAAAGATACAGGTAAAGACCGTGCATGGAGTTATTTCAAAAGATTATCCATATGTTCGTTATATTACATTTACATCTGATTTAAAGGCAAGAATTGAAATTTTTTCACAGGAGCAGGGAGGAATCATTCGATTTAAAACGTTTGATGTTAGAGCAAATGCCTCGTTAGAAGATTTATCGGGTGGACTTTCTCAATATAAAAACATAAGAATTACAGAGGAACCACACAAATTAAAACCTTTAAAAATAGCAACCCAAAGCGATGTTTTTGAGTTAGAATTAGGGCACAGCAATCATGAAATAGAGAAGAATGAAGCCGTTCGAATCCAAATAAGATTAGCGATAAAAAATCATTTTGATAAACAATTTGCTATTCTTAGAAATGGAAAGAAGATAAAAGCATTAACATTGTTTTTTATTGATTCAGTTAAAAAAGTACGAGATCATGAATCTAAAGATGGACGAGGAGAATATTTACGTATATTCGATGAAGAATATGCGAAAGCACTAGTAACATACGGAAAACAATTAGAGAAGTATAAAGACTATTTTCCGGATTGTACTAATGTCCAGTCTGTAAGAGAAGGATATTTTGCTGTAGATAAAAAGAATAATGAGGTGGAAATTGAAGGATGGGATTCTTCAATTGAAGAAAATAAGGTGGTAGCAAAAACCCAAGAAGATATTGATAGAGGGATAAGCTTAATCCTTGAGAAGAAAGATGAGTTGATTTCTTTCGATGAACCATTAGCATTTATCTTTTCTCACTCAGCACTTAGAGAAGGTTGGGACAATCCAAATGTATTCACCTTATGTACATTAAAATCTGGTGGATCAGATATTGCCAAGAAGCAGGAAATTGGACGAGGTCTTAGACTACCGGTAGATACCGATGGTAATCGATGTCTGGATGCTAAAATAAATGAGTTGACTGTAATTGCTAATGATTACTATGACCATTTTGCAAGTGCTCTACAAAAAGATTTCAATGAAAATATGAATTTCAATAAAAATGAAGTTACAGCAGATATTTTGGTTACTACATTACAGCAGGCTGGTATTCCTGAT
This sequence comes from Lachnospiraceae bacterium, assembly GCA_028694115.1. The sequence continues at coordinate 9,524 of JAQUUB010000075.1, forward strand.
GAAAAGATAACCGCAGAGTTGGTGGATACTTTGAAGCAGGAACTGATGTTAAAAGGAATTATCAATTCTTCTAATGTATTGAATAAATCGGTAGAGCAGACAACAAAAATGTTACAGGAAATTTCTTTTTCGGATGAAACATTAAAAGAACATATGGAGTTGGTAAAAGAAAAATTCAAAGAACTTATGATTCAAAAGGGTAGTAGGCGTATTGATATTACGAATGGCGACAATGAACCATATGAAAACTCCGTCAGAGCATTTGTTTCACAGGATGAATTTAAAAAAGTGTATTTTGGTCTTTGTGAGAATCTTACCAAGAGATCCATCTATAAATTCGATATTGATAAAGATAAATTTATAGAGGACTGTGCTTGGGAAATAAATGATTATCTGCGATTCTTTAGCGCAAAAAATGAGTATAAAATTGAAACGGGAAAAGCAGGATTTAATGATGCTCAAATGTTTGTAATGGAAGATGCTGTATATAAAGTTGGTGGAATGGATGTTGAAATAGATGCAACTCCAAAAAGTGATTTCGAGATTGCAAACTATATTATGCATCATACAATGCTTCCGAGACTGGCTATTTTTAAAATCCTAATGAAAATTGAAAAGAGAGAATTGCTTAACAATCAGGACGTATTAGATTGTGTAACCCAGAAGATATTAAAGAAACTGAATGATATCAAAGCTGAAAATATATCATCCTATGAAGTGATTGACGGTTATGAATTAAAAGTTGGTGACATCTTTGCAACAGATACGATTAAAGAAGAAGATTTCCAAGACCAATGGAGAGTGTTTCATGCAAATTCAGATCATAGCAGTGCCATGAATGAGTATTATAAAATGGATAGTCAGGGTGAAAAGGAATTTGCCGAAAAACTGGAAGCAAATGAAAACGTAATACTCTTTACAAAACTAAAAAAGGGTGGGTTTGTCATTGATACCCCATATGGACACTATTCTCCAGATTGGGCTATTGTGTGCAGAAAAGAAGGATTAGATGAAGGAGCCGTTGGGATTTACTTCATTGTGGAGACAAAGGCCGGAAAAGCAGACAATACTTTGATGCCGGTTGAAAAAAATAAAATCAAGTGTGGGAAATTACACTTCCAAGCAGTTTCAGATTTAGTTAAGTTTGACTGGGTAAATAGCTATGAACATTTTAAAGCAAAATTCCATGTAAAAGAGAGCATGTAATATAATTCAGGAAACACATAGTTGAAATTCGATTATCATGTAAATATTTATTGTTTAGGATGGTTAATAACTGTGTGTTTTCTGGAAAATAAAAAAAGAAATAATAATATTAAGGAGAGATACGATGGCAGATATAAAGTTTGATATTGTTGAAGAAATAGGTGTACTTTCGGAAAATGCGAAGGGCTGGAAAAAAGAATTAAACCTCATAAGTTGGAACGGAGCAGCACCAAAATATGATATTCGTGATTGGGCACCAGAACATGAAAAGATGGGAAAAGGAGTTACTTTGACGAGAGAGGAAGCAGTCCAACTTAAAGATATTTTGAATAAACTGTAATTGAAACTGTAATGTAAAGTAAAACGATATAATTGCATATATTTTAAAATTGTAATTGCAGCAGGGAAGGGTAATATATTATGTATTTACGAGAAGTATTTATTAAGAATTTTAGAAGCTTAAAAGATATTCATATGACTTTGAATGAAAGTACATTTTTAATTGGGGAAAATAATTCTGGTAAAACATCTTTCCTTGATGCTTTAAGATATGCACTAACGAGAAGTATTGGTAAAAATATTTTTGATGAGTATGATTATTTTATGAATGAAGATATGATTTCACCAAAAGATTCGGAAGGCATAGAAATAACTTTAATATTTCAAGAGAGAATAGCAGAGGAGTGGAATGGATATATTCTTGATAATTATGGAGAGTTATTACAGTACATAGGTAACCAAACAGAACTAGCATCAATAATTGTACGAGTTACATCGTCTTTTAATATAGCCACTGGTGAATTCGAAGGAAAAACCGCTTTTTTAAATAAGGAATACAATGAAATAATTGGAAGAGCCCAGAATAAAATTACTTCATTCTATAAGCTGACACCTCTGTTTTATTTGCAGGCATTAAGAGATATAAAAGATACTTTTAGTGCGAAATCTCCTTTGTGGGGAAGATTTCTAAAAAAAGCTAATATTCCAAATGATAAATTAAAAGAAGTACAGGATAGTATTGAAATTCTTAATAAAGAGATAGTTGATACAGACGTGAATCTTACTAAACTTGTAAATTCCTTGGAGGATATTCAGAGGATTCTTGATTTTCAGGGTGATGACCTAGTATCAATAAATGCGTTACCTATTAAGTCGTGGGATTTATTGTCAAAAGCTCAGTTGGTATTAAATAATAATAGTAATAATACAAGTTTCCCACTAGAAAGACATGGTCAAGGAACACAAAGTGTTACAACAATATTATTATTTAAAGCGTATATTGATATTTTGTTAGAAGAAATGAATTCTAGTGAGGCAGAAGCAATTTTGACATTAGAAGAACCTGAAGCACATTTGCATCCGCAAGCTATTAGGGCTGTTGAAAAAGTTGTAAGAGAGACAAACTGCCAGAAAATCATAACTACGCATTCACCATACTTTCTTCAAAATATAGATTTAAAAGATATGAGATTTTTCAAGAAAAGAAATGGAATAACAGAGATTAGAAAAATATATGATAAGATAGACATTTCGTTAAATACAGTATCCGAGGGATTAAAAAAAGTAGTTGCTAATTTTACGGAAGATTTAGAATTGGATGAGAATAATAAAGTTTTAGTGATTAAACGACCGATACAAGATCAGCTTGAAAGATGTGTGCTAGGCTGTTGTAAAGACGAGAATATTACAGAATACTTAGCAAGTAGTAAAAATATTTTTTCAAAGGAAGAATTATATGATTTGAATACTTTTGTTCAGAAGACCAGAGGGGAATTATTATTTGCACGTAAATGGATAATGTACGAGGGACAAACGGAAGATGTGATAATTCCATTTTGTGCAGAGTTGCTGGGATATAATTTGGATGATCATGGAATAAGTGGTATAACCTATAGACAAAATGGTTCTGCAAAAGCTTTTGTAAAATTAGCAAAAGTGCTAGAAATAGATTGGATTATATTGGCGGATAATGATGATCAAGGTGCAAGTACAAAACGTGAAGTTAAAAATTGTGGATATACAGATGAGGAAGTAAATAATAAAGTTATTTTAACCAATGAAACGGATATCGAACATGAATTTGTCAAGGCTGGATTTCTTGAAGATTATGAAATCGCTGTAGCTGAAATATTAAATGAAGAAGTGAAAAAATTAAAGGACGAGGGTAAAGTTCAAGAATATGAAAATGCTATTATAGATATTATTCAAAAGGGAAAAGTTGAATATGCTTATAAGCTCGTTGAAGTATGGAAAAACAGAAACATTACAAAAGAAGAGATACCTGAATTTGTTAAGAATTTTATAGAGGGAGTGTGTGCATATGAAAGAGGATAAATATACGGAATCGCAGAAAAGTGCAATTGCCTGGAATGATGGACCGGTTATTATTTTAGCAGGTCCAGGCTCCGGAAAGACAGCTGTTTTAACTGAGCGTATAATTAGGATAATAAATGAATCAGAGAATGAAAGTTTTAGAATTTTAGCATTAACATTTACCAATAAAGCTGCGGCTGAAATGAGTTCAAGAATATCATCCCAAATTACGACCCAAGATAAGCGTCTTTTTGTAGGAACATTTCATTCGTTTTGCTCGGAAGTATTAAGGAATCATGGCTCATATGTAGGCGTAAATTCTGACTTTGACATTTTTAGTTCCAATGATGATTTAAATGCTATCGTTGATGATTTAAAGAATGAGTTTTTGGAGGAACATGACAATGATGTAATTGATGATATTAAAATTTTGAATGCAATACAGTACTTTGAGAAAAATCTGTGCTTAAATGAAGATGATATGGATAAGATTATGCCAAATACTAGGTATGAGTACGAATTTAAATGGTTTTACTTTAAGTATATTGAGAAACTTTTATCTTTAAATTCAGTTGACTATGATCTGTTGATTCTATTAACATATAAGCTATTTGTAAATTTTCCAAATATTGCGCGTATATATAGAAGTATGTATAGGTATATAAATATCGATGAATTTCAGGATACTAATTTGGGGCAGTACATGTTAATTAAGAGTATGTGTGGTGAGAAAAACAATAATCTATTTATTGTAGCAGATGATGATCAGGTCATTTATGGATGGAATGGTGCAAGTCATAAACGTTTAAGTACTTTTAAAGATGAATATAATGCCAGTTTAATTCAACTATTCCAAAATTTTAGATGCCCCACAGAGGTTGTTGACTTAGCAAATAAGTTGATTGCACATAATTCGAGCCGTACAACGGATAAAAGACCATTAGAATCTATGAAAGTTATGGAGGATTGTGGACAACATGTGTTTCTAAATAATTATGAAGAAGTTTCTGCGGAAGTTAATTCGGTGTCGGATTTGATTATTGATTTAAAGGAAAAATATCCTACAGAAAGTATTTGCGTTTTAGCACGAAATAATCGATTGTTAGAAGAGGCCTATAAAAAAGCTACAGAAAGGCAGATAAAATGTGCGAGATCAAAGAGAAAAGATGAGTTTGAAACGCCATATGTATTATTGATTTATGATATGCTCAAATTATCAAATCACAGAAATGACGAAAAGGTGCTTGGAAGAATTTTAACATTAGTGAATGAATTAACTGAAATACCTATTCAATATGAAGAAGTAATATTAGAATCAGAAATCAGTAATAGAGATTTGCTGAAAGCATTATGCTGTTTTATCACAAAAAAATTAGGAAATGAAGATTTAGAAAAATCTATAATGCTAAATTTATGTGAAGGAAAAAATTTTATTAAATTCGTAGATGACGCTTTTGTGTGGATGGATGAACATATTAGTAAAATTGAGGATATAGAGCATAGAGAACAAGTAGAAAGTGAATATAATCTTGAGAAAAAAGTATGGAAGGATTTTCAGAGAAACCTGTCATATAATTATGATTTGTCTGAAATTACAATATCTACATTTCTTCAAGAGTTTTCTATGATATCTAAAGATATTGAACCTGACGAGGATAGTGTACAGTTTTTAACAATACATTCATCAAAAGGCAAAGAGTTCGATAATGTATTTCTTATTGGAATGGTAAATGATGAACTCCCATCCTTTCAAAGTGTAAAAAAGGGTATGACAAGTATCGAAATGGAAGAAGAAAGAAGAAACTGTTTTGTTGCAATTACTAGAGCGAAAAAGAGACTGTATTTATCATATTCTAATACTTATTTTGGCTGGAATAAGAAGGTATCACAATTTTTGGTTGAGATGTTTCAGTAACAATTTCTGAAAATTATTTCAAAAGAGATTTTTGAACAAACATGAATAACAGGCTATTTATATAACGGACCTGTTTGTTGTCAAACGTTATAGTGTAATTAAGTAAGAAAATTTGATGAATATAATACATTTTGACTAATCCTGTAATATACTGCAGAGAATGGAGTGTTAATGTGGCAAGAAGAGTAGAAGGAAGAGAAACGTGGCATAGACTTATAGAATGGGATAAAGGGCAAGCAGCATCTGAAAGATTATCAGCAGCTATTTTAATTAGTGAAGGCTTTGATAATGTAGATCCTTCACATCCGTTAGGCGGTAAAGATGGAGGAAAAGATATTAAGTGTCAATTTAATGGGTCACTTTGGATTGGTGCAGTATATTTTCCACGAGGACAACAATTATTTAATACCACTAAAGACAAATTTATTCATGATGTTATTGGTGCAAAGAAAAATAAAGCAAAAGGAATTGCATTTATTACAAATCAAGAATTGCGTTTGTCTGAGAGAAAAGAATTAGAAGAAATCGATAAAATAGTTGATGTTAGAATATATCATTTAGAACGTATGGCAGACATAATAAATTCTCCTAAAATGTACGGAATCCGTTTAGATTATTTAGATATTGAAATGACAAAAGAAGAACAAATTGCGTATTTTGCAGGTAGTGAAAGTAGAATGACAAGAATTGAAGAGAAGATAGATTTGTTAGTTAATAATATAAATGAAAAGCCTAATAGAACTGATATTTTTTCAGATAATATCGACGAGGACATTCGTACTTTAGAAGCTGTCGTTGAAGATATGAATATGCTTTGTGACAAAGTTTGGTTTAACCGACATCTAAATCTTAGATATCGGGTTGAACATGGAAAGAGCAAAGTTGATTCAACTATATGGAAGGGAGCATTAGATTCGGCGCAGAAATTAATTGATAAATATGGAGAAGAAAATTTAGGACCATATAGTGATTTTGAATGGGGAATGTTAAATGGTAAATTATCAGCACTTAGATGGGTACTTGGCGACGAATGGGACATGCTTGATACATAAATATTATCTTGGTCCTATTTGTTTGTAGAATAAGACGGATAAATATGTATAAAAGTGTAATTCAAAGGCAAAAAGGGAGTAGGTGTTAGATGACCTAGTGAGTGGGTATCCTAAATTTTGTGTAAATTATTATATAGGGTAAATATTCGCTATACACTTAAAATCCAGGTAAAGAATAAAGCTTAATAAGTAACAATAAAAAAATCGTGACACAAACCTTTGCATATACATAATTCTGTAATCCAGTTTCTGACAAAATGAATTTGTCTTAAGTCAATAGTTGTTCTTAAAGTTGCGGCCCATCCTTCTTGTTTTTCTGCTGCTCAGCAGACCTAGATGGATTAAGATATTTACTGATGTTCTCGAATTCCTGATTTAGTTTTTTAAGTTCTTTTTCATTGACTTTATACATCTGTGTAAAGGCATTTTTTTGTTCAGAGAGTTTTTGATATTCACCTTTTAACTTTTCAATATTCACAGATTTTTCGTTAATTCTAAATCTCTCAAGCATACGTTTAGCGCCACCATACAGAAGCAATTTACTCTCATGGGAGCGTAGATATGCATCTGGATCTTTAGATTTTTCATAGCGATAATTATACTTCTTATTTTCTTGGTACTGGTCCACATATTTGATAATTTCAGCAAGCTCCTTCATCCGATGTTCTGTTTTAACAATGGATTCCTTAGTAGCTTTTGCAGTAGCAGTTGTAGTATGTATTTTGTCTTCTAATGTTGCAACAGAACCTGCAGAACGATAGCTACTCGCAGCAATCTTTAGATTCTGAATATCGGCCCAATGTTGTAATCCAGTGTTGTCTCTAAATTTATCCTCATTGGTATCAATAAGCTTACGCTTGGAATCATCCCTATTTGGAAAAGAAACATTTCTTTTCTTAGGTAATTGTATTCCAATTTCAATTCGTTCCTTAATACGTTCTTTTGTATAATCTATACCTAGAGAACGTTTACTTCCTCGTACAAATCTTTCTTTATCTAACGGACGGAATGAGATATATTTTGTTCCGGTTTCTTCTAATGACTCCCCTTTGATTTCATATCCATTTGCACGCATGATGGTAAGAAAATCTACATACGTTTTCGATGACTTAATAGCTTCATCAATATCTATTTTTAGCTTTGATTTCCATGAAGTATTATTCCTATTTGCATCCCATTCATTATGCTTTTTCCCGCGATCATTGCCAGGCGTGATGATGGATAAATTATGTTCCTGACATAATTTATCACTTAGATGTCTGATATTATAATAAGTTTTTTTGCAGTCATTATATTTCTTGTGTTCAATGTTATCAGCAGCACAAAAAATCAGATGGTTATGGACATGACCTTTATCAATATGAGTGGTCAGAACATAGTTGTATTTTCCTTGCAATAATTTTTCTGCAAACTCCATTCCAATCTGGTGAGCTTCTTCATAAGAAACCTCTCCAGGAAGAAATGATTGTATCATGTGAAAAGCTTTTTTTTCATCGCTTTGGTTTGTTTTTGATAATGCAAATTTGAAGTCATAATGTGCAGTTTCTGGACTACATCCAAAGGAGGTAATTAATATAGAATCATCAGTTTTTGAAGGGTTACAGATGTATGCTATTGCTTTATGGACGGTTGTTTTGATAGCATGGATTTTTGTGTATGCCATACCTGATTCATCAACTCCTTTACTTCTTTAATATCTTCATCATATAGATGTCCGGTAGTGTTAGTCCGCTTTGTAATTTGGTTCAAGTTATTTCCGATTTTGGATAGGAGAGTGTTGTATTCTCGTAAGTCGGAATAATCCACATCATATACATATCCGTATAATATAAGGTGTCTGATAAATGCGGAACGACTTCGCATTCCAGACAGCTTATATTTTTCTTCAAGGATGAATTTTTCATCATCATTAAGGAATATTTTGAATTCATTTTTCCTTGTTCTATTACTCATTTTGGTATCCTTTCTGCCACTATTTTGGCTATGTTTTGAAAATATTATGCCGTATCCGGCGTGTAGATTTTTTGAAAAGGGGGACAGGGGGAGTTATCCCCTTGCAAGCAAGATTGCAACTATTTTTCCGTCAGGAAGAAATGGTGAAATCGGGGATGTGTGGGAACATATCCAGTGCTTGCTATTATCTGAATTCTTCCCAAAAGGAGAATTCGAGTTTTAGCAGCACAGGCTGCTTATTAAAAACTCATTTGCCGGTCAAGGCATAAATAAACGCAAAAACTGCCACACCTTTTGGGGGTGTGACAGTCATGGGTTAATTATAGTGGAGTCTATGAGAAAGGTCAATGAATAGTTTGCCTAATACAAGTTAATTTTGTATAATTGTAAAGATTGTTTGAATTTCAAAGGAGTATAAAGGCAATTAAATTTTGTGTACGAGGGGAGATTGGTTTGCCATGTATGAAATTGGTATATGTGATGACCAGATAGCTGTCTGTGACATGATCAGACAAAGAGTAGTAGATTTTCTTTTAAGAAGGGACATTGAAAGTAGGATACATACTTATACAACAGGAGAAGCACTTCTAAAAGAAGCAATCGTATTTGATGTTTTATTTTTAGACATTGAATTAGTCAATGAAAATGGGTTAGAACTTGCAATGAAATACCCCTACAAGAAAGAAACTAGAATTATTATTTTAACATCACACATTGAGGAAGTGCAAAATGGATATAAAGTAAGAGCATTTCGTTTCTTAACAAAACCTCTAAACCAAAGTCATTTTGAAGAGGCAATTCAGTCAGCACTTACCGATATTGAGCGAGATAAAAGATTCATGGTTATTGATGAAAATGGGGAAAGAATTGTACGTGCATCGGAAATTCTGTATGTAGAAGCACAAGTACGAGGATGTGGAATTCGGACGGTGGATACATATGCCAAGTCTTCGATTTCATTTAAGAAAATGATAGAGGAATTATCGATATTTCAATTTTATAACCCTCATAAAAGTTATATTGTAAATATGGATTATATCTGCAAATTTGATAAGAAAGAAGTAATTATGAAAAACGATGAAAAGGTAAAAATAAGTCGATTAAAGAAAAATCATTTCAAGGACTCCTTCTATGATTACATAAGGAGCAGAGCAAATGCAAATTGACATAATTTTGTACCATACCATAAGCTGCCTGTTAGATCTTGCGAAGGAATATTTGATTATACATTATATAATTGGATTTCAAAAAAAATCAGCTGGATTAAGAACTGTATTTGCTTTGCTTTTAGTACCTTGTTGCATTACGATAGCCGCAGCAATAATACCAGCTCAGTATTTGTCCATAATTTATTTGCCAATCATATTAATTGTACTTCAGTTCATAAGTGGAATATGGCATGTGAAAAGTTTTTTGTTATCGATTATCTCGTATGTGTGCATCTGTGAAATAGATTTTTTTAATGGCGCACTTATGAATATACTACCTGACGGAAACAACCTATATCCGGACATAAAAAATATTGGGGTTAGTGCTGTAAGCTTGCTTATGATTTTTATTATTGCTACTGTTTGTAATAGACTGGACATTACTTTTTATAAGAAGAATTTTGGACATAAGAAAGTATTTATTTTGATTGAAGTTGGAGTGCTATTTTTAAATATAGGAATTATGGGGGTTTTTTTTGCTGCTTTTAGTGAAAGTGAAACAGGAAGCTTTGGCAGTGTGCTTTTGCCAGCAGTAATTATTTTGTCCATGATGTTAAGCGTTATCAGCTTGATTTTTTATGGAGCAATTATGAATATAAGAGAATATCGAAACATTAATGAGATGAATGAGAAGAGGCTAGAAAGTCAGAAAGAATATTACAACAGACTTCGAGAAATTGATAAAGAAACCAGAAAGTTTCGTCATGATATTCAAAATCATGTGCAGGTAATTTTAAATCTTATGAAGGAAGAAAAAAATAACCAGGCTAGAATTTACATAGAAGATGTATCCCAACATTTAGAAGAGATTAAACCTGTTATTAACAGTGGAAATGGAATTATTGACACCATATTAAATGAAAAACTGGGTAGGTGTAAAGAGAGGGATATTGCATTAAAAGTAAAAGGAATTATCCATGCACCAATGTTGATTAATGATTATGATATCTGCACTATATTTGCGAATGCTCTTGATAATGCAATTGAGGCATGCGAAAAAATGGAAACGAATCGATGGATTGAGGTATCGATTGGATTACATCAAAATTTTTTGACGGTCTTAATATCCAATTCAATTGCAGGGCCAGTGAGTCTGAAAAGTAAAAAACAGGATGGAAAAAATCATGGATTTGGATTACAGAACCTTACAGAATGTGTAGAACGTAATAACGGAGTGGTAAGAAGACGGATGGATAAAGATAAATTTGTGTTGGATATAGTGGTAAGTGCTTTTTAAAAATTTGGTTTATTATCTCTTCAATTATTTTATCATTTTCTGAGAAATCGTATTTTGCAATTATAATAATTCATTACTCTTAGCCCCAGTGTAATGCTAATAGAAAAACTTGTAAATACAAGAACATATTTAGAAACTATCCATTCGATAATAACGCATTGCATTTTTTGTGTGACTTTAAATATGTATATAATAACAAATGATAATAACAAAAGGGAATATTTAGAAGTAAAGATGAAGGCTGAACCATAACTGGGAGCTAATTAATTATAATCCTAGAATTTTCTGATAATAAATGATAGACTTAAAAAGTAGTTTAATTAATTTCGAAGGGGGATCTTTGCAATATGATATTGATAATGGATAAATGTAATTTTCAAGAAAGTTTTGATAAATTAAGGAAAAAAATAAATAATTTTGCAGATGAACAAGGGCATACTTGTGATATTGAACAATCAATAAATAAGCAAGCTTATCAGATTCCAGATTATATTGATATTATTATTAAAATTGGTAATATGGAATTTGATAGATTAAGATTAATTTCAAATTTCCCAATTGATGATACTGTTAATTTTATTTTAGAGCCAAAACAAACAATATCAAAAATCAAACAAGAAATATTAGATTTTTTATAATTTATTATACCATATAAAAAAAAGGGGCAATAATATGACAATACAAGAAAGAAAAGTAAAAAGGGCAGACCAACAAATGAGATCGCATAGTTATGCTATTAGTATTGAAGATATTTTATTTAAAATGAGAAATTTGAAAAAGTCTGAATTTGAACAGGGTATAAAATATGAAATAACAGCAGATGATATTGAACCCAATCCATTTGCTTCAATAGAGGAAAATCTACAATATTATTCTAAGACACACTATGGAGCAAAAGATAAGATTCAAGCATTTATAAATGATTATGATTTAGAAATAATGGGCTATTCAATGAGTGAAATATTATCTATTGTAGATAATCAAATATTAAAATTTGAAATTGAAGAGATGTCAGATATTGAAAATGGAGAAGAATATATTATTAAGATGATTGATGAATTAAGAGAGTTAGTTAAATCATAATAAAAAATGATATTGGCGTTGATCGTTGAAGTGCTTAATTGTATTTCAAAGATTTTTTATTTAAAAATGACATTACGATGTCGAAAAATGACATTTGGATGCAGCTTTTCGTTTACGGCATATTTTATTGGTATAGTACCTTCAGATTGAAGAAGGAGGTACTATATCAATGGGTTTATATTCAACGGATA
>JAQUUB010000228.1 GCA_028694115.1 Lachnospiraceae bacterium
ACCTCATAACTAATCTGATACATTTCCTCTTCTGACAGCTCTTCATGAAATGATAGCAGCGTATCTACCGTGATACCCAGTAGTCTTGCAATCGGTGCCAGCAGCATAATGTCCGGAAATGAATTTCCATTCTCCCACTTGTTGACAGCAGGTGCTGTGACACCAAGTCTTCCCGCCATCTCCTCCTGTGTGATTCCTTTAATCTTACGGTATTTTCTAATTACCTGTCCTATCTGCATATGTGATACCTTCTTCCTTGTTTCAGATTTTGAATCGCGGATCTCGAATATTCGTTTTCCTCTTCTGATATTCATCATAACAGACAGCTTTGTCATACTCAATTGAATTGCCGTTAATTATTGCTCAATTAAATTAACTGCTATTCATAATTGATAATTACAAGATGTATAAAAAGAAGCAAATCGCCTGAACACTGAAATGTATCAGCAATTTGCTTCTTTTTAAAGGTTCCTCTTTTAATGACCTCGATGCTTATCCTTCTTTTTTTGCTGTTTCAATTCAAACATACGCTCCGCTTCTTCCTCTTTTTTCTGATGGCTTTTCCGTCTGCGTTCTGTTTTGCATTGCTCCTGCTGCAGTTTCAGTGCCTGCTGTGATTTTGTGCCAATTCCAGTATCCTGAAATTGTTTTTTGATATCACGCTGCATTCGTTTTGGATTTTTCTTTGTTTTCTTAAGCACAGCCGTTACAGCCGGACTGAATTCCAGAGCCATATAATGCTTTAAAACAAAATCGAAGACCTCGTAATCTTTCGGTTCTGAACCAAAAGTCACTTTCGCTGCCGTCAGTTTGTCATGCTCCACTTTCTCGAAAACGCCAATCCAAAATGGCTCATCAAAAAGCAGTGTCATCTTAACAGTTACCTTTTCCATGTTGTTCCCTCCTGATCATATAATTTCTGCTCAAAGAAGGGACAACCCGGAGGGGCAGGTTACTTACCCTGTCAAAACTGACAGGACGGCCGGGCTACCTACCGGTTCTTGCACGTTTATAAAAATGTGCGTTGCGTTTTTATCTTTGATTTTATATAAAGCATCTTAATGCAATATATCTTTTATTTATTCTATTTTCTAATTTTCATGTACATTTGATTCATACACTTTTTAGCTTTACAATACATAATTGAGGATTTCAAGTGGTGCCGCTGCAAGGTGTGTTGCACCGGCAGCCTGCAGCTCTTCCTGACTTCCATAGCCAAATAACACTCCTATGGAATCCATGTGATTTTTATTGGCACCAATAATATCGTGTTCCCGATCCCCGACCATCACAGTCTGTGATTTCTCTGCCTCTTTAAAATGATCCAGAGCATAACGAATCACATCCGCCTTATCCGTTCGTGATTCATCCATTTTCGCTCCCGCAACAAAATCAAAATATTGATCTAATTGAAAATGCTTCAGAATTGTCACGGCAAATTTTTCCGGCTTTGATGTCGCAACAATCACTTTTTTATTTTTCTCTTTTAATTCAGACAGAACCTTTCGGATATCTTCATAAACCTTGTTTTCATAGATTCCTTTCTCACTGAAATACTCTCTGAAATATTCAACTGCCAATACACTTTCTTTTTCTGAGAATCCATAGTACTCCCGAAATGAATTCAATAAAGGCGGACCTATGAATTTATACAATTCCTTTCGATCCGTAACCGCGATATCAAACTTTTTTAATGCATATATGACAGAATTCGTAATTCCCAAACCGGGGTCTGTTAACGTTCCATCTAGGTCAAACAAGACATATTCATACATTTTCCACCTCTTAATTCCTGAGTAAAGCGAACACCCACAATCCAGTTTGCTGCCTGCTCGTGAAGGTCCAGTTTTTTCTTTTCATATTTTATATTAACAGATAACTTTCCCGCTCACAACCATCTATATATTGATTTAGGTTATACAAAAAAGAACTAGTGACTTATATTGCTGAGACAATTTCTTTTGCTCCGTTATATATCTTCCTCAATAATTCTTATTCTTCATATTTCACGCCATTGTTGCATTCTTCATCATCATCTTCCCATAAAACATCATCTGGGATTCCATCTGGATAAGCCTTGCATTTAAAGTCTTCGTTTTCATCGTCGCTATCATAGAAATTATTACAAGTCATACATTTTGGAATTTTCATATTATCTCCTCCATGGTTCAATATACTTCCCAATTAATCTTAGTGCTTCTTTCGGTATTTTTCTCCGTTTCTATACCTGACAAGTGCCTCAGCTAGTGATTCTAGTCCATTTTTCTCACTGTCCGAGTATCCAGATATACCCTTAACAAATTGTTTTCTAATTTCTTTGTTTACTTTAATCGAAGGTAACAGGTTGATTTTCCTGTGCCTTCGCGCGCAAGTTCACCGGACTTGACCAGCTTTCGCAAAGAGCCTTCAATGGAACTGATGCTTAGAGATGGACATAGTTCCCGGATGTCCTGCTTGGTAAATCTTCCGATTTTATTTTGTGTTGCTTTTCTTACCATGTCTATAGCAGGCAGCTTGGTTTCAACAATGGAAAATCTATCTTCAAAATCTTTATATGCTGCCAGAATAATTCCAAGTAAATATTTGATGAACGGAATGGTATCCTCGCAACCTTCGTGCCACCCGTCCTGCGACCGAGCAAGGGCATCATAATAAAGGTCTTTCGACTGTGCAATTTTCGCCTCCAGTGAGATGTACTTTCCGACATAGAATCCATTTTGATACAAAAGCAAGGTTGTGAGTAATCGACTCATTCGGCCATTTCCGTCATTGAAGGGATGAATGCATAAAAAGTCGTGAATAAATACTGATATTGCAATCAAGGGTTCCACTTCCATGTTCCCGATGACTCGATTGTACTCTTCACAAATTCTATCAAGCGCTTCCGGCGTTTCAAATGGCGCAAGTGGAGTAAATAGAATCTCTGTATGTCCATCTTCTGGATAGGTGGCACTGATATAGTTCTGAACATTTTTTGTTTGCCCTGCAATCGGGTTATTCATGTGGCTGTACATGATTTTGTGCAGCTGCAGGATATAATTTTTGGAAATCGGAATCGCATCAAAACTTTTGTGAATGACATTCAGAACATCACGGTATCCGGCAATTTCCTGTTCATCGCGGTTTCTTGGCATCGTTTTTTCTTCTACCAGCTGCTTGATTCGTGTGTTGGTGGTGACGATACCTTCGATTGCGTTAGAGGCTTTCGTACTTTGCACTTTTGCAATTTCTACGAGCTTTTCCAGTTCCTCCGGACGCTGCTTCAGGTATTGCTCCTGCTTACCAGCTTCCTTGTAAATGGCGGCTATATATCCAAGAAAATCTGAGTCCCATTTTTGTTCTCCGATTTGTGAGTAATTGAATTCTCGCATTCCCTTAGCCTCCTTTCTTATCCCTTAAATTCTATCACTAATTAAGGTAAAGGTCAATTCATAATGGGTATTTCCCCTTAAAACAATCGAACAAATAAGGTAAAAAGAAAATCTTAAATACTAGTATGCCCAGCGACTCATAAATTGATTCATTCAAAAATTCAGATTGCAAGAGCATATCAGATATGAAAAGCTGACAAGATTATTCTCCCCCTGGCGAATACAAATGACCATACAAAAGAGGTGGCAGTTCCTCCCATGCATGGTCATTGTGGCAAATTTTGGTTAACTTTAGTTGGCTTGTATTACTATTATTTGATAAATCCTACATGTTTACAGATTTCTTCAATTGCTTTATCTTTTTTCTCATTGAAAATTACTTTGTTTTCTTCAAAAAGATTTCTTCCCTCTGTATCGATTGATACGATTAGTGGCCCAAATTCTTTTACACGGCAATGCCATAAGGTCTCAGGCATTCCAAGGTCTCTCCACTGTGCGTCAACGATTTCTTCTACTTCCGTGGCTGCGACAACGGCATTTCCAGCCGGAAATACGCAGTGAATTGCTTTGTAGTTCTTGCATGCATATTCCGTATTCGGTCCCATACCACCTTTGCCAATAATTACTTTTACGCCAGTCTGCTCAACAAATTCTTTCTCAAATTTTTCCATACGCATACTGGTTGTCGGTCCTACAGAAACCATCTCGAATTTGTCATTCTCCAAAGGGCGGATGATGGGGCCTGCATGGAAAATGGCTGCATCTCTTACATCTACCGGAAGCTCACGTCCCGCTTCCACCAGTCTTCTATGTGCCACGTCTCTGCAGGTAGTCATGCTTCCGTTCAAGTAAATAATATCTCCAATATGAATGTCAGCAAGGTCTTCTGCTGAAATTGGCGTTGTCAAAGTTTTCTTTCCATCTTTCATTTCCAACATTATAACGTCACCCCCGAATGTGTTGTGATTGTGTAGTTAAGATCCTTATCAAAAATGATGTGTCCACGTCTGTGAGACCAGCATCCTACATTTACAGCAACTCCGATTGCAGATGGATGTCTTGCTGTGTTTTCGATATGAACACCCATAACGGAATAGTTTCCGCCCATTCCCTGTGGTCCTA
>JAQUUB010000076.1 GCA_028694115.1 Lachnospiraceae bacterium
GTAGTCTGCCTTCTCTATAAACTGTGTAAATTCTTCGCAATCTCCGGCTAGTTTGCTCCACGCTCTATTTGTATACCGCTCCTCACCACAACGTAAAAAGCTTGCCATCAAAAGTTCTTCTGATTGGGTTGTATCTGACTGCTGGCAAAACTGCTTTGCTAGCTCTTGGAATTGAATCATATTATTAGAAATTATCTGGTTATACTTTTGTTCTTCCTTTGTCAGACAGTTAACTGGCTCGGCTAAATCAGCTGTTTGACTTTGTGCTAGAGGGGCTTGTGTTTGGGATGGTTCTTGGGATGGTTGTAGATTGGTTGGGGCTGTTGTGGATTGAGTTGATTCTTCGGTACTGTTGGATGGAGTGGTCTTGGATGACGTGGTTTGATTATGTGTATACGCAAAAATGCATGCGGATAGAACGATTAATGGTATAGATATCATAATGTACTTTTTCATGTTAATTCACTCCTTACGAGAGAGAAATTCTTACCAGAAACCGCTTCATATAGGTTAGTGGTTTCGCGAATAGTTTTCCTCTAAAGACAAACGTGCAAACATTTCATGCTCGTTCATAATTTGTTCCTGGTGACAGGTGCCAATGAGTTGGAAGATAGCAATGCTTCCTTGCTATTAAATACTGGATATGAAAATATCCGCATCCTTTGTTATAGTGAAAATTTCCCTTCTATTATGAAATAATTATACTAGGACTGAAATAATTAAACAAGATATTTTCATCCATTCTGTAAAGGATGGGTTTAGCGAAAATTTGTTCTATAAGCTAAAAGAACTGCCCGACAGGCAAGCTCGTTCATACTTTCGTAATATCTGATTGATTTTTTATAATGTTAACAGGTACCAATGTGTATTTGCAACATTATCTGAACGTCTATCATAAAGCAGGAGCAAAGGATAGGCCTCTGTTCTATACAGTTATCAAAGGCAATACCGATCGGATGTCTCCTGGAAATGTAGCAAGAACAAACAATAAATATGCTGATATGATTCGTCCTGAGCATCATAATTTACCAAAACAGATTTATCCTCATATGTTTCGAAGAACACGTGATACAAACTTATATCAAGATGGTATTGAACTAGAACTTGATAACCGTATACATTGTTCTCGTTCATAATTTGTTCATTTTGTTCTTCCTTTAGACATCGTGACAGGTACGGTTATTTTCAGAGAAGAATTGGAGTATTCTAAATGCGTTAGCGTTTGAAAATAATTCTTGCTTTATCTAAGAGAAATCCATATTCTTCTTTCTTCCGAATATGTATAACAATAAATAAGATATTGGGAACAAACACACAAATAATTCCTTTGATAATAATCCCAAGGAATCCATCAATAACTACTAATTGGCAAAGTAAATAACTAACTACCCATATTAAAACTGTCACACACAAAAAATGAATTTGTAAAATTAGATATCTCAAACAACTTTTTTTGAACATTTTATTAAAAATAACATATGTCTCCCAAGGGAAATAAACAAGAACCATACTCATTATTGTTGAAATAAAAATACCATTAATGCCTATGACTTTTACTAGGATTATATTTGCAGTCAAATTCAAAACTGCCCCCACATATGGCTTTAATAGATCTTCATTCCACATTCCAGCAGCATCTTTAAAATATAAGCCAGTGGTTCTAAACTGCCACGTATAATAATAAATTATGATCAATATTATCGAAGAATAATCCAATAACATTCCCGATCCCATCCAAAATTCCATAAATGGCTGGATCAAACACAGCAAACACGTACTACACCATGTCACTAGCCAACTTATCATAAAGTTTATATTTTTAAACAGTTTATAATTTTCTTCTATTGAACATGTAATTAATTTATTCCCAATTCCCGCAAGCATACCATTGAATAGTATTGCTGTAATGCTGACTACAGAAAAAACTATATAATAGTAATTACTATATATAGCAAGAATTCCCAATCCCAAAAAAGATGAAATAACTAAGCTATCAGTCGAGGCAATAACCGTTTGTCCTATCTTATGTCCTAACAAAGCCCCTGTTTTCTTATATATTTCTTTTTTTATTTCTAACGTAACTTTTCCAAATGGTTTGTATTCAGGATATATCTTATTTGTAGTTATATTAATCAATACATTGTTTAGTAGAGTAAACAACGGTTTCATAATAATATAACAATAGTAGTCTTTAAAGATTAAAAGTATTACTATTTGGATTCCATTTAATACTAATGTACAAATTGAATTAACATTACTTATTATATCTGCTCTTTGATGCGCTTGTAATAAAGACGATTTATATGCAAACAAAAAATAAGAAAAAACTGTATCAATAAGGAAAATGACGTAGATTAATTTTACATTAATAAATTCAATATCTCCGGCAATTAAATATTGTAAAAAAGGAAGCAGTAATAATCCAACTACTAATATAACAATTCCAATTATCCTGTATATCTTTTTGTACATATTTAACAAAGCATTAATAACACTTGAGTTTTGATCAGCTATAGGCCTATACATATGATAAACCATAGCTTGACCTACACCTAATTCTGCAAGGCTCAAAACGTTAAGTATAGATGTAAATAAGTTATTTAACCCAAGATACTCTTTTCCAAGGACATTAATAATGATTGTCCTCATGAAAAAAGGTATTAAAATTACTACTAATTTGTTCAAAAAACCAAATATGAAATTTCTTATTGAATTCTTTGTTCTAGCAAATTGTATCACTTTCCAAATACCCCCACTCTAACCTTATCTGATATCACTGTCACTTATTAATGCCTCCGCCCACATCAAAGGATTACTAATCAATGTATAGTACTTAAGTAGTTGGTCTGGAGTCTTTTCCCACCATCTAGATTTTTCCAGTAAATTTATGGTATCATCATCAAATCGATACTTAATCTCCTTTGCAGGGTTCCCACCAACAATTGCATATGGAGGTACGTCTTTTGTCACAACTGCACCCGCAGCAATAACAGAACCATTCCCTATTTTTGAGCACCCATTGGTTATGGTAACGTTATAGCCACACCAGACATCATTTCCTATATCTAACTCCTTTCGTTCAACATCCTGAACATCATACCCAAAGGACTTACTATAGAAATAAGGCGATGTAGAACCAAAGTGCATCGGATGGTTAGCACCAAAATAATGAATATTGCTGGCAAAAGAACAGTATCTTCCAATTCTCACTTTTCCACCCAAGTTAAAGTCAGTAGAAAAACACCCCCCATAAGAATACATCCCAACCTCGACATGATACTTTTCTTTTATGTAATGCCTAAGAAATTTAGATTCTTTCATTCCATTTTCTTCTGCGATAATCTTATTCCAAAAATACTTCTTACCCAAATATGGAATTTTTATTAATTTGGATTTTATTCTATAATCCACCTTATTGCACACCCCCCAATTTATATATTGTTTTTACGAATCCTATCTACAGTCCCTTTAAACGACTTTAATTGATATAAAATATCAGAGTATTTTGATGCGGATATTAGAGTCCTGCACGAATAACTCGGAATATCAAGACCAAATAGTTTAAGTGCTATTAGTCTAGACAACATGGTCGAACGCCTACTTCTGTGATTAGGTTGAGCATAAATCAATTCTTCTTCTATTTTAGAATATGTCTCCAGATGTATTATTCCGTCATCTCTTAATTGTTTTATTAAATCATCTCCAACATCAGTCCAGGAAAAAACAGCATTTATGCCATCTGAATTTGAAAAATCAGGTTTATTATCAACAGTTAAATTCCAAAAGTCACCGCATGATATATCAGAAGCCTCGCCAATACTATCAAAGCAGAACTTACAACACTTTCTTATATCTCGCCCTAAAAAATTCATCCAGGAACTGTTATAATCCAATTGATATTCTTTTCCATTGATATCAGTAGCTTTAGTAAAACCGGGCCACCCATCGCCTCGATAGTTTAATGACATGCACTCATTTATATTGCACCCCATCTTTTCTAGCAATTTTTTGTTTGCCTCATCACTAGGAACACCTGCACAAAAAAAAGAAAAAAAATACTTAATTTCATTTTTAAGATATCCATACTCTTTTATATAATTTCTAAGAGCAATAATATCGCATGGTTTACCGACAAAAGCATACTTTTTCCCTGTCACCACTAATTTGTTTAAATGTCTAAGAGGGTTTGAAGATGCATATCTAGAACCAGAACAATTTACTATTTGTACCATACTGGTACTACACGTTGTAACGTTTTGCATTGGATTATTTCTATCATAAGTTGTTTGGATTACTCCATCAATTAATTTATTCTTTAAAAGATATATGCATATCTCTGTTAATACCCCACCACTTGACGCTTTCGTACGGATATATTCATCGTTTGAATATCCTTTATATAACATGTGGTAGTTGCCCCATATAGAATTTAATTTAGTGGTATCTCTCTTTTTTGTGAATGGACATATCTTTTTCGCAAATGTCTCTAATTCATCATTATATTCTTCAGGGTAAAGATAGCCCTTCGAATCTTTATCCAATTTGCAAAGCTGAAAATTTTCACATAATCCACAACCTGTGCAATACTCTTTTTTTTCCATAATATTATTCACTACCCAACAATAATTTTCTAATCTTATTTTCAAAAACATTTTCAAGTTCGGCGATTCTCGCAAGCGCGAGTTTTTGCTGAGATTTAACCGCATCTATATTAGATACGTATTCCACTATTTTATTTATAGCCGTTTTGTTCGATTCTTTTTTTGCATTTATTACATATGGATAACTTACACTATTATACAACCCATCACATTTTCTGCTGTATGAAATAGGTATCGTAGGTACTCCAGAAGAAAAACCTGCAACCGTAGAATGCATCCTTGCCCCAATAAACAAATTCATGTTATATATATAACTTTTTGCATCGATAGGATTGTTGAAAGCTGGTGCTAAAATAAGGCTAAACTCTTCAGCTAGTTTTTTGCATATTTCAACATCATCATCATGATTTAATTGATCTGTTGCAATAACATGCGGGATTAAATGAATTTCATAATCCATACTTTGAAACAAACATATTACATCTTTCACAAATTCTTTATAATCAATAGTCAGACCAAATTGATTATCTTTCGTGAATCCGCCAATCCAGAGTAATCCTGAAACATTAAGTCCAACTTTTTTTATATTGCTAAAGGAATAGTTTTCTGTATTATATGGCAGGAGAAATGCTAAATCTGTTACTGTTACCGGGGTCGCCTTACTTATTTCCTTAACATAATTTGAAGACAACTGATCTCTAGTAAATACAAGCGTACATTTGTTTAGTATATTGATCGCACGCTTTTTTATACTTCTGTCACTGAACGGTCCTATTGTTTGTGGTGCTAATATTAGCGGAATTCTCATTTTCAAAACCAATTCTTTAAAAAAAGTAGTTTTCTTAACAAATTGGAGACTGTAAATATCGGAAAAATTATCACCAAACGTACAATCAAAAACGTAATCACATTTCTTTAATGCTTTTATCGCTGAAAATGTGAAATCTCTTTTGGAAAACTCAACTCCATAAATATTAATACCTGGAAACGACTCTTTGATGTATCCAACATCTTTCCCCCATAAATTAATAATGGTCAAATCCTTTTTGTAGACTTTATTAAGCTCATATATAAAAGAATAAGTTAAAGCCTCACAGCCCTTGTTGCTATCAGAAAAAGGGAATCCCAATAGTCCTATAATCATATTTTTTCACCTACTTCTTCTATGGTTTCTCGTATAGCCTCTAGAAAACCATATTTATATTTCTCATCAGGTTCTAAATACATGCCCTCTGCCCATTCATTCCAGGCATTGATAAAAAGGTATTCTTTATCTTCTGCGATACTTTTTATATATAGTTTTTTAAATCCTGTTTTAAAATTTTCTGGATTCACATCGACCATTACTTGGCCATTTTTCCCATGTCTTGCAGTATTGTCCCAACCAGTTGATATTCCATAAAAAACCTCTTTATTATTAGATGAATAATCTGTAGCATTTTCAGATGTTTCTTTTTCAATTATTAATTTATAATCATATCTTGAAAACATGCTTTTGTCCAACAATTTAATCTTAATCTTTAGTATTGCCTTATACAATTTCAACATTATCCCTCTGTCTGGGCGTTTATATTTGATCCTTGAAATATTTGGTTGTCTAATTACACCAGCGCTTGCATTTTTTCCAAAGATCATTTCTGTATCAGAATTTATACTTTCTATAATATAAACCCCGTCAAAACCATCTTTGATTGCGAGATTATTCCAAGTATCTATCATCTCGTTATAGCATGGGATATCCTTTGGAATATAAATTCCTATTAATGGTCTGTTGTTATGACAAATATACCTGTCATCCAAAAAGAATTGTCTCATATATGTATAATGCTCTATCCAGTCTTCTTTTTGGCCATACGTCTGTTTCATCAATTCATGTTTCTTGCCATCAACCGCTTTATACCATGTATGATTTGCCCAGAAAAAGAAGAACCTTTGTCTAATATCTTTATTTACTAACAAATTTTCTGCCGGTTTTTCTAAAAACATTTTCCCTTTAAACCAATAATGGTAATACGCAAAGCCATGAACTCCATATTCTTTTGCAATATCAGTCTGCCATTTAACAGTATCTTTATCCATCAAATTATAATAATTTCTATTCATTGGAACAAACGGCTGATAGTGCCCTTCAAATAAAGAGATTGCTTTTTTTACATTCGTCCATTCTGTAAAATTTTTCCCCCACCATTCATCATTTTCTTTAACCCTGTGAAACTGGGGAAGATAATATGCAATAATCTTTGTGCGCATTTCTTAAATTACCTCCATTCTTTATTCACTGATGAATCGCTTTACTTATAGCCAAATTTTAAAAGGCAAAGAATTAAATCTATTTGAAATAAGAATGACAGAAAACTGATAGATAGAATATACTATCAAAAAGAGTTCATTTCTTGTCATTTTTTTAATCAATATCTTTTTACCCTTTTTATGAAAACTTGCCAAACCAAGATAAAAAGAGAAATTAAAGTATAATCCTATTCTTGCAGCATGGTCTAGCTTATAAGAAGCAAAATGGAAGAAAATCTGAGCTAACATAGACTTATCTAATAGAGACATCGTAAACTCATCTTTTCCATTTCTAATTTTTTTTCTATTATACAGATATAAAACATATATAAATGTTTGAAGAAGACTGCCAATTGTAAATATAGATTCTCCCGCAACCAGTTGGTATGTACTTGCATAGCTCTTAAAAAATGGGATTATTGAATACACCTTATTTATCAACCCATCCGATAGTAATAGAACAAATATAGGCCATGTATACATTAATACTTTTTTTGCAGTCGACATAGCCTTAGATGGTTGAAGCCAGTAATACAAGATAATTGAAACAAAAGCTGTCTTATGAAAAAGTGTAGCAATACATACAAACAATATGTATTTAGCAAGTTTTTTCTCTTTTATATATTTAATTGCAAAAAATACAATTGCTATCGCTAAAGATTGTCTAAAAATGTTATATGTCCTTAAATAAAATGACATAAGATAAATGAACAAGAAAAGTGATGGGCTTATGTACTCTCTATGATACCAAATACCTTTGATAATAAAAAACTGGGTAAGCAGCGCATAAGTAGCAAAAATGAGCATAGGTGCATTTTTAAAAACAAAGCTCATAATAATAAAGGAATATTCTACATCGTGAACAGCTTTTGCCGCTATTATTGATGAAAATGATTGAAAATACTCACTCAACTTCAAGTATGCCAAATAATCATTTCCTACATCATATCTTGTAGCTGCTGGAACTGAGATAATTAAAAATACTAATACTAAATAAATTTTCTTTCTTTGATGACTAGCAACAATATCAGCTAAATACATGAAGTATGTAGCAAAAACAACGATTCCTATATAAATAAGGATTGATCCTATGTTGGAAAACTCAAGATATGGATAATTCAAGACACTGTTTCCTTTCTTATGATACAAGAATGCACGTTACTCTCCAAGTAATTTCCTATATATCATATTATATTTATTTTGTATATTTGCGTTTGAGTGCACTGTTTCAACATAGGCATAAGCCGCCTCACCTTTCTTTTTTGTTACACTCCTATCATTTTTATAATCATTAATGACTTTATCAATTATTTTACTTAAAATATCTTTGTGGCATTCTTCATTTGGATAATCGTAATTATACACGAATGTTTTATCGTTTAAGTCGTTAATTGTACCTATTTCCGGGCATATAACAGTCTTTTTTTGTGAAAAACTTAAATATACAGCTCCTGAATTTAAATAACTCGACTTTTTATATGGAAGAATTACAACATCACATGTACTGTATAACGTAGGAATCTCTTCTTCTGGTATATGTTTAAAAATATAATGAATATTACGGATTCCCTCAAGTCTTTTTTTAAGATATTCTCCATATTCATGATTTGTTGGGTTTCCAGCAATTAAAAAACAAGCATCTTTACGATTATTCTGCTCAAAAATATCTATAAGCATCTCAACGTTCTTATATTCCGATACAACACCCATAAACAAGAATACTAAGTCACTATCTGGAATTCCTAATTCCTTTCTTAAGTCATTTTGCTGACAAGTATTATAATTTGAAATGTAGTTGGGGTGGGAGATAATCTCTAGTTTTTCTAATGCTGATGGACAGATATCTTGAACCACTTTAACTGTTTCATTACATAAACCAATTATTGCATCTGATGAAATACACATTTTCTTCATCATTTTTCTGTTGTAGTTTTTACTATTTTCTTCATGTGTATGTTTATTATGCAATGTAAATAATATTTTTTTCCCGAAAAGCTTTAATATAAATAGCAAAGATAATTTCAAATGATACTCTTTACCATTCTTCACATCTTCAAACCAATTAAAATTAAATAATTTACATTTTAAAAGTAGGATAGGATTTTTTAGTATTGTTTTTATAGGATATACTTCATATCCATTTGCTTCTATTATTTTTTTAATATTTTCTGAATAAGTATTATAGCCATTAAAAGGAACGTAACATGTTACTTTTTTCATATGCCCACCTCCCAAAGCTACTTATAATCTCCAATATTTCATTCCAGATGTCTTAAGATCTTCAACCTTGTAAAGACCTTTAACGTCAATAAGTACCTTTTCATCATCAGCGCATTCTTTGAACATTGCCTTTATATCGGCAAGACTCAATGCCTTGAACTCGTTATGAGCAACTGCAACGATAACGCAATCAGCATTTTTTGCTTCATCCATAGGCTTCAGCTGTATACCATACTCATGGAAAGCATCCCTTTCACTGGCCCAAGGATCAATAACAGTTGGCTCAATACCATATTTGTTAAGTTGTTTGATGATATCATCAACTTTGCTGTTTCTTGTATCCGGGCAGTTTTCCTTGAAAGTAATACCAAGAATAACAACCTTAGACTTTTTAGGAGCCTGTCCAGCATCAATCATCTGCTTGATGGCTGCATCTGCAACATAGGCACCCATACTGTCATTAACAATACGGCCATTCAAAATAATCTGGCTGTGGTAGCCAAGCTTTTCAGCTTCATATGTGAAGTAGTATGGGTCAACACCAATGCAATGACCACCAACAAGACCAGGTCTGAATCCAAGAGCATTCCACTTTGTGTTCATACCATCTACAACTTCGTTGGTGTCGATATCCATGCAATCAAATACCATTGCCAGCTCGTTCATGAAAGCAATGTTAATATCACGCTGGCTATTCTCAACAATCTTTACAGCTTCAGCTGTTCTCATATTTGAAACCGGGTGTGTTCCAACTTCGATAACAACATCGTAAACATTCTTGATTTCTTCAAGAGACTCTGCATCGCAACCGGAAACAATCTTATGGATGTTCTCAAGACGATGTACCTTATCACCAGGATTGATACGCTCTGGAGAGTAACCAATCTTGAAATCTACACCGCATTTCAGTCCAGACTCTTCTTCAAGAATTGGAATGCATACATGCTCGGTACATCCAGGATAAACCGTAGATTCATAAACTACGATTGCACCCTTAGTCAGATTTCTTCCAACAATTTCAGATGCTCCAATAACAGGAGTAAGATCTGGTGTGTGGTCAGTATTTACCGGAGTAGGTACGGCAACAATAATGAATTTTGTTTCCTGAAGCTTCTTCTCATCAGAAGTAAATTCAACCGTTGTAGACTTAATGACCTCATCACCAACTTCTTTGGTTGGATCAACACCCGACTTATAAAATTCAATTTTTGCTTCATTAAGGTCGAAACCAACTACTTCTAGTCCTTTCTTTGCAAAAGCAACAGCAATAGGCATACCAACATAGCCCAAGCCGACTAAAGCAAGTTTTTCTTCTTTGTTAATAAGTTTCCTATAAAGTGACATTTTTGTTTCCTCGATTCTTTTTATCTTCTCTTAATTGAATTGCAAATATGTTTCATAAAACATCATTTTCCTATCTGGAAATGCTTTGTTTTGCTATGTTCTTATATGAAAACGTTTCTATACCCTTATTTTCTGCTACAGATTTCATTAACTGAACTTTCTCTTTATTATTAGCAAGATTTTCTATGACCATTTCAATATTATTAATAGATGTATCATCTAAGAATAATGCATTGCCGCCTAAATCTACATGAGAAAAGCCATCAATCTTCTTAAATACACACGGTATTCCCAAGGAAACAGCCTGTTCCCACATTACAGAATGCAATCCAGGGAATATGATCAAATCTGCAGCCCCCATTATCCTATATGTATCTTCAGATTTTTGCCATCCCGCATATATGACATTACTATTTTTACATTTCTCTTCAAAATCTGTTTTTAAACTGTTTGACACTGTGCCAAAAATCAGTAATTTAACATTTTTTAATGATAACTTAGCAATGGCATCCATCAAATTTAATGTTTCTGGTCTATGTTCGTTTATTTTTCCGCCTGTAACTATTAAGAAATCCTCATCATTCACACCATACTCATTTCTGATTTTAACAGTAGAAGCTTTTGTTTTTGCAATTTTTACTTTTTCATCATCAGCGCCCATGAGCAATAAATCACACTTTTCTTTTGGCAATTTATAAACATCTGTTAAAAAGTCCAACCTTGCGGGTAACACACCATAAAACTTCCTTACCTTTCCTTTTATTAAGTTTGCACACAACATCCATACACATTTATGAAGTCCATTTTTTGTCAACCAAGTTCTTCCACTGTTTGAAAAATCGACATGACTATCAACATATACTATTTTCTTTGTTTTCTTAAGATATTTATTAATTTGCAAAATTGATAAAAACTGAAAATTATGAATAAATAAAATGTCGGGATTTTCTTGGTCAAGTATCCTCTTAATTCCTTTGAAAATTCCAACTCTTTTATTTATTTCATAAGAAAAGTTAAAAGCAAACGGTATTCGTTTTATATATACTCCGTTACTATCATAATAGTCCGTCTCCCTATTATCGGTCCAGATTCCTTCTTTATAAGAGAATTGCGTAGACAGAACTATAATATCATATCCAAGCTTAACATGATATTTTGCCAATAAATTTTCTTGATATTCAGAATTATCTGTATACCCATCTGCTAAACAAATATGCATTATTTTCATAATTTGCGCTCCGAAAACTCTAAAGTCTTATCAATTACTTTCTTCAAATCTTCTTTTTCTATGTTGTAATACATTGGCAAGCGAACCAGTCTATCACTATCAGGTGTAGTGTGTTCGTCAGGTCCGACAAATCTACCGAACTTCAATCCAGCAGGTGCACTATGAAGCGGCACATAATGGAAAACACAAAGAATATCGTTTTCCTTCATAAACTGGATATATGCCTGACGAGTATCTAAATCATTAAATTTAATATAAAACATATGAGCATTGTGAACACATTCTTCTGGTACTACAGGAAGTGTAATCAATCCTTTATCTTCCAATGGTTTGAATGCTTCATAATATGAGTTCCATGTTGCAATTCGATTATTATTGATTTCATCAGCAATCTCTAACTGAGCCCACAGGTATGCTGCATTCAAATCACTTTGAAGATAACTATCGCCAAAATCAACCCAGTTATACTTGGCTACCTGACCACGGAAAAACTGAGCTCTATTAGTCCCTTTTTCACGAAGGATTTCTGCGCGTTCAATATACTTTTCATTAATAATTACAATAGCTCCACCTTCACCCATGGAGTAATTCTTTGTTTCATGAAATGAATAACAACCAAAATCACCAATTGTACCGCAGTATTTCCCCTTATAACTGCTCATAACAGCCTGAGCTGCATCTTCAACAACCAGTAAATTGTACTTCTTTGCAATTGCCATGATTGTATCCATTTCACATGCAACACCTGCATAATGAACAGGACAAATAACTTTAGTCTTCTCAGTTATCGCAGCCTCAATCTTTGTCTCATCAATATTCATCGTATCAGGGCGAATATCAACAAACACAAGAGTTGCACCAGCAAGAACAAAGGAATTTGCGGTTGAAGAGAATGTGAATGAAGGTAAGATAACCTCATCTCCTGGCTCTAATCCACACATTAAAGCAGCCATATCAAGTGCAGTAGAACCACTAGTAGTTAATAGCACCTTTTTTGCCTTGAAACGTTCCTCCATCCACTCGTCACATTTTTTTGTAAATGGACCATCACCGCAAATTTTGTGGTTTTCCACAGCTTCACTCATATATTTAAATTCTGTGCCAACAAACGGCGGTACGTTAAAATGAATCATATTTTACTCCTCACATTTTCTCTTTGCCAAAGCCACCAGTTTTTTTCTATACTCTATTGCATCATATCTTGATTCAGCATATTTACGACAAGAATCTATAACCTTTTGATCTTTTTGCTTAATATCTTTTAAAACATTTACCATAGCTTCAACATTACAAGCTTCAACAAAAGCTCCATGTTCAGCATCAGAGCATGTAGGCATTCCAGAAATCATGAAACCTAATAGTGGAGATCCACACGATAATGCCTCCAAGCATGATGCAGGTATAGTTTCAGCTAAACTCGTGCACACGAATAAATCCGCTAACGAATAGTACTCAGCTAATTCATCTTGATTTGAGACATAAGAAATTGGTATATAATTAGATGGACATATATCCTTATCTCCATCAAATCCCACATGAACAAAATAAATATCTTTACGGTATTCTAACTTTCTTGCGGATTCAAGATAATATCTGCAACCTTTTCTAGGATTAGAAAAAGGGGCCACTGTAACTACGATTTTAGCATTCTTCGGGATACCTAATTTCTCTCTTAAACCTGCTGTATTTCTAGGAAAATAAATATTTCTCAAATCTACGGCCTCATCCATAACCGCATATTTAGCATCCTTCATCAATGCAGACAATTTTGCTTGTTGAACAGTATATTCTATTCCAACAAAAGTTAAGTCTTTGATTTTTCCATATGCCTCTTTTTTTGCATAAAAAATATCTTTGGATCTATCAAAGAAAATACTCTTCGGATATTCTTTTATCTGCGGGCATTTATTACATTCTGTTTGAAACATGTTGCATTCAAAAGAATATGGACATTTTCCTAAAAAGGCATATTCATCTAGCATTAAATATATAACCTTGATGTTATTTTTTCCCATATAATCAAAAAGCATAGGAAAATTTAGATAATATCCGTGTAAAATAACAAGATAAATAACGTCTGGTTTAAAATCATCTAATGCTTTGATTAACTGCTTTGTAGGGCCTTTAGAATAAAAGCCTTCTGCACCAAATACTCTGGCACATACTCCATTGAATTTAATGTCCGCATCACTACAGAATCGAATAACTCCATCTATGTTCTCCGCACTAGGATCTTTTCTTCCATAAAATAGCTTAACAGAATCTCCATTTCCAATAAGCTGTTCTCGCAATCCCCAAGCTATTTTTCCAATACTTCGAATTCGTGCCCAATTAGTTATAATTGCTGCTTTCATCTACTCATTCTCCTGTATTTTAATATTGCGTTAAATACTTTTAATTGCCCTGATGTATTTGCTTATAGACACATCTTTTGTCAGGTTCTTCTCAAGATATTTACGTCCGTTTTCACCCATCTTCCGGACTTCGTCAGTGCCCTCATTCTCTATGTACCAGCAGATAATAACAGCAACCTCAGCATAATCCCCAGGCTCGCAGCATTTGCCACAGTTGCATTCTTCGATAAGTCCACGAATTTCTGTTCTCATTTCAAGCACACCAATAATTGGTTTACCTGCTCCCATAATACCGTAGGCCTTTGACGGACAACTAACGCCTTTTATTCCTTTAGCATTGACACACCAATGAACATCGCTTGCATTTAAACTGTAAATGAGGTCTTCCTTAGGCTGATATGGGATAAACACTACATTATCCATGCCATGTTCATTTTTATATTGAATAAGTTTATCCAAAACTGAACCGGCTCCAACAAATGCAAAAACAACTTCTTTGCCATTTGCAGTTTTTGTGCCAGGCTTGAACTTCTCAATAACCTTAATTATGTTTTCGAGGTCATAGTACAGACCGATATTACCTGAGTACATAATTACAAACTTGTCTTCCAGTCCGTACTTTTTCTTGAAAGCAATCACACCCTCATTATCATCTGGTAAAGGATATACTTCCTTTTCGTCAATCCAGTTATTAATCATGGCGTGCTTCGGTACAATCTTTCCTTTAAATCGTTTATTTAAAGTTGCAACCAAATCACGACCAACAGTAATAACTAAATCAGAATGGCGACAAGAGAACTTTTCAGCAATCATCATAGCCTTTAGAATCACCTTGTTCTTACTATAATTAACAGCCATAACCTGCTCTGGATTAAAATCCTGAATACAATAAATCATTTTGGCGCATTTCTGCCATTTACCTAGAACACCCAGCAATCCACCCAAGATAGGAGGTTGAGAGATGGTAAACACATAATCTTGCTTACCGGCTTTACGGCTTGCACCTAAAGCACCAAAGAAGTAAGCTAATATATTCTTAATTCGACTAATCTTATTGCTCTTTGAAAACGCTGGAACTCGAACTCGTATTATTTTTACACCATTCAGCTCCTCAAAGTAGTACTTCTGTGTTTTATATTTATCTTCAATTGTTCCGGTATATGATGGAACAACACAAATTACTGTCACATTAAATTCATTAAGCATCCCCTCTGCTTGATCTTTTAGAATCTGACCTGTTGATGCTGTGTCTGGAGTATAGTAATGTGCAAATATTAAAAGTCTCTTTTTTGCCATCATTACACCTCCAACTTTCGAATTACTCTTGCCGGATTTCCCGCAATTACACAATTATCCTCAAAATTCCCAGCAACCACCGCTCCGGCACCAACAACGCAACCATCTCCTAGAACAGTGCCTTTTAAAATAATACTGTTACATCCTATAAAACAGTTCTTGCCAATCCTGACTTCCCTAGCAGGAACCAAATCAGAATCTCCACCATTTGGAGCGAGTAAGAGCTTATTTCTCTCCTCAAACTCAATTGGATGAAAGTCATTATCAAGAATTTTACAGTTTCCTCCAATAGCGGTATTGTCTCCAATAATTATCTTTTTACGGGCATAAATCGTTGCACCAGAAATACCTACATTGTTTCCAATACTAATCTCGGCTCCCGATGCTCTAGTCACAATTATTGTTCGAGAATACAAACCAACAAGATTAGACAGGAATGAGCTCTTAACAGAAACATTATCACCAATTGAAATCTTTGATCCTGATTTGTTAAAAATTACAGGAATACCTTTCAAAAGAAGGTTCTTACCATATTCAACTTTCGTTAACTTCATTACAATCTTGAACCAGTTACTATTCATTTCTTTTCCCCTACTTTTATTTAAAATAGCCTCTCAGGCTCTCCTGCATCTTACCTTCCAACGCTTCTGCTTCGTCTCTATTCTTTGCACTTACACTTATGTAAGTTTTCAACTTAGGCCCCGTTCCACTCGGTCTTACAACCACAGAGCAGTTATCTTCGAGGATGTATTTAAGTACATCTAACTTCGGAAGTCAATTCAGCCCTTTGCTGTAATCGAGAGTTTCAAGAACTTAATTACCACCATTCACGTCAAGACCCTTGTGGAACTCGACCATGATTTCCTGCATCTTTGTGAATCCTGCTGCACCATCAAACTCGAAAGAATGGAGTGTATTCAGGCAGTAACCGTATTCCGCGTAGATGGAATTGAGTTTGTCGAGTAATGACACACCCTGTGTTTTATAGTAGCTGAACATCTTACAGATAAGGTAGGCAGCGTTCACGCCGTCTTTATCTCTTACATAAAAGCCGGACAGATAACCATAAGTTTCCTCAAAACCGAAGATATAGCTATCTGTCCTTTTACCTCTTCGATGAAAGCGGTAAGGACTTCCGGTTTAATATATTCAACCTTTCCGGCTTCCCCACCAGTCTTCACATCAGTAAAGATATCCAGCTTCTCAAGCTTAGCAAGAATCTCCGCAGCTGCCTCTGTGATAATCTGGCAACAATCAGAATCGTAAGCCTTGTATCCGTTGTATTTGGATGGATTATGGGAAGCTGTGATCATAACGCCGGCACTAGCATGGAGATAACGAGTAGCAAAAGATACTGTAGGTACAGGATTCAAATATTCCTTCAAGATTTGCCACAGCCAAAGCCTTGTCAACATGGAGTTCTCTTTTTTTGCCATTCTTATCATTCTGTCATAATCGTACATTCGATAAGTCAGGTTAGAATTCTCGTGAATTTCAGCAATCAGAGCACCCGCTCCAATGGCATGAATAGTACCAGCTCCAATAAAGAAAACATTAATCAAACTCATTTATTCAAACTCACCACTGGCAACATAGCTTGGTCCATCCGGATGAGTTGAGCACTCCCAAGTTTCAGCAAGTGGAGAAATATCTATTCCTTTTGCAAATTCATCATTGAGGCGATTACCGCCCCACAGATAATCCTTTGCGGAAGGCCTTAATAAAAATGGTCTGTTCACTTTTAAGCCCTCCTCCTTATTATCAATACTCAATTTCAAATTTTTGCTTATCATTTACCGTTATGTCTTTACCAAGCTGTACTTCGATAAGCTTTAATTCTGTATCGGCAATAACGGTATGTCTGCAACCGATGCTCATAGTAATTACATCGCCAGCTTTTACAGCCTGCTCGTATCCATCAACAATCGCCTTACCTGTACCTGCAAGAACAACCCATACTTCATCTCTATTCTTGTGAGAGTGATAGTTCATGGAGTGACCAGGATTAAGAGTAACTTTGATAGTTATACTCCCTTCTTCTACATCCATAACCTTATAGCTTCCCCAAGACTTCTCAGCAAACATAATCTGCTGCTCAAACTTGTCTACAAAAGGTTTGATATACGAACTTTGTTCTTTGTCAGAAACAAGAATACCTTCTGGTGATGCAGAAATGACAACATCGTGAAGTCCCATTGCAAGAACGGGAACATCCATTTCATTTAGGATATGAACATCCGTGCAGTTTTCATTCAAAACGCCCTTACCGATGACATTTCCTTCCATTGCTTCAGTCAAAGTATTCCATGTGCCGAGATCCTTCCACTGACCGGCAAAACGCTGTACTTGAATCTTTTTTTCTTTCTCAACTACAGCATAGTCAAAAGAAATCTTTGTCAATGTGTCATACTTATTGAATAAGTCTTGATAATCAGTGAAATCAATAAGTTCGTGTGCTCTCTGCATAACATATTTAAGTTTGTATGCAAATACGCCACCGTTCCACAGTGCACCCTGAGAAATATATTCTTTTGCAACAGCCTCTGTTGGCTTTTCTTTAAAAGTCTTGACAGTTGCAGTGTGGTCTGCACTTTCAGAAATAATATAACCGTACTTCTCAGAAGGATATGTAGGCTCAATGCCCATAAGCACAAGGTTAGCTTCACCTTTGTCCGCCTGGTCTGACAATCCCTTTAACGCTTCAAAATAATCCTCCTCAACATAAGGGTCAACCGGGCATACCACTACTGATTCTTCAGGATCAACACCTATAACATCAACAAGATATGCAGTTGCAAGAGCAATTGCGGGGAATGTGTCTCTTCTGCAAGGCTCTACAGAAATTCCAACATTATTACCAAGCTGGTTATGAATAGCCGATACCTGCGTTTTAGACGTAGCAATAGTTACAGTTGCATCAACATCTACTTTTTTAATTTGCCGATAAACATGCTGAACCATAGATTCATAAGTGCCATCCTCTTTTTTAAATATCTTAATAAATTGTTTAGAGCGGATATCATTGGATAAAGGCCAAAGTCTTTTTCCAGAACCACCACTCAATAAAACTATATTCATATCGTCCTCTTTCTAGTGGCGGACAACGGCCACTCATCAGTAATCTTTATCTCTCTGCTCTCATAGGATTGTTTAAGAAATCCTCATAAGAAAGCTTAATGCCTTCTTCTAATTCTGTCTTATAAGTCCACCCAAGCTTTCTAGCCTTAGATACGTCAAGCAACTTTCTAGGAGTACCATTTGGCTTAGATGTATCCCATTCAATCTTTCCTTCATAGCCAATGACATTTGCTACCAACTCCGTAAGTTCCTTGATTGTAAGTTCCTTACCAGTACCTGCATTAACAGTTTCGTCCCCACTGTAATTGTTCATTAAGAACACACAAAGATTTGCAAGGTCGTCAACATAAAGGAACTCTCTTAACGGAGATCCATCACCCCAACATGTAACACTCTCTTTGCCTTCCACTTTTGCCTCATGAAATCGGCGGATAAGTGCCGGTAACACATGGCTATGTGTAGGATGGTAGTTATCATTTGGACCATAAAGGTTAGTAGGCATTACAGAAATGTAGTCTGTGCCATATTGCTTATTTAAGAACTCGCAGTATTTTAGACCAGAAATTTTAGCGAGAGCATATGCTTCGTTTGTTTTCTCTAATTCAGAAGTCAGCAAACAAGATTCAGGCATAGGCTGTGGAGCCATTCTTGGATAAATACAAGAGCTTCCAAGGAACTCTAACTTATTACAGCCATTATTCCATGCACTGTGAATGACGTTCATCTCCAACATCATGTTGTCATACATAAAGTCAGCCAGTGCACTCTGGTTTGCAACAATACCGCCAACTTTTGCGGCTGCAAGGAATACATATTCTGGCTTTTCTTCTGCAAAGAATGCCTCAACAGCATCCTGGCGCATCAGGTCTAATTCTTTATGGGTTCTTGTGATAATATTTGTATATCCCTGTCTCTCAAGCTCTCTAACAATTGCAGATCCAACCATTCCTCTGTGGCCTGCGACATATATCTTGGCATTTTGCTTCATCATTATTTGATTACTCCTTTTTCAAGATACGCTTCGAGGTTATCAGCAACTACTTCTTCAGCTCTTTCAACTGCAACTTTGCGCATATCGTGCTTAACCATAAGTTCTACAAGTTCTTCAAAAGAAGTCTTTGTTGGATTCCAACCAAGTTCTGTCTTAGCCTTTGTAGGATCACCCCAAAGGTTAACAACATCAGTTGGTCTGTAGAAGTCTGGAGATACTTCTACAATCACTTTACCTGTAGCTTTATCAATTCCCTTTTCATCCGTTCCAGAACCCTGCCACTCAAGTTCAATACCTGCATGATGGAATGCAAGAGTTGTAAATTCTCTTACAGAATGCTGAACACCTGTAGCGATAACGAAGTCTTCTGGTTTATCGATTTGAAGAATTAACCACATACATTCAACATAGTCTTTTGCATAACCCCAGTCACGAAGTGAATCTAAGTTACCAAGATAAAGTTTTTCCTGCTTACCCTGTTTGATTCTTGCTGCAGCAAGAGTAATCTTTCTTGTAACGAAAGTCTCACCTCGTCTTTCAGACTCATGGTTAAACAAAATACCAGAACAGCAGAACATGTTGTATGCTTCTCTGTATTCTTTTACAATCCAGTAACCATACTGCTTTGCAACAGCGTATGGGCTGTATGGATGGAATGGTGTGGTTTCTCTCTGAGGAGCTTCTTCAACTTTTCCATAAAGTTCAGAAGTAGAAGCCTGATAAATACGGCATGTCTTTTCCAAACCAGCAATTCTAACTGCTTCAAGAGCTCTCAACACACCAGTGGCAACAACATCTGCTGTGTATTCAGGAACATCAAAAGATACCTGTACATGAGACTGCGCAGCTAGGTTGTAAACTTCATCCGGTTTAACCTCAGTCATAACCTTGATAAGGGATACTGCATCAGCAAGGTCACCATATACAAGATGGAAATGAGGTATTCCTTCCAAATGTGCGATTCTTTCTCTGAAGTCAATAGAGGATCTTCTGATCATTCCGTATACTTCATAACCTTTCTCTAATAGCAATTCAGCTAAGTAACTACCGTCCTGACCAGTTACACCTGTAATTAATGCTTTTTTCATAATTAATTATCCTCTTTCGCTTTTTTCATTATTGCTCATTCGTCTACATAAAAAAGCAAACAATCTTTAAATTACATCGCTTCTTTTAAAAATCTTTTAACAGCATCCTGCCAAGTAGGCAATGGTTTGAAGCCATTCTCTACAATATATCCACCTTCATTTATGGCATGATAATAGCCATACTTCTCTGTCTTGCACTTCTCATTATGCCCGCCAACGTTATAGACCTCACAAATTATGCCGCTTTACATACCATATCAATTGCTTTGCAATGGTCTTCTGCATACAGCCAATCTCTGATTTGCATACCATCTCCATATACAGGAAGCTGTTTGTGGCGCTTTACATTGTTAATCATCAGTGGAATCAGCTTCTCAGGAAACTGGTATGGACCATAGTTGTTGGAACATCTAGTGATGTTTATAGGCATACCGTATGTGTCATGGAATGCCATCACAAAATGGTCAACAGATGCCTTAGATGAAGAATAAGGACTATGAGGAAAAAGCGGAGTTGTCTCCATAAAGTAACCTTCAGCACTTTTTTAGCCGCACGCCCAATAGGCGCTACTTCATATCTGCAATAAATGCACGGCGTGAATACAGGATTAACATCAGCATCAACCAAAAACTGTGAAAGTTCCTTGACATGCTTCTGTTCTTTCCAGCTTTCGTTGATTTTCGAGCTCATTCTAAGCCAATACTAGGATCATCTGTGAGTAAATAAGATTCCTCCTCTATCACTCGGATTGAATCAGTTGCAAAGTAATCAACGATGCATTTTGCAGGGTGTGAAGCTTTTGGGAAAATTGATATTCTTGTTTTGAACTTATAGTCCGGAAACCCTTGGTCTTACCGACCTTTGGTTTTCTGTTCCCAATTTGACACGTAACCTAGAATGCGCCAAGTCAGGAATCAAACAGCAATTTCAGCCTCACTTTCTCTATCATTATATCTTTTATAACGCCTTTTCTCGGGTAAGAAAATAGGAACTTCAGGAGCCTTCTCTCTGACTTTTGAACTTTTTTCATCATCTAATTTTTAAAAAGTCAGTATTCACAAGGGCTTCGGGGACTTGTTCCTAATATGACACATTCATATTATGCC
>JAQUUB010000229.1 GCA_028694115.1 Lachnospiraceae bacterium
GTTTCCTTAAATAGATTTTTTGCTAAATTATATTGTTGATTTTGAAAATATGCTGTTCCTAAATTCACCAACGAATTAATCAATTTTCCTTCATCATTTGTTTTTTTGAAATCATTCCTGAATATATCAACTGCTACCAGATATTCTCTAATTGCTTGTTCATACTTCTTTTGTTCATCATAAATGATGCCTTTATTCATTAAGCATACAGCATATTTCATTTTTTTATCTACAATATTATTACGTTTTACGCATTGTAAAGCCTGATTAATATATATCAATGCTATATCAGGCTCTTGTAATTTACGATAAATGAAGCTTTTAAGTTTTAAAATTTCATGCTCTAAATCTTTATTTTTTATGGGTAATATTACTTCATTTATTTTTTCTAATGATTCTTCATATAGACAATATCTATTAAAATGCCTCACGTCATCTATAACAAGTCTAATTTCTTTTTCATTCATAGAATAATCCCTCATATAATAAAATCAAGTATTCTTTTAGTAAGAACACTTGATTTTAGAACTCCTTAATTCTTTATTTTATCAAACAAATCTCTATTTAATTTTGGCTGAAACTCTTCAATTTGATCAGCTATGGCTTCACAACACATTTTGACTTCCGGATTTGCACTTCCTTTCATATTTCTTTCTTTATATACATGTGCCCACTCTGTTAAATTTACTCTAAAAATAAAATTACTTGGAATACTAAGCATATATAGTCCACGTTTAACATCTGATTTATCTTTCATGTCCTCTTTTATATAACCATTAATAGCTTTAACATATGTTTCTCCATTTTTCATTATCGTTTCAGGCACGCTAATACCTAGCAACTCAAGTGCTAAATCTGTAGGAATAATTTTGTCTTCATACCAATCTGACGTTTCATACCCAAAATCAGCCAATCTTGTACTGCTCCTAATTATCCTATTATTAAAGCGTGCCGCATGTGAATCCCAATCATCTTGTCCTGCCCTGTGCAAACCTTCAACGGTTACCGATATATCAATAAATCTTAACATGGTAATATGTCGCCAACCCCACTTAACTAAGCTCTCCGTCCAAGAATTATACTTATCTAAATCATCTACATTAACATTCTTCAAAATCTTCCCATGACAATCTAAAACATTATCACAAACACTCCGAATCTCTAATTCTTGTGCTCTTGTCCAAGTTCTTTTACTCATAAACATAGATACAATAGCATCAGCAATTCCATTAATTTCATTAACGTATATTTTCATAAGTCATAACCTCTTTTCATTTTATTATTATTTTATAGGAATACTCCATTAATGTCAACGGTGTTCACCTATCAAACATCTTTTTCATTACATTTTACCTCTCATTCCACAACATAGATTTGCCATAATTGAAAAATCCTTTCTATAAAATAAATTTACTTTTTAACGGGACCTGTTGCGTTTTACACCATCCAAAAATATCCTTCATCATTATTTTACCCCCAACATTTATCCAATCAATAAAAATATTCTTTTTGTATTCCTCTAATTCAAGTCTAAATATTAAGCAAAATAAGACGTTATAGTACCCGACTAAGACAATCTCTCTACTATTCTCTTTTCCATGTACACCATTCACACTTCCCTGTATTTATCGTACTGTTTATCCACATATTTTTACGCAATACACCTAATGCCCACTCCATAATAGGGGGGGGGAATATTCCCACAATAAACTGCCCCCTACGGCATACACATTGAAAATACTGGGGAAAACCCGTATATAACTTGACTCATGCGTTAAAATCTTCGAAGACTGCTGACCTACTCTGTCTTCCCATGCAATACACGAGGCATAAATCAGGACATTTTTCCATTGCTTTTTTCCGACAGATGAAAGCATATTTTTTTTGTTTCTCAAACAGCCTCGCTTTATTGGAGATATTTCCCAAATCCAAATCTATTGAAGAAAAAACTATTATTTATTCTTCCTGACAGACAAAGGGCAGACCAGTTATCGTTCAACCTGCCTGCCCTTTGTCGATTATTTTCTTAAATTTTGTTTAATAGTGAAATTTCTTTTTGTTCTAATTTTTCCTGCAGTTCACCATTTTTTTCTAGTAGCCTGTCATTACTTGCCTGCAAGTGCTGATTTTCTTCCTGCAGTTTTTCTATCCTGCCTTTTGCTTTTGTAAGTTCCAGTTTCAAGCCAATAATCTTATCCTCCATCGCCCGGTCCATGATGACCTGTTTCGGATTATAATTTTGTCCCTGCCTGCGCATGGCATCTTCCAGTGCCTTTCGCACTGTGTCGTTTTTATAAAAGAATCCCCTTGACAGTCCTGTTCTCTTGACCAGCTCCAACACAGTTATCCGTTGTCTTTCCTCTAGCAGTTTCTCCATGCTCCTAATCGCCACATTAACTTTGCGTTCGCTTTCCTTCTGGTTTTTTACTATCATTGAATCATATTTCATATCCATCCCATCCTTCTATAATATCCATTAGTATCAAATCCATTTTCTCTCTTGATTTCCTTGTTTCCTCGGCCATAAGCTTATTGCCGATTTTACGATAATACTGTACTGACTGCATGGTCTTATGCCCTAGCAGTCTTGCTATCATCCAATCCTCCACATGCATCTCTGTA
The DNA here is from genome assembly GCA_028694115.1 of Lachnospiraceae bacterium. Next base: position 2,623 of record JAQUUB010000229.1, read on the forward strand.
AGTTTTTTCCCATAGCAGTGGCGAAATATATGCGTGCCAAACTTTATGTATTCTCCGTTATCATCCCTTATATCTTCCTGCCTTATCATCCTCATAATCCGGCTTTGAATCATAGCATATTGATACGGCTGCGTTGGGTCTTTCTTACTCACAAAAATGTATTGTGTTGCCCCATAATGCTCTTTTGTATATTCCAGAGATTTCATAATCAGCTGTGCCACTTCATCACTGACCGCTTTTTCGTATGTTATGGATTTCACCTGTTCTATCCGGACAAAATATCTGTTTTCCCTTTTGCTTAGGCAATCTGTCTTGAGTGTCAGTGTATCGGAGATTCTTGTTCCAAGTAATTGATGGATTATCAGTGCCCTTGATATCTGCTCATCCATTTTCAAAATGTGTTCATTCAATCTCTTGATTTCCTCATCCGAATAGAACCTAAAGTTATACTTTGGGGATATTGGAAAATCATCACTCAAAAACAGCTCATGAAGGGAGTTCTGTCCATATATACTGCCTACATCTTCAATAACACTTCGAAGGGAAAATAAATCCGACCGGAAATTTTTACGTTCATTTGCCTCCGTATTTAAATAAATCAGATAGGCTTCTATATGTTCTCGTTCCAGTTCTAACAGTGAACTTATATTGGGAAAAACCCTATTTAGATATCTTGTAAATCGATTGATGGCCGTAAAATGTGTTCCTATGGTACTGACTGCCTCATATTTCAATTCCAGATAAATTGCCTTTTTTACTTCCTCTCGGATTTCTATCTGTGGGATATGCTTAAAACTGACACTCTTTGTCCGATTGATAGGGTTGGTTCTGAGTGGCAGTTCCAATTTGCTCAGTTCCCATACATCTTTCTCAATTTCCGGTCGGTCATCATCCTTCTCTAAAAAATCAAATACTTTTTTCAGGTAGTTGACCATGCCAGGTGTTTCATAACCAGTTTTATCATATTCCGGACGATATTTCTCTGCAGATAATTTGTACCCATTTTCCATCATCCATATCCGTATCTGATGCAGGATATGCTCCTTGTTATCAGGGTGAAGTTCCTTAATATTCCTGTCTATCAGAAACTGTCTTATGTTATTGTAATAAAGCACCTCACTGCACAGGCTGGCGGGCTGCAGACTTTTTCCTCGCTCCCAAATAAATGTCTCAAATACTGTTCGGATTCCTTCGCTTGGCAGATGTTCCAAATCAAAATAGTTTTCTGCCGAAGTCCGCATCTTGTCCCGCTGTTCCTGTGTAGCACTTTTGTAGCTCTCTAACTCAAACAAATGGATTCTATTTTTCATGCCCATCACCACGTTTCTTTACCGTAATAGCATTTGCTATCGGATTTCCTGACTTCTCAAATAATTCCTCATTCGCTTTTGCTATTCGTCTCGGCATATAATCGATATACTGTTTTGTCATTTCTTCGTTAAAATGTCCCAGATAATCTCTGATGGTCTGTATGGATACCCCATCCTCGTAAAACCTTGTTGCCAGCGTATGTCGATAGTCATGACTTTTAAATAGATAATCGCCATTGTCGATATTTGATTTTGTACAATACTTTTTAAACATCTTCATGAAACTGCCTACCCGATACGCCCCGCCATCCTGTCCTTTGAATATATACTCTCTTGCACGTATACGCTTCTTATCAATATAAAACCGCATGATTCGGTAGAGTACCAGTGGAATGGGAATCATCTTATCCGCTTTAAGTTTA
>JAQUUB010000077.1 GCA_028694115.1 Lachnospiraceae bacterium
CCGCAATTTCCTCGTTGCTTGGATATCTACCTTCTAAAACAATTTTTCCATCCAATGTAGTAACTGGAAGTTTGTCTATTCCAACCGTATTTACATAGTTGTTTACTTCTGCGTTGTTGATAAATTCCTGCGGTTCCTTGGATAGATTAAACCTGTCCAGTTTGATCTCTTTTTTGGCAAGTGCTTTTATAACTGCTGAGATACGAATTAATTCTGTATCTACCCCCACACCACTAAATCCTGTGTTACAACACATGGCTGGTTCAAAAATCTGTAATTTTTTCATTGTCCAATAGCCTCCTCGTATTTTTTTCTACGTTCTTGTTTGTCTTGCCTCTATCGCCTCTCATTGCCACTCATACAGAGCGACAATGATACATTCTTTTACAAAAACACATAGCGGTTCCTCCACATCTTTTCATATAGAAATATAGAAATACTTCTATGTAAATTTTATTTTTTTACCGATGCTCTTCACATCGGTATTTTTATCTGCTTTGTCCTGTTAGAATTTTTCCAATATCCGCATTAAAGCTTGATAGCATTTCTTGGTTTGCAGAATAATAACTCCATTTTCCTTCTTTTCTAACATTTACAATACCTATATCGCATAATAATTTCATGTCATGGGAAAGTGTTGGTTGTGTTATTTGGAACTCCTCCAAGATGTCACAGGCACATAATTCTTTATCAGCCAACATAGCAACAATTTTAAGTCTCTTTGAATCAGCAAGCACTTTTAAAACTTTAGCATATCTGATATAGTCTTCTTCCAACTTCCTTCTCACCTCACATTGATTTCTTTCTATGCGTCATTATATTCCTTATATAGAAAAAAGTCAATGTATTTTTTCAAAAAAATCAAAAAGTAGTATACGGCTTTCTATCAACAGTCCGGATATAGCCTGACCTATGCATTTAAAAACTTTAAGACCTGGAAATTGAAATCTTTTGCCTCTTCGTATGTACTATGTCCATATCCCTTATATATTTTTAGCCGGCTCCCATTTATCAGCTCTGCCATTTCTTCGGATGCATTTTCACCAACAACTTTGTCCTCATCCCCTCCTACAATGAGCACCGGACACTGTATTGTGTGAATTAACGCAGAACTATCATGGGTCATACAGGCAGTCGCTTGAATAATAAAATTATTTAAGCTTTTAGGTTTCATATATGCAGACAGAACATGGTTAAAGGGGCGCTGCATTTTTGCACGCTTTGGAGTGTATATTTTTTCGGCCATATCCACAAAAATACCCTTAAAATCATTTTGATCAGCAAGAGAAATCCAATTGGAAAGCACTCGTGATGAAATTTTATTTGGCCTGCATAACGTTACAGCAAGAACAAGTTTTTCTACCAGCTCCGGATAATCTATTGCCAGATACTGCGCAATCATTCCTCCCTGAGATACACCAAAAACACTGGCCTTTTGTATGCCGAGCTTCTTTATTACTGTAGCCAGATCTGCTGCCATATTCCTTGTAGTGTAGCCCTTCTCAATCTGATTTTTTCTGCTAAACACATATACTTTATAGTCTTTTACAAATATTCTATACATAAAAGAATAAGAAAATGCCGTACCTTTCACGCTCTTTAAGGCGTCACCCAATCCGGGAATCATAATAAGACTTTTTTCACCATATCCAAATTCTACGTAATCCATATCTGTTCTGCCGATTTTTATATTACAATTTTTCGCATTGTAAAACATAGTCAAACTCCTTTGATCAAGTGAGATCACAAACCATCAAATACTCTGTTTCATCGGCACCATCTCCGATTATCTCGAACCCCACATTTTTATACATGGAAACAGCGTAATTTTCCTTATTCACCCCAAGTGACGCCCTCTTATAGCCCTTTTCTTTTAACAATTGAAGCATCTTTTTCATCAAAGCTGTACCAATTCCTTTGTTCCTATATTCTTTGTAAAGAGAAATAGAAAAAGACGGCGTTTCATCATCCATATGTCCATACTCATCCGCAATTCCGACCCAAACGGCACCGACTACTTTTTTATCAACTTCTGCCACATAACAATAGTCATCCGGATGTGTTCCAAACTCCTTGATGGCAGCATACATTTGAGGATTGAAATAAATGATATCTCTCGGCACTTCTTTCGTGTACCAATCCGGAATAAAGATGGCCTCATAAAGGAAATCATCCAAAAGCGAGACTTCTTCTTTGCGCATTTCTCTGATAATATAACTCATATCCAGTCCTCCCAAATTTAAAATTATCGCCGTCTCCCGCCGCATATGCATACACACAAGCTGAATGTTTCTAATATCTATTATTATACTTTGCCTTCGCTTCACTGGTTTATTTCTGGATAACATTAACTTTATTTTTTATAAAATCCATAATCTTATTCCTGATTTCACTGTCTGTTGTTCTAAGCCTTAACAATGGAATTTTCGCTTTATCCAGAATACTATTTTTCAGTTTGTCTCTTTCTTTTTGCTCTGGCATATTATGATAGCCGCCATCTACCTCAATTACCACAAATGGAGTCTTGCCAATCTTATAATAGATTACAAAATCACAGCTTGCTCTGTTTTTCATATATTGCTTTTCTCGTTCACTATATATATCGACATTTTCCGTAATTAATTGTTTTAAATATATTTGTCTGTGGAACATAAATGTCGAAAACTCTTCTAATAATAATATTTCTCTCAACAATTGTGAAACGATCTGCTCTGACTTGAATTTAGAATCCCTTGAATCAAGTTTGGCAGCCAATCTTTCTAAAGATGCATCATATTCAGTGTACAATAAATCAAAAGCCGAAATAACCGGACTGTCAATAACGAATTTTTCATTTGCATAATACTCAATGTATCTTATTAACGCAGCAATGTGATTATTATTCCCTCTAAAAATATCCTGCCCGGTCACCAGCATAAATTTCTCTTGCGCTCTGGAAACAGCCACATTAACCAGCGGCGCATTATCCACAAAATTCAGTTGTCGTTGACTCACCCTCTTTTTGTCAAGTACTGTTGAAAATATAATATGATTGCATTCTCGCCCTTGGAATTTATGTACCGTATTTTCTATCATTTCTTCCGGCAGCATATGTCTCGCCAGAGCAACCTGATTATTATATGGCGCAATAAATCCTGTTGTATGCGTACCATCGCCAGTTTCTATGAAACCACTTGTTTCCATTGCTTTCAAAACCGACTCAATTTCCCTCTGATTTTCATACCTGCGCATATGGTTCCCGCGTGCGGTACTTATCAGTAACAGGGCATCTTCACCTTTATCTTCCGTCATAGGAATTAGTTGATTATCATAAAACTGCTTATTGCAGAATTGTATAATCTTAGGGTGGCATCTGTAATGCTCCTTAAGTATGACCCGCGGTATCTTTTTCTGAAAGACTTCGCAGACTGAGTCCAAGAGACTGTATTGTGTACAATCATAATTTTTGTTAGGACTTATATTTTTTGTGGGGACGGGTATATGGGGCAGTTGCTTTCTATCTCCAACCACAATTATATTTTTGGCACATCCCAGACAAAGTATTCCCGGAACTAAATCTTGCTGTGAAGCCTCATCAATAATCACATAATCCAGTAAGTAACCGTCACCTATAGAGTTTACGAGAGAATGCGAACTACTCCCAATCACAGGATATTGTTTCATGAAAGAATCAAAATTGCTTTTATAGTTTTCAGCCGTAAATGAAGTCTTTTCTCCTGATCTTCTGTTATTCAAACACTGATACAAATAATCCATGGATCTTTTCTTTAATTTTTCTAAATTAGCGTCAAAATTAGCCTGTTTTAATTTATCTTCAATTGCTTCCTTCTCTTTCGTAATCTCTTCAAATAGTTTTTCATAATAGGTATATTGCAGGGAAAAGATAAAACTCTCTCGATTCTCGACAACATCTAGAAATTTACTTTTAAAAATTCTAAATCCTATCAACAAATTCCATTTATTCCTAAATGTTAAACGCCTATCGGAAATGCTTTTCATGTAGGCAGCCAAATCCATGATCTTCTCATTGCTGATTTTATATTTGCTTATATAATCTATCTCTATTTCTGGATGACTTTTAATCCAATCAGCCATATATTCTTTTTCAATTATAATTTCATATAGCAGACTTTGAAATTGTGCTGCCATATTTTTATCATAAAGATATTGCTCCACATCTTGAAATAATTGCACAATTTCCTCTTTCTCGACAGGAGCAAAAGCCAAGTCACTTCTATCATTCTCCTGTATTGTAAAAAACTGTTCTCTTTTCTCTTTCCTACCAAGTTTTGCAATCAAAAAATCAAGCTTTACTCTTTCTAATTTTTCATATACATTTTCTACAGCAAAATTGTTGTTTGAAACAATGGCACATGTCTTTCCATCCATTATAATATTCGCGATAATATTTAGAATGGTTTGCGTTTTGCCAGTTCCCGGGGGGCCCTCAATTACACTGACTTGTGATGCAAATGCATTCTTCACAGCCATCATCTGTGTCTCGTTCACTCCAAAAGGATATATTAAAAACTCTTTTTGTTTTCTCTCTTTAGTAATTCCGGTTATATACGCATTTAATCCTGTTTCCGCACATGGAATAATCTTTTTAAACTGTGAAACAACACTAGATCTAATTATTCTGTCTTTTTCTTCTTCAGCATCTGCTTCTCTTTCCTTAGCCACATCGAAAAAATATTCAAATATATCACTATCACTGATATCTGTCGACTTTATAAGCTCGACATTTTCTTTTTTAACAAAATAAATCTTATCACCTGTCTCATATTTAACACCAAAATATTTATATCCAATCTCAAATACACTTTGTATTTGACTATATGTACATTTTATTTTATTAAACAGTAAATCCTCTTCCCTGTTTATCGTGGGCTCTATTCTCCACTCCCTGTATGGGCGTCTATACTTTTTTCCAGAAGGATAGGTAACGGTCAATTCCCAGTTGTCATCACTCCTCCTGCTAATATTCCAATCAATAAAAAATATTGGTTTGTTGTCTAAAAAAAGCTGAACTTCGCTGTTATTCTTTATCATCTTGAATTTCCTCTGCTATTCCTGTAATAACTCTTCATCGCTTGGCAGATATAACTTATACTGTGGAGCGAAAATCGAACCTCAAAGCCAATCCCCGGAATCGGAGAATAACCTGACCGTCTGAATATCCTTTGTTTATGGGCTTTTTGGGCCCTTTTTCGACCCTTGTTATCAAGACTACCGTCTCAACTATCCGCAGATGTTGCATATTCTGCAACAGTTCCCCTCAAGCTCATTCCTGCTTGCTTTGTTCCTCTAATTCCAGCAAGAATCTATCATAATCGGACATAAACATTCTATCCTGTACTATCCTATATTTTTCAAATTCTGTTTCTGCATGGAGCTTCGCCTGTTCAGCACTGATTTTTCCTTTGCCCGTAAGAATTTCATTTCCATTAAACTCTAAGAAGCCATCCAGTCGCTTAGCCCAATCCTCCATGCTCATGGGAATCTGACGCTCGGCCTGCAGCTCGGCATAATCAAGATACAGTGATACAATTCGCTCCATGTAGGACATCTCTTTATCATTCAGATAGTTCTTTGCAATTGACACATCCGTTTTTACGATTTTCCCATCCGGTGCTGCATCCCACGTGGTTAAGCCCATATGCTCCTTATCAGCATCTGCACGTTCCACAATCAGCTCTGCTGCCGTGTGTCTATGAACAGCCCAATGCATTTTATTCTGTACGGTCTGAAAGAAAATTCTGGTGGTCTTTGCATCTTTATCATAATCAAAGGCCGTAGCATAAAGGTCGGTAATCTTCTGATAGAACTTACGCTCTGAAAGACGAATTTCTCGGATGCTTTGCAACTGACGCTCAAAATATTCATCCGTAAACATGTGACCCTTTTTCAAACGCTCCTTATCCATCGTCCAGCCCTGAATGGTATAGTCCTTTACAATTTGACCTGACCATTTGCGGAAACGGACAGCACGGTCATTGTTCACCTTAAAACCAACGGCAATAATCATCTGAAGATTGTAGTGGACGACCTCACGGTTAACCTGACGAGAGCCTTCATTTTGAACTATAAAGAATTTCTTTATAGTTGCCTCCTGGGTGAGTTCTCCGTCTTCATATATTTTCTTAATATGTTGTCCAATATTCTGCACTGATACATCATACAGCTGCGCCATCATCCTCTGCGTCAACCATATATTTTCATCTTCATAGCGCATTTCCACGCTGTCAGCATTGTCACCAACTGCTGCAACATAGGTCAAATATTCAGCTGCTGAGCTATGGATGGTTATTTCATCTTTTTTCTTATTTGCCATGCTCTTTCCTCCAATACATCATCATACTCTCTCTAAATCTCTAAGCCAGTAAATTCAAGACTTTCAGATCCCTCTTTTATTAAAATCCCCCACTTTTTGCCAAAAACGCTTGACAACTTCATCGAAAAACGCGGCGCTTTGCGCCTATTGATTAATAAGTACCGTTCGCTTGCGGGTGGTACACATTTTTCGATTGGAGACGATTTTTATGTTACCTGTTAACTGTGGCAGTCATGCTGACTACCAAAATTTTATTCTTGAAAATTTACGTAAATATTATCCGAATCCAGATTCTATTGCTCGTTCCACTTGGGATATCATCGACCGTTTTTGGAACCTTGATCTTTCCTTTACTGATGACTTCATGAAGCCTAAATACTCTGTCTTTGGTCCCAAACTCAGGACTCCGCCCTGCATGCAACGCTCCTACCTGTTATCCATTGATTTTAAAGTATCTTCTGTGACAGACTGGGCTGCGCAGCTTAAAATCAATCCGCTCTATGCCATTCTTAGTGGCTTTAAGTTTGGCGATGCTCCGGGTGTTGGTACTTTCTATGACTTTTTCTCCAGGCTGTTGGATCAGGATGAAAATCATCTTTCTCCCCATATCCATCCGCTGAAAACAAAAGTAAAAAGCCAGAGACCAAGGGGGGCAGACCGCCTGTTTGTAAAAATGATTTTACCATTGATAAGGATGGTGTTCCTATCTGTCAGGCTGGTCTTCGTATACGCCACGATGGTGTGGAAAAAGCTAAGGGAAGGAGTAAATTCAAGTGTCCTAATATCAGCCGTAAGGGCGGCTGTATTACTTGTACTTGTGGAAATCCCTGCTCCGATGCCAAATACGGACGCACGGTTCATTTAGTAATGAATGACAATCCCCGTCTGTTTAACGATCCACCACGAAGCAGTAAGGAATGGAAACTTGAATACAATGCAAGAACTTCTGCTGAACGCTCTAACAAACGTGAGAAATTAGACTTTAAATTAGAAGACGGCAGACACCGCTCTACTAAGATGTGGTACTGCCGCCTCTATCACATCCTGATGTTACAACATCTGGATGCATGGGATATGCCTTTCGAATCCACCCTCAGAAAGTTGATTCTACAAACAGCATAATCCAGAGACTATTATTTCTCATTTTTTCAAACATAGCGACAGTTATATCTATTTCTTGTACCTATTTTTACGCTCATGGATATATTTACTTTTCAAAGTACTATACCAGAGCTTTGCTGGCATGATCACTCAAGATTCCGAGAGATCATATCTGGAGAAAGAGATGGCATCTGCAACCTGTTTCTTTCTCTGCTCATGCTTTTAGTACTATAAATTAGGTACACGAGTTATCTGTATAAGTCCAATTCCTCTGTATCCATTTTTCTGCCTGCTAAATACAAATCAAATGCCATTGATGCTGGAATAAATCTCACACAAATATTCTGAAGTCCAAGGTCAGCAAACATTTCTAGCCTTACTTCTCCCTTATCCTTCACTTCATTATCCTCCGTTGGCAAGAGAAAACAATTTTTGACCGATGTAAATTCATGATCAGTAATAAATTTCTGATATGCCAATTGATATAGATACTGTTTTGTAACAGACTCAATTCCTGGTTGTCCTGCTGGTTTAATGCCCGCCTCTAAATGTGCATTATAATATTTCGCATCAAATATAATGAATTGATAGTCTTGGTTCACTTTCGTAATTGTAATCAAATCTGGAATCAATGTGTCTTTTGCTGTTTTTCCCGTTACGGACCATAAAGGCTTCTCAATTAATTCAATCAATTTCTGATGTCTGTTATATCCTTCTTTTAAATGGACAGGAAGTTTCAACGCTCCCAAAGTAACATTTAGCTGATTATCCATGATATCGGCACAAATCTTCTCCCATACAAGGTTGAAACTGTTTGTACCAAAAAGAGACATAAAGTCCAACTCGTTCAGCGTTCCTCTTCTATCGATATAGGTATAAATTGTTTTCAATACTAGCTGCTTTCGTGTATTGAATTGTGTATTAAGTTCATTTTCAATTCTGTAAAGTATGTATTCTTTATCGCCAAAATCTTCTAATTCTTCATCTGACAGATCTACTTCAATCATTTCAAACAAATCGAGCAGTTCTTCTCCTAATTCCTTTGATGCTATTGTTAGAACACACTCATGGAGTCTCCTAAAATAATCGTAGTCATTAACAATTCTTTTTCGAGTCTGCAATTCTGTATAGTATGGCCGATTATCAGATAGGAGTGTAAAGGTCTCATTAATGGTTTTATCCCATAAAATTTCTCCAGATCCATTACTCTCTATAATATCTTCGGTATTACTATACAACCCATTTTCAAAATAATCTTGAAGTAAGAATAATAACACGGCTAACAGGTTAAATGTACTGCTTTCACTACCGTCATTAAACATACGAACAATCTGTTCCTTGGAATTACATTTCTCAAGAACTTTTATAACTTGACGCAGTTCATCCGTAGGTTCTTCTGCGTTCAGAAGATATTTGGGATAGCATTTAAGAACTCGCCCGGCAACTACTATTACGCCAACAAATGTAAAAACGTAAAGATAATCATTCTCGTCCACTTCAACGTCTACAGCTTCAATATCTTCATCTAATAAATCTGCCATATTCTTCTGGGCATCAGATGCCTTCACAGTCTTCAAAACACTGAATTCCTTTAATTTTCTAATCAAAGGTATGGCTTCTTCTTGACTGCATTGCAATATATGGCAAAGTTCTTTTTGTGTATATCGTTTCTGCTCTCGTACAAATTCAGAGATCATATATTGCGACCTCCTTACTCTGTTGTACTATCTGCAGCCGGTTTGATATCTTCTACTTCACACTCTACTTGGATGTCATGATTGAAGATACCTACACCCTTAGTCTCGAACTCTTTACAGATTTCTGAATATCTACTACCGTTTTGGAAGCAGCCTTCAAACAGTCTTAACCTCTTTTGCTTTGCAGCATCTTCAAACAAATACATGATAACTTTATTCTTGAAGGTACTGACAAATCTATCTCTATCAATTTCATCCCCATCCTTAGGAACTATAATATCTCTTGAAATAAAATATGGACCTAACTGCTTATCTTCATTAATTTTTTCTTTTGCCAAAAAGTTATTAATAGCTTTTCTCAGTTTATTCCATTCAACTTTTTGAGATTTATTATCTGCCAGAAATACATATTTTCCCTGAATATCATCATCGTTATCATCGATTCCAAGATATGTGAAATCCCACCTTCTCTTAAATGCAGTGTCCATAGGAAACACACCCTGGTCAGCACTGTTCATTGTAGACCATATAAACATATTATCTGGGATACGAATCTTACTATATTCATTAGGATCACCGCCAAGTTCAGTTGCAAGGTACTTTTTAATATCTTCGGATGTTTGAATCGGATACTCACTGACGTTATTTTCTCCTCTGTCAAGTAACTGAAATACATCTCCAAACACAGCTGCAACGTTAGCACGGTTAATCTCTTCGATAATCAGTAAGAACGGTTTAACATTATCGGTTCTACCACTCTTAAGTGCATTTACATAAACACGCATAAACGGTCCTGGTACATATTCATATGTGATGGCATCTTTACCCTCACTATCAATTGTTGGGATTGGCTTATACGTTCCAACAAAATTTGCATAAGAATAGTCAGGATGAAATGTGACTCGTTCATAATTTACTTCCTCATCACTACCTAATAATTCTTTACGTTCCTTGTTTAGGGTATAACTCTTTCCGGTTCCAGGTGCTCCAAATAAAATTCTATTGCGAGCGAACTTACTTGTATATCCAGTTTCAAATTTTATTTTTTTAAGCTGATCTATTATCCAATTAACAAAAGGAGTTCTTGAATCATCCGTATCTGTTACGGGTCTCCACTGTGATGATACCGCATATTTCACGCCATCTATATCATAATTTTCAGCATAATATCGAGGTCTTCCATCTTGCCCATCTTTCTGTTCGTTTTCATCTGTGTCAGAATCCAACTCGAAGAAAATACCGTGAAAATTATTGTGTTTTAACGTAAATGCACACATTTCTTTATCCGCTAAAAGTTTCAAGTTATTTTCTGTTAAAAGACTATGCTCCTTCATCAAGTCGATACATGCAAATGCGAACTTTTGATTTTCTAAAGGGAGTAGTTTTTCTTTAATATCATCGTGCTCTTCTGATTCATCCATATCCTCTAACCCGATAACTTTTGTAGCTGACAAGCACAAGAATGTGTCAACTCGCTTCTGATAGGCTTCCAAATCGCCTGCCCTTTGCTCCATTGCAGAAACACTGCCATTAGAATAACTAAGATATGGATTCATACCATCTGTCAACAAGGACTTTAGAATGCGGAGAGACCCTTTGGCTTCTTTATCTCCATTAACATCTACTATATCCTGAGTCTCAAGTGCCTTGTGGTACAAACTATTTTGATTAAAAATAACATCTTTATCACCATCAATCAGTTTGAAAACCGCACCTTCCGAAAGTGCAGTCAAAAGATACATTAACTGTGATTCACACTCTGGGTCTATGTTTATGTTGAAACCGACCCAAGCCATAAGGACTCTCATATACGCATCATGATTGCTTTCAATTATGCTATGGATAATATCGGCATTTACTGTGTACAACAATTTCTTAGGATAGCGAGTACCACCAGTTCTTTCTGCACTTGCTGCTTTGCTCTCATCTACAAAGCTGACCTTTGCCAGTTTCCATACAAGTTCAAAAGCAACAATCAAGGCTTCCATTTGTGATTTGAATAGCTGGTTTTTATTAATAGCAGACACCAAAGATTCCGCATTAATTTCATCTTCTTCACAGATTTCTGACAGGCAATCAACAACCCATTGGTCTAAATTATCTGTCATAACAATGCCATCATTATTCTTCTGCGAATATACAAGTTCTGCAGGACGATCAGCGCACTCCCATAATAAAATAGCAAGTGCAATCGTACTTTTAACACGGGGAAGCGAGGACTTAATTCCTAACTTCAAATCCAGTTCATCATATACAGATATGTTATCAGGTCTATTCATGGCTCGACTCCTCCTTTATATCTTTCATAATCACTTCTGCTATAGCAGCCGCCAAGAATGGTGGCACAGCATTTCCCACCTGCTTCATCTGGGAGCCTTTGTTTCCCACAAATCTAAAGTCATCTGGGAAAGACTGTATTCTTGCCGCTTCTCTGACAGTGATGGCTCTATCCAAAAATGGATGTGTAAATTTGCCAGAAGAAGGGGTGTCAAATCTTGTAGTTATAGTAACCGAAATCTCATCTTTACGCATACGAGTCCATGTTCCGCTGTAAATGGATTTTGTAAGATGTTCCTTCGGAAGCACTTCTTTGCCTGCATTCGGCGGAATCATCGCCAGCCTTTCAAGTGCAAGTGGTGAATGCTTTGTGACAATATGATTGTAGAGTGTTGTGGAATCACCACGTAATAATTTTTCATAATCACTTTCAGGAGCATTTCTGTATTCCTGTCTATCGGCTCCTTCTCCCGATTGGAGATAAGCCAGATCACTTATCGCATCCCAGATGGTCACCTTTTTGTTTTGCGGTTCAGGCAGGTTAGGCGCTGCTCCGTTTAGTTTTCCGATTATCACAGCACGTCTACGATTCTGTGGCACTCCATAATCAGATGCATTCATTACTCCATGTTCCAGTGAATATCCCATCTGGTTGAAGAGCTCTTCGATTTCTTTAAAAAAGAATCCATTTTCTGCTGTCAGCAAATTAGGAACATTCTCCATAACAAAATATTTTGGTTTTACCAATTCAACTACTGCAACATAATATTTGAACAGAAAGTTTCTTTTATCATGTATCGTTTTACGCTGCCCCTTCTGCGAAAAGCCTTGGCACGGCGGTCCTCCGATAATGACATCTATCTTACCTGCATAGGAGCCAAATGTTTCTTTTAAGTCCAGAGAAGTAATGTCCCCGACAATCATTTTTGTATTCTTATGATTCTCAGTATATGAAGCTGCAATTGATTTGTCATATTCGTTTGCAATGAGAACCTCAAATCCCTGTTTTTCAAAACCAAGAGACAATCCTCCTACTCCAGCAAACAAATCAATCACACTTGGTTTCATTTCGTTTCTCCTCTATCCTTAATTTTGCCATCTCGAAATAATCTTTATCCAACTCGACTCCGATGAAATTTCGATCTGTTTGTTTCGCTACCACGCCCGTTGTACCACTGCCCATAAAAGGATCAAGTACCCAATCTTCTGGATTGGATAATATCTCAACAAAATGTCGTATCAGGCTTTCAGGCTTTTGTGTGGGATGTTTCCCGTATCTTCGTTCTCCATTAGGTGTAACGGAAGTCTCTATGAAATCATGGAACATTGCCCCTGCATTATTGAAAGTGCCTGTCCTTGTCTTGTAAGTGAAATAAATCCATGCTTCTGTGGAGTTTACAAAATGCAAATTCATGTTTCTTGGCATTGGATTTGTTTTATGCCATATTCCTGTGGTCTTATAGTAAAATCCATGTTTTTCGGCAAGCTTAATAATAGATTCAACCTTGATGATCGCCATAAAGACTATCATCGTGCCACCTTTTTTCATTACCCTTGCTGATGACTTAAAGAAATCGTCCATTGATTTTTCCCAATCATCAAACTCCATATCATCCCATCCTGCGGAGCCAAAGAAGTTGTCTCTCATTTTACTCAGATTGGTATCTCGGTTTTTCATAAAATTACCAAGGTTGTATGGAGGATCTGTAACAATAAGGTCAATCGACTTATCTGTTACTTTTTTCATCGCAACGATACAGTCATCGTTATATAGTTTTATTTCCGGCATCGTGAATTCTTCCTTCCTAAGTGGTATCGATGTTTATTCTGCACTTTTCCCGCTGGCTATCCACGCATCCAATTCAGAGCGTTTAAATTTCCATAGCTTACCTACACGGTATGCCGGAATATCTGGCTTATTCTTTATCCAGTTACGCAGCGTTACTGGCTTTATTCCCAAATATAGAGCTGCTTCATCAATACTTATATAATTATCCTCAATCGCTTTGTTCTTGCTCATTTTTATCACCTCTGCGGTTTCCGGTTATAGACACAAATATACAGAATATATTCTATCAGCCATTGCTCAAAAGTTCAAGCTGTTTTCTAATATTTGACGATTCAAAGTGATATTTGATGATATTTGCTCATATGAAATTACATTGATACTAAAACCATCAACTCAACCTTATTCCCTTAACAATCCTATCGTCGCACCCCTACACATTTTAAGCTAATTTCCAAGCTGCATAAACCCAAAATCCGAGAGTCGGAATTGCTGCATCGTAGTCCCAACTCTCGGAAAACCCTTTATTTCAAGTCTTTTTCGGCATTCACTTCTGAACCCTTGTCATCAACACGGCACACTCACAATGGCACGAGAGTTTTAATGAATGTTAGATTATCCGCCTTTCACCTTTTGGCTCTGTCCGTTTACAGAAACATATCCACTGATTTTTACGTTATAGGAAACATCATACCATGATTCTTACCATTGCCAACTCGTAAGGGTTGGGTGACGAAGGCAATAATTAAGCTTACTGCTTCAACCCGTAAAATTACCGTCTCAACCCAATATAAGAATTATTTTTTTCACCTTTTCCTCTAATAGCTTGATGCTATCTAAATAATCCTGCTCCACACTGCTTAATGTTTTTGCTTTGTATTTTTTATACTCTATCTGTGCCTTGTCCAATGCTTGATTATGGCTGATGGTACCATTTCCAATCAGAAGATTTTCTCCTGTTGAAGTCAGGATTCCATCTAAATGCTTGATCCAATCCTCCATAGTCATTGGAATCTCACGCTCTGCCTGTCTCTCAGCAAAATCAAGATACCCGGAAACAAGCTGACCCATTGCACGAAGCTCTTTCTCATCCAGATAGTTCTTTGCAATCTTCGCTTCACGGGGCATAGGCTGGTCGCCTGAAAAAGTCATCAAGTCCATAAAATCCTTTTCTGCATCAGCACGATGATGAATAACCTCCGCTGTAGTCTCACCGGAAACAGCATAATGAATCTTATTCTGTACTCGCTCGAAAAATTGTATAGAGACTGTTGCGTTAGGATTGTAATCAACACTGGTCGCATATATTTCCAATACCTGATGATAGAACACTTTTTCAGAAGCTCAAATATCACGGATTCTTTCCAGTAACTCCTTAAAGTATCCACCACCGCCCAACTCTTTCAAGCGGTCATCATCCATTGCAAACCTTTTTTTGATGTATTCCTTTAAAATGCTTGTTGCCCATATACGGAATTGCACACCACGCTGGGATTTTACTCGATAGTACTCGTCTATCTCCTTCGTTTTGAACTGTTGCAAATTTTGCAACAGTTGCCTCTCTCACCAATTCCCCCTCATTAAAAAGCTTGATAGAATCTGTGAAGAGTACAATCGAGTCATTGGCAACATGGAAGTGGAACCCTTGATTGCAATACCGGTATTTATTCACGACTTTTTATGTATCCATCCCTTCAACGACGGAAATGGCCGAATGAGTCGCTTACTCACGACGCTGCTCTTATACAGAAATGGATTCTACGTCGGAAAGTACATCTCACTGGAAGCAAAAATCGCACAGGCGAAAGACCTTTATTATGATGCCCTTAGTCGTTCACAAGATGGGTGGCATGAAGGCGGTGAAGACACCATTCCGTTCATCAAATATTTGCTCGGAATTATTCTGGCAGCATATAAGGATTTCGAGGATAGGTTTTCCATTGTGGAAACCAAGCTGCCTGCCATAGACATGGTAAGAAAAGCAACACAAAATAAAATCGGAAGATTTACGAAGCAGGACATTCGAGAACTGTGTCCATCTCTAAGTGTCAGTTCCATCGAAGGCTCTTTGCGCAAGCTGGTAAAATCTGGTGAACTTGCACGCGAAGGTGCAGGAAAATCAACCTGCTACCTTCGATTGAAGTAAATGCCCTTAAGCAATCTTACTTCTCCTTAAATTTATCATTGTTTTAAGGGAAAACAAATGTTACGAGAAGCATCTGCCAACTTGATATCTGATCTATTCCGGTCAAGGGACAAGCCTACAAACAGTACTTCCGGCAGTGGCTACCGCTTTTTCTTTGGTGGCTCTACCTCTGCTATTTCTCTCTTCCAAATTACTCCTCCATAACTCGCACCATTGGTGCGAGATTTAATATTTACAATGTATTCTTTGAATTTTCTAAATCAAACCAGTTCTTTTACCAATAATGTAGATGCCACGATGTCAGTATCTCCTTGCAACATAATATATGACACATCCACATTAGCCTTTCGGGATAATAATTTCATTAAAATTTTTCGACTTCTGGTTCATGTGTAAATGAAGAATATGTAGCTGTAGCATCTTTAAAATAAAGTACCTGTGTGTTACCATCTTCTGCTGAATACATTTTCTGTAGCGAAGGATATGCATCCAACATAGATTGACGTGCTTCCTGTCTGTCATCCTCAACAAGTGTACCTGCTAAACGTAACCATTCTCCATTCTTAAATGCACAAATTTCAGCTTTAGGATTAACGGAAAGTTGCTTTGATACATCCTTCACTTTTCCTGTCTGAATATATATCTTTTCTTCAAAAATATGTGCTGTTCCAAACGGTCTTACCCTTGGCTGATCACCTTCAACAGTTGCAAGATAATATGTTTGTGCTTCTTTCAAAAATTGTAATGCTCTTTCCATTGTTCTTTCCTCCATTTTTTCAAATCTATGATTTATGCTCCATAACCATAAGGGGAACAATTCCCCTTACTTTAATACTTCCGATGGTTAATCTACTACTTCAAACGGTATTTTCTGGACTTCTTCTCTCCAACCGCTATAAGTAATTCCTTTTCAACCATTTTTCTAAGAAGGTTCTTAGACGCTGTATCCTTGATACCACATAATTCCTGTACCAACTTATTTGTAATAGTCTTATTTGATTGCAGGTACTCTATTATCTTATTTTCATTTACTGACATGGATTTATCGGCACTCTTTATCGGCACTTTATCGGCACTTATCGGCACTTTATCGGCATTTATCGGCGTTTTATCGGCATCCTGGTCACGATATAGATTCACTCTAATATCCATGCCCATTTCGATAAATTCAGGTTCACGAATGCCGAACTCTTTGCAGCTCTTAATAATTCTAGGAATACCAGTTCCCCATTTTTCAATAATCTTCATTGCTGCAAATGCGTATGCGATTCCTCTATTTCTAGGCTTTGAACGTCCTTCTTTTATATCTTCAATTGTTAATCCACCAAACAGCATACCAGGAGAAGTAATCTCCAATCTGTCATCATACAATGCCACCTGTATATTTCCTTCATCCAAATAACTTCTATGGGTAACAGCATTACAAATCAACTCACGAATACAATCAGTTGGCAATTCATAGCTATCTACTCGATATAATCCTCTGATTGTGGCTCCATAATGAATATTACGGAGTACAAACTGGTATGCTTCCTCTATTTGCTCATATATCGGACCATCGTATTCTCTCTTGTCAATGAACTCACTTCTAGTATTTCCTTTGAATACAGCACACTGGATTCTTGCCTGTGGAAAATCATTTTCCGTCATAAGCACAAAAGCATTCGTTGGAAAAATCTCATCTTCCCGTTTTGTTAAAAGTCCCCATGATAAAAGATTACCTTTTGTTATATCTTTTACAATTCCACGTTCTTCATCAGTTTTGCACACAGCCAGTGCTCGTTCCTTCATAATCTGGCAGAGACCAGTGATTTCATCTTCCGTAACCGTCTTTCCAACGCAATACGTCTGATCAAAATATCTGTTTGAACCTTCGAATTCTAATTCTTTGAGTTGTGTACCGTCAACATGTCTGGAAGTTCCAGAAGTTCTAATGTAAGTTCCTTTTTCCTTGCCTTGTGAAGTAATATAATATGGACGCTGAGTACCAGGATATATCGTTGCGATAATAACCATTTTACCGTCTACATTTTGTAATATGACGTTTGGAATAACCTGTGGGGTACAACTATCACAAATTGCATTAGTAATGGCATCCACTGTCTGAAATGCAATATCTTCCGGAATTCCCTTAACAACTCTTGTATCATCCTCTACTCCAAAAATAATACTGCCACCACTACCATTTGCAAAAGCAACTACAGACTTCATATATTTATCTTTATTGCTTGGTAAAGACTCTTTAAATTCTACCGTCTTTGATTCACCTTTTAGCATTTCTTCTATTGTCATGACTTCTTCATCTCCTCACTACAATTATTCTCTTGATTTTGCAAAAATATCCTGAGATCTGCAATTCTACCATTCTTTAGTTACCACCGATACATCATATTCTTCCATAAATGCATCCAAATCCTTGTCATTACGAATCAGCATGATTTCCTCGAATTTTCCTGACTTATCATCTTTGAATCCGGCAACACGTTCTCCATTACAAATACTTGCATGAATAACTGCATGTTTGCCTGTTTTGTCAAATTCTTCTTTCTGATGCTTTTTTCCAAACATAGTATCTCTCCAATTCTTAGAAATCTTTACTGGCATTTAGGACACTTTCTTAGCCATACATCACAGCCATTATCTCACCGATAGAGCCAACCAAATGTCCGTCTAGTGTGAAATGTCTACCTGGAAAGGACTCCTCCAAATCGCTTACGATATGGAGAAGTTCTAATATTTTTAGATATGCTTCTCCTCACTTTTATCACACCATAAACTTAAGCTCTGTTCATTTTTAAGATTGTTTTCAAATTATTTTTCTTCATCTTTCCACATATCCCTATATGCTTCAATATAAAATTTAATACAATTCGGATATGTATACAAATATCTCCTGCCCACTCTTTTATACAAGACCAATATTTTTTCGTCGCAAGCAAAATCCAGTAAATAATCAAGCAAATGTGATAATTCATCTTCAGATACATTTCTGTTGCACACATCTTCAACCAACGGCAAACAAACTTCATATGCCTTCTGATTTAATTGATTTATCTGTTCTGCAATTTGAAATATACTTTCTTCCATCAAATCACCTCAAAGTATTTAAGTGCATCTTTTGTAGCTTCCACTTTTTCTTTTGGCAGATGCCTTTTGGGTTGCTTCAATTCATCTACCGCATTAGGGGCATCATACTTTGTTAATCCCAACGACCGTTTCACTTCTGCAATGTATGCAGTATGTACTTTAAACCCATAGTTTCTTTCCACATACTCTTGTATCATTTTATATGTGATTTTCGGTTTCGGTTGATATTTCTTTGCCCGGTCTGCAATTGCATCCAAAGGCATCTTCCCCTTACCTTCTCCAAATTCCACTTTTACATCTATATGGCTATCAGGTGACTTGTGGGACAAAAGTACTACGGTCTCAACATGTTTATCGTTGTCCAAACTCATATTTGCACTAGTATCTAAAAAACTCTCTTTAATTTTTCATCTACATACAAAGACATTTCTCTTTCAATTCTTACCATTCTTTTTCACAGTGCTATGAATATTTTTAATACTTTCCAAATATTCCTCTTCAACTGGCGACAGGTTTTGCACCTGATATTTTCTATATTCTTCTGTTGCTCTCTCGATTGCCTGTGTATGACTAATCGTTCCAGCTCCCTGCAACACTTTTTCACCTGTAGTTTTTAAAACATTGTCAAGATGCTCTACATAATCTGCCATATACATGGGATTATGACGAATCGCCTGAATTTCTGCAAAATCAAAGTATCCTGATACAATGTTATTTAAAATTTTCAATTCCTCAGCATTAAGGTAATTCTTTGCAATACTTATGTCTTTTAATACAGGAAAGTCCCCCGAAAAACTCTTTAATCCCATAAAAGGCTGGCTTGCATCTGCACGCTCATATATAACCTCTGCTGCTGTATGTCCATGTGCCGCATAATGCAATTTATTTTGTACCATTTTGAAAAATGCAATGGATTCACTGCTCTTGGGAGTATAATCAACACTTGTCGCATACAAATCAAGTACCTGCCGGTACATAACCTTTTCAGATGACCGAATATCCCGTATACGATTTAATAATTCTTTCCAATAATTTCCGCCTCCCAGATTTTTCAATCTTTCATCGTCCATCGTGAATCCTTTTATCATATACTCTTTTAGGCGTTCTGTAGCCCAACGACGAAAATTTGTAGCAATTTTAGATTTCACTCTATATCCAAGAGAAATAATCATATCAAGATTATAATGGATTGTATTATATTTTTTCCCATCAGCCCCAGTTGTTCGGAATTTCCGAACAACTGAATTTTCTTCTAACTCTTCCTCTTCAAAAATGTGTTTAATATGTTCACTGATATTAGATTTACTGGTTTGATAAAGCTCGCATAATTGTGCCTGTGTAAGCCAAACAGTCTCATTTTCAAATTTAACATCAATTTTTGTATGTCCGTCTTCTGTTTGATATATAAGGATTTCGTTCTCCACAGTATGTAATCCGTCTTCTGATCTTTTCATTTTTTCACCGTCCTGTCGTTCCAAACAATCAATTAATTTTTCTCTAAAAAATAAAGTGTAAAATGGTTATTTCCCACGTTGTTTTCTATACATGATACTGTAATACTTTCCATTTAACTCTTGAGATATTTCACGAACAAGTTTTTGCTCCAAGCTCGTTATTTCACAAAAAGCAATAGGTTTTCCCATTTCATCGTAGTCAGTTGGAATACTTTTTTCATCCCGATATAGTAAATACTGCTCTAATTGTTCGACAAACATTTCCATTACAGTTTCGTTTTTCCCACTACCATCAAAATACCATCTAAAATGCCAGACATGCTTATTAACCTCTTGGTTGAATCTGAGAATAGGACGATATATTTTTTCATATATATATTTTCTTTCTCCAGTTATCTTCTCAGCAAAGAAGTCCATATTTCCATAATCGGCATCCCATGCTGATTTATCAAGGTCGTGATAATCTAAATAAAATTTCATTTTCTCTTCCAAAGACATACTGTCTTGATATTTATTCAAGACATGAAGAAGATTTTTACAATGGTACACGAAGTTTTCAAGAGTAGAACGTTTTTCATGAAAATAAGTAATGAGAGATGTAAGGGCGGATAGTAATGCACTTCCGAAAACAGCAAGGCAAATATTTATCCAAAAATCCAATTTATTACCAACAAAATAATGTAATAATAAACAAATTGAAAGTGAGAGAAATGAAATACTTCCACAAATCCAAGTTAGCCTTTTATAAGGTCGCATATCCGTTTTTCCCCCTTTAATAAAAATAGACACAAAAGATAAAATTTTATATAGTGCATTCGTATAGTTGTGTACCCTGAAATCATAATCAAGGTACTCGCTTAAATTTCTTCGTATGTTGCTCTATTCTCCACAGAAGTCAAATCCATTTCATCCATCTTAAGTTCTAACTCTATATGATGGTTGGATTTAAGTTTGGAAAGCAAACAAACAGTCTC
>JAQUUB010000078.1 GCA_028694115.1 Lachnospiraceae bacterium
ACGACACATGTGGAGACGGTTGTGTTGATGTCATGCATAAATAAGTAGGTTGTAAATAAGTAAATATTGAATCTATCAGAAAATGTAAATTAATTATAATTCAACTTTTTCTTTTTTAATCATATAATTATAACAAAGTATAGTGTCAGATCAAGGTGACTATGGAGATATATATTGTTCAAAAAGGAGATACTATCAACTCTATTTCTGATAAATATGGAATTACTTTTGACAAACTAATACAGGATAATGGGTTGAAATTTCCATATAACCTAGTGATAGGTCAATCTATAGTTATTGCAATTCCTAAGCAGGTGCATACCATACAAGAGGGAGAAACATTACAAAATATCGCAGAAACTTACAATGTATCACTTATGCAAATATTGAGAAATAATCCCTTTCTTTCTGATTGGGAATATATTTATCCAGGAGAAACCATAGTAATTAGTTATAATACAAATGGTAGCGTTATCACAAATGGGTTTGCATATCCCTATATTGAACAAAAAACATTACTTAAAACATTACCTGATTTGACTTATATATCTATATTAAATTATCAAGTTTCAGAAGAGGACGGCACGGTTTCATCAGAAGATGATAGTGAAATATTAATGAAATCAAAAGAATATGGTGCAATCCCTCTCTTGGTGCTTACTACATTAACACCTATAGGAGCGCCTACTTTAGAAGCATCAATGAGAACATTACTAGATAAAGAATTCCAAGATCAATTAATCAGTCAATATGTAGAAACAGCATATTCTAAAGGATATTATGGCATTAATGTAATATTTAGTTTTTTAAATGAAGAAACTCAATTTCTCTATTTAGATTTTGTGAAAAATATATCATATCATGCAAAGCAAATGAAATTGCTATTATTTATTAGCGTTAATTACCAGATTGCTGAAGATAATAATAATATTCTATTTGAAAAAGTAAATTATGAAGAGTTTAGTAAATATATAGACGAATTTATATTCTTAAGTTTCGTTTGGGGTACAAATAATGGTCCACCAGCACCTGTTTGTAACTTACACTACATTGGAATATTTGTTGATTATCTAATATCAATAGATGTGCCAAAGAGTAAAATTAGTATTGGTAAACCCACTATTGGGTATGATTGGAAATTGCCGTATATACCTAATGTAACAATCGCAAATTCACTTACCCTTTTTTCTGCATTAGACTTAGCTTATGAGTATAGTTATAAAATCAGTTTTGATGAAGTATCACAAACGCCTTATTTTTACTACAATAGCAATCTATCAAAAACTGTTCGTGATGAACATTTTGTTTGGTTTCTAGATTCGAGAAGTTTTAATTCTTTAGATAATTTAATTATCGATGAGAATCTTAATAGTAGTGCGATTTGGAATATTATGATTTATTATCCACAACTATGGATCGTAATATACTCCCAATATGATATAATAAAATTAATGAAGTGAAAATAAAGGTTCAATCGGATAAGCTGTCGGAATTGTAAACCGGACAGTTCTCCTAATTGGTAAATATTCAGTATGAAAACAAATGAGTACTGCAATTGTCACAAAAATAATTCAATATTCATGAAATAATTGTAAAAAACCGTGTATTGTTACAAAAAGTTATTTATTTTATTATGATTATAACATTTTGATATCAAGTGCAAACTGATAAACACGAAGCAATTTTTCACAATGAGGTGGCTTTTTAATCCTGTTAGAAAACGGATTAAAGAGCTTTTTTATTTTCAGAAATGGAGGAATGATTATGAGACAGGTGGCAATTTACGGAAAAGGTGGGATTGGAAAATCCACAACAACACAGAATCTTACAGCAGGACTTGCAGACATGGGCAAAAATATTATGATTGTTGGATGTGATCCAAAGGCAGATTCCACTAGATTGGTTCTTGGTGGATTAGCACAGAAAACAGTTTTGGATACCCTAAGAGATGAAGGAGATGACATTGAATTGGATGCAGTCTTAAAGACTGGATTTAAAGGAATCCGTGGTGTAGAATCCGGTGGTCCAGAACCAGGTGTAGGGTGTGCAGGACGTGGTATTATTACTTCCATCAACCTGTTAGAGCAGCTTGGGGCATATACGGATGATCTTGATTATGTATTCTATGATGTACTTGGAGACGTTGTATGTGGTGGTTTTGCGATGCCGATTCGTGAAGGAAAGGCACAGGAAATTTATATTGTATGCTCTGGTGAAATGATGGCTTTGTATGCAGCAAATAACATTTCAAAAGGTATTGCAAAATATGGAAAAACTGGTACCGTACGACTTGGCGGACTGATCTGTAATTCACGTAAGGTTGATCGGGAATATGAACTGGTTGAAGCGGTTGCAAAAAAACTTGGAACTCAGTTGATTCATTTTGTACCAAGGGATAATGCAGTACAAAGAGCAGAAATTCATAAGAAAACAGTAATTGATTTCAGTCCCGAGGAGCCACAGGCAGATGAATACCGTGAGCTGGCAAGAAAAATCGAAGAAAATCAAATGTTTGTCGTTCCAAAGCCTATGACGATTGATGAACTAGAAGAAATTCTTATGGAATATGGAATTATGGATTAATCACCGATAAAGGAGGATACATGTATGTTAATGATTAGAGCGATTTTAAGACCAGAAAAAGCTGGATTTGTAATGGCAGAGTTGGCTGAAGCAGGATTTCCGGCAGTTACAAAAATGGATGTATTTGGACGAGGTAGACAAAAAGGGATTATGGTTGATGACTACTGCTATGATGAAATTCCGAAAGAAATGCTTTTGATTGTCTGCTGTGAGGAAGATAAAGATACGATTATAAAAATTATTTTGAGAACGGCAAAAACTGGTGAGGGTAACTTCGGTGATGGACGTATTTTCGTAACTGCTGTGGAGGAAGCTTATACCGTAAGTAATGGAAAAGCTGGATTATAGTAGAAAGGCGGTAATAAAGTATGAAAGAGATAATGGCTTTTATTCGTGCGAATAAAGTAAATGCTACAAAAACTGCACTTGCTGAGGCCGGTTTTCCATCCTTCAGTTGTCGTAAATGCCTTGGAAGAGGGAAAAAAAGTATTGATCCTGAACTTTTAAAGCTGGTACTGGCAACCGGGGAGCTGCCTATGGATACACATGGGGAAGCGATTACGGAAGCGGTCAGACTCATTCCAAAACGTTTTTTTATCGTAATTGTTCCGGATGATAAAGTAAAAGAAGCAGTGGATGTCCTGATCAATGTAAATCAGACCGGACATCCAGGTGACGGTAAAATATTTGTGGTTCCTGTTATGGAATCATACAGGGTAAGAGATGGTGTTTCTACAGAGGAAGCTTATTAGGAGGTGAATAGCAGATGAAGGAAAGAGATGATCTACTGGAAAAATACTCCTCCCGAGTATTTAAAAATAGAAAAAGTCATATAACACAGCTGGAATATGCAGAGACATCCGATACAATTACTGCCAATACCAGAACAGTTCCAGGGATAGCAACGGCAAGGGGTTGCTGCTATGCAGGATGTAAGGGCGTTGTTGTCGGACCGATGAAGGATGCAGTGACAATTACGCATGGACCGATTGGATGTGCATTTTACAGCTGGGGAACCAGAAGAAACAAGGGAAAAGCCGAAGAGGGAGGCCAGAACTTTATACCATATTCCTTTTGTACGGATATGAGACCGACAGATATTGTTTTTGGAGGCGAGAAAAAGCTGGAAGAAGGCATTGATGAGGTAATGAAGCTCTTCAATCCAAAATGTATTTTTATTTGTTCTACCTGTCCAATTGGTCTGATTGGTGATGATGTTCAGGCGGTTGCCAGACGAGTAGAAAAGAAATACGGAATTACGGCAATTGGTTTTTCTTGTGAAGGCTATAAAGGAGTATCCCAGTCAGCAGGACATCATATTGCAAATAATGGATTGATGCGTCAGGTAATCGGTATTGGTGATAAGAGACCAACAAAAAAATATTCAGTTAATATTTTAGGTGAGTACAACATTGGTGGTGATGGCTGGGAAGAAGAAAGAATCCTTAAAAAAATTGGTTATGAAGTGGTAACAGTGTTTACTGGTGACGGAAGCTTTGAAACTATGAAGAATGCACATCTGGCAGATCTCAATCTGGTAATGTGTCATAGATCCATCAATTATGTGGCTGAAATGATGAAAACTAAGTATGGTATTGACTGGATCAAGGTAAACTTCATTGGGATTGGAGCAACCTGTAAATCACTTAGAATGATGGCAGAATATTTTAATGATCCAGAACTGCTGGCAAGAACAGAGGAAGTCATAGCGGAAGAATTGGAAGAAATATCGGAGGATATGGAATATTACAAATCCATGTTAAAGGGAAAAACAGCAGGTATTTTTGCCGGTGGTTCACGTTCTCATCATTATCAGGCGCTACTCAGAGACCTTGGAATAGAAACAATTATTTCCGGATATGAATTTGCTCACAGGGATGACTATGAGGGACGTGACATTATTTCACAGATTAAACCAGATGCTGACAGTAAGAATATTGAAGAAATTACAGTATCACCGGATGAAACGCTTTTCCATCAGAGATATTCGGAAGAAGAACTTTTGGAATTAAAAGAAAAAGGTGTGGAAATAGACACTTACAATGGTATGTTCTTAGATATGAAAAAAGGTTATATGGTAGTGGATGATTATAATATGTTTGAAACAGATGAACTAGTGCAGTCCATGAAACCAGATATTTTCTTCTCAGGCATTAAGGATAAGTATTCCATTCAGAAACAGGGAGTAGCCTCAAGACAAATCCATTCCTATGATTATTCTGGCCCTTATGCAGGCTTTAAGGGAGCAGTGATTTTTGGACGAGATGTTACGATGAGTATATATACTAATGCATGGGCGCTTACTACTCCACCTTGGAGAACGGCACCATTACTTGCAGGAAAAATTGGAGGTGGAAACTAATGCTTGATTTAACACCAAAAGAATTAATGGAAAACAGACATATTACAATCAATCCTTGTAAGACCTGTGAACCGGTTGGTGCCATGTTTGCTGCACTGGGTGTAGAAAGCTGTATGCCTCACAGCCATGGTTCACAAGGCTGCTGTTCCTACCATAGAACAGTGCTGTCCCGTCATTTTAAAGAACCAGCAATGGCAACTTCCAGTTCTTTTACAGAAGGGGCTTCTGTATTTGGAGGAAGAAGTAACCTTACGACTTCTGTAAAGAATATATTTGATCTTTATAATCCGGATATTATTGCAGTTCATACTACCTGCTTATCTGAAACAATAGGAGATGACGTTGGAAGTTACATTATGGATTTAGAAGTTCCAGAAGGAAAAACAGTTCTTTATGCAAGTACTCCTTCGTATGAAGGCTCCCATATTCAGGGATTTTCAAATATGCTGGTTGGTTTTATGAACTATATGACGGAAAAGACAACGGAAAAAACTGAGAAAGCAGCTATTTTCCCAGGATGGGTAAATCCAGGAGATGATAGGGAATTGAAAAGAATTGCCTCCTTAATGGGAGTTGACTATCTATATTTTCCAGATCATGAAGGAATATTGGAAACACCTATGACAGGAAAATATAAGTACTTTCCAAAAGGTGTTGGAACAAAGGCAGCAGATATCAAGGCATTAGGATCAGCAAAAAAGACGATTGCCATGGGGCAGATTGCAAGCTATGAACCGGCAGACTATCTGGATAAGAATTATAAAGTACCGTTTACTCTCATTCCGATGCCGGTTGGTGTGAAGCTTACGGATAAATATATTATGGCACTTCGTGAGATTTCCAAACAGGAGGTTCCAACAGAGCTGGAAACAGAAAGAGGACGCCTAATCGATCTTATGCTGGATTCCCATCAGTATACGTTTGAAAAAACCGCTGCTATCTATGGAGATCCTGATGTTGTTTACGGCTTTACAGCACTGTGCATTGAAATGGGTATTACACCCAAATACGTGATTACAGGAACGCCAAAAAGCGAATTTGTTAAACTTATCATAAAACTTTTTGAAGAGCATGGAATAGATTCATCCAAATCTGTGATTAAAGCAGATGTTGATTTGTTCTATCTTCACCAGCTGATAAAAAATGAAAGTGTAGATCTTTTAATTGGAAGTTCCTATGGAAAGCAAATTGCAAAAGCAGAAAATATTCCACTTGTCAGAATGGGATTTCCAGTTCTGGATCGATATGGAAATACCATTCAGGCAACGGTAGGATATGCAGGTGCAATCCGATATGTCGAAAAAATCACAAGTGTATTGATGGATCGAATCGATACCGATGCAGCAGACGAAGACTTTGAAATAGTAATGTAATAAAAATTTGTGAAGAATCAGATATAAATCTTAGCCGAAAAGAATAATCTTTTCGGCTACTGATATATATCTTTCATTTCTATTCTTTGGCTGTAAATATACGAAAGGAGTGTTCTCAATGACTGAAATTAAGCGTACTGATATTCTTGGGGAAAGAGAGAAGTTTATTCTTACAAAACGAGCAGGAGGGTGTTCCGGTGATGGAATGCATTGTGATTCAAACTCAGTTTCGGGAGCCGTCAGCCAGCGTGCCTGTGTATATTGTGGCGCAAGAGTAGTATTAAATCCGATTACGGATGCTTATCATATTATTCATGGACCAATTGGCTGTTCCAGTTATACATGGGATATTCGTGGAAGTTTGACAAGCGGGGAGGATGTTTATCGGAATAGCTTTTGTACAGATTTAAGAGAGACCGACATCATATTTGGTGGGATCGGTAAACTGGAGAAGGCAATCAATGAATTAGTAGAAAAACAAAATCCAAAACTTATTTTTGTCTATTCAACCTGTATAGTTGGCGTAATTGGGGATGATGTTGATTCGTTATGCAGCAGAATGTCGAATAAATATAAAATACCGGTCATTCCGGTAAAATCACCAGGATTTTCGGGGAATAAGTCTACTGGATATCGAATGGCATGTGATGCTATCATGCAAGTAATCAGTCCCTTTAAAAAAGAAGAAAAAACGAAGGGTGTGAACATTCTTGGAGATTATAATCTGGCTGGAGAAATGTGGATTATTAAAAATTATCTGACTAAGATAGGAATTCCAGTGATTTCATCATTTACTGGTGATTCCAGCTATGAAGAAATGATAAAAGCTCCAAATGCAACTTTGAATATTGTGCAGTGTGCAGGCTCTAGTACTTATCTTGCAAACCGTATGGAGGAAGAATTTGGAATACCGTATATAAAGGTTAGTTTTTTTGGTATTGAGGATACCACAGCATCTTTGATTCACATTGCAGAAGCAATGAAAGATGAGGAAGCACGAAAAAGGGCTGTGGATTTCTGCAGGAAAAAAACGGAGGAAATGCAGGAATTTATTGAACTTTATAAAAATAATCTGACAGGGAAGAGGGCAGCCATATATGTTGGCGGAGGATTTAAAGCAATCTCTCTGATCAGGCAGTTTGCATCTATGGGAATGAAAACCGTAGTAGTTGGAACCCAGACTGGAAAAAAAGAAGATTATGAAATTATCGAAAGTCTTGTTGACGAAGACACCATTATACTGGATGATGCCAACCCGGCAGAACTGGAGGCTTTTACCAGACAAAAGGGGGCAGATATTCTGGTTGGTGGAGTAAAAGAAAGGCCGCTCGCCTACAAACTGGGAATTGCTTTTTGTGATCATAATCATGAAAGAAAGCATGCACTTGCCGGATTTGAAGGTGTCTATAATTTTACAAAAGAGATCAATGAAAGTATGAACAGTCCTGTGTGGAGGCTTGTGAAGGAGGAATGCCTATGAAAACAGCGGTAAAATCACTGGTAAATCTAAATACAAATCCCTGTAAGATGTGTATGCCAATGGGGGCATCTACAGCATTTTATGGGTTAAAAGAATGTATGACAATCCTTCACGGCTCACAAGGATGTGCAACCTACATTCGCAGGCATATGGCAACTCATTATAATGAGCCAGTGGATATAGCCTCCTCTTCATTGACTGAACAAGGTACCGTATATGGAGGAGAATCAAATTTAAAAAAAGGGTTGAATAATCTGATTCAATTGTATCATCCCAGAGTAATTGGCATTATGACAACCTGCCTGGCGGAAACTATCGGAGAAGATGTGCCAGGAATTATTGAAAGGTTTTATGAAGAAAATCCCGAGCATCAGAATCTGACCATTATTCCGATTGCATCACCGGGATATGGTGGAACACAGTATGAAGGATATATGGCAGCGTTAAATGCCATTGTGAGTACGCTGGAGCTGAATCGGGAAAAAAATGATAAGGTCAATGTAATTCTTCCACCTCAAAGTCCGGCTGATATTCGATATATAAAAAAAGCATTTATGGATTTTGGAATAGATGCTGTTTTTCTTCCGGACATTTCATTAAACTTGGACGGGGGATTTAAAAAGGAGTATTCTAGACTTCCGCAAGGAGGGACTTCTATTGAAGAAATTCTTCAGATGGGTGGTGCCAGAGTGACGATTGAGATTTCTAATGATGAAACCACGATATCACCGGCTAAAACACTGGAACAGAAATATGAGGTTCCGATCATCAGAATACCTTCTCCAATTGGTCTTTGTGCGACGGATCTATTTTATAAAACATTATCAGAAATATCAGGAAAAGAGATTCCGGTTGAGATTATGGAAGAACGCAGCAGATATCTGGATGCAATGATTGACTCTCATAAATATAATTCTGCCGGACGTGCCGTTGTTTTCGGAGAACCTGAATTTGTAATTTCTACCGTAAAACTATGTGCTGAAAATGGAATTATGGCAGTTGTAGCCGCAACCGGAAGCGTATTTCCCGAGCTAAAGGAATATGTGAAAGAAACTATAGAAGATATGGGCAGACGATATTTTGTTGACGATTATGTCATTATGGATGATGCGGATTTCAAAGAAATCGAGGAAGCAGCATTACGATATCAGGCGAATGTTATGATTGGCAATTCAGACGGAAGACGAATTGAGGAAGAACTCCATCTCCCACTTGTAAGAAGAGCGTTTCCAATCCATGACAGAATTGGTGGTCAAAGGTTACGCATGCTGGGTTATAAAGGATCACTTTCGTTTCTGGATGAAATTACAAATTCCCTGCTATTAGTCACGGAAACAACCTTCCGAGATAAATTATATGATGAATATTATAAAGATACGCTTATAGAAAGAAAAAAAGAAATAAGCAAAAAAGGAGAAATTTCAGAGAATATGCTCAAAAAGACAATGGAGCATCCTTGTTATAACTGTGCAGGACATAAGTTTGCAAGAATTCATCTGCCTGTGGCACCGGCTTGCAATGTACAATGTAATTACTGTGTACGAAAGTTTGATTGCCCGAATGAGAGTCGTCCGGGAGTCACCAGCAATATTCTGACGCCAGAGGAGGCATTGGAACGTTATAAAACAGTAAAAGCAAAAATGCCGAATCTGACAGTGGTCGGAATTGCAGGACCAGGAGACTCACTGGCATCAAATTATCCTGAGGTCAAAAAAACGCTGGAACTAATCCGTGAGTTCGATCCGGATGTTACGTTCTGTCTTTCAACGAATGGCCTGATGCTTCCGTTTTATGCAAAGGAATTGGTGGAGCTTGGTGTTTCGCATGTTACGGTTACTATGAGTGCCATTGATCCGAAAATAAGCGGAAAAATTTATAAACATATTAATTATTTGGGAAGTCGTTATGAAGGAGAAGCTGCAGGAGCAATCATGGTGTCAAATCAAATGTCGGGACTGCGGATTTTATTAGAAAATGGAATTATTTGCAAGGTAAATATTGTGACGCTGAAAGGAATTAATGAGAACCATATTCCGGAGGTGGTAAAGACCTGTAAGGATATGGGGATTTATATTACCAATATTATGCAGATGATTCCAGTGAAAGGTAGCGTTTTCGAACATCTTCCAATGGTAAGTAACGTTGAAATTAAACAATTAAGAACGGAATGCAATAAAATCATGAAACAGATGTTTCACTGTAAGCAATGCCGGGCAGATGCAATTGGAACTCTTGACAATGATGTTTCAGTTGATCTTTCAGGTTTTTTAAGTGAAAAGACAGAAAAACAAATGGGTAAAAAGCTACGTTTTGCAGTAGCCTCTAAAAGTGGTATTAATGTCGACCTACATTTTGGACATGCGGAGGAATTTTATATTTATGATTATATGGATGGGGAAATCCGATTTATAGAGAAGCGCAATGTCCAGAAATATTGTTCTGGAACTAATTATTGTGAGGATGAAGCAGATAAAATTAAGAAATTGATGAAGACATTGGAGGACTGCAATGCTGTCATTGCAATGAGAATTGGAGATTCACCTAAAGTAAGGCTTAAGGATAAGGGAATTAAAACAATTTCCACTTATAATAAAATAGAAAAAGCAATTCTTGAAGCCGTTAATCAAATTTAAAGGAGGAAAAACATATGGTTCAGCCAAAGTATCACGTATTTGTCTGCACAAGCTGCAGAATTAATGGTCAGCAGAAGGGATACTGCTTTCAAAAAGGAAGTGTCGATCTGGTTCAGGCATTTATGCAGGAGATAGAAGATAGGGATCTTTCTGGAGAAGTAGTATTAAATAACACGGGTTGTTTTGGAATATGCGAGAAGGGTCCAATTGTGGTAGTTTATCCAGAAGGCGTATGGTATGGCAATGTAACAGAAGACGATGTTGAAAGGATTTTTGATGAACATTTTGAAAATGGAAAGCCAGTTGTAGATTTAATGATTTAGAGAATATGTTTTGCCCGCTGGTGGAAAATTTGGGAAAAGCAGGTTCCCGAAGAGAGGAGGTATATCTATGATAAGAATTATAGATGCTACACTTAGCATGCTGGATGACTATAATTTGAATGAGGAAAAGATATACGGCTTTATCGAATTAATGGGGAAAATAGGAATTAAAAACCTACAGATTTCCATTAATACTTATTATACTTTGGAGGGAAATCTTCCGGATGGTTTTCAATACTATCTGGAGATAGATCCTGCATCGTATATGAATGGCATATTTCCATCAGAGGATGAGAACATAAAATATTTTTTTGTACCAAAACAACAACATAGAGACAAAGAAATAGCAACCTATCATATTAATGATCTGGAAGACCCTTTGAAGGGTGAAGCAAGAAGTAAAGAGGGATTGATAAAAGTAATTGGTCTGGATAATCTGATTCTGGGAGGGGCAAATGCCGGTATCGAAGCACTGAAGGCTCAATATAATCTAAATCAGCTGATTCTATGTCCGGAAGATACTTATCATTGTGCTACTGCAATTGCAGTACTTTTTATCCAGAATAAGGGGTATGGAGTAGTCTCTAGTATGCTCGGAATCGGGAATAAAGCTGCTACGGAACAGATCATACTTGCACTTCATGTTTTGGAACGATATATGATAAATAAAACATTTTGTGAAATGAAAGAGATCAAAAACTGGATTGAAGAAAATTTTCAAATTTCGATCGCACCTATGACACCGGTTTTGGGAGATAAGATTTTTTATGTCGAATCAGGTGTTCATGTTGATGGCATCCTAAAAAAGCCAACAAATTATGAGCCTTATGCACCGGAACTGGTGGGACTGGAGAGAAAAATCATACTTGGAAAACATGCGGGAAAAAATTCGGTATCCTACAAACTGAATGAATTAAATCTTACCGGAATCAATCAAAACGATTTAAAAAACATATTGGAGGAAGTAAAACACCAAAGCAGATTGAATGGAATGGATATCACCGATCAAGAGTTTATTAAAATCGTAGAAAGGTATGGGAAAAATGAGAAGAGCACTTAGAATTGTGGATACTACATTGCGTGATGGAGAACAGTGTTCGGGTATCGTATTTTCGCCTGAGGATAAGATTAGATTAGCTCTTTGCCTGGATCAAATTGGTGCTTATGAGATCGAGGTCGGAATCTATGACAGAAAGACAGAGGGGCGAGAATATCTTCGAGAAATCATGAGAGATAAAAAGAATGCACAGATTTCTTTATGGGCAAGATTAAATCCAGATGATGTTATGGAAGCCTGTCACCAGAAACCGGATATTGTACATGTTGCTGTCCCAGTAAGCTATGTACAGATTTATTCTAAATTAAATAAGAATAAGGCATGGGTGGAAAAGCAGCTTGCAGAGTGTATGAAAATAGCAAATGATTTCCGAGTCAGTGTAACACTAGGATTTGAGGATTCTTCTAGGGCAGATATTGGATTTATGATCAGACTGGCGTTGCTAGGAGAAGAGCTTGGAGCAAGGACCATCCGTCTTGCTGATACTGTCGGGATTTTTACTCCTCTCAAAGCAGGAAACCTTGTTTCAGAAATCAAATCACATACTGCACTTAGTATTGAAGCTCACGAACATAATGATTTTGGTATGGCGATAGCCAATTCGCTGGAAATGGCCAATATGGGAGCAGAATTTATTGACTGCACACTTTTTGGAATTGGAGAGAGGGCGGGCAATTGCAATATGTATGATTTTATTCAGGCATGTGAATCAAAATTTCATACAGGACTAGACAGAAAACAAATTGGTAAGGCGATGGAGATATTGTCAAAAACACTTTCTAAAGAAAATAAAAGGTATGTTTAGGAGATTTCATATGGATTTAAAAAAAATCATAATTAAGGAAGGATATATTTTAAGAGAGCTTGGCGGAGAATTCTGTATTTTTCTGGAAAATGACAGTGAAGAAGGTTCTCTTCTGGGACTTCCGTCAGTGAATGAGACATGTCTTTATTTATGGGAAAAACTGGAACAAGGTTCTGATACAATTGAATTAACAGAACTATTAAGGAAGCATGATGATTTGGATATGGAAGATGCAGAATATGAGGTTGCAGAATTTCTGGCAAAATTAATACATGGCAATGTAATTGAGTATGAATAAGGATTTTTGCATGACTAAAGCATGCAGATGGGAGTAAATATGAAAAAAATAGCAGTTTTTCAGAATGAACAAGGAATTCCGGACGATTTTTATCAGTGTAGTTCTTTTGAGATAATAGAAAAAAATGAAACTGGATACCATATAACCGAAAAAAGAGATTTTCAGAAAATCATTCCATCCTCGCCGGTTCAGATCAGAAAAGATATCAGTGAACTCATTGAACTGCTAAAGGATTGTAATGTAGTTGCTTTTCAATATATTGCTGGAATTTCGTATTCGGCTTTTGACATGGCTGGTTTCAAAATTTTTCAGGTGGACAGTAATAATGAAGAAGCATTGGATGGCATTTTTGAAGATCTACAGGATTTTGACAGACAGGAAAAGGAAAAGGAGGAGATTGCAAAGAAGGCGGTACCAGTTGAGACAGAGGTTCCTGGAATTTATTATCTGGATATGATTAAAGTTCAGGAAAGTGACCCGGAATTGTCTACGAAAAAAGTGTTGCTTCCGTTCTTTGAATCCACCCCTTTTATGGAACTACGTTTGAAATGTGCGCATATCCCACCATGGATTGAAAAAGATGCAAGATTTAAGACAGAATCTGAAAAAACAGATTCCAGTCATCTTGCCGTGATTCGACACAAACAATGTTAAAGGAGGTACCAGAATGAACTATCGAATGATTGATGATACGCAACTTCAAATGCAGCAAGGAATATTTGGTGGAGTCACTGGATATCAGACGTATGAATCCGGAGAATTGGAAAGTGTCAATCTAAATGAAAAGAACATGATTGTCACACATGCTGGTGAGATTGTCCCGGCCTATACAGAAACACCAAGAAGAAAGAAAAAACCTTCCGTAGAGTTTTACAAAAACGGAATGATCAAAGCGGTAATGCTTGACGAACAGTCGGAACTAGAGACACCCATCGGAACCCTTCCGGCCGAGTATATTACCTTTTTCCCAACCGGAGAAATACACAGGATATTTATAACAGATGGACAAATCAGTGGTTTTTGGTCAG
Source organism: Lachnospiraceae bacterium (assembly GCA_028694115.1). The sequence goes on from JAQUUB010000078.1 coordinate 13,943, forward strand.
AGGAGGAAGAAAAACAGTTCAACATACCTCTTTCCTTTGAATTTGATTTTGCTTCATTTACCGCATATCTGAACGGAATCTGCTTTTATAAAAGTGGTTGTATAAAAAGTATCACACTCTATCCTGGTGAAAAAGTGAATCTGAATACTACGGCGGGAGAGATTGAGACAGGAATCGGTTTTTCATTATATGAAGACGGAACTTTGGAATCGGTAGAACCGTTTTTTCCAATTGTGATCAATACACCAATTGGACAGTTCACTGCTTTCGATTCGGAATCGGTAGGAATTCATGCAGACAGTAATTCGGTCCGTTTTGACGAAAAAAAAAGATTGGTAGGATTTTCGACTGTTGAAAATAAAGTTTTGGTGCAGACGAAACAGGAAGAGTTTCTGATTCTTAAGCCAGAAGAAAAAATGCATCCATTGCAGGATGATGAAATGATAAAAAAACCAATGAAAATATTTTTTGATCTGAACGAGGATAAGGTAACCATTACTTCTGATGAGGAAAGGGTGTTCCCAATGAAAGAAACGGGGTTCACAATTCAGAAAATCGATGTTGGGAGAATGGGTTGTTCTCCGTCTGACTGTGCAAGCTGCTCCTTATGCAGCTCGAAGAACACAGCAATGAAATAAAAAAAGAACAGGAAGAGGAACTATAAGATCCTCTTTCCCATATCGGATATATCATATAGTCCCATGGCATTAATCTCTTCAAACAATACAAAACATAACATTAAAGAACATAACAAAACGAAACATGTTTCTGTTAAAAAGGAGGAAAATTATGAAAAATAAGTTATTAAGAAGAATATTAACGTTTGGGATTGTAGGAACAATGCTTTTTACTACTGCCTGTTCTTCGAAAACAGCAAAAACGGATTCTACAGAAGCAGCAGTGGTGGAAGAAGGTACAGCAGAAAGTGCTTCGATAGAAACGGAGGAGACTGTAGAAGCTAAGGAGACAGAAACAACAGAAGAAGCAACCGAAGTTCCAAGCGAAGATATTATGAGTTTTGAGGATGTAAATACAGATAAAGTATCTTTAATAGCACTTGGAAATTCAGATGTTCCGGTGGGACAGTATTCTCAGGAAGTATTTGAAAACCTAGGATTCTGGGATGCAATTCAGGATAAAATATCTTTTGGTACGAATGTAAAGGAAGTTCTTTCCCAGATAGAAGAAGGAGCAGTAGAATGTGGAGTCGTTTATGCAACCGATGCTGCAACTTCAGAAAAGGTAACAGTAGTCTGCACGGCTCCGGAAGGATCATTAGAAACACCAGTTATTTACCCAATTGCCATGCTGAAAGAAACGAAACATGAGGAGGCGTCGAAAGTTTTCTTGAATTATTTGTTAACGGAGGAATCTCTGGCGGAATTTGAAAAAATCGGATTTAAGGTGGCAACGGATACGTCACCAGAAGAAATGGAATATACGGGAGAGCCTTGCACCATTAATGTTTTTGCAGCAGCAAGTCTTACAGAATCCTTGACGTTAATTCAGAATGCTTTTATGGAGAAATATCCGGATATAGAAGTTGTATCAAACTTTGACTCTAGTGGAACTCTTAAGACGCAGATTGAAGAAGGAGCAGAGGCAGATATTTTCTTTTCGGCAGCTACCAAGCAGATGAAAGCATTAAGTGAGGGCGGTTTTGCCGCAGATGAAACGAAAATAGATCTTCTGGAGAATCAGGTCGTGCTGATTGTACCTAAAAAATAAATCAGTAAGAGACCTTATGGAAGGAGGCGGCGGTATGGAATTATTTCCCTTATGGAATTCATTAAGAATCTCACTTGTGGCGTCGGTTATTACATTTTTCCTCGGTATCCTTTTTGCTTATTATGTTGCAATGCTTCCGGGGAGTCTGAAGGGAGTCGTCGACACGATTCTAACGATTCCTATGGTACTGCCGCCGACTGTCATAGGTTTTATGATATTAAAATTAATTTCGCCCAAAAGCAGCCTTGGGATGCTTATCTACAAGTATTTTCAAGTAACATTGACCATGAAATGGTATGCAGCCATCCTTGCAGTTGTTGTTGTTACCTTTCCACTCATGTACCGGACAGCAAGAAGTTCTTTTGAGGCTTTTGATCAGAACATTATTTCGGCAGGGAAAACACTTTGCCTTTCCAATACCTATATTTTCTGGAGAATATTGCTTCCAAATTGTAAAGCTGGAATCAGTGCGGGTTTTATTCTTGCATTTGCAAGAGGTCTGGGTGAATATGGGGCAACGAGCATGGTGGCTGGATATATTGCAAATAAAACAGCTACCATATCAACAACGGTAGCTTATTTTTGGAAAACCAATCAGGATGCACAGGCAATGCAATGGGTACTGATTAATATTGTTATCTCTTTTATAGTCATGTTGGGCGTCAATATCTTTGAAAAAAGGATTTCATTTGGAAAGGAGAGATGATATGTCTGTAGTCTGCAAAATCAAAAAGAAGGCTGGTCACTTTTCTTTGGATGTAGAATTTGAGATAGAAAATGAAACGTTGGCAATTATTGGTGTTTCTGGGAGTGGAAAGAGCATGACGCTCCGCTGCATTGCGGGGATAGAGAAACCAGATAATGGAATTATAAAAATTGATGGCAGGACAGTTTTTGATTCAGAGAAAGGGATCAATTTACCTCCGCAGAAAAGACATGCTGGTTATTTATTTCAGGATTTCGCACTATTTCCCAATATGACGGTAAGCAAAAATATTCTGACAGTCATGCCCAAGGATAAAAGAGACCAACTGGATTCCGTAATCACATCTCTGCATCTGAACGGACTTGAGAATCATTATCCTTCGCAGTTGTCAGGAGGACAAAAGCAGAGGTGTGCTCTGGCAAGGATGATTGCATCAGAGCCAGAAATCATTATGTTGGATGAACCTTTTTCTTCTCTGGATTCGCATTTAAAATGGCAGATGGAACTGGAAGTAACATCAATTATTAAGAAGATCGGGAAAACAGTATTATTTGTATCACATGACCGGGATGAGGTATACCGGATAAGTGACCGTGTTTTAGTTATTGAAAATGGAAGAAGTGAAAATATCAAAGAAAAACAGGATTTATACCAGAAGCCACGCACTTATTCGGATGCTTTATTGACCGGATGCAAAAATATTCTGCCGGTTAAATATGAAAATGGATTCATTCAGACACCGGGATATGGGATACAAATTCCGGTTGTGGATCATGAAAAGGGATACTCATATCTTGGAATCAGAGCGAAACAAATGATACCAGCTCATGATTTCATTGATTGCGAGAATGCATACTTGTTTGAATATCAGATTGAGAGTGTAATAGAAAGTGTGTTTACAATGATTCTGATGATAAGGATTAACGGAGCCGAAAATCAGATACGATGGGAAATTTCGAAAAAAGAGTATATATTACTGAAAAATTACCCAAAGATCATTGCAATTCCAAAAGATAAAGTGATGCTGCTCGCTGAATCTGCTTACAAGTGCTGATTTGTTTAGTTTTTTGGAAAAAATCAGATATTCTCGTGCTTTTGCAATATTAATAGCAGAAACCTTACTGTCTACATTTCTGCTATGTGGGGTGATGCAGTACGTATTAAGCAATATTACTGCAAAGGCGGCTGCTGGAGAGTCAGATACAGAAACTGTCATGTATGTTTTAGTCTATATAGATGGTGGATGGTATATTTCTACGGAATAAGGCATCTAAGTAATTACCATTTATCCTTTTGTTTAAGTGATAACTGAATAGGTATTAAATTCACGCATTCATAATATATGGATGCGTTTTTTGTAGAAAATATACGCATTATGTAGAATTATTTAGTAAAATTTGGTATAATTGTCTAATAATTTTTTATGAAGGTATTATATTTCTCAAATAATTAATAGATGATAAATGACTGGGTAATGTTTCTAATAAGATGCTTTTACGGAGGTGCGTTTATGAAAAATAGTGGAATGAATGGTTTCGTTTATAAATTACTATTAATAGGGTCAATGATTTTCTTTCTTTTTATTACTAACTATAAAGTTTATGCATCGCCGGAACAGGAAAAGAATGTTTTATTTATCAGTTCCTATAGTGAAAGTTTTATAACGGTTCCTGATGAAATCAGAGGATTACAAGAGGTTTTCAATAAAAACAATGTGAACCTTGAAATGGAATATATGGATACAAAAAGATATTCCTCCGATGAAAACATTGCAAATTTTTACGTAAGTCTAAAATATAAATTGAATAACAGTCCGACCTATGATGCTGTAATTGTAGCAGACGATGCTGCATTGCAATTTGCAATGGATTATCAAGAGGAGCTGTTTTCAGGATTGCCAATCATTTTCATTGGAATTAATGACAGAGAACGAGCAGAAAAGGCAGCTTCAAATCCATATATGACGGGTATTATTGAAGAAGCCGCGTTGCTAGATAATATTAAATTGGCTAAATATTTAAATGAAAAAGCAACAAAAGTGGTGGCAATTGTTGATAATAGTATCACTGGTCAGGGCGACCAAAAACAAATCGAAGCGATCCATACACAATTTGATAATCTGGAAATTAAGATGTTGAATGTATCAGATTATTCTTATGATGAATTTGGAACCATTCTGGAAGAAATTGGTGAGGATACAATACTTTTGTTTCTGGATATGAATCAAGATATTACAGGAGAATACTTGAGTCTGGATAAGCAGTTCCAATTAATCAAAAAACATACGAATACTCCGGTATATCGTATCAGTGCTGGAGGAGTCGGAGTCGGACTGCTTGGTGGCAAAATGATCGATTATGAGGAATTTGGAATAAGAGCTGCGGAGTTGGTGATGGAGGTATTTGCAGGAAAATCAATTGATTCCATGATGTTAATAGAAGAGACACCGTACTTTTATATTTTTGATTATGAGATTCTTAAAAAATATAATATCAATGAGAAATTAATTCCTGACGGAGCTATTTTAATTAATAAGAAAATAAATCCCCTGGAGAAATATAAAAAATATATTATTATGATTGAAGTAGTATTCGCTTTTCTTAGTATATTGGCAGTCATACTAATCATAGATAATATTAAGCGAAGAAAAATGCAAAAAGAACTTCAGGATAGTCACAATGAACTTATGGCTACCTACGAGGAATTAACGGCATCGGAAGAAGAATTGCAGATGCAATATAATATTATGCAAGAACATGACAAGGAGATTAATTTGCTATATGAAAAATATGATATAGCAATTTCAGGTACAAACAGTGCAGTGTGGGAATTGTGCCTAGATACGAATGAGCTTTTAATATCTAAGAATATTGAACTTATTATAAATAAATCAATACCAGAATGTGGGAATTTAGAATATATATTGAAGTATGTGATTCATCCCGATTATAGGAAAACGGTATCAACAGAAATAAAAAAATACATAGATGGGGAGAAAGCGGAAATTAATATTCAGGTACCGACAAATGTTAAAGGTGAGCGACGTTGGATTTTAATCAGAGGGAAAGGTATTAAGAGCAGTGACGGAGAATTCAATAAAATATATGGTATTTTTTTAGATATCACTACGATGAAAGAACAAGAAGAATATATTGAATATTATGCAAATCATGACTATCTGACTCATTTGCCGAATCGAATGAAATTCATAGATACACTTTCTGCAGAATTAAAAAAGAATGCCAAAGGGGCAGTTCTTTTATTTGATGTGGATGATTTTAAAAGTATCAATGACACATTGGGACATGTATACGGCGATGAATTGCTAAAACAAATAGCGGACCGTTTGAGAAGCATTAACGATAAAAAGATGTTTGCTGCAAGAATGGGCGGAGACGAATTTTTGGTATTATTAAAGGATGTTACTACCATTGAAAATGCAGATTGTTATGTAGAAAAAATAAAAAATGAATTATCAGAAGTATTTTCGTTTGAGGGAATAGAAAATTACATTAATTTCAGCATGGGAATCACATTTTATCCAAAAGACAGTGCCAATATTAATGAGTTGATTATGAATGCAGATACAGCTATGTATAAAGTAAAACATAATGGAAAAAACAGTTGTACTTATTATCATGAAGATATGAAAAATGAGATAAGATCAAAGAAAGAAATAGAAGATATTTTACGAAAGGCAATAAAAGAAAACGGATTCTGTTTATATTATCAACCTCAAGTGGATGTGAAAACGGGAATGATTGTAGGGTTTGAAGCGTTACTCAGATTAAAAAATTATTCCATAAGCCCCGCAGAATTTATTCCGGTTGCGGAAGAAAGAGGCAACATTATTGAAATCGGAAGATGGGTAGTAAAAGAAGCGATTAAACAGATGGCTGATTGGAAAAATAAAGGGTTAGGTGAAAAAATAGTTGCAATTAATTATTCCTGTAAACAATTGGGAGATAAAGGTTATCTTGATTATGTGAGACAATTGTTGAAAGAATACAATATAAAAACGGAATATCTTGAAATAGAAATAACGGAAAGCATACTTCTTGAGAATGATGTTCAGACCATGGAATTTCTTGAGGAACTCAAAAGGTATGGATTTAAAATTGCGTTAGATGATTTTGGAACCGGTTATTCATCACTCAATTATCTCACATACATTCCGGTTGATAAAATCAAATTAGACAAATCAATGATTGACAAATTTCTGGAATATGAAAGTATTAAGGTTATTGAAAGTTTAATTTCCCTTGCACATAGTCTTAATCTTAAAATTACTGCAGAAGGGATTGAGGACTTTAGTAAATTTAAGAAGTTAGAGCAGAGCAACTGTGATTATATTCAAGGTTATTTGTTTAGCAAACCGCTGATAGCGAATGAGGTGGATAACATTTACAATAAAAATTTAATTCAAAACAAGCTTTAATCAGGGAAAGAAGAATAGTTA
>JAQUUB010000079.1 GCA_028694115.1 Lachnospiraceae bacterium
TCAAACTCAATTGTTCCTGGTGGCTTCCCCGTCAGATCATAAAGTACACGGTTTACATGGCTTACTTCATTTACGATTCTGCTGGTAACACGCTGCAGGACGTCCCACGGTACTTCTGCGCTTTCGGCGGTCATAAAGTCGATGGTGTTGACTGCACGAAGTGCGATGGCATAATCATAGGTACGTTCATCACCCATAACGCCGACGCTTCTCATGTTTGTGAGCGCAGCGAAGTACTGACCAACGGTTTTGTTCATGCCTGCTTTGTCCATCTCTTCCCGGTAGATGGCATCAGCTTCCTGTACCATCTTGACTTTCTCTGCGGTTACCTCGCCGATGATGCGGATACCAAGTCCAGGACCAGGGAATGGCTGGCGAAAGACCAGTTTTTCCGGAATGCCAAGCTGCAGTCCGGCTTTCCGAACTTCGTCCTTGAACAGATCACGAAGTGGTTCGATGATTTCCTTGAAATCCACATACTTAGGAAGTCCACCCACATTGTGGTGTGACTTGATGACAACAGATTCACCGCCAAGACCACTTTCTACAACATCAGGGTAAATGGTTCCCTGTACGAGGAAATCGACGGTTCCGATTTTTTTCGCCTCTTCTTCGAAGACACGGATGAATTCTTCACCGATGATCTTTCTCTTTGTCTCAGGGTCACTGACACCTGCGAGCTTTTTATAATAGCGCTCCTGTGCATTGACACGGATGAAGTTCAGATCATATGGTCCGGACGGTCCGAAGACTGCTTCCACTTCATCGCCTTCATCCTTACGAAGAAGACCATGGTCTACGAATACACAAGTCAGCTGATTGCCGATGGCCTTGCTGAGCATAACGGCAGCAACGGAAGAATCCACACCGCCTGAAAGAGCACAGAGTACTTTTCCATCACCGACTTTTTCACGAATTGCTTTGATGGATTCTTCCACAAAGGAATCCATGCGCCAGTCACCTGCACAACCGCACACATGTATTACGAAGTTGCCCAGCATCTTGGTTCCTTCCTGTGTGTGAAGAACCTCCGGGTGGAACTGGATGGCATATAACTTCTGTGCGGCATTTTCTGCAGCGGCAACGGGGCAGTCTGCCGTATGAGCAGAAATCTCAAATCCCGGTGCTACCTGGGAGATATAGTCAAAATGACTCATCCAACAGGTCGTGGATGGAGATACATTTTCGAATACTTTAGAAGAAGTTTTGTCAATGAATACTTCTGTTTTGCCGTATTCTCGAACCGTAGCCTGTTCTACCTTGCCGCCAAGAACATGCATCATAAGCTGTGCGCCATAGCAAAGTCCCAGTACCGGAATACCCATCTCAAATAATGCCTTGGAATAGGTCGGAGAATCTGCTTCATAGCAGCTGTTGGGTCCGCCTGTCAGGATGATTCCCTTTGGATTCATCGCTTTGATTTTTTCTAAATCTGTTTTGTAAGAGTAAATCTCACAATAAACATTGCATTCTCGTACTCTTCTGGCAACTAACTGATTGTATTGACCGCCAAAGTCAAGAACAATAATCATCTCTTTTTTCAAGGGTGTGCCTCCTGGATTCATTTGTTAGGTTAAGACAGCAACTGATAAGCGCTGTCCGATAGATAAAGTTTATTATAGTAGATTCTCGCATGGTTTACAAGTGGAAAATCGCAGACTCTGCAGCTTCATCTGAACATAAACTGTTATATTCTCACAAAAAGTGAACTCTAACGCTGTATTTCATTCCCTACTTGAGCTTCTTGTATTGGAAAAGACTGCGTGCTACAATAGTGGAATAATCCGTCTAAAAACAGAGATACTATAAAAGCAGCAGTTAACAGACACGCAATAGTTACTGATAATGCAATGATTGGAGAGCGGGAACGATGGAAGAAAAGAATAAATGGAGTGTTGGACAGGGCGGAGAACTGCCAATTGGTTTCGGACTGAATCTGGCGGCAAATGAAAAGGCAATGGAAAGATTCTCCAAAATGTCGGATGAAGAAAAAGAGCGCATAGTGGAGGAAAGCCAACGGCAAAACACCAGAGAAAAGATGGAGCATTTTGTGGATCGACTTGGTGAATTCTGAACCGGAGTTTGTGAAGCGCAGAAATTGTGATGAGAGAAAGGATGACTACATGAAAACAGTCAATGTTGTTGCCGCAGTGATAATGAAAGAAGGCAAAATATTCGCAACGCAGCGAGGCTATGGAAAATTCAAGGATGGCTGGGAATTCCCCGGTGGGAAGATAGAACCCGGGGAAACTCCCCGGGAAGCCCTGAAGCGAGAGATACTGGAGGAGCTGAATACGGAAATTGAGATTGACAAGTTAATTGATACCGTAGAATACGATTATCCGGATTTTCATCTACATATGCAGTGTTTTTCATGCAGGATCGTAAAGGGTAACCTGGAGCTCTTGGAGCATGAAGCTGCAAAATGGTTAAAAAGAGAGGAACTAAATACCGTGGAATGGCTTCCGGCAGACGTGGATTTGATTAAAAAGATGGCTGCAACGGATAGTCCCTACACTGATATCGAGTTCCTTACATAAACTTTGTATCGTAGCTAAATCCGGCATATATTTTCCTGTTTCCCATCGAGAGACAGTTTTATTTGTTACGCCAATACGGTCTGCAAGTTCGCTTTGTGTAAATGACTTCTTTTTTCGTACTTCTGCAATAAAAGTGCCTATCTTTTGTTGATCCATTTCAAACACCACCTTATTTTTTGAGATTACCATATCATAAAATCATCAATTTTTGTTCCCCATAAAAAGCGAATGGGCAGCGTGTTCGGAAAATTTATCAACAACATATCCCTTGCAGCTCTACTTTGTTCCTGTATGCTTCACCCGCTCTGTCACCCGCTGTATCCCAATTGCCACGCCAAACCCCAGCATACCTCCCAGTGTATTATGGAACATGTCATCGAATTCAAACAATCCCAGCTTAAACACCAGCTGCAATAATTCAATTCCCAGGCTTACTGCAAAGCAGATCGCTGCGCATACAGGGATTCGCAGCTTCCCCTCCTGCCAGTCTGCCAGGAACATTCCTAAAGGAAAAAATAAAAACACATTTGCCAGATCTTCTCGCAGCAGGGAGTAGTCCCCCGTGGCAAATGCCTGGCGGTAAGACCAGAAAAGCGTTGTCTTATAGGTATAGTTTTCTCCTGGCATGCGCATCATAAGGGTCACATATAAGACTGCCCCCAGGTACAGTACACCACTTGCCACCACAATATAGGACTTCCATTTACTGTTCTTTTTTCCTGAATATCTGATTGATAATATGGTAAAACCCATAATTCCGATAATAATTAACCAAATATAATGGGCTGAAATCCATTCGTACATAGATGTCCTTTCTCCAAAGACAAAATATCTCCGGTCACGTTCGAACCGGAGATATCCTGCTTCTTCTATTTTATTCCACTGTAACGCTTTTTGCAAGATTCCTTGGTTTGTCGACATCCAGACCTTTGGCCACGGATACATAATATCCCATCAGTTGCAGCGGTATCACTGCCAGTGATGTGGCAAAATGTACATCCGTCCTTGGAATGTAGATAACAAAATCTGCGGTGTCTTCGATATTGTAATTCCCGTATGTAGTTAAGCCCATGAGGTATGCACCACGGCTCTTACACTCTACCATATTGCTTATGGTCTTCTCATACAGCTCCTGCTGGGTAAGGACACCAACTACCAGGGTTCCTTCCTCAATCAGAGAAATCGTGCCATGCTTTAACTCGCCGGCAGCATATGCCTCGGAATGAATATAGCTTATTTCCTTCATTTTCAGGCTGCCTTCCATGGAGATTGCATAGTCGATTCCTCTTCCGATGAAGAATACATCCCTTGCTGCAGCCTGTTTTGCCGCAAACCACTGGATGCGCTCTTTATCTTCAATAATAGACTGCATCTTTCCTGGAATAGTAGTTAACTCTGTAATCAAACTGCTGTATTGCTCCGCATCGATTGCCTCTCTTACCTTTGCAAACTGAACTGCCAGAATATAACTTGCAATCAGCTGCGTGCTGTAAGCCTTCGTTGTCGCTACTGCTATTTCCGGGCCGGCAAGTGTGTAGAATACATTATCCGCTTCTCTGGCAATGGAAGAGCCCACTACATTTACAATTCCCAACGTCTTAACTCCTACAGCCTTTGCTGCACGCAGTGCTGCGAGACTGTCCGCAGTCTCTCCTGACTGACTGATTACGATTACAAGACCTTTTTCATCCAGCAGCAGCCTTCTATAGCGGAATTCTGAAGCCAGTTCCACTCGAACCGGGATTTGTGCAAGATCTTCGATAACATACTGTGCTGCGATGCCAACATGATAGGCGGAACCACATGCTACGATATAGATCTGGCTAATCTCCTGAATCTCTTCCTCCGACAAGCCAACTGCCGACAGATCAATCTGTCCGTCCTTTATGACAGAATTCAAGGTATCCTCCACAGCTTTTGGCTGCTCATGGATCTCTTTCATCATAAAATGCTCAAAACCAGCCTTTTCTGCGGCCTCTGCATCCCATTTGATCTCTGTCAGCTGTTTCTCAATCTCATCGCCATCCAGATTGTAGAAAGTAATCTTTCCCTTCTCCAGCTTTCCGATTTCCATGTTTCCAATGTAATATACATTTCTGGTGTATTTTAAGATAGCCGGAACATCTGATGCCACATAGGATTCCCCATTTTCAATACCAAGAATCATAGGGCTGTCTTTTCTGGCAACGTAGATTTCTTCCGGGCAATCCTTGAACATTACAGCCAGGGCATAAGAACCGCGAATACGCACCATCGCATGGTTCAACGCATCTACCGGCGTGCCAAGATATTTTTTATAGTAATAATCAATCAGCTTAATCGCTACCTCTGTGTCGGTAGAAGAATAAAACTGATATCCTTTGCGAACCAGCTTCTCTTTTAATTCCTGATAATTTTCGATAATACCATTGTGAACACCAACGACACAACCGTCATCACTGTGATGGGGATGTGCATTCACCTCAGAAGGTTCTCCATGGGTTGCCCATCTTGTATGACCTACGCCACAGCTTCCAAAAACTGCCTGCCCATCATTGGTCTTTTCAGCAAGAGCCTTCAGACGCCCTTTTGCCTTTACAACCTTGATTTCCTTTTCTCCATCACGAACTGCCAGACCGGCAGAATCATATCCTCGATATTCCAGCTTGGAAAGTCCATCCAAAAGAATCGGCGCTGCCTGCTGATAACCAGTAAAACCTACTATTCCACACATAATAATTCTCCTCTTCTACATCCGGATCAGCTCCGGTGATTCAAAATTATAGTAACCCTCCATGTTCTGTCCGGTTACGAGTAATCCTTCCTCTGTCATTCAATTGAGCTCTACTTATCCTATCACAAAATGACGTTCAAATCAATTTTTTGTGAATTATTTATATGTTCTATTCTTTTTTTGTACTTTCTGCGCATTTATTATTTCTTTTTTCTTTGATTTTCCTACGTTTCTACCCTCAAATTATATGTTTGTACAGAAGAATAGACTTTGCGTGTTCCTGCAACTTGTCATAGATTTCTACAATCCTTCACTTGAGCAAGCTGTTTTCTGATCTGTTCCAGAAGTTCTTTAAGCTTAAATGGCTTCATAATATAGTCGTCTGCCCCAGTCTGCAGGTCACGGGCAACTTCTTCCTCCTTGGTGTAGACCGTGAGCAGTATGATGAAACCCGGGAAGAAATCACGTATCTTGGCACATAACTCATAACCACTGCCATCTGGCAACCGAGTATCTAACAGACACAGATCGATCTGCCTCCCACAAAGCTGATTCATAGCATCCTTTGCTGTACTGGCCATCAAAACCTCATACCCATTCTCCAACAATGCCTCCTGAAGATCCTCAGCCAGATCCGTGTCGCCCTCAATAATCAATATTGTGCTCATATATCCCTCCACCTTTTCCTTTGTATTATTAACCCTGTTTCTATTATAACAGAGAGCAAAGATCCTGGTTACCATTCATTTAGGCGATTATATACTACTAATTTTGACAACAATTTCTAGAACAACGGGCTGTTTACAAGATTCCTATGCAAAAGATAAAGTTTTCATTTCAAAGTACAGGTATTTGATGTAGAATTAGATACAGAGCATTCTGTTACTTCTTACTTTTTATTAAGGTCTTTATAAGTGTTTTGTGAATTTGGTTTTTTGTAAAAACACCGATCTATTCTTCTTGACTATACATGTCTATTCCTATTAGGCAGCTGCGTATCTGGCACATACAGCAACATTCACTTGGATGTTCCCTCTCTCTTAGCAAAATAAACTCTCAGCAATTCCATTACGGACAACTATGGAACAGATTTACCACTCCTGAGGATTGTTATAGAGCTGCTGTATTATAACCATCACTCATTTGAGTTATATTTTATATCATTCATTAACATCTATCTCATTTTCGTCATAAGAATATAATGGAATTGGGAGATACTGGTAACTGCTATACAGGTTTGTATCTATACTGTACAAATCGTAAACAGATTCACTTAAGTAAGTAAAAATCCTTTCGTTGAAAGCAATTTTACATGGATTTTTATAAGTAGCTGGGAGAGTAATGAACAGTTACATACCCTTAACCTGCGTCACATGCAACATTTCTACAAAAGAAAGGAGTGAGTAACATGAGAGATACTGATGTAATCGCACGTGTGGAAGCACTTCGTGCAGAACGGAACTGGTCTGTCTATGAGCTTGCAAAAGAAGCTGAGCTTCCCTATTCCACACTGAACAATCTGCTGCACCGTACTAACATTCCAACGCTGCCAACCTTACAGCGAATCTGTGATGCCTATGGGATTTCCTTTGCCGAATTCTTCACAGATGAGGGCACAGACTTTGGCATCACGCTGGACCAGGAGGATCTCCTGCGCCTTGACCGGGATCTGAATCGTCAAAACCGGGCTTATCTGCGTGTCTATGCCGAGGGCCTTCTAAAGGCTCAGCAGTAACCTCTACCAGGCAACGTAATTCCTGGCTGTGAGAATGCTGTGAAAGAACCCTAAGGTTCCTGTACAGCAGGAAAAGGATTTTGTGAGCGGAGAGAGATCTCCGGATTACAAAATCCTTTTTTCATTCTGCCTTTCGGCTGAGAACAATATTGTCCTCCAGCCCAGAGCCTCATCATTTCCATGTGTTCCATATATCCGGCTGATATCCTGTTGTCGCACTTTTTCCATTTCTTACAATGGGGGTTTTTAGTACCTGCTGATTTTCCAATATTTTTTCAATCTTATCTTCCGCTGCAATATATTGAATAAGGGCCAGCGCATCCTGGTCTTTACACGCTGTATCGAGGATGTTTTGAATTCCTCCCACTGACTGCACCACACTGTTTAATTCGCCCTTGCTCATTCCCTTTTCCTTCAGGTCGATAAACTGAACCTTCATCCCTCGTTCTTTGAAAAATCTTTGTGCTTTCTTTGTATCAAAACACTTTTTTGTTCCAAAAATTTGTATATTCATAAACGCTCCAATCATAAATACTGCAGCACAGTCTGATATCGATGACTATATTTGCCAACGTAGGTCCACAAAAACCAAGCTATTCTTCCACTTCAATAATAAGAATTCCACGTACAATACTGACGTTTGAAACTTTCTTATGTATATATGGTCGTGCTTTGCTGTCGATTGGCTTGTAGTGTTCAAAGTATACTTCTTCTGTTCCGCAGATCACTTGTACTCCTGTCATATAGGAAAGTGGCTGTATATACTGTAATAAATTCATAATATCTTCTCTTTCGTAAATGTGATAAAACAATCATACCACGAATGGAACTCCAATGGAATACTTCCTAATACTCGATAGGCAAAAAATCAGAAAACACATCCTTATAGAATTTGATCCACCCACATAAAGAAGACTGTCCATTCTATTCATGTGATGTACTTACTAGAATTCCAAGCGCAGCTTCTCCCAGGATTTTACGAGTATCTATTAAGAGCGCAATCTTACTCTGTAGTTTTGCGATACCAAGAAGATAGTCTGCACTATTTTCAGGCATTTGTGCTGGCGATACGATAGCATCTTGGGGAACAGCAATCACCTCATCGATCTCGTCCACAATCAATCCAATATTGTGCTCTTTCCTATTTATCACAATAATACAGGTACGTTTATTGTAATTCCCTTCCTTCTTTCCCAAACGCAGCCGCATATCAATCAACGGAATACTAGTTTCCCGGAGTTTCATGATACCTTTTGCATAAGATGGAAATTCTGGAATTGGTATGATTTCCTGCATTTCAACTATTTGAACTACATCTGCAATAGCAATACCAAAAACCTGTTGATCTAAAAAGAACGTAAGATATTTTTCATCCATTTCACCCTGGGTGAACTCTCCCATTTGATTCATCATATCTTTTTCATAGGATTGCGTCATATTAAATCCTCCTCGTCATTTTGTATGAAACAGTACCCCTGTTCCATGCTTTTCCCAGCTTCAGATTTTCACTGTAATCTCCTCTACTTCTTCTTTTACTCTACTATTGAGCAGATACCGTATGATGAAAATGCCTGCTATTATTACTCCTATCGCAGAGCATATAATCCACCACTTATGATTCGGCAATGCATCAAAGAATACTCCGCTACTGTCTGCCGTATTCTTGAATTGCATCTAATCCCTATGTCAATTCTCCAAATCACAAAAAATATAAGCAACTAAAGATTATCTGGTAAGGCAACTTCTTTTCCAGCCAAATCAATTATTTTTTTGAATCCGTCTCTTTTAGCAAGTGTACTTCCAAGAGATGTAACGATAGCCGTTATTCGTTCTGCACCAACCTCTGTAACAAAAGTTTTTGCTGCTGGTGGCATAGCACCTGCCCAAAGAGGAAATACAACTACGATCTCATCTGACAAATCAGGTTTTTCATAATCAACCGGAATCGTTTTTCCACTCATTGCCATTGCCCCGGCTTTCACATAATTGATTTTTCCATTCCAATTTTTATGATCGTCAATGATTCTGGCTCTTATTCCATGACGTGCTGCCAGTTCTTCTGCGATTTTTTTACTACGTCCTGTACGTGAAAAATAATATATCTGCATAGTTAAAAGGCTCCTCATCTCTCTAATCTTCATTTTCAACTGTTTCTATTGTATGCCCCAAAGCATAGCGGCATTTTCATACTGCATAAGTAGTTCGTTGCGCTCATTGTGCTGATCTTCTGGCCGCTGAATCCCTGCTCTTCCTGAAAACATTTATATCTTACGAAACATTTTTGATTTTATCTGTAGAACCTCTGGATACGACTCACATATCCGTTCCCTTATACGTTCTTTCGATGCAGCTGGATCTTCCTTATATGCCGCTGTCATTTCCTTATACCCCCAGAGTTGCTCAGGTGTAGAATAGACAGCTACTGACCATCCATATTCTTCCCCTTTTTTATTTTTCTTTCTCTGAAAATCACTCATTACAAGATATGTCTGCATCTGCAATTCCGTAATCACGCCATCAAAATTCTTTTCCCCGTCTTTTCCAAATCCAGCCTTTGCTTTTATTAGATAAGAAGGAAGTGAATTATTTTCCTCAAACAAATCCATAATCTTCTTACTGCGTCTGCCGGCTTTACCATCTTCATAAAGGCTGTCAAAGTCGTAACCATCTCGTCTGTGATTTATGAAATATGGCAGCCATTTCAAAGAAACAAATCCTGCTTTTTTATCAAAGAACTTGCCATACGCAACCTGGTGTCTCCTTGCTATCACTTGTCTCCATTCCCATGGATCATCCTCTGTTCCGGACCACCAATGCTCTGGCGATGTGCGTTCCTCAACAGAGAAACCAGGAATATCATTTTGAAACAAAGGCAAGAATCCTATTCTATTGACAACTGCTTCTAATTCTTCCGCTGAGCGGATTCGATTTTTGTCATTCCATGAGAGACCATGCATGATCCACTCGCCATGTTCGTTACCCATTATAAGCGCTCCTAACTATTATAATACGATACAGCTTGTAACACTCATTATATCGCATTTCCAGCTTAAGAAAAACACTTTTATATTAACAACAAATATTAAGTTTCACTCCATGCTACATATGGTCTTAAGCGGCAGTATGTTCCATTTTCAATCAATCTCTTTCTCACATCTTCCCATAGGTCATTTACTCGTTGTAATTCACGTTGTGCATCTGGCTCAAATCCCAATCTCCATGGTATGTTTTCTTTAGACAGTTCTGGCAATATCTCAACATTTTCATTTAGAACCATCTTATGCAATTCATCAAACTTTTCCTCCAATGCAAGATTATAAACATCTGCCCTTCTAACACCTCACCAGTATTAGGATTTATCATAGCCTTATTTTTCGCTGCAACGAGATTTTGCAATTCAAACATTAACCAAAGATAATCTGGATTGTCATAAGATGTCAAATCATCTGGTTTTGGTAACTCCAAGTGGTGTTTTTCGTCTAGTTCCTTAAAATACTTTGCCCAATCCTCCTTTAACGAATTCAACAGGTGAATCCATGATTTACTAAATTCATCCTCTCCCGCTTTCATAGGTGCAATGGGTGAGTTAAAATAGAAATCACTATTATCTACATTACCTCTATATGTACTGTCATTTGCCCACATATAGTACCTCCTTTGCTTGCACTTAGATAGATCACGCTATTATCTTGATTATATTATCTCACCACATTCAACTTTTGTCAGCATCTTAACAGTAAAAAGAGTGTCCAAACCATCTCTGATCCAGACTCTTCTCCACGAGTCACAAATCGTATTGGACAACGCCTATCCATTCATCTCCCGCCAGGCTACGCCATAAGTGATATCGGCAGTAAATTTGCATTCCGGTTTGGGAAGGTGTTCGGAAATTTTATTTGTAAAAGTTAAAATTTCTCGTTTCAATTTGTATGTATTTGATGTAAAATTAGCCATAAGGAATCTCCTTCTTTTTTGTTTAGTAAGATTTTTGTTTAGTAGCTTAATTTTACATCAAAAAGGGATTAGATTCCTTATATTTTGGATCTTTTTTAAAAGTTGTCTATAAAAGTTCTACTGTAACAAGGGTTCTGTGGATAAATCTGCGGAAACTCAAACATACATAACTCCTTTCCTTGTTTTGTTTGATTCTTTTTCGACAACTCAATTATAATATACCTGTGAGGAGTTATTCTATTTTTAACGGTTAAAAAGCCTGTAAAATGATCAGGTCTTGTGGCGTTTCGCAAACGCCTAAATTCATATATTTAATGGAGGTGCATTAATTTGAACGATATAGGTGGGGAGAAAATCCCTTATGATTCCATTACAGAATTATTAAACATAATTAACAAACGAGATATAGATGGGAATAAGGCTAGTGGACTTAAATTAAAACAGATTATTATTGCTTATGTACAAGACAAATTGAAGGTAATTGTAAATAGAATGGAAAGACAATATGAAACTTCGGACTTTTATTTATCACAAGCTATCAAAGAAGATATTATAATAGCAATTACTGCTCAATATATAGCTGAAGATATGCAGTATGCGTATGACACCGAAATGGATAGTAAAACGGTTGCTATTACATTAGATACACCAAATGCGGCGGGAATAAGCGGGTATAGTGAAGAAGTAACAAGTGTTGGTTATAAACGACAGAAATCAGCCAATGAGTTAAAGGATTTAGGATTATTTAAACAAGCAACTTTCAAAAATGCTTTAGATGAGCAAATAAAAATTGATAATGAAAAAGGGTTAGTTAAAGCGAATTTTAAAGATAACACTTCAAAAGGTGGAAAAGAAGGTTACTTTTACGGATCTCATGCAGAACGAGAATTATCACATCGCACAAATAGACCGATAGGAGTTTCGAGAAGAATGTGCAATCAATGTGTTAATTATTTTAGAAATTTACATTCTTTAAGGATAGTTGCGGATCCTGATTTTATATGGATTTTTGAAGCGGATGGAAATATAAAAATTTTTTTAAATAGAGGTAGTGAAAAGCAATTAAAGTCAAAAATGTATAATTTCTATAAAAAGTATGGAAAACGTTAATTTAAGTAGACATTTATAACCACAATGTGTTTCAATGACAAGTAGTGACAAGTAGATATTATAATCTTTATAATTAGTAATCTATAATAAATTAAATATGCGAAGTGGAAAATCCCAGTAAGTCAAGGTGTTTAGGAATCTAAAAAATGATTTTGTCAAGGAGCTGGCATAGATGGTTACTAAAAAAGCAGAGAAAAACGATTTGTAGGAAATACCTAATCTGCAATATTGGGCATATCAAAGTGAGACTAGGTTGTTTAGTCATCCTGATATTCCGCCGTTGACACAAATTTTATCAAGCTTGTGGGATTAATTTCAAAAGGACATTATTTTAAAGATGATAGACGACAACAATGGATTGGTTCTGTAATTCCTTATTCCGGCTGGAAAAAGGGGAATGTGGAGCGTAAAGCAGCATTTAACCACAACCACCTGTTTGTCCTTGTCCCGCACTTTACCAGTATCGCAGACTTTGACCTGAAGCTCCTTCAGCAGCATGAGAAGAAATTGTCAGAACTTCATTACAAGAAACAGGTTCCCATTGAGGAGTTGTACGAGAAAGTACCGAATAAGCAAAAGTGCTGGATGCTCTTTTTTGCTGTCAGGATGCTGACAAATAAAGGAAATAGTGAGATAATACCTATAGATTGGGAAGGCAGTAGAGCTAAGAGTATATGATAACTGTCTAATTTTAAAAAAGGAGCGTGTAATTTGGATAGAATTAATATCTCCAAGATTATTTACAAATTATTACTAACTACAAATTCTATTGGATTATTATTAATTGTGTATTTGGTAAAAGAGAAAAAATGGATTACAGCTTTTAATAATTACGCCATTCTATTGTATGTTTTATTGCTGTTACTCTTTACCGGAATATGCCTATTGAGTAAAAGATTGTTAAGTAGAGATATAATAGAAGGCGGCATAAAAAACATTGAAATGGCAAACGATGGGTATCTTCCAAGTTATTTAGGTTATTTTTTTGTGGCCCTTAGTATTCCGAAAAATGACATGCAGACACTCTTGTTTGTATTTGGGGTGTTGTTTGTGTTCGTTTTCTTTTCCAGAACAGTGTATTACAATCCACTATTTTTAATTTTCGGGTATAGATTTTACTATATTACGAAGGCAAATGATGTGAAAGTTTTTATTATTAGTCAACAAGAGATTTGCGAAGTTGATGGCTTGACTTTCAAAAAATTAAGAAGAATAAATAATTTTACGTATATTGATGAGGAGAAGTAGTAGCATGAATTACTTAATATGTAAGGTTAATGACCGCAAGCAAAAATACAGAAAAATGTTAACGATGGATGAAGAGATATACAAAATTCCAAACTGCAGAGCAGGTATTTTATTTAAAGCAGGATATTCATTGGAGGAAGATGAGTGGTTTGTTATCAATGACTTTTCACAAACGAGCTACTGTATCGAATTGCTGAAGGAGGAGTTTGATTCAACGAAGTATTCCTTGGCATACAGTGACAAACCCGGCAAGATTTCATATTTGTGTTCTTACCAAAAGAAAAATTTTTATTGTTTTCAGCGAGTAATGTTGAGTAATATGGTTATGAGAAAACGTATACTGAGGATAGGCGATGAAATAGATATTCGTCCTGTTAAACATGGAATTACTTTACAAGATTATCCTGACGCATTTTATAGAAAAGATAGCGATCAATTGTTTTTCAGAAAATTGGAATCAATAACTTCAATTTTTCGGGGAATTCAAGAAATATATCGTGAGGCAACGGATGAGGAAGTTGCAAAATTCTTGTCTGAGGATTTCGTGACAGTAGGCAGTGGGTATGGTACAGGAAAAGTAGGAAAAGCTAATAGAAAGAGATTAGCATGGGCAGTAGATAAACTCCGCAATTTTAAGCCAAAGCAGAGAAAAGAGATCTTTGAATATATCCATGAATATAATCCACAACTGCCTTATAAGAATAAATCATTTACGATCGGAAGTGAGGATGATTTAAAGAACCTTGTATTTGGTATAGACCAAAGGTTTTATACAACGGCAGTAACAAAGGAACCTAGGGTTGCTAACTCCGTTTTACCCTTACAATCTCCTGTCTAATCATATTAACTTCCAAAGTAAGTGCAACTAAAATAAAAAGCAGACACAAATAATAAAAACCTTGAAGATATAGGACAAACCTGCTTTTTATATTGCGAAGATGCAGGCTTTTGGTATACTAAATACAGTCGTAAATGCAACTGAGTATTCCGGGGCTCTTTGAGCCACCAGTCCGGACTCACCACACCGGACAGACTGCTCCGCCGCAGCAACGTAATATTCACGTTTGGATTTATATCCATTAGAGGGAGTAAATTTTTCTTTGTCTGAGCCTTTATCACCGCCGGGTGGCCGCTGGTAATCGCATCAACGACCGCTGACCGGCGCAAATTGCACCTTTCTACTTTTAAGGCTTTATCAGTTACCATCATAAGCATTTTTCTTGAACAGTTAGAGTTGACTTTATTCTTTATAATCAAATAGTGTTTGTTGGAACTTTTCTAATGCCATTGAAAACGATATGTACTGTTGCGCTTCATCTCCCGACAGTGTTTTTATTTTTTTCTCCAATTGATGTTTTTTCTCAATTAGCTTCATTGCCTTATATATTTCTTTAATTGGCCTCTTATTAAATTCAAAACCAATTTCTACCATATACCTTCCTGCCGGAGTTTTTGCGACAATATTTCCTTCATCATCTCTTTCAAGATTTGTATCAAAATCATCTGTTGCCGGATCAACAAATCCCCTACCATCTACAAATTGAATATCCTTATTCTCTGACAGCCACTTGCCTGCTTTCTTCCGATTACATTCATAGCAAGAATAAACCAGGTTTGAATAATCATTTACCTTTTCAGGTGCTAATCTTTGAGGAATAAAATGATCCATTTCAAAAATATTTTTTGTAACTAATTCACTTTTACCACAATAACCACAGATTCTCCCAAAGTCTGCTCTTAGACTTTCTCTATATTTTCCATAAGGAGTCAACTGTTCCACTTGTTCTTTTCTTGAAATCTTTGTATCACCATGAACTCTACTCACTTTTTTCTCCTTAGATTACTTTTTCAATAAATCATCCAATTTCTCTAAAACACTATCCAACGTAGAACTTACCTTGGTTGTCAATAATTGTGATGAAATATCATCCACCTCGCCATATGATCTTAGGATTTTAAAAACCGATAACAATTCTTCTTCTTCCTGTGGCAAAATACTTCCATCTACCTTTTTCAGATAAAGCATGTCATATTTCAACTTATATTTGCTAAGATTATTTTTAAACACCTCTGTCGACTGCTTGATAACCCCACAAAACTCTTCAAACTCATCTCCTGACTTATCCATTTTACTTCTATCAAAAATACAATTTTGAACCACTTTATTTTCATTTACTGATGAATCTGTATAACTAGTTAAAATCATACATGGTAATCCTGGTAACTCATCATTCAAATAAGAAAATAACTCCGTTCCAACAAAACTATATTGTCCTCCAAGCTGATAATCTATCATCATACACTCAATGTGCTCTTCAACAATCCATTTTTTGATGGTCTCCATATTGCCTTTTGGCGCAATTTTCATCTCAATATCACGTCGAGATAACCTCTTTATATAATCAGACAGCACATCGTTTTCATCATCAATATATCCAACTGTATACATAGCTATCCTCCAATCATTTTCTTAGTGAGATTGTAGCATAAAAACCTGAATTTGTCTTTATGTTCTTATCCAAGTCTATTTTTCCTCTATATTCAAGTACAGTGTTATTTACAATCCACATTCCCATTCCAGTTCCAATTAATTCTCCAGATGCATCACGTTTACTTGTTTCAAATGCTTGCAATATTTTTCCTGGGTTAGCTTTATATTTTTCTATTAACCCTGCACCTGTGTCTGAATAATCAATACAAACACACTCTTCGTTTTCTGATATTTTAATTATTATATTCTTTTTTTCTATAGATATTCTTTCCAAGGACGCCACACTATTTGTTACTAAATTATTGATTATTGTTTCTATTTCAAACGGAAAGCATCTTAATACTATTTCCTCTCCATTCAAATTTTCAAAAATTATATGTATACCTTTATTCAATAATGTTTGATTCCATGATTCTGATAAGCTCGAAATAGCCTTGGCAATATCTACCTTTCTTCTCCTGCGTTTATCGCTTTTTACGGATTCTATTGTAACCTGGAACCACGAAGTAAATGCTTCCCTCACACTGTCAGCTTGATTAATATACTCCCCCGCTTCTTCAATGTCATGATATTGATCTATTGCCTCTTTAGCCATAGCTATTTTCATGTTTAATTTGTGCGTTAGCGTTTTAAATTCATGAATATAAGTATTTGTAACAATACCAGTTGTAGCCAATGCTCTAAGCATCTTTAATTCATTCTGCAACTCCTCAATCTGTTCATCTTTAGCATCAATTACTTTCTGTGCCTCTTCTGGATCGACACCTAAATTTCTTCTTTCATTAGAGCTTGTATTGTCAGTTGTTATCTTTTCATTTTCCTTTTTTTGTTCTGCTTTTTCCCTAATTTTTTTTTCTATAGTCTCTGTTTGATGGGTATTTTCGTAGAGCACATTAAGCCTGCGACAAACATATTGTCTGTCCTTTTCTAGTTCTTCTAGCATTTTTAATGTGAATTCTTTCAGTAATTGAAATTCTTTTGTCTCAACAATTCCTTCTCTATTTGATTGATCTGGTAACGAAATATTCATTCTGGATATAAATATAGAGCCTAACATTTGATCTGCGCTTACACGCCAAATACCTTTTTCAGTACCAACACCAGCTGGTGATGCATTTTTTCTTCGTGCCAATTGTAACCAATCAAATGATGATGATTTTGGATCTCCGTAGGGTCTAACCCTAAAACTATCCCTATATATCTTTAGCCCTCCAAAGCTGTCTCGTACGTCAATGCGTCCTGATACGTCTTTCTGATAAAAGCGCTCTCGATCTCTACTCGATGTATTAATTTTCGAGAAATATAATACGCCTTTAAAATATCCGATAGAATTGCTTTGATCAGAAACAATATCTTTAAAGAAACAATTTTTCTCTATTGCTTTTCCATGAAAATATTCTTTTTCCTCCAACAATCCAGCTTCCGACAAAATAATATCCTCATTACTGCCAAAGTCAAATTCATCACGATAAATCTTGTAGCTTACATCTTGCCTATCTTCTCTATTCCCAACTTCATATTCAATTTTATAATCATATGAAAATGCATCGACACTGCTAAATACTTCTGCATCTCCAATACTCGTTGTATTGTCAAAACAATAAATCTTATATATTTCCTCTAATTCATACGGGATTAAACTTGATAAATTTTCTCTAATTTTTTTCACCAACGTTTCATCCCATTTGTCATGTAAATGTGACAATTTAAAAATAGTTCCATTTTTCTTCCAAGCTCGCTCTATTAGCTTTTGAACCTCTTGATTACTGCTTTCACATATAAACTCTTCAAATGCCATATGAACAGTTTCTATATCTGCCGTTACTTCTGTGATATTCCTATCACCTTTAAATTGTGACCAATCAACTTTCCACATAACTTTAGTGCTATTCTGCTTTGTTCCCGTGAGCATTGTACATTGTTCAGCTATGCGATCTAGTGCAAATCTACCAATTCCTTTTGCACCGGTTTGTATTCTTCCAGAACTAGTTACATATGTTTTCTTTTTTGAAGATCTTCCAATTGTCATCCAATGTTTTGAGATAATATCTTCTGTCATCCCAACACCATTATCTGCAAGATATAAGACATCTGAATTTTCATCATAATATAAAAGACAAACAGATGCATCTGCATCATATGTATTCTTTATCAATTCAATTACAGCACCTTCCAACTTAGAAACATTTTCTCTTCCGATTAATCGTGCTGTATACGCATCTACATTAAATGGTACTTTTGCCATCGTTTGCCCTCCTATTTAAAATCTATATTCTTTAATATCATCTACAGATATTCTGTACGATGTTGGTGTAGTTGGTGTTCCATATGTTTTTATGTAATCATAAAATTCTTTACTTTCTAATATTTGCTTAGCCTGATCCAAAGTCATTATGGAATTTTTCGCACACTTAACAAAATATCCTGCATATGGAATCATGTTTTCTGATGCCTGACATACAGATACATTATTGGTAATCACCATAGGTATTACCAATTTTTTTCCAAACACTCTATTGATTGCCTGACTTCTTCCATATTCAAACCATAAAGCATTTTTATCACTTTTTCTATTATTTAATTCGGTTATATACGTTTTCAAATAGTTTGTTGCATTTGGAAATTTTTTTTCAAAATCATTCTTTAAATAATGATCAACCATGCCATTTTCAACTTTATACGGAAATATTATAACCGTAGTATTATCAGCATTTTTCTTTGTTTTATTATGACTTTTTGTGCTTATTGCCGGAAAGACAATTTGCTTTTCAATTGGCTTTCCATTTACATAATAGTAATTCCCTCTTAAATTAAAACTTTCAATCACGTAGGCCTTATTAAAAAGTGTTGCTACACTATTACATACATCAAAGTAATCACCAAATCTCTCTTCGCCGATTCCTTCTTCATCAACAAACTTCCACTTACCCTTTAAATTAGCACATGGAATTCTTCGTTTACTCTTATTTAGCATTCCATGATATTCAAAATTCTTCTTATTCTGTTTATTTTCCATCAAAAGAATTACAGAAGACGTTATTGCATCCGGAAAAACTTTAATTCCTGTATAATCATAAATTCCTGTGATAAATGAAGCCATATATTCTCTTAATTTATTTGCAAATTTATTTTTTATTACACTATAGGGCACAAGATATATAAGTTTCCCATTTTTTTCCAATGACTTAATGCTTGCCTCTATAAAAGCATAACTATAGTCGAATCGACCTTCCTCACATGACAGAAAATTCTCTTTTAAATGCAATCTATCACTTTCTGATAAATCATGATATGTAATATATGGTGGATTTCCAATAATATAATCATACTTTTCAATTGGCTGCTTTAAAAAATCCTTATTCTGTATATTCCACTTTACATGTTCAAATCCCATTTTACGGGCAATTTTGTCCAATTTAATTCTACAAAGTTTTATTTTACTATTGTCAATCTCATAAGCGACAATATCACGTTCCATCCCATCCAAGATTTTATCTTCACTTATTTTTTTCCTTCGTGCATCTTTTATATAGATTTTCACAATCTCTATTAATATATTTCCTTCTCCACAAGAGTTTTCTAAAACACGCTTTCCGAATACATTTTCTTTATATTTTGCATATTTTAACATTTGACTCACGTATTCTTTAGGAGTAGGAATTTGACAATTATTCACCATTTTATACCTTCTATAATTCCCAATGTCATTTTGTTAAGCAATTTCAAAGTAAATATCAATGGTTTTCTATTATTCATAGACACTGTTTTCAAAAGAAAAAGAACTTTTCTAAATGACATTGAATTTGATTGTGTAACCTTGAATTGATTAAATAAAAGCAGTTTAAACCAAGGCGATATCCAAGGTTAAACATCTCTTTGCTAACTGCAACATCATTAATTCTGTATCTGCTATTGTCTCGTATGTAGTATACCATTCATCTGTATTATTGGATGAATACTTCGCACTGTTCAGTATTGAATTGCCATTTTTATGCAATTTGTCGACCTTCTCTTCTTTTGTCTTATCCTTCATGTTATATTCTCTTTTCAAGACGCTTGTTTTATTTCTTTTGACCTAATTCATTAAGTTTTCTTTGCTTTTCTCGATAATCACAAAAATAAGAATCCAATGCTCTTTCCACAACAATAGTTTTGGTTTGACCTGCATCCTGACATATTTCTTTCAATTGTTCATAAATTGTATTCTCAATACAAACATTCAAATAAGTTCCGTTCTTTTTTGCTCTAGCCATATACCATTACCTCTTATGAATCAATTTTAAATTCATCTTACTTTTTGTAATTGTACCACGAGTAACTACTTAATTCAATTATTTACCACCTAATATTTTTCTACATTCTACACTATACAGAGCTGTTCCCTGCCCTGTCTCCTTTCGACAATAAATTATCTCCGTTTTAACAATCTTCTCCGCAGCATTCTTCAAATTGTTCATCAACCCCAAAATCCATACTTTAAAGAAATCCAAACTTTTACGCAGATATGCGGAAAAATAAAGCGATGTGCAGAAAAAAGTTTGGAATTCTTTTTACAGTTTCTATTTCTTGAATCCGCAGAAGTCTGTTAGTGTACCGCTCTTGTTCTTCCATTTCTTGGGGACTGTTTTCTGATTTTCATCTTCCAATGTAGCCAATGCTTTTATCTTGTCCTCGTTTGTGATATCCAGATAGTAGTTATGTAAAGTTTAATTCATTTCGTCAGTAGATTTCATCATTTCTGCTTGATTTACTTGTCATAATACTCCTTGATACTAATAGGGTGCAGAGTGCACTGCTATTACACAAGGAGGTCTTGCGATGAAAGAGCAGATCAAAGTCAATTACTTTGAAGAACTTATTCCTATTATTCAGAAATTACACATTCCCTCTTGTTATTCGGCATTTTATGTGCCTCAGATTTTTATGTTTTCATGCAAATTAAAAGAAGGTACTAGATAAATTATTCTGATGCATTATGCGGCAGATTGTTTTATCCAGTACCTTCTTGTGTTATCA
>JAQUUB010000230.1 GCA_028694115.1 Lachnospiraceae bacterium
TATCTGTTCTATATGATTTTAGTATTATAGCTCTACGATAAGAAAATGTCTATAAATTTCCAACACTTCAAACCCATAAGCAAAACTAAAAGAAGCCTCACTCATTATTAATCAAGTCTCTACTTTTATGATATTCCTGTTAGGGTAAATATAAAGTTTGATAAACCTTTACTCGAAATTGTGATTGACTAGGAAAAGATTTAGAGTTATTATTAGAGCAAATATACACACAATGCACAATATGTGTGTATAAACACTTAAATGGAGTTGATTATTATGGTATTGACTTATAAAGATTGTATAGAGAAATATGGCAGTGATCATTTGCTAAAAAAGGAAATTTCAGAAGGGAGACTGTTTCAAAAAGAAAAGGGAATTTATTCTTTGCAAAAATCATGTGCTGAATTAGAAATTATAAGTATTAAATATCCTCGTTCTGTGTTTACAGGAGAAAGTGCATTTTATTATCATTCCCTTACTGATGTCATTCCTGATTACTATAATCTTGCTACGCTTAGAACGGATAGCAGAATAAAGGATTCACGAGTAAAACAGTCTTTTGTAAAGAGTGAAATCTTTGAAATGGGAAAGACAAAAATGAAACGTAATAATGTGGATATAAATATTTATAGCCTAGAGCGGATGCTCATTGAACTTATGCGATTTAGAAGTAAATTGCCATTTGATTATTATAAGGAAATAATTGCAAACTATAGAAATAAGGCTGAGGCAATGGATATTGCATTGGTTGAGGAATATGCAGATCATTTCAAGAACGCAGACAAAATAATGGATATGATACAGATGGAGGTGCTGTAATGCACTTAATGAATGAAGTAGATAAAATAAAGAATGAAGGATATAGTGAAACAAATGCAGAAGCAAAGCTGTGTCAGGATATTATTATTAGTGCAATTTCTAAAAGCAGTTTAAATCGAAATGTGACAATTAAGGGTGGTGTTGTCATGAGAAGCTTATCTGGTGAAGTCAGACGTGCAACGCAGGATATTGACCTGGATTTTATCAGATATTCTATATCAGAAGAGTCCATCAAATCATTTGTAGAGAAGCTTAACTGTCTCGAAGGAATACAATTAAAGATTACATCACCAATAGAAGAACTTAAGCATCAGGATTACAAAGGAAAGAGGATACATATTGAAGTATCTGATACAGAGGGTAATGTACTTTCATCGAAGATGGATATTGGAGTACATAAGGATCTTGATATTGAACAGGAAGAGTATTGCTTTGATGTCTGTTATGATGAAGAGTCCGCAAGTGTTTTAATCAATTCAAAAGCACAGATGATTACAGAAAAACTAAAGTCAATGATTCGATTTGGAACTAGATCAACTAGATATAAGGATGTATTTGATATATGTTATTTATCGGATTTGGTGGATAGAAACAAGCTGCAACAATGCATAGAAAAGTACATATTGCCTGACTCGACATTAGGCGTAATAACAGTAGATGATATCAAGAAAAGAGCAGAGAGAGTATTTACCAATAGTACATATAAAAAGCAGGTGGAACGTTCGGGGAAAAAATGGCTTGATCTGTCCGTAGAGGAAGTACTAAAAAAGGATTTGGAGTTTATTCAAGGAATATAAGAAACGGAATACTTGAAATAATACAAGCAAGGAGCGGTAATTAAAGGAAAAACATGGCTAATACCAGAAGACGTAGAAAAACCAAACGATCCGCGCCGACTAAAGAAGATAAAAGAGGAATAATATACATGGGGACAGACATCAAGCCAATCATCCATAAAATATCGGATGATATGAACGGGTTAATTGAATTTCGTGATAATTTAATAAAAGATGCTTCTGAAAATGAACAGAATATTATATTACAGTTTCCGACTGTATATATTCATAACTGGCAGGAAACAGAAGATTATGAGGTGTACATCGGAGAGTCAAATAATGTTATTCAAAGAACAAAACAGCACTATGATCATAGAGGAGATGAGAACAAATGGCAGCATAAACTTATGAGCCATAGTGCAAGTCTGTATATTATTGGACATGAACATTTTAATAAATCGCTTACCTTAGATATTGAAAATCGGTTGATGCTTTATATGATGAGCGTAGACCGCGTGAAGAAAATTCATAATATGCGAGGGAATCCACAAAGTAAATATTATCCTGATTCTGAAGTGGATGATATTTTTCGTATGATATGGGGTAGGCTACGCAAGGATAATAAAAATCTATTCCCAAGTGAGAGTTCAATAAAAGATTCGGCTGTATTCAAGGCGTCACCACTTCATAAGTTAACAGCGGATCAAGAAAACATAAAAAGTATCATTGTTCAAAGAGTATTTGATGCCTTGGATACAGGAAAGAAAAATCAAATTATTTTTATAGAAGGAGAAGCAGGGACTGGGAAAACAGTTCTTAATAGTAGTACTTTTTATGAAATATTTGCAAGAATTGATGGCAAGGATACAGAACCATTAAGTTGCTATATG
Source organism: Lachnospiraceae bacterium (assembly GCA_028694115.1). Next base: position 2,486 of record JAQUUB010000230.1, read on the forward strand.
ATGGTAAATCATGATGAACAGATTACAGTATATTCACAGATTGCACAAAAACTGGGTCTTGTAGAAAAATATGGAGAGGTCGTATGCAAGCCTACTTCGTTTATTAACAATCATAAAATAGAAGAACCTGTAGATGTAGCCTTTATCGATGAAGCACATTTACTATTAACCCAAGGAAAACAATCCTATCAGGGAAGAAATCAGCTTCAGGATATCATAGATCGTGCAAGAGTAACAGTTGTGATGTTTGATGAAAATCAGATTCTTACAACAGAACAATATTGGGAATCGCAAATTTTAGATGGATTTAGAACGCAGGCAAAGAATACAGATAACTATTTTGAATTAAAAGAACAGCTACGGATCAAAGCTTCTAGAGATGTTGTTGATTGGATCGATGGATTTACCAAAGAAAAGAAAGTAAAAAGCATCCCAGATAATCTTGGCGGTTATGAAATTCAGATTTTTGATGAACCAGAGAAACTTGAACATGCTTTAAAGCAAAAAGCATCTAATGAAAAACATCGCCTTTCGCGCATGATTGCAACCTATGACTGGGATTATAATAATAAGGCTACAATGGAATCAAGATTAAGTAAGTATTGGGAAGTCATGATAGAAAAATGGCATAAGCCGTGGAATAGGGAGTTAGAACAGGACTTATCAAGAAAAGAAAAACGTGCAATCAAATCGCTTTCTTGGGCGGAGCAACCACAGACCATTAACGAGGTAGGATCGACATTTACGATACAGGGATTTGATTTGAATTATGCAGGAGTAATTCTTGGACCATCTGTAAAATATCGAGATGGAAAAGTCGTTTTTGATCCATCTGCTAAAAATTATAAGAAAATGACTCAGCAAAGGACCTTATCGGATGGTACAAAAAAGAAGTTTGGAGAAACATTAATACAGCATGAAGTTAGAGTACTGATGACAAGAGGTGTGGAAGGTCTGTATGTCTATGCATACGACAAGGAATTGAGAGAAGCACTTCTGAATGCATCAAAAAGGAGTTAAGCATTATGACAGATGAAACAATCAAAAAAATATTACAATTTAGAGATGATAGAAATTGGAAACAATTTCATAATCCAAAAGATTTAGCGATATCAATATCTCTTGAGGCTGCAGAATTACTGGAAATCTTTCAATGGAGTGGCGAAGACGTAAATTGCATAGAAAAGTTGGATAAAATAAAAGAAGAGCTGGCAGATGTAGTAAATTATTGTGTATTGATGGCAGATGCATGTGGTCTTGATTTAGATGAAATTATTCAGGAAAAAATAAAAAGAAATGATGAAAAGTATCCGGTAGAATTAGCGAAAGATAGTAAGGAAAAATACAGTGAACTGAAAAGGTGATGGGTTATGGATAAAACACTTGAGTATTACAATAAAAAAGCACATGAATTTGTGAACAATACAGTGAGTGTTAATTTCACTGATACACAGGATCTATTTTTAGAGTATTTACCTGAGAATGGATATATTCTTGATTTTGGATGTGGATCAGGCAGGGATACAAAGTATTTTAAGGAAAAAGGGTATAAGATTGAAGCGATAGATGGATCAGAAGAGCTATGCCAGATTGCGAGTGAATATTCTGGAATTAAAGTTGAATGTATGTTATTTCAGGACTTGAATGAGAACGATCAGTATGATGGAATTTGGGCATGTGCATCAATACTACATCTCTCAAAAACAGAGATGAAAGATGTATTAAAAAAAATGATCAGATCCTTAAAGAAAAATGGAATTATTTATACTTCATTTAAATATGGAGAGTTTGAAG
>JAQUUB010000080.1 GCA_028694115.1 Lachnospiraceae bacterium
ATTTTAGACTTACAGGGAAAGTCTACCCATTTTTAAGACATTCCACATGCTAAATCTCATTATCGTTGGTTCAAAACAGAAAAAATGAATTTTCAGACAGGATTTATACTGTCATGAATAATTCAGGATAAGTGTATTTTCATTATAAATTGTTCCTTTGCATAATAATGTGTTCGTCTATTTCTGAATAAAGAAGTTTGGTCGATTTAAGATACTGTTGATGTGTTTCAATGGATTTAGTGCTTCCAACCACAAAAAGAGTATCATAGATTTGATCTATCATAGTGTTTGCAAGACATGAATCCATAGTTGGTATGATGAATGACATTTTGTTTCCGATTTCTATAATAAGAGTAAGCAACTTGAATTTAATTGAAGTGAGTTCATCGATTCTTGGATTTAATTCTTCACAAATAAAATCATTATTTCGTCCACATTGTTTGGCGCAACTTAAGCAACGGGGTACAAGTTTATATTTTTCTTCATGTAGTTTTTCTACAATTTCCTGAGCAGTGATAGAATCGGTATATACGTTTATATGAGATAAGGCGTCTAATAAGACTTGGTGTGTATTTGCATCAGGTCTATTTTTATTTCCTTCAGCTGCTCTTCCTACACCAATGACAGCACCGGCTATTTTATGTATTTCTTCATTATATAAAAACATTGGAATCTCCTTTACTAAAACTGACATAATTAAAGTATATCTGAAAAAAAATATTCACATGTTGCGTGCGCAACATCCGTACACTGCAAAGATGTTAAGATAAAATCATAAAGACAAAGGAAAGGAGCATTAACATGATTCTTGAAAATTATTTAGAACAACATGAAAATATTAAAACTCAGATTGCAGTTATTGAAAAATTATCCGTTGGAAATGGTATAGAAGAAAATGCTGCACAGATTGGAAAAGAAATTAGTCACTTAGCAGGAGTGATAAAAGTACATTTATCATCAGAAGAAAAGTTTATGTATCCTAAGCTTATAGAGAGCACCGATGAGGTAGTGCAAAGAACGGCAAAGTCATATCAGACAGAGATGGGAAATCTTTTGGAGGTATTTACCGTATTTAAAGATAAGTACAATACAAAACCAAGAATTATCGAAAATAGAGCTTCATTTTCAAAGGATTTAAAAGAGATAACGTATCAGCTAATGAAGCGTATGGATAAAGAAGAAAAAGAACTATATAAACTACTATAAAACAAAAAAATGAAAGGTAAGGTAAAGAAAAATGGAGAATAAAATGTTTTGTTTTCAGTGTGAGCAGACAGCAGGCTGCACAGGTTGCACGGGAGGAGCCGGAGTATGTGGCAAGGACGCTTCTACAGCTAAGTTACAAGACGAACTTACAGGAGCACTCATTGGTCTTGCAAAAGCATGCGGAAATAATCCAAAGACAGAGAATACAGATCGTATCATTATAGAAGGACTATTTACAACAATCACAAATGTGAATTTTAATAATGAGACATTAACAGCAATGATCCAGAAGGTGCAGGATGAAAAAACTGCAGTAGTACCAGGATGCAGTGTCTGTCAGTCAAGATGTGGCAACACAGATGGTGTAGATATGAATGAAATTTGGAATGCCGATGAAGATATTCGTTCTTTGAAATCATTGATTCTTTTTGGAATCAGAGGAATGGCAGCTTATGCATATCATGCAATGGTACTCGGATACGAGGATGAAACTATAAATGCATTTTTCTATAAAGCATTATCAGTTATCAGCTATGATATGGAAATGTCAGATCTGCTTCCAGTTGTATTAGAAGTGGGAGAAGTAAACTTAAAATGTATGGAACTTCTTGACAGAGCCAATACTACTACTTACGGAACACCAGAACCAACAAAGGTTTCACTTACCATTGAAAAGGGACCATTTATTGTAATTACAGGGCATGATTTAAAAGATTTAAAGATGCTTTTAGAACAGACTGAAGGAAAAGGAATCAATATTTATACACATGGCGAAATGCTTCCAGCCCATGCATATCCAGAATTAAAGAAATATTCCCATTTAAAAGGAAACTTTGGTACGGCATGGCAGAATCAGCAGAAGGAATTCGATGCAGTTCCATGTGCGATCCTTTATACAACAAATTGCTTAATGCCTGTAAAACCAAGCTACGCAGACCGTGTATTTACAACAGAAGTGGTGTCTTATCCTGAGATGGTTCACATTGATGTGATTGCTGGAACAAAGGATGAGAAGGACTTTACACCAGTGATTGAAAAAGCATTAGAATTGGGCGGATACAGTGAAGAACAGCATATGACTGGAATCAACGGTGGAACAGAAGTGATGACAGGATTTGGTCATGGAACAGTACTTGGTGTAGCAGATACTGTAATTGAAGCAGTAAAGGCAGGAAATATCAGTCACTTCTTCTTAGTTGGCGGATGTGATGGAGCTAGAACTGGTAGAAATTATTACACAGAATTCGTAAAACAGTCTCCAAAAGATAGCATTATTCTTACACTTGCCTGTGGAAAATATAGATTCAATGATCTAGATCTTGGAACAATCGGTGGACTTCCAAGAATCATGGATATGGGACAGTGTAACGATGCATATAGTGCAATCAAGGTTGCTGTTGCTTTAGCAGAAGCTTTCGAATGTGAAGTAAACGAATTGCCATTATCTATGGTACTTTCTTGGTATGAACAGAAAGCAGTATGTATCTTACTTACACTTCTTCACCTTGGAATCAAAAATATTTACTTAGGACCAACATTGCCAGCATTTATTTCACCAAATATTTTATCTTTCCTTGTAGAGAATTATGGCATTGCACCAATTAGTACACCAGAAGATGATCTTGCTAAGATTTTAAAAAAATAGTGATAAAAACACCAATTTGTTTTGATGGAGAGCCATGTATCCATTGTGGCATGTGCTCTCTATAAAAGGAGATGTGATTAAATGAGTGAAAATAGTAGAATGAAAAACATAGATAAGTCAAAAATAATAGAACTGAAAAATGAAGTAGCTTACCAGCCAGGACAGGTAGTAAGCAAAACATTGGCACAAAATAGTGCTGTATCCATTACACTTTTTGCATTTGATAAAGATGAAGAAATCAGCACGCATGAATCTGGCGGAGATGCCTTCGTAACATGCTTAGATGGAATTGGTAAGATTACCATTGATGGAGAAGATTATGAATTAACAGAAAGTCAATCTATCGTAATGCCAGCAGGACACCCTCATGCGGTGTATGGAAAAGAACAGTTTAAGATGTTGCTTGTAGTTGTATTTTAGTTTGTCATTAAGGCAAGAAAGGAGCAATTATGAAAGTAGAAGTAGATCAGGAGATGTGTATTGGATGCGGAATGTGTGCAGAAATTGCATCTGAAATCTTTCGAATGAATGAGGAAGGAAAGGCAGAAAGTTACGCAGATGCAGTAGATGGATTAGAAGCATCAGCACAGGAAGCAATAGACAGTTGCCCGGTTGCAGCAATAGCAGAAGTTTAAAAATAAGTGGCATAGGAATGCCTTGTAAAAAGAAATGGAGAATAAAAAATGATAACAAGAGATATGATTTTAGGAGGTATTTTAAGCGTAAAGCCAGAAGCAGCAGAAATACTTATGTCGTGTGGAATGCACTGTCTTGGATGCCCATCATCACAGATGGAATCTTTAGAAGATGCCTGTATGGTTCATGGATTAGAAGTAGAAGATGTTTTAAATAAATTAAATCAGTAAGGAAGAAATAATATGAGTGCATTTTTAGGACCAATTCACAGCTGGTTATTTGGTAAGATTAAATTTCAAAATGAATTAGTGAATAAAATAGAAGAATTAGCTGCAGCAAAAGGCTGGATAGATGAATCTGTGAAGTTCGACCGTTATGGAACATTAGAAGAAGGAGAATTAGCAGATATCATAGATGAAAGCAATATTCATGGCTGGTTACAGGAAAGAGTTAGCTTGGTTGAAAATAAACTGGCGTATGTTGTTACCGTATTAACAGATGAGCATCCTGATAGAATTATGGATATTTGCGATGTTGCTTATGAATTCGGTAAAGAGAATGCATTTAGTGGCGAGACGAATGCGAAAGCAGCATATGGACATTTGGAAAATATTTTACTGAATGGAATGCCATGCGACAGAGTGAATGAAGTGATTAGCCAAGAGAAAACGCAGGTTTCATGGCGTCAGGTTACGGATATTCATGAACAGTACTGGACAATGATACATGGAAATCTTGATTTCTATTACACAATCAGAGAAAGTGTGATTACTGGAATTCTTGAAAACTCTGGTTTGGAATTTATCTGTAATGAGGATAAGGTGTATCAAATTCGAGAGATTGTCTAACTCGTAGGAGGCAGTAATATGGTAAAAAAATTAGATTTAGGTAAACCAGTGTATGAGCTTGTAAAAGAATATCCAGAACTTATAGAAATCTTAAAGGGATTGGGATTCTCAGAGATTGTTAAACCTGCAATGCTCCATTCAGTTGGTCGTATAACAACAATTCCTAAAGGTGCAAAAATGAGAGATATCTCAATGATGAAGGTAGTTCCTACACTGATAAGTAATGGATTTGAATTGATTGGTGACATGCCGATTATTTCTGGCGAAAATTCAGTAGAATTTAAGGCAGAATCTCCAAAACAGGAAACTTCAACAGAAATTTTGAAGGACTATCTTAGAAGACTTGGAAATGGGGAAGATTTAGAGAACGTCAGAAATGAATTCGTAGAAAAATTCTCCGATGTAGATGCATCTGAAATAATGAAAGCGGAACAGGAACTGATCAAAGAAGGAACTCCTGTTACCGAAGTGCAAAAACTGTGCGATGTTCATAGTGCTCTGTTTCACGGTGCCACACGAGAAGAGAAAATTGCTAATGCTGAAAAGGCAGTAGAGGAATTCTTGAAAAAAGAAGAAACTCAGAAAACCAATATGCCAGATGCCTATCAAAAGAAGCATGAGATTGCAAAAGTCCTAAGAGAAACAAAAGGGCATCCAATTGCTAGATGGACAGAAGAGAATGAAAAGATTGGTTCGCTCATTCATGAAATACAATTGGATATAGAAGCTGGAAATGAAATTGGAGATAAAATTACGAAACTGCGTCAGATTTCTATTCACTATGCAGAAAAAGGAGATTTAGTATATCCACTTTTAAAAGTTCGTTATGAAATATCAGGTCCTTCTGATGTTATGTGGACCGTTGATGATGAAATTCGTGATGAACTTGCTGCTTTAGAGAAAGAAGATAATCATAACGAAGCTTGGATTAGCAGAGTATCTGCGGTTATAAAAAGAGCAGATGAAATGATCTATAAAGAAGCGAATATTTTATATCCAATCTGTGCAGTGAATTTTAGCGAAGATGAGTGGTATGGAATTTATGAAGATGCAAAAGACTATGCTCCTGTTTTCGACGTAGAACAAATGTGGGAAAAAGCCGAAGAAGTAATTGTAGAAAAGAAAAAACGTAATAAAACGGCTATCAATGATAGTGAGATTGTGCTTGCCGGTGGACATATGACAGTTGCACAGCTAGAAGCAATGTTAAATACATTACCAATCGAAATTACGTTTGTAGATGCTGATAATATGAACCGATTTTTTAACGAAGGACCAAAGGTGTTTAAAAGACCACAAATGGCAATTGATCGAGAAGTATTCTCCTGCCATCCTCCGAAAATTGAATCTTTGGTACGAACAATACTGGATGATTTTAGAAATAATAGAAGAGACAAAGTACCTGTATGGATGGAGAAAAGTGGAAAGCCATTCTTAGTAACATACATGGCAGTGCGAGATAAAAAAGGCACTTATCTGGGAACTGTCGAAGTAGTTCAAGATATGCAGTTTGCGAAAGAGCATTTTGAAAATGGGATGTAATTGTTAAACGGAAAAATTAATATTGAAATAAAAGACAATCCTTGCCTAGTAGAATTTTTTAACTACTAGTCGAGGATTTTTTTTATTTTTACAATTTCATTTAGCAATCAGCTTTTTTTCAACCCAAATACATAGTGAAAACAAAGAAAGACAGCTTTTAATTTTGGGAAAGGAGAGAAAGCGATATGGGAACACAATTACTTGCAGCAGCCAGTAACACAGTAGTATTAGCAGCAAGCTACACCAGAGCCATTACGAATTTGAAGTCCGTTCTTTTGACTTTAGGTAGTGCAATCGGTGCAGTTATGTTGGTTTACGGTGGCATTAAATTTGCCATGGCATTCAGACAGATGGATCAGCAAGGCGAACATCAGGCGGTCTATTCCGTAGTAGCCGGTGGAGTTCTTGTTGGCTTAAGTGCCTTAGTTACAGCGCTGACCTAAATTACACCCCAGCGTAAAGGTTCACTTTCGCTGGGGATTTTCATGGAAAGGAGAGAAGAATGGCAGAAGTTTTCGAATAATTCAGATAATTTGCTTTCCAATGCGCGAATTTATTACGAGCAGCATCCTGGATTATATGAAAAATATATAAAAGAAAATCGTGATAAAATTTGCTTGGAAGAAATGATTTCAATAGGGAATGAAGCACTTAAACAGATAGATACAAAGTATCTTGTGAGAAGTAGAATTGCTTTATTGGTGGCAGATATAATTCTGGATGAAAAGGATAACGTGACCAAAGCAGTTGAACTATATTGGTTAGAAGCTTTTCGCTCTGATACACGTGTGGTTCATTATATTCGGATGATGATGGAATGTAACGATTTTTCTGAATGGAAAGAAGAACTGCGAAATATTAATCATAATATGCTAAATAAGGTGAAGGGACGGCATATATATTATGATAAACCAATGGATTTGCAAGAAAATATGCCAAATATTGATAATATTTTTTTGATTGCATTGTTAAATGGTGAATATAAATATGTAAAAGATCATGGGATGAATTATAAGGATGCACTAGGATGGAGTTCATCCTATATGAAACAAGGACTGGCCGCATTTTTAATGATTTTAATAAACGAAGAAAAATTATCAGAAGGTGGAAAGGCAATGCTTTCTAAAATTGTGTCTTCCGTTGCATTTACAACACGAGAATACAGACAAGGTGTTTCAGTTGAAATAAATGAAACAGACATGGAATACTTTTGGAAAAGCGTCTGCAGATCTAAGGTACTACATCCGATGACGGAAAGCGAACAGAAGGTTTACTTGGAATGGATAGAAATGCTAGTAAGAAAAAGGGTAGACGGTATTATGGACGGTAACCATAGAAATTATTATTTTGAATGTGCAGAATATATTGCAGCATTGGGTGAGGTTTTAGAGTCCAGAGGAGTCTTGAATGCAAGACGAAGAAAAGGAGGCTTAATTATGTCTGCTTATAAAGACACAGAAAGGGGAAGCTGGTATGTATCCTTTCATTATTATGATTGGACCGGCAAGAACCGAAGAAAATTAAAGCGTGGTTTTAAGACAAAGAAAGAAGCAACTGATTTTGAACATCATTTCAAGATGGAGCAGTCTTCTGATTTGGACATGACCTTTGGAGACTTTTGGGAGGTCTACACGGAGAATGTGAAACCAAAGATTCGTTACAATACATGCATTGGGATATCCAATTGAATTTAATACATATGATGAAATACAGTCAAAGTATTGGAGACGGCCATCGGACAGTTTATTATATGGTCAGTGAATTCACCAGAGGAATTTGGTAAATGGATACGGGAAGCACCAGAGTATGCTACATTTTTGGAGGAAAAAGGAAGATGAATTACTATATTAGTGATCTGCACTTCTTTTGCAGAAGTCAGATTGATAACGGTGGTAGGAATTATGATGGGAGACCATTCAAAACACTGGAAGAAATGCATGACAGAATACTGACAAGATGGAATGAGAAAATCACGAATGGAGATAACGTATACATTTTGGGTGACATTGCAATGCGTGGTAGAAATGATCAGCTGATTGCACTGATTGCTCAGTTGAAGGGTAGAAAAGTTTTGATTCAGGGAAATTATGATGATTTGTCAGATTACAGATTAAAGCAGGTATTTGCTGCAGTCTGTGACTATAAGGAGCTTTCTGATTCCTATGGTGGGAAGAGCTATAAGCTTGTGCTTAGTCATTACCCGATTCTGATGTGGAATGGTTAGCACAAAGGGAGCATCCTGCTGTATGGACATACCCATGTGACAAGAGAAGATGACTATTTTCAGAAGTGCCTGCAGGGAATGAGAGAGGAATTCTTTGATAATCGTAAAGGAACAAAGCAAGAAGTACTGGCAATTAATGTAGGCTGTATGATGCCTTATATGGATTATGAGCCGAGAAGTCTCAAGGAACTTCTGGAATCAAGAAACCAATGACAAATACTGAACAAGGAAAGGAATGAGATTATGAGTTACGACATTCATTTATTAGATCCGGTAACAAAAGAATATGCACAGGTTCCGGGACATTTGATGACAGGTGGAACCTATCAAGCGGATTATCATCCTGAGACAGGAACATTCACTCCTGCGCTTAATACGGATGCACGTTTGAATATTACATACAATTATGGATGTTACTACCGGGAGGTAGAGGAAGAAGGCATCCGAGCTATCTATGGTAAGGATGGTTGCGATAGTATCAAAATCCTAGAAAATATGATTCAGTTTCTGGAAAACAAATACAAAGTAAATGATGAATGGATTACCGGGAAAAGAACGAAAACTGTTTATTTTGATCGGAATGGCAGGGAAGTTGATGCTACGGATGCTATTTTCGGGAAAAAGGCATATGAACGAAAAGAAGAAATTGAATACGAAGTCAGTGAGGGCGATACAAGTAATTACTGGGAATTAACTGCCGCCAATGCCATAAAGCCTTTGTACCAGTTGATCGCACTGGCAAAGATGCGCCCGGACTGCGTGTGGGATGGGGATTGAGAAATCAATAATTAAACCAATGGGATACAAATACTTTGCAGTTATGAACAATATTGAATTATGTACGGAATAATTAAGATTTGATTGACAAAAAATATGTGGGAGATTATTATAATAGTAGGTGGGATATCCCACCACATATATGGAGGTGAATCAAATGGAAGCATTAAAAGATTATACGGTTCATATTGACAGTAAAAAGAGAGTAACCCTCCGGGGAGCAGCATATCAGTACTATAATGTAAAGGAATATACCAACGGATGCATTATGCTTGAGCCGAGAGAATTATCTGTCCCAGAAAGCATATCAGCAAGAACTTTGGCAGATATGGATAAAGCAATTGAAAACTTCAAAGGTGGAAAAGTTTCATCAGCTATAGACTTATCTGATTTTTAGGAGTAACTGAATGAATTTCAACATAAGAATGGGAATTCCGGAAATGGAGGCTCTGTGGAAAGAACTCCAACAGAAGCATCGAACTGGAACTGCCAATAAAACAGAAGAACAACTATATAAAAAGTGGGGAAATGCTTTAATAAAGCTTGCAGATGATCCGTTTTATCCCGGATTAAAAACACATGAAATTGAACCACTGTCAAAGAGATATGGCATGAAAGTATGGCAGTCTTATTTGGAAAACAAGAAAAGTGGTGCTATGAGAATGTACTGGGTATATGGACCAGACCAGAAAGATATTACTGTGATTGGACTAGAACCTCATACGGAAGATAAAAAGAATGGTGCATATGACCGGGTGACACTATCAGATATGGAGTAGGGAACTCACTGAAAAATGAAATGAACGCGTAATAAGCAAAGGCCGGTGTAAAACCGGCTTTTGTCATAGGGATAGAATTAAACTAGCAGGATACAGAAATTCTATTGGATTCGAAGTATACTGTATTGTGAAGAAACTCATTTTGGAGGTGACTTATAATATGGAGAAAACGAAGAAGATTGATGTGTTCAACAAGGCACCTCGTAAGATAAAATGTATTACAAACGAAATGGATTACCTTGGGGATGGAACCATCTTTAGAGAAGATAAATTGGTGGTTGGTCAGCTTTACACATTGATAGAGGCATCTATGGAATCGTATGGCAGTGTTGTGTATTTGAAAGAAATTCCATCCAATATGGGAATTCAGTCCTGTATGTTTGAAGAACTGGAAGAATATGATTTTGATTTGCTTAGAACGAAGTCTGAGGAATGGCTGCAGGATGTACTGGAAGAGTCAGAAAAAGAAATCCAAAATGGAGAATATCTTTCGGCAAAGGAAGCATTAGCTATATTCAGGGAACATTTAGAAAAGAATTATTGTGACACCTGCGTATTTTTTTATCATAGCGAAGATATGCTGGATGGAGACTTTGTATGTGTCAATGCTCAAAGTGAGAATCTGGCAGATTATGTATCCCGTAAGGATACTTGTGACAAATGGGAAAGAAGGGATTTTGATGTTTGATAGACGACAAAATAATATTGATATTTTTATGGACACAGAAAATATGTGTCGAACTGATAAAAAGTTGATTGAAGTCATTCGAAAATCGAATGCAGGACAGGTAATCATCAAAGATGAAGAAGAATTAAGTACACTGACACATAGATATGAGGAGCCAGCTAAGGTAGTTGTTTCAAAAAAGAGAAGTTTAGAAGCGGCAGAGGCCTATACTGGCATGAAGGTATGTGTTCATAACTTCGCATCTGCCACTAATCCGGGGGGAGGTGTGACCAAAGGATCGAATGCACAGGAAGAAGCCATCTGCAGATGCTGTACGCTGTATTTCAATTTGAGTGATCGAAAAATAGCAGATGAATTCCATAACAGGCATAAGAAGTTGATCAGGATGGGAGAAATGACCTCTCTATATAATGATGATTGTATCTTTACACCTGGAGTCTGTGTATTCAAATCGGATACAAGCTCTCCGGAGCTTTTACCGATGGAGAAATGGTATGAGGTGGATATTATTACCTGCGCAGCACCAAACTTGCGAGAGCGTCCAAGTAATCCAATGAATCCGGGTTCTGGAACTTCCCCGGTAAAGATTTCGGATAAGGACCTTTTGAATCTGCATATTAAAAGGATGAGCCGAATTTGTGATATCGCTATTAAACAAAAGGATGAGGTTCTCATTTTGGGAGCATTTGGTTGTGGAGCATTTTGTAACTCGCCTCGTGTTGTTGCAGAAGCAATGGCAAGAGTGGTTGAGAAATATAGATATGATTTAAAAGTGATTGAATTTGCAGTTTTTTGTACTCCAAGAGATTCGGAGAATTATGAAGTGTTTTCAAAACGTCTTGGATGATGAAATAGAGAAGAATAAAAATGCGATGAATCGGCAGGAGAAAATCTTCTGCCGGTTTTTTAGATTTATGTGTTGGAAAATGTAAAAAGCAAAAATATTGAATGATTGCATGGATGAAATCTGAGTGTTGAAAAACGTAAAAATCAAAATGAAGAGGTGTAAATCCAGTCGAAAAATCAGAAATGAAAAATATGCTCGTGACAATAAAATGACAATAAAATTTTGTGGAAATATAGGCACAACAGTCAAAACCGTACATAAGTGAACTGAAATGAACGAAAAATAGGGATTTAGGCACCATACAGCCAAAAGAAAATTAGGAGTTTGAATAGCATCCATAAGTCTGGGAACCCTGATAAACAGGGCAATCCCGGACTTTTCTTTTTGCTCTGCCACTAAATTGCTACTAACAGATTCTATTCAGTTCCGAAGGTTCTAGAGTAGTAAACAGTATTAGACGTGTTATTTTTCATACACAAATTTTTCTAACTGTGTATGCTTTGTAACCATTTTGTTGAAAGTAACAAGATGGTACCACCATTTTGCCAATAGTGGCAATATGGTTAAATAATCTTACGAATCGGCATCTGGATAATTTTATCCGATGCTTTTTCTTTGGTTTCATCAGCACCTTTTGCAAATGGATTAGCAAGTGGTGGCGTAGGCTCTGGAGCATTATTAACTCCAAGACTTTCCAGACTATTGACAAGTTCCTGCTGTTTGTGTGGAAAAAGATGTGAGTAGGTATTCAATGTTGTGGATACTTTCTCATGTCCTAATCGGTCAGCTAGGATTAATGCATCACAGCCTTGGTTGATTAGCAAACTTGCGTGGCTGTGTCGGACGTCGTGGATTCTAATTTTCTTAATACCAGTGGCTTTACATCCTCGTTCCATTTCATGAGCCAGATAAGACTTGGTGTAAGGAAAAATACGATCCTTCATCTGTGGCATGAACTGTGAATTCATATAATCCGCTAATTCCTGTGAAAGAAAATCTGGAATAGGAACAGTACGCTTGCTTTTCTTGGTCTTAGGAGTAGAAATAATATCTTTTCCCTTACTTCTGGCATAGGTCTTATTGATGCGAATGGTCTTATCCTTGAAGTTAATATCTTCGTAGGTTAGAGCCAGTAGTTCACCTTCCCTCATACCAGTCCAGTATAGAACCTCGAAGCAGAGATAAGATACCAGCTTGTCTTTAATGCCTTCTCGGAATGCAAGGTATTCTTCTAATGTCCAAAAGTCCATTTCTTCCGCGTTACTTTTTCCAATGCTACCTGCTTTGCCACATGGATCGGTATTCAGATCATAGAAGCGTTTGGCGTAGTTCATAATGCAGTTCATCTGGTTATTGATGGATTTCAGATAGGTGTCCTTGTATTTATGGGAGTCACGCATAAGCTGTCCTTGCCATTTGCGAATATCAGTTGCTTTGATTTCGTTAATTGCCATCTTACCGAAGTAAGGCAGAATCTTGGTCTCATAGATATTGCACTTGTGCTGAATGGTGGAATCTTTTAATCTGCCTGTCATATCTTCCATGTATGCCTCATACAAACTTTGTAAGGTCATATCAGGGTTACCTGACTGCTTTTCAAGAAAATCCCTTTCAAATTCTAGAGCTTCCTTTTTGGTGGCGAAGCCTCGTTTCCACTTTTGCTTGTTGTTGCCTTGCCAATCTCTGTAATAGAATTTGGCAAACCATTTACCAGTGTTCTTGTCTTTGAATGCTGGCATAAACATCATCTCCTTTATTAAATTGTGTTGAGCCGGTATCTTATAGAAATACAGCTATTAGCTGAAGGGATACGGCTATGTAGTGCATCAAAATCATAAAAATTCGATGCATTTATCTAAAGGCTATGATATAATCTACTTGTCTAGGGTGATTACAACAGCCGTTTAGGTTGGTAATTACTTCGTAGCTCCAGTGTGAAAATGCTGGGGCTATTTTTATTTTTCTTCATCATCCTTTAAATAAGGACTCTTCCAACGATAGGCTTGATTGCCAAGTTCAGAAGTATATTCTTCATAGCATGGTCGCTCAAACATAGGAGTCAGCATACTTCCTGAATAGTAGGCAATCGTTTCTGCTTGCCAATCCATGTATTTATCAATACTCAACTTTCCGTTGTATAATTGCTCCATTTTTCCTTTCCAGTTTTCTAGGAAAAGACAGAAATCAGCATCGTATTTGCTAACACCCTTACCATCTACTGATATAGAAGCTTTCCATTCTTTATCTTCAGGTGGTTTCTCAACATCAAATTTCATGGAGAAATCATAAGTTTCTTGAATTTTAAATAGTACATTAATCACATCGGCAAAAGATTCCAACTTATATTTATTTTGATAAGAACCTTCTCCGCTGATTCCAACATGCATACCATCTTGATGTTCTGAGGTGGAAAGCAATTCTCTGAAATTAATATCAAGAGCAATTGCTATGTCCTTAATAATAGACATGGAAAAGTCGGTTTGACCTGCCTCATAATTTTGAATTGTGCGTTCTGTTTTATCTATCATTTCAGCAAGTTTCTTTTGACTAATTTTCTTCTCTTTACGAACCCTTTTGATATTATCAGCTATCTGCTGGGAACTAAGCATTTGAAATGCCATATCATTCACTCCTTTTCACGAAAAATAATTGCAGTGATTAGTGAAAACTATCACTTAAGGAGAGTATAAAACAATTTAACACGAAAGTCAAGTTCGTGTTTTTGAGGAAAAAGTATTGACAAAGATAAAGCGATTTACTATACTATGAACACGAAAGCAAATTACGTGTTTGGAGGTGGAATAAATATAAATTACAACATTTTACAAAAGGAGGATTCATATGGTAGGAATGAGAGAAGCATTTATCGAAGTTAATGAAGTGATGGAAACATTAGGGATTGGCAAGACAAAAGCATATAACATTATCAAAGCTTACAACAGAGAACTTGTAGCACAGGGATATCTCACCATTAGGGGTAGATGTCCACGCAAATACTTTGAACAAAAGATTTATGGATATGCAGATTGTTACAATCCAGCAGATGATTTGCAGAGAAGCCACATGATTGTAGCAGAAGAATGTAACTACGATGTAAAAGAAAAAGCCCTTACCGATTAAGGAAAGGACTTGATCGTAACAAGCCGAAGCTCATTATATGTATCTCGCAAATATATTATAGATGAAGCTTCTGGCTGTTGCAATCATAAAGTAACCAATTACAACAGAATTTGCCTGAGGGCAGGAGGAGCAACATGGAAGAAAAAAATAAAGTTACAGAAGAAACTAAGAAAAGTAATACTGCAAGATACACATTGCGATGGGACATGACTGATGAAAGACAATACGAAGCCATTTGTTATATGGAACGCAAGCATCAGACGACAGGAATGACGTACAACGACATTGTTGTAGAAGCACTGCTATACTGGTTCGATATGTTCAGGTGTAATGAGTATCCAGAAAATGTAAATCTGGTAGCAGCATTTTTTCAAGAAGCGGACGAATTAAAACTGAAGACAAGAAAAGCTTTGATTCGAAATCCAGATTATTTTCCAGATATTACAGAAGATGATATTTTACAGAAATATCTGGACAAGGTGAATGTGATGCCAAAACTTCAAATGGAAGAGTAAAGACATCATAATATGATGTCAGATCCAAAGTGTTGGAAAGCATTTAACAATTAGGGCATCAAGAAATGGTGTCAAGGCATTGCTTTTTGGAACAAAAGCATCAAAAAGTAATGTCACAGATTTTCTTGAATTCTTTCAGCCAAACAAAAGTGGGGGAATGACATTATAATATGATGTCAATGCACCGAGTTTGTAAAAACTGACACCACAATTGAAAACCATGACATCAATTATTGAAACTACGACACCACAAGCAGCATCACATTTTGTTCCAGGAAATGTAGATGTGGTTGCTGTGGTAGATATTATATTTACCATATGAGACCAGATTCTTCTGGTCCATATATAGTAACAAGGGGTATTAGGGGAATGGCGAAGCCACCTCCCCTAACCAGATTTTGTGAAACGCCTTGCGTTTTACGTATCTGGCAAAAAGTGTTTTGGAGAGTTCGAGACAAACGCACAAAGGAGGGATTGCTTATAGGAAAACAAAAGCAGGGAATTGAACCAAGAAGAAACTTTACGGTGAGATTATCAGAAACAGAACGTGAACAGGTAACAAGAGAAGCAGATTATTATGGCATGAAGGAAAGTGAATATGTCAGGGAATTAATTACACATGGTGGCATGGTAGATACTTCTCTTGCTGAAGATAGAAGAAATCTAATCAACCAGATTTCAAGAATAGGAAATAATTACAATCAGATGGTGAGGTTAGCCAATGGCTGTGGATATATTACAAATTCTACAATGCAGAAATGCAATGAATTATTTGCAGAGATTAAAGAAGCATTTCAGGAGGTGATGCGTAGATGGCGATAACCAAGCTCATGAACATGAAGGCAAGTAAGACTGGTAAAATTGATGTTCATCTGAAAAATTCCATTGCTTATATTCTGAATCCTAAAAAGCTTGGAGATGCAAATTTGGCGGGCGGTATTAACTGCCTGCCAGAACTTGCTTACGAACAGATGAAATCTACCAAAGAATTATTTGGTAAGATGGGTGGAAGACAAGGATATCATTATGTGCTTTCCTTAAAGCCAGGTGAAGGTAATCCAGAGATTATGTATGATATTGCAATGAGGTTTGCTGGAGAATTATTTCAAAATGAATATGAGGTAGTGGTGGCGGTCCATACTGACCGGGATCATATTCATGCGCATCTTGTGTTTAACAGCGTCAATATGATGGACGGGCATAAATATCAATACCATAATGGCGATTGGCAGAAAATGATTCAACCTATCACAAATAGATTATGCCAAGAATATGGTCTCCATATTACACCAGCGGAATATGTAAAAGAGCCACAAAATGTTGCGAGACCACAGTGGGAAAAAGAACAGGAATATAATCAGCTGATTAAAGATGATGTTCTATACTGTGCATTTCGAGCAGAGTCTATGAAACATTTTCTCTTTCTGTTGGGAAAGCTTGGATATGAAGTCAAAGATGGTGTACACATTGCAGTGAAAGCTCCTGGCATGAAGAGATTTCGCAGAATTGATACGCTGAGCGATGATTATACCAGAGTCAACTTAGAAGCATTAATTAAATATTCCGATTCACAGTTATCAAGCAGGAAGAAAGTAATACCATCTTATGTATTTGTAAGACGAGCAAAACTTACACCATTGCAGAAGAAATATTATGCAAGGCTTTACCGAAGACAGTTGATTGTGAAGCAGCCATTCAAATATCACTCCGCTTATTTGCAAGAGGAGATACGGAAAATGCATAAGCTTCAGGAAGAATATCTGTTACTTGTAAAATATGATGTAAAGGAATTGTCGGATGTATCGGTGACAATTGATTTGCTAGAGCATAAAGAACAAGATATCTCTAATAAGCAGAAACAGCTATATGCAGAGCGAGATTCTAAAAAGAGGCTATGCAAGACAGCAGAAGATTTCATGAGATATGAAGCTGGTGCTGTCGGATACCATGAGAAGCTTGAAGTACTAAAGACAGGTAAAAAGAATGCTAAGTCAGAAAGAAAGATTCTTGACCGTATCTTCTGGAAAGAAATATCTGATAAGGAAGAGAAGATTGAAGCAGCCTTGGAAAATACGATTCCAGTGGGGGATATGGATGATGCAGATATTGGTACTATTAAGGATGTTGAGGTACCTGAGAATCCGTATAGAGATAAGCAAATTGAGAATTGGTCGAAAAACAGGATGGATAAGCCTGAGAGCGTAACAGATCAAATTGTTATACAAGAGGTGACTGAAGCAGAGGAACCAGTAGAAAAGTATGAGGAAGCTGTTGATACAGTAATCACTGACGCAGAAATTGGGGATGGTGCTGTTACAGAAATTGTTGCGGAAACCTTGGATGGTAATAAAGAGATTTACGAGAATGTCAGTATTCCAGATTTACCTATAACAAAAAGCGAATACGACAAATTGTCTATGGATGAAAAGGTAAAATGTTTTCAGTTTGGAGATGTTTCGGTGGATCAAGTCCGGGATATGGTGAGCAAGTATTTGAATTCTATTGGTTATAGCAGTTATTTTTCGGAGGTTTATGAGGAAAGTAACAGAGTATCAGAGTCTTACGAAAAACAGAAACAGCAAACATTTGTCACTCGTGAGGTTCAAAAGGCATCAGCTGTTATGACAATGATAGGTATGACGAAACAACAATTTATGGATGTAGATGCAAGCATGAAGGCTAAGCTGTTTGACCTGGCGAGTGTGGATTACAAAACAGGACTTCAAATATATAAAGGATTTATTGAAAAGATTGGGGTTCAAAAAGATGTTATGGAGGTATATGAGGAATTTGATAAAGTGTATGAAGCAAGTGTAAAGGGAGAGATACCGGATAAGGAAAAAACAAGAGGAGGCAGATAATGATGGTGGCTAGTTGATGCTACAGATGTTATGGAGTTTCAGAAGTAGAGTTAAGAAGTTGAGCTAGCAGGTCGAAATAATAGATTTTACGAACAAATCATTCGATAAATCGAAAGATTTGGTGGAAATAATCAGATGTTGGATGTATAATGTAAATTAAGTGTATAAACTTATTTAGTGAAAGTGTCAGAGGTGGATTATGGAAATTAGTTACAAAAAATTATTTGTTCTAATTGTAGAAAAAGATATGACTAATTCTCAGGTTAGAAAGACGGCTAAACTTAGCACAAGTACATTTGACAAACTTAAGAAAAACAAGCTAGTTGCATTAGATGTGTTGATTCGAATAGCAACAGTATTGCAATGTCAGGTAGGAGATTTAGTGGAAATCATTGAATACCCAAAGCTGGACGAGTCCAGATAATTGGACAGGTATATGTGCTATTATTTGAGATGAGAAACTTTATACAAATAAATGGAGGAAATTAGATGGTTACAGGTGTAATTAAGAATAAAATTGATAAGATATGGACCGATATTTGGGCTGGGGGAATTACGAATCCTTTGACAGTCATAGAACAGTTAACATATTTAATGTTTATACGTTCACTAGATGAAAAGGAACTGGAAACAGAAGAATTTGAAAATATGACTGGTGAGAAAATGGAAAGAATATTCCCTATATCCGAAGTCGGTCAGTCAATGAGATGGAGCAGTTTTAAAGAAAAAGATTCACGTGTGATCTTCGAGGTAGTATCACAAAGGGTATTCCCTGCAATAAAGAAATTGAAATATGGACATTTACCTGATTTTAATGAGCAGGGCGAGTTGGTTGAAATTGAGGATGACCCAAAGAAAAAAGAAGAGGGAAAAACAGCATTTGCAAAATATATGGAGGATGCAGCGTTCCTGATTCCAACACCGCAGGTGTTACAGAAGATTATTACTGGTCTGGATGATTTGTATGAACATGATATTGCTGATTTGGATATGCAAGGCGATTTATATGAATACATGCTTGGCAAATTAGCAACCGCGGGACAAAATGGACAATTCCGAACACCAAAACAAATTAGAGATTTGATGGTGCAGTTATTGCAACCGACACCAGATGATTACTGTGTGGATCCAGCTTGCGGTACAGCAGGATTTTTAGTATCTGCCTCAGAATATATCCGAAAGACATATGAAGATATGATGTCACAAGAACAGTGGGATAATTTTACAAGTACAGCTTTTACTGGATTCGATACAGATGCGACAATGCTTAGAATATCAGCGATGAACCTGATGCTTCATTCTATCAGTAATCCAGAAATTGACTATAAAGACAGTCTGTCTAAACAGAACCAGATAAGTGGGAAATATACTGTATGTTTAGCAAATCCACCATTTAAAGGAACAGTAGATGCAGAGAGCATAAATGATGATCTGAAAGCAATTACAAACACGAAAAAGACTGAATTGTTGTTTTTGGCTTTGTTCTTGAGATTACTAAAGACAGGTGGAAGATGTGCCTGTATTGTACCAGATGGAGTACTGTTTGGTAGCAGTAATGCGCATAAGTCTATTAGAAAAGAATTAGTAGATAATCATCAATTACAGGCAGTTATCTCTATGCCTTCTGGTGTATTCAAACCATATGCAGGAGTATCAACGGCGATATTAGTATTTACCAAAACTGGTGCGGGTGGAACAGAAAATGTATGGTTTTATGATATGAAAGCAGATGGTTTTAGCCTGGACGATAAACGTTCTGAAATAGACGATAATGATATTCCAGATATTATTACGAGATTTCATGATTTAAAGAATGAAGAAAATAGAGAAAGAACAGAGCAAAGCTTTTTTGTTCCAAAACAAGAAATTATTGATAATGACTACGATTTATCGATAAATAAGTATAAGAAGATTGAGTATGTTGCAGTAGAATATCCTCCAACGAGCGAAATTATTGCAGAACTAAAAGAACTTCAAGCGCAAATAGCAAATGGTCTTGATGAATTGGAGGGTATGCTATGAATGTGAAGTTAGGAGAGATATTATCTGAGTATAAAGAAAAGAATACAGATAATAAGTATAAGCCAGTTGCAGTTGGACGATATGGTATTCGTACACGAGAAAGTATATATTCGAAAGAATTAGCAAAAGATTACAGCAAAAATAAAGTTATATACAAGGATACATTGACGGTGGGGATGGGATCTACTCAGATAGACATTGGAATATTATCGGCAGATGAAATGTACTCGGTATCACCAGCATACCACACATTTAATATAGAAAATATAAATAGTGATTATCTAAGATATTGCTTGGAGAATCGAAGCCAAGATATGTCAGTAAGGTTTTTGATGGCTAGTTGCAGACAGGGTAAAACAGTTGATTTGAAACGTTGGTTAGAATATGAGATAACGATGTATTGCATGGATAAACAGCTTGAAATTGTAAAGAAAATTGATCATGCAAGTAAATTGATAGATTTTTGTAAAAGAGAATTAGAAAAATTGGATTTACTTGTCAAGTCCCGATTTATCGAGATGTTTGGGGATCCAGTTGCGAATCCTGGAAAATGGGATATAGTTACTTTAGATCATTGTCTCGAAAACATTGATAATGGTAGAAGCTTTGTATGTGATGGAAATGCTAGAA
>JAQUUB010000231.1 GCA_028694115.1 Lachnospiraceae bacterium
TAAATTCATTCGTTATAGCATAACTCCACATTCCTCTTACAATAGCTCTCATATTACCAACAGTAGTTTTTGATTTTGTGTTGGCAACAGTAAAAATATTTTGAAGATCTTGCGCACGCATAGTTACTATTTTTTTATGATGAATAGACGAGAATCTATCAAAAGCAAGATCGTAATTTCTCCAAGTAGAGGAGGTGGGATTACTTTTTAGCGTTTTTCTGTACTTTTTCCATTTCTCATACATTTCAGCAAAGGTAGGAGATTCAGCATATATTTGATGCTCTTTAACTACTTTACCATTATTATATTCTGCTAAATATGAAATAGCATTTTTCTGTTCTGTAAAATAAGCAAGGTATTTTTTCTTTCGTTTAGGTGGCTTACCTGGAATATTCTCCATATACGAAATACGGACGGCCCAAGGTTTGCGTCTTTTCCCTGAAAGTTTTACAACGCTTCCATACCCATTTGGCATTTTCATATAGTCATCTTCTTTCTGAAAAATTTAAATAAATTATGTTGCCTTTGCGACTGGCATAGATTCCCTTTTTTCCTCTATACGTTGATTTTTCAGTGTCTTTTTCGCTTCTCCAATTAAAATATCTTTATTATCATCATTTAACAATTCAAAGGTATCTAAAATTTTTTTCGTTTCAGGGGTAATTTTTACTGCACTTTGATATTCAACAGGTGAGATTTTGCGATCATTTTCAAGAAGCAAATCGGCACTTACTGCAAAATAATCAATTAATGAGATAAAGCATTCTAAAGAAGGAAGTCTTTTATTTGACTCCCACAATCCCACGACACTAGAACTTACATTTAAATCTGTAGCTAATTTCCGCTGGCTTATTTCTTTTTCGTTACGTAAGCGAGCGATAACATGCCCTATTTCCATCTGCGTTTACCTCCCTTCAAAATTATTTTGAAAAATAGTACAAATTCATACATCTAATAATTGAAATTGAAATTTGCATTAAAAGAGTAACAAAAAATGACTACTTTTAGTATGCTTTTTAAAAAATGCTTACGAAATGGTTGACATGCATACTTAAAGTATGCTAATATGCATACATAGAGAAATCATAAAGCAAGGAGGTTGATTTTATGAAGAAAAAGCAGGTTTCTTTATCTACATTACGAACTGCAAAAGGATTATCACAAAGGGAATTGTCAAAAGAATTAAATTTTAGTGCAGGACTTATTGGACTATATGAAATTGGAAAAAGAAAACCATCCCTTGAAAACGCAATTCGTATTGCAGGATATTTTGATACCAATATTGAAAAGATATCCTTTGCTAATTTAGATAAATAGACAGTAAGGAAGGTGGTAATTTGGAAAGAGTAACAACGAGACAAGCTGCGGCTGAATTGAATATGGATTTGGATACATTGCAGTTCTTGATGCGCGAAAACAGACTACCAATTGGCCAAGCAGTAAAGAAAAAAGGAAAAAAAAGATTTTCTTATTACATTTATAGAGGATTGTTAGACAATTATGTTTTGATTCTTAGCGGAAAGACGGATTTTGAAAAAACAACATTCCTATATGGATTTCCAGCAGAAACATAATTCTGGTAGATATAATAAAAAAATTGTGAATTAGTGTATCAGGGAACATAGGAGTATTTGCAGATGGAAGGAACAAAACAAAAATTATAGGATAGCAATGACACATCGTTATTGCAGGAGAGTGGCCAATGAAAAAAAAGTTACGTAAGAGGGATAAAGAAATAAGGAAGTACCACCAAAAGGCAATTTCGTATTGTCTGATGGATTTAAATATAAATAACTTGGCTATTGTTTCTCGTATAGTACAACAAATGTGGATGCAAGAGAAAAGCCAGGATCCTAATCAAAGGTTGCCTGGCGGGTAAGAAGTAATGAAATCTTTTATTTTATCTATGATTGAATGAAAAGATGTACGGGCGGAAGTGGGAAGGCTTAAATACCATTTTAGAAATTGGATATCACGATCTTTTAGTTGAAATACCTTTTTTAAATCAGCCAATACCTCACTCTGTGACGATTGGGTTAAATAATCTTTGGTAATTACATCTGATAGGAAAATATCTTCATCAGAGCCGACACCATAGAGCAACCATTCAATATTTACTCTGAAAGTGATAAGTATTTTATCTATTGTATTTTTTTGAATTTGTTTTTTACCACTTTCAATCATAGATAAATAAGTTTGACTCATGTCAAGAACTGTACAGAATTCTAACTGAGTCATGTGAAGAATATCGTTTCTCAAATGGGTTATACGAGAAGAAATTTCTTTTAACTCATGTTCACTTAAGTTATTGATATTTGAGACAGAGTTCTTCATTGAAACCTCCTTAAAGCAATTAATATATATCACGACAATGAAAAAGGTCTTGTTCTCGCAAAACAAGACCTTGAGGAATCAAGTATACATTCGTCCCAACGAATACACCTAAGTAAAAAGAATATCATAGGTGGAGAATATTCTTGATTTGCCTATAACTATATAGCCACAATAACATAAAACAATAAAAATTTCAATCCAAAATTACAGTTAGGAGAAAGAAATGGGAAAAATAATCGCATGTGTAAATGAAAAAGGTGGAGTCGCAAAGACTACTACAATCAAAAATTTGTCAATCGGGTTAGCAAATGAAGGGAAAAAAGTATTAGCAATAGACTTAGATCCATCTTCTAACCTTACAGCTTCGTTAGGTATTAGCCCTCAACCTGGAGACAAGACAGTAATGGATATCTTAAGAGAATCAATTAAATGTAATTCTATCACAGAAGATTTCGCAATTATTCATCAGGAAGAAGGAATTGATGTTATATGCAGCACCAAAGAATTGCATGATTTTGAAAATGAATTGGTGTGTGTAATGCAAAGGGAAGTGGTACTACGTCGATATTTAGTAACCATAAAAGATAAGTATGATTATATATTTATTGATTGTCCAGCAGGATTAGGAATTTATGTAACAAATGCACTTTTCAGCGCAGACACCGTAATAATTCCAGTACAACCACAGTATTTAGGTGCTGGAGCAATGCAGAATCTTTTTAGCTACATTAATAAGATACGTATATTAAATGGAACAAATGCTAAGCCAGAAATTATGGGTATTTTATTTACAATGGTACGTATCAATACGAATAACGATAAAGGAATCATTGATTTTTTCAAAGAACAGTACAAGGACAGAATCAATGTATTCGAAACATATATACCTAATTCAGTCAGATTTTCCGAATCAGATGGAGAGGGACAAAGTGTATTTAAATTTGCACCTAAAACAACAGCAGCTATGGAATATGGAGAATTGATTAAAGAATTTAAGGAAATTGAAGCGAGATAAGGAGGGATCATAATGGCTGGTAGTAAAAATCTATTTAATAATTTAAGCAAGATGGATACTTCTTATTTGTTAGATCCTACGGTAGCGGATACTGTGGCAGAAGTGGAAATTGCTGCAGAACAGCAAGAGACAACCACTTTGCCAATAGAAAAGCTTATTGCTTTTCATAATCACCCATTTAGAGTTGATACAGAGACAGAAAAGTTTCAGGAATTATTGGATAGTGTTCGTGAATATGGTGTTCTTCAACCAATAATTGTAAGACCAAGCACTGTTAAAGAAGGATTCTATGAAATCATTTCCGGACATTGTAGGACAGAGGCTGCGAAAAAAGCAGGATTAGAGAATATTCCGGCAAAAACCATCGTTATAGATGACTTCATGGCAACTATTATTATGACTCACACTAATATTTATGGCCGTGATGAAATTCTAATGAGTGAAAAAGCAAAGGCATATAGGATGTGCCTGGATGAAGAAAAGAAATTAGGCAATAACAGAACGGAGATAGCTGCACAGATTGGTGGAAGCAAGGATTCTATTCGCCAGGTTCAGAGATTTGTTCGTTTATCCTATTTGTCTGATGCATTCCTTACTTTAATTGATAATAAGAAATTAACAATACAAATTGGTACGGAGTTAGCCTTTCTTGATGAAGAAAGTCAGGAATCATTATATATGTACATTGATAATTTTCATCATATTCCTAATTTGGAGCAGGCAAAGAAGTTAAGAGAGATATTAAAGAGTGAAAATAAACCATTAAGCTATGAAAGAATTATAGCTGTTCTAGTAGAAGCACCAAAGCCTAAAGCTGTGAATAAGGTTACTTTCAAAGAAAAAGATTTAAGAGATTATTTTGAGGAAGATACCAGCATTGAAG
>JAQUUB010000232.1 GCA_028694115.1 Lachnospiraceae bacterium
CCCCAGCAAAACTGGACCGTGAGCAAAGTGAAAAGAATTTTGGATAATGAAATGTATCTTGGAAATATGGTCCAGGGTAAATTAAAGTCAACCGGTGTTGGTTCTAAACGGCAGGTCCATGTTCCGGAAGAGGAATGGATTCGGGTTCCAGGTACACATGAAGCTATAATTTCTAAAGATATGTTTGAGAAGGCTAAGAAAATTAGGGCAGATGGGTTTTATTATGGGGAAAGGAAACATGAATCCCATGTGTTAAAGGGAAAAGTATTCTGTGGTGGATGTGGGAAAAGAATGGTCCATTCTTACCAGGGAAGACCTAAATATGTCTGCAATACCAGGTATTATGGGAGTGGGTATGTGGTTGGGGTATCAAGTGATGCAGATGTTTCGGCAGATATTTTTGCTGGTTCAGGTGGTGTTAGTAATGATGTTGATTTTTCTGTTAGCAAATATGAATGTGAATGTACGGATATGATTCGAGATGAGGACCTGGAAGCTATTGTTATTCGTGCTATTGAGGATGCAGCGAAGAGAGCTGTTGATATGATAGATCTTCAAAAAGCAGCGGATAAGGTAGTTTTTGAGAAAAGACGGGTATTGGAGGATGAGATTAAGGATTTGGATGTAAGGATGGAGGAGATGGATCAGGTCCTGATGGAGATGTATGAGGATTATCGGGAGGAGAAAATTACAAAGGGGGAATATTTGGAGAGGAAGGTGGAAGTGGAAGAAAAGGTGTTGGGATTTAAGGAGAAGATACATTTGTTGGAGAATTCCCTTGTCAATGGATTGGACTTACAGGTTAAAGATGCTACAGGGTTGGAAGTGATGGGGAATTATTTGAAGGTGGAGAAATTGACGAAGGAGTTGGTGGATGCTGTTGTGGAAAGGGTTGTTGTAGGGAAAAAGCAACATAATGCTGTTGGGAAAGAGGTTGAGGTGAGGCTAAAAACAATAATTGAAATTTAAATGAAATGCGGCTGTTTTTGAAATTAGCCGCGTTTCATTTAAAAATAAATTGTTTAATTATTGCTTCTTGGGTATAATAAGAATTGGAGGTGTGTGAAATGAAAACAGAAATTCTTATACCAGATAATCAAAAAATAATATCAACAGAAGAACTTAAAAATTGGGGATTTACACATTATAAAATAAATAAATTAGTTGATGAAGGAAACCTTATAAAACTAAATAAAAAGAATTATGAAAATGCAAATTTTAAGGGGGAAGACTCTGATTTCTATTTTGTTCATGCATATGCACCGACGGGGGTAGTATGTTTAATGAGTGCAGCAGTATTTTATAATCTCTCAACATATAGACCTGATGCTATTGATGTGGCAGTAAGTAAAAAGAAAAATGTGTCAACTTTACCAGAGTTGCCCTCTTTTAATCTGTATTATTTTGAAAAAGATAGATTTCAAATAGGAGTACAAATTATAAAAGAAGGACCAAATCAATTTCAAATTTATGATATTGAGAAGACGGTGGTAGATATTGTTTATTACCGAAATAAAATTGGCATTGAAGAAACAAAAGAAATATTAATGAATTACCTAAATAGAAAAGACCGGGATATTAATAAACTATATCGTTATGCAGAACAGTTAAAGTGTAGCGATATACTGAGAACATATTTGGAGGTACTTACATGATAAATGCAGAGTCAGTCAAAGCTAAGCTGAAAAATCAAGCACCGAAGCGAGGCCATATGTTACAAGAGGAGTTGACTGCATATGGTTTAGAAAGAACTATATATAGAATTTCAATTTCTGAGTATGTCGACAAATTTACCTTAAAGGGTGGCATATTCTTATATGCATTATTTGATGGAAATTTTACAAGAGCCACTACTGATATTGATTTATTAGCTCAAAAAACCAGTAATGAAGTAGGGAACATAAAGAAGATATTTAAAGAAATATTTTTGATAGATGTGGATGATGCGTTGCGTTACGATTTAGATTCATTAGAAGTTCATTCTATAACTGAATTTAAAGCTTATCACGGAGTGAAAGTTTCGATTGTAGCTTATTTAGACAGAACAAAGATCCCAATATCAATAGATATTGGATTTGGGGATATTGTATATCCAGAACGTGTACTTATGGATTTTCCGGTTTTACTTGAAATGGAAGTTCCTAAAATATATGCCTATTCTTTAAATTCTGTTATTGCAGAAAAGTTCGAAGCAATTGTGTCGTTAGGTTATGCCAATAGTAGGTACAAAGATTTCTATGATATTTATATTTTGTGTAGTAATTATGACTTTGATGGGAAAGAGCTAAAGAAAGCGATAGAAGAAACATTTTATCACAGACAAACAGGTTTTGATGATATCGTAGCCTTTGAGAAGGGGTTCGCTGAGGATGCTATTAGGAAAAGTCGATGGAATTCTTTTATTAAGAAGAAAAAAGCAATGGAATCGGTGGATTTTGGAATAGCAGTGGATATGATTAAAGATTTTTTACAGCCAATAGTTAAAAAAATTATAGATAACGAAGAGATTAATACTCAGTGGAAATCACAGAAGAAAGGGTGGAAGTAATATAATGCCAATGACAGCAGAAGAGATGATAGATAATATACCAAGATTTGAATCGTCAGATGGACAAATTATTTCCCTTTCCGATAGATTCTTGAAACATAAATTGCATAATGCGTTAGCCAATCCATCTATTATAAATTTAGCGAGAGGTGAAGGCAGAAGTACAGCTTTGAATGATATAGTGTTTCATCCGGAAATATTGTTTGATTGGGGAGAAAAAAGTATGCATGCCTTTTTGGACAGTCAGAGTAATACTCTAAGAGAGTTTTGTGATCCGGATGTTGTAAACAAAGAAGTGATGATTGAGTATATTTATAAATATGCTTGGCACCTAGAAAGAATGATGATTAAGCATCATGCACTTAGAGTGGATGGTGATGTGCATAAGAAAATAGAACAGTTAATTAATATTGTCGTTAATGAAACGATTGGAGAAAAGCTTTTATGTTTAAAAGAATGGTTGATATATGCTTTTCATACAATGGGGGCAAGGGAGTTCGCTAAAATTACGCCCTGTATATCGTGTAGTTATGGATCTGAACGATTTGAGGTGGCCAGACGATTTGGTGGTTATAATGGACGGAATAAATATTATGTAATAATAGATAATTGGGTCAATCAGAATGAAGAAGGAGTTACATATAAAAAAACAGATTATGTTAATAGTATTTTAGAAGACTGTGGATTGAAATGGTTTTCTAATCACCATAAAGAGAGAGAACTGAAAATTCTTTTATTTGTCAAGAAAAGCGATGGTGAGGGAACAGACTTCTACTATATGGGACAGATGGAGCCCGTTGAATGGAATCAAACTGTGATTTCAAATGATACTGGAAAACAGTTGCCAATTATGAATTTTCAGATGATATTAAAGCAGAGCGTTAGAGAAGACATTTACGACTATATTACAGGTTGAAAGAATTAAAAAGTGCATTGGAAATGTTCTTGGATGTGCCAGTCAGAAATGATATTTATGTTTATATAATCAGGGTTTAATAAGAAAAACAGATTAGAGGAAAGTGTTATGTCAGAGAGAAAAATAATCCATGTTGTTGCAGCAATTATTCGGGATACAGATAAGGTATTTGCAACGCAACGGGGATACGGAGAATTTGAAAATGGATGGGAATTTCCCGGTGGAAAAATAGAATTAGGAGAAACACCAGAAGATGCCTTGAAGAGAGAAATCAAGGAGGAACTAGATACAGAAATAGAGGTTGGGGATTTAATTGATACAATTGAATATGATTATCCTAATTTTCATCTTACGATGCACTGCTATTGGTGTTCTGTGAAATTAGGTGGTCTGGTATTAAATGAACATAAGGCGGCAAAATGGTTATTAAAGAATCAGCTTTACAGTGTGGAATGGCTGCCAGCGGATGTTACATTAATTAGTAAAATTGAAAAAGAAATGTAAGTAAACGTCGATTTTTTGCTCAGAAATTAATATAATACATACAGAATCAAAAGACACTTAATGTGTTTTTATAAGGGCGGCGTTGCGACGGCGCTCTATTTTTGTTTGCGCGCCATGGGCGCGCTCTAACGGGTGTAAGTCCCGAACATGCCCAGGTAGTGGGAAATGTATAGCTGAACAGCAAGGGTGTTCATCGTGAGGTGGAATCTGAAGGAAGCTGTAG
>JAQUUB010000233.1 GCA_028694115.1 Lachnospiraceae bacterium
CAAAACCTTTTGTTTATTTACAATAGTTCTGTTCATTTCTGATTTTCATAAACAAAACCGCTAACCCTTATAAATCATGGCTTAGCGGCTTCTGTAGGTTTTGTTTATGAATTTCCAGTTAATTTCCCTCCTGAAATAAAAAAATCCCGCCAAGCAAGGGGCGGGTGTCGTTAATAGTTATGTTATTGTAAGCAGAAGATTCCCGTTAAGGCGGAACCTTCTGGCGTAATCGCATGTGAGTCATACGTGCCTCCTTTTCCTCCTTAACGGAAATCTCAAATTATCTATGCAAAGCAAAAGCCGGGGATTTTCTCCTCAGCTTCAAAATTGAAAGAAGTCAGCTACTTCTCTGACTCCTTTCAATGACGTATTCCATATTCTTCTAATAATGTCTGCCCATCATTCCACGTCCATGTTCTGCATTCTGCATCGTCCCCTGGCAATTACCAGCACCATTCATCATGCCTGTTCCATAACCGTTTTCTTCATGATATTCTACCATATCATCCAATCTCTCCAATGCCTGATCACCCTGTTCCTGAGTAAGCAATCCATCCTGCACCATTTTGTTTATTGACTCTTTTTTTACTTCCATCATTTGATTAAAAGACGCATCCAGATCTTCTTTCTGCTCAGCTGTCAAATTTGATGTGTCAATGCCAATACCACATAGTCCTCTTAAATTTGTTGCAACGTCAGAATCTGAAGTTGCAGCATAAACGCCAACAGGTACGGATAGCACCATTACTGCTGTTAATACGAGAAATACTTTTTTCACTCTTTTCATGATATTCACTCCTTCTTTCAATTGTAATGACTGTTTACATCTTAAATATACAACTGAAATATGGTTCAAATATGGATGAATAAAATTTATTAAATAATCCTAACCTTAGTAATAATGCGTTCTCAGCACTTAATAGGTCAGTATAGATTTCATATAGCTATTGAAGTAGCTGATATTGCCTTAATGGGAGATGATATTGATAAAATCCCTTATATTAAAAAACTTTCCTCTTCCACTCTTCGCACTATAAAGGGAAATATAACAGCTTCTATGTGTATCAATGCGATCGCAATTGTTCTATCTGTTATGGGGGTACTAAACCCTATCACCGGAGCACTGGTTCACAACGTCGGATCTGTTCTTGTTGTGTTAAACGCAGCTCTTCTGTATGACAGGAAATTTGAATAGTATTACAAATGGCTATTGGTAGTATAAACCAATAGCCATTTTCATCAACTAAATATTCATATCGAATGGTAGCACCAGAATAAATTTACTTCCCTTACCTTCCTTTGACTGCACCTCTATTCGTCCATTCAAGCTTTCCATATTCTCCTTCGCAATATATAAACCGATTCCATCTCCGGCATCTCCTGTATCTTTGCTTTTTTTGTAATAAGCATCAAAGATTTTCACTTGTTCATCTTCCTTAATTCCATAACCAGTATCTGCAATTTCAATCTTAATTGTGTCACTTTCTCTATAAAAATTTAGACTGACATTCCCACCAGAAGGTGTAAATTTATATGCATTCGTAAGAATATTATAAATGCTCTGCCCTAAGCGGTATTTATCTGTCTTAACCTGAATTCTTTCTGACGTAAGGAGTCTGAAATCTATGTTCTTCTTTTGAAATTGTGATCTCATACCGTTCACAATCTGCTTCATAAACTGGTATAATTCAAATTCCTCCAAGACAACCTTGCTTTCATTTGTTCCTGCATCAATCAGGCTGCTTATATTCGTGATAATATCTGACAAATTATCTATCTGATTTTCACAGACTTTAAATTCTTCAGACTTCATTTGAATAACGCCATCTTCCATTCCCTCTAGGTGCATCTTTAGTATAGTAAGCGGCGTTCTTGTTTGATGAACCATTTCATCAACCAGTGTCTTTCTCGCTTTTTGCTTCAGTTTCAGTTTGGATTCCAGTGACTCAAGACTTTTCTGTATGATACGGATTTCTTTCGTCGTGGAGTAGCGGATTAGATTTTCCTTCCCAACCTCGATATTTTGAGCCATATCTGCAGTCTGAATTAAATCTTTGCTCACCCTCTTACTCATAAATAGTCCTAGTAGAAAGACCAGTATCATAACTATCCCCACCGATATCAGGCTGTTCCTTATAAGCGAATTTTGAAACATTATTGCCGCATAAGAATTTCCTGATGTGGAGTATCTTGTAATATGCACTTCTCCAAGGTTTTCATTATTCCCTGTAATATGAAAGTCATCCACGATATCATACCTGGAATTCATTCCACTCATCATACCACGCATCATACCCATACCATGCCCAGTACCTGATTGCGTATCATCTGTTGCTTCTGCAATCAGAGATCCTGAATTGTCATATACCTTTATTTGAGTAATCGAATCCCCAAGGTATGCATGCAGTTCTACACTGATCTGGCTTTCTGAATAATTCCCTAAACTCAGCTCTTTCGATAAGTAGTTAACAATCTCATTGCACGTCTGATCGTAGTTCTCATCCAAATAATTGTTAAAGTAATGACTGGTCAAAAAACTAAGGACAAAGGAATTCACTACGATTGTGATCACTGCAATCAGACCTAACGTCAAAATCCACTTTTTTCGTATCGTCATCCCTTTTCACCTCCAAAGATATATCCTGCTCCATATTTGGTCACGAGAAGCTTTGGATTCTTGGGATCAACTTCGATTTTTTGACGAATACGCTTGATAAAGCTGTCAATGTTCCGGTCATACCCTTCGTAATCTCCACCAAATGCCTGCTCAATTAGCTGCTCTCTTGAAAGAATCTGTCCCTTATTCTTCATCAATGCTGCAAGTACCTTATACTCTGCTGCTGTCAAATCAATCTCCTGATCATCTTTCAGTAACACCAGACTCTTCGAATACAATCTCAGGTTTTGATACTGATAAACGATTTCATTGCCCTCATTGTATATTCTTCTTAGAAATACCTGCACCCGTTTCATTAACTCACGGGGACTGAATGGTTTGATTACATAGTCATCTACTCCAAGATCAAATCCCTTTAATCGGTCAATTTCTTCTTGCTTTGCTGTGAGCATAATCACTGGAACTTCTGATATTTTTCTGATTTCATTTAACACTTCAAATCCGTTAATACCAGGCATCATAATATCAAGCAAAACGAGGTGAATATCCTGATTTTCAAATAGTTCCAATGCTTCAAAGCCCTGACTAGCTAGGGCAACCTCATATCCTTCCTTTACAAGATATTTCGCAATGAGCTCCCTAATCTCTTTCTGATCCTCCACAACTAAAATTTTAAAAATCAGTTTCATCACCTCCCTCTGGTGTGTGTTAGTTCTATTGTATCATTTTTTTCATCTTTTGGTATTCTTCTTCTGTAATTTCACCATTTACATAGCGCATCTTCAAAGTTTCATATGCCTCGCTGGTGGAAATGCTTCTCTTCTTTTTATTATGAGCGAACGCTATAAAAAGTAAAGCAACAATTAAAATTATGAAAGCACCAACAAACAAATGTGAACCAAAACCTAAGTAATTCATACCATGTCCAAAAAATCCATCCATACAATTTCCGTATCTCATATAAAATCCTCCTTTTAGCTAATCTCTTTCTTCATTCGAAGATAAGTTTCTTCATCAATATCACCATTTACATATCTTTTTTTAAGAATCTCTTGCGCGTCTGATTCATTCTTTCTTCCATAATCTATCGAATTACGCTTCTTAAAAAAGTAATACACTGCAACAATTACAAGAATCCATAAAACAAACATGCATTTCACCTCCTTCTTTCTTGTTTCTATAATGATATTGTATTTGAGAATTATGGTTGAAATATGGACAGAATATAAGTTGGTATTTCATCAAGCGAAAAGACAGGAAGATACGCTGTTTCATAGCCTTCTGTCTCTTTCAAAACCTTTATTCTATTTGCTTGTAATTTGATACTAAAATAATTTCAATATTTCAATTATCTTTTCTTTTCGCTTACTCATTCAAACAGAAGATTGCCTTAATACGTTTAAAACATTTAAATTTAGTCGTTATATAACAGCCAAAAAGTATGATGTTACTACCTCAGGTTCCGGATTCATACCCTTTCCCATCCACCACTTTACCATTTCCACAAAGCTTCCTGCCATATGGTTTAACAGAAATTCCTTTGGTACATTATGATATC
>JAQUUB010000081.1 GCA_028694115.1 Lachnospiraceae bacterium
TTATGAACGTCTGCTTAATAAACGATATTTGAAAGCAGGCAAGCGCACAATATACACTTCTTTCGAAGAGAACAATACACTTTGTGCGACTTGCTATGATTAATCCGTGAGTTTCACGGATTCAGGTGATATTACAGATATCACAATTAATTTAGCTATAATCACTTTGAGTTTCTGCCCTTGTTCTGATTCAATAGCCGTTATTTTAGCATTGATATCATCGGTATAATTGCCCGTACCAACAACCCACTTAAACCCTTCAAATACCTTTGTATAGGAACGCTTGGGCTGATATTCGGTTTCTCCTTCTTTGGTAAAATAATAGTCTTCATAATATCCTTCTGTTACATTTTTTTTGGAGCCTTCTATCATACTTGCTACCATCTTAAAATTGTTGCTATCCACTGTATCCAGACGATTTTTTCCCTCAGTATCTTTTCCTAATAAAACAACATTATCACCTTCATATGTATCAATCCAGAAATATCCATTTTCTCCATATCGTAATTCTCTTATTAAATCGGCAGCAACAACTTGTGCTTCTTCATTTGTATATTCGCCTGCTTCATAAGAAGCATATACCGATCCAATTAATGACAGGGCATTTTCTACTTGTGCTTTAATCAAATTATCATAGTCACTTCTTAAACTCTCTTCCATAGTATTCAGTACCGCTTCATTATTTTGCGCTATGGAATAGATACTATAACTGCTTACAATAATTGTGACAAAAAATACAAGCACAACCAATAATGTTAATTTTGTTTTTACTTTCATATTTCTTCCTCCATCATAAGTATTTTTTAGAATTTTTTCTCTTTTAATAATACCTCTTTTTGTGAATAATGTAAATAATATTCTGTTTTTAATATAATTTTTTTGGCTATTTTTACCTAATAATCCTTTTAATACCTATTTTACGAATATTATAATAAATTTGTTATATTAGGTAATACTAATGCAAAACGAAAACAATCAAATCATGAGGTCAATTATGCAGGAAATATTATATATTATAGCTCTTTCTTTAGGTTCATTAATTACATTATTTATTCTAACAAAAATTATGGGATACCGGCAGATGTCCCAACTTAGTATGTTTGATTATATTAATGGTATTACAATTGGATCCATCGCAGCTGAAATGGCAACTTCATTAGAAGACAATTTTGTACAGCCCCTAACAGCTATGATTGTTTATGCTTTATTTGCGACTCTTCTTTCTACATTAAGTGATAAATCCATGAAAGCTCGTAGATTCATTGAAGGAACTCCTATTATTTTATATGATAATGATACTATTTATGAAAGTAATTTAAAAAAATCCAGAATAGATATTAATGAATTTCTTGAACAGTGTCGGATCAATGGTTATTTCAATTTATCTAATATTCAAACAGCAATCCTTGAGAATAATGGAAAAGTGAGTTTTTTACCAAAGGTATCCATTCGTCCAATTAATCCCAATGACTTGAATTTGACCCCTGTCCAGAATACCTTAGTTGCTAATTTAGTTATTGATGGTAAGGTCATGACAAGAAATCTAGAACATTTTGGCAAAGATCTTAATTGGCTTGAACACCAAATAAAAAAAGAAGGATTTCATAAAATTGATGATGTTTTTCTTGCCACTTGCGATTTGAACAATCATTTCCATGCTTATAAAAAAAATAATAAAAAAGAAGATAAAAGTCTCCTAATATAATAAAATTGGACAACCCAAATAGCGTTCTTCTGCTTTTTCCCAGTCTACAACAGAAAACCAATCATCTATATAGTCCACTCGCTTATTGTAATGTTTTAAATAGTAAGCATGCTCCCATACATCTATCATGAGAATAGACATGACTGGTTTCCCAATCAGTGTTTCCTGATTTTTTGTTGTCATAATTTTCAAGTTATGATGACATGTTAAAGCAAGCCAGGCATACCCAGATCCAAACACTGATAATGCTGCTTCTTTAAAGTCATTTTTGAATTCTTCAAAAGATCCATATTCCTCATTAATTTTTTCTTTTAAGTTTCCCACAGGTTTTCCCAAGGAATCTGGTGTCATCCCATCAAAATAAAATCGGTGGTTATACACCCCTCCTCCATTATGACTTACCGTTGTTTGTATTTCTTTTGGCAAGCTATTCACATAATATAGTAATCGCTCTAATGTCCAATAATGATACTCCTTGTATGGTTGTATTGCCTTATTTAGATTGTCAATATATGTCTGTAAGTGCTTATCATGATGAAGCGTCATAGTTTTTGTATCAATATAAGGTTCTAATGCTTCATATGCATAAGGTAAAGGTAAATTCTTGTATTCATAGTGATTATTAAATTCCATTTATATACCCTTTTATTTTCTTTATTTACCTTATGCATTTAGTCTTAAAAATGATATTTTCTATCAGAAAACGACTTACATATTTACAAATTATTGGTAACCCATTATAATTAGATTGTTGAACGGGCAACATCTCATCCATCGATGAATGTTGCCCGTTGTTTTTATTTTATAATCAAATATTAAGGTCAAAAAACGTGTTCAACTATTGAATTGAGTGCATGCTCAAAGCATGCGGATAGGAGTAAATATGATAAAAAAATTTAGAAAATCACAGCAACAAGAAAACGTAAATGATGTTTATGATGCCATTCATCAAATGGCTGATGGGAATTTAGATATTCATATTAACGCAACGGATATGGAAAATCTAACTCCTGTAATTAATGATATTAATCGTTTGTCCGAAATATTAAATACCTACATATCCGAAATTTCAAAAGTATTGTCTCATTTGTCAATTGGTGACTTAACCGTTTCTGTTTCTAAGGATATACCATTTACAGGAAATTTTTATCCAATTAAAATGGGATTAAAAAAAATGGCTGATTCATTAAATTCTATTTTCGAAAAATTAGATACTACCATTCAGGAAATAGAATCTATGTTTATAGAATGTACAAAAGAATCAGAATCCGTTTCTCAAAATGCTGTAAAGCAAGCCGAAGAAATTTCAATTATCAGTGAATTAATGAAAGATCTTCATACTCTGCTTGATCAAAATATGTCTATCGTTAGTTCTTTTTCCGCTAGTATGCATCATGCAAAAGCAGAAAGTATGGCAGGGCGCAAAAAAGTGGATGAATTAGTAGATTCCATGACTAAGATGCAAAGTTCTGCCAATGCCATTCAAGAGATTGTTACAATGATTAACGATATTTCAAATCAGACCAAACTTTTATCCCTAAATGCATCGATTGAAGCTGCACGCGCTGGTGAATTTGGAAAAGGATTTGCTGTCGTTGCCGCCGAGATAGGCACTCTAGCCAGTCAATCTTCAAGTGCAGTTCTTAAAACAACATCACTTGTAGAAGAAACTTTACAATGTGTTGAACAAAGCGAATCTTTAGCAAAAGAAACCTTTCAAAATTTTCAGAACATTTATGATGCAATCGATGATACAGCACAAAAAAGTATGCAAATTACCGCTTCTTCTGAAAAGCAAGCTGACAGCATAAAAAATATGTTTGCAATTATTGACCGTCTTTCTGAAATGGGAAATCATAATGCCCAGCTTGCCGAAGAGAGTGTCGCAAGTTTAGAACAGGTACAAGCTGAAACTGATCAATTAAAGCAATTGCTCTCTGGCTTCATTTTAGAAGGTCAATCAAACCATCTTCTTTTGGATGTTTCAAAGTTAAAACAAGCGGCCTTAACCATCATTGACCATTTGAAAGTGAATATATTTGATCCTTCAACGATAAATGAAGTAATTAAGAAGGAGCTAATTGTAGATCATCATGTAGAATGTATCTACGTTCTTGATTCTTTGGGAATTCAAGTAAGCGAAACCATTCTGAGTCCATTTTTAAAGCTAACCTCTTCTAAGAATTTTTCACCTTCTAAGCCAAAATCTGATCACTCTGATAAACGCTATTTTAAAGAAGCTTTGTCAAGGAATGGGGATGTCTTCGAATCTCACGAATATATTTCCTCTGCTACTGGTGGTCTATGTAAAACTTATTCAATAATTTGCGAAAAAGATTCTGCAAAACTTGTTTTATGTATTGATATGATGTGCATGTTGCAGAAATAAGGGGAGAACTATGATATCTAAAATAACGGATCATATTTTTGAGACAATACTAATTGAAAATAACCTTTGTATTTTTTATCAACCTATTGTGAGTTTAGATAAAGAAAAAGTAATCGGTTACGAAGCTCTATTAAGAGTTCAATATGAAAATGAACCCGTCCATATCGAGAATTTGTTTAATTATGCAAGAAAATCAAATCGTGTAAAAAAA
This sequence comes from Lachnospiraceae bacterium, assembly GCA_028694115.1. Next base: position 4,306 of record JAQUUB010000081.1, read on the forward strand.
CTCGATTATGCTTCGCGCGAATTATCCTTAAATAGTTTTTGTGATGCTCGCAATGATACCATACTTTTTCTTAATTTTGAGGCAAGTTTACTCCAGGAATATATGAGTAATTCTAATTCAATTCTTTCTTTTATTAAAAGCTTGGGAATTGAATATCAAAGAATTGTAATTGAGATTAATGAAAAAAATATTACAAACAATGATATCTTACTTGAATTTCTGGAATTATTTCGATCAGAAGGATTCCTAATTGCTCTTGACGATGTAGGAGCTGGCTATTCAAACTTAAACCGCATTGCTATTGTAAAACCTGACATTGTAAAAATAGATCGTTTGGTTATTTCAGATATTCATAAAGACTATTATAAAAGTGAAATTGTTCGAGCTATTACTAGCTTATCTTCAAAAATAGGAGCCATAACACTCGCTGAGGGTGTGGAAACTGAAGAGGAGCTCTGTGCATGCCTTAGCGTAGGGGTGTCTCTTTTTCAGGGATACTATTTTTCAAAGGCAATTCCTATGCAGGAATGTCTACATCTAAATTATAAAAATGTTTTTGATATGGTATCTAAAAAATTTAAAATGAACTGTATTGAAGATATCAAAGAAAGAACAGGTAAAGGGGGCGCTCGAAGAGAAATGCTTAGTGAGATTTCACTCCTTTTAAAGGAAACAAGCACAAATGATTATGAATCCGTATTACTTCAATATATCAATCAAAAGGATTCGATTGAGTGTGTTTATGTACTTGACATTAATGGAATGCAGTTAACTCCAACCATCTTTAAAGATCGGGTGCCATTTCGAAATAATTACTTGTTTTCTCCAAGTCTAAAAGAGGATTACCATATTGTTAAGCCTTATTATTATGTTGCCATGCATAAAAAACATGAGGTTTATATTAGTGAAAAATATATTTCTCTCGCAACTGGTAATTTTTGCGAAACCTATTCTATTACCTGTAAGGATCTATGTGATAATGATTTAATTATCTGTTTAGATTTTATGGTTTTGTAACATTAACATCCAAATGTCTCCTAACAAGTCCCATAATGTATAAATGTTCCAAATTATTCATATAATGATTTGAACTAAATAGGCTGGAGTATCTATGGACAAAAGGAAACTTGTTATCACGGACATCATGCCTGACAGTATTCAGCCATATATGTATTCATCAGGCATATACAACTCCCTCACTAATGACTCTACAAGTAAAAACATAACAAAAAGCGAACAGATAAATGAAAACACTATAAATCCAGATAAACATTTTACGTTTGGCTGGTCCGTTTTTGATGCATCATTGGAATTTTGGAGTATTATGCAAGAGGGGGTTCTTTCAAAGGCAAAAGAACTTGGAATCGATGTAATCAAGCATGATGAAAAAAGCGACTCCATAGAAATGATCACAGGTAGTATCGACTTAATAAAAAAAGGCGTCAATGCTCTACTGATTGCACCGTATAATCCAGAAGGACTCCCATTTATTGTTGCAGAAGCCGATAAAAATCAAATTCCAGTTGTTGTTTTGGACATTGGTACCGGTGGTGCTAATGTTGCAGTATTTATTGTTTCTGACTCCTTTGGTGGTGGTATCTATGCTGGTGAATATGCACTGAATTTAATTAAAAAATATTCTATAGAAAGCACAAATGTTGCAATTATTAAAGTCCAGGAGACAGCTAAATTCGCATTGTTGCGCGGTCTAGGATTTAAGGGGGTCATGATAGAAAATGGGTATACTGTAGTGGCAGAAGTAACTGCAAATAGTGTGCAATCTCAAGGATATGAAGCAATGAAGAATATATTAGCCACCTATGCAGATGATTTAGCCGTAGTATTTTGTGAAAATGGACCGATGACTTTAGGTGCTGCACAGGCACTTGATGAAGCAGGTAAAAAAGGTGAAATCATGCTTATTGGATTTGATTCTGGACCCTCTATTATTGCTGGAATCAAAAATGGTTCCATACAAGGCACCATCGCACAAGAGCCGTTTCTAATGGGTGAGGTCAGTGTCGAAGTAGCAAATTCGTTATTATTAGGAATCCCTGTAACCTATGATGACAATAAAGAAAAAACAATATTGATGGAAGTATATTTAATTGATGAAAGTGGTGAAGCATTGAGAAGTATTGGGTAGGAGGAAAAATTATTGGATCAAGGTTGCACAGAACAAATTCTTAGTGAGGATTATTTTGATTTTATTGTTGCGAATAATGAAATTCCAGAAGGCTTAGCATCCCTTCCGGGTTTTTGTTATGATATTATTAACAATGTTCATTCTGCTGTTTATGTGCCCATTTCTAAATTACCAGGTAAAATAATTAAAGATTTTCCTTACAGTATCTTACCCAAATGTTTCGGCTTATTGGATATTGAAAGTCTAAATCAAACTGGTGTTGCAAAAATACAAAACAATCCATTTCTGAATTTACTAGGTAGCGGTGTATTAGTAGGAATTGTAGATACCGGTATTGAATATACACATCAAGCTTTTAGAAATCCAGATGGTACCACAAGAATATTTTCCATCTGGGACCAAACAATCAATAGGAACGGTTCAAAACCAATAGGTTTTTATTATGGAACAGAATATACTCAAGATCAGATTAATCTTGCATTAGTTAGTTCCGACCCTTTATCTCTTGTTCCAAGTACTGATACGAATGGACATGGTACCGCGTTAGCTGGAATAGCTGCTGGATCCAGAAATGACACTGAAAATTTTTCAGGAGTTGCTGTAAATTCCCAATTCGTTATAGTTAAACTTAAATCTGCAAAAAAAGCTTTAAGAGACTTTTTTTTAATCCCCCCTGATGCTGAATGCTTTCAGGAGAATGATATTATGCTAGGAATTAAATATTTACTTAGTATCGCAGGAAAATTGCAAAGACCAATTTCAATATGTATCGGAGTAGGGACTTCTCAAGGCCCTCATAGTTCACGTCATGCATTGAGCAATTATCTCACAACTATTTCGGATCAAAAGGGGATTGGCGTCACCATTGCTGCAGGAAATGAAGGAAATACAAGACATCATTATTCAGCAAACGTAGACGCTGCAATTGGATATGATACGGTTGATTTAAACGTCGGTCCTGATAACAAAGGATTCTCTATGGAATTATGGGGGAATAGCCCCAATGTATTTTCCATTGATGTGCTTTCACCAGCAGGTCAATATGTTCCTAGAATTCCTGCCCGATTAAAAGAAACTCGAGAAATTGACTTTATATTTGAAAATACAAAACTCTTTATTGATTATGAACTTGTAGAATCGCAAGCAGGGAATGAACTGATTCTAATACGATTTCAGAATCCGTCAGAAGGTATTTGGCGTTTTAGAGTCTATTCAACGATTGAGATTGAGCCAAAATTTAACATTTGGCTTCCTATACATAGTTTTCTTGAAGAAAATACCTTCTTTTTAAAACCGGATCCCTATTACACACTAACATCTCCTGGGAACTCAATGACACCAATTATAACAACTTCCTATAATTACATGGATAATAGTCTGGCAATTGATGCAAGCAGAGGATACACAGTGACCAACTTAATTAACCCTACTTTTGCTGCTCCTGGTGTTAACATGATAGTCCCTACATTAAAAAATAGCTATGCAGTTATGAGCGGAACTAGTATATCAGCTGCTTTTACAGCCGGAGTAGTAGCAATGCTATTAGAGTGGGGCATTGTTAACGGAAATCAAACCCAGCTTGATACCTTACAAATAAAGAACTTTTTAATTCGTGGTGCGAAAAGAGATCGAAATATTGTTTATCCAAATAGAGAATGGGGTTACGGGATTTTAGATGTTTTTAGTGCATTTAGTAATTTGCAAAATTAAATCGCAGCTTATTTTTTTCATAAGCTGCGATTCCCTTTATTTTTTACTCTTCGAAAGAGGATACCCATTACCTTGTAAATCCGTTGTAATTTCCTCTTTTTTCATTACTGTATCTCTGTATTCCTTGACACCTTCTCCACCTTCGTATACACCCTTTGGTAAGGTATGCAAAGGTTTATCTTTATCAGCCATTTTCATAATAAACCATATTCCTTTCATTTTAATATAGAAATCATAGTTTAGTATGAACAGTTAACCAATTGTTATTCTAAAGGAGAAATACTATTTATCAAAAATTAGTACGTAAATAACTGTACCCAGTATGGAGTTCCATTACTATTCTGAGTATTTCCTACACCGATTGTAGTAAATTTTGGATTTAAAATATTTGCTCTATGACCAGCACTATTCATCCATGCTTTTACAACTGTCTCTGGAGATTGCTGTCCCCATGCAATATTTTCACCACAACCACTATAATTTGCTCCACTTTCTTTTAATGCAGTCGCAAAACTACTTCCATTTGGTCTAGTATGAGCAAAGCTCTGTATAATCTCTTTAGCCCTAACATTTGCAGCACTTGTAACCTTCGCATCGATTTTCAAAGCGCCAAGACCTTGTTTTGCTCTCTCTACATTTACGAGTCTTACTACTTCTGTTGCAAACGTAGATTCTGAAGTTGCAGTATCAACTTTATCTGTATTTTTTGTAGTTGCTTCAATTTCTGTTTTTGCTACGGTTTCTGTTTTTGCTGCAGTTTCTGTTTTTGTTGCAATTTCTGTTTTTGTTGCAGTTTCTGTTTTTGGTGCTGTTTCTGTTTTTGCTGTGGTTTCTGTTTTTGCTACCGCCCCACGTTTTTCTGATTTACTGTTAGTCGTACAGCTTCCTGATTCGCAATCAGTTACACAACTTTCTGATTGACAGTCAGTTGCACAGCTTCCTGATTCGCAGTCGGTCGTACAGCTTCCTGATTGACAATCAGTCGTACAACTTCCTGATTTCACGCTAGTTGGACAGCTTCCTGATTTCACACCAGTTGGACAGCTTCCTAAATTACCTATCATCATACGATTACTTGTATTTCCTGTTATTGTACAATTCCCTGAGCCGAACAAGTTCTCTAAATCAGAGAAGCTTCCACAATTAGAAAAACTAAAATTTGAAGGCATCATAGAATTGTAATTATTCCCCGTACAAGCATTTATATTTTGACTTGCCGCCTGCACTTGAAGTGGAGAACATGCTATCATTAGTGTTAATGTTGAAATTCCTATTGCTACTTTTCTTTTTATCATTTTTAAATCCTTTCTGAACATCTACTTATTAAGTTAAGTATATGTTTCTTAAATGTTACATTTCTGTTACATCTAGATTCTATCATAAGATATTCATGAAAAGTAGTGGTAATGAATGCCATCCATTTTTTTGATTTTTTTTGTTTTCTCATATCTACTATTGTTAATGCATATGATAATTAATATCACATCATAGGAATTATATCATGGGACAATTAGACCATCTTTTGCATTCTATTAACGATTATCTCTGGAGTTTTCCAATGTTAGTTTTACTCCTTGGAACTCATTTGTACTTTACCTTCCGATTAGGTCTCATTCAGAAATGGATTCCTTTGGGGATTAAGTTAAGCATTTCAAAGCAAGAAGATGGATCTGGTACTATTTCTCCTTTTGCTGCCCTTTCAACGGCTCTTGCTGCAACCATTGGTACAGGAAATATAATAGGAATTTCAACTGCAATCGCCATTGGTGGTCCTGGATCCGTTTTTTGGTGTTGGATCACTGGCGTCTTGGGGATTGCCACATGTTATTCCGAATGCTTTCTATCCGTAAAATACCGCGTACAAGGTACAGATGGATCTTATATTGGTGGTCCCATGTATATCTTGAAAAACGTTCTTCATTTAAAGACGCTTAGTATCTTATTCGCTGTTTTTACTGTTTTTGCTTCACTAGGGGTAGGCTGCAGTGTTCAGTCCAACTCTATAAGTGCCGCACTAACACAGCAATTCAAAATATCCTCTCACCTCATTGGAATTGTTGTTTCTATTATAGCGGGCTTTGTTATCATTGGTGGTGTAAAACAGATTGCCCGAGTATGTACTTTTCTTGTCCCTTTTATGAGTATATTTTATGTCATCGGTTGTTTGTACATCCTCTGTATCAATCATTATTATATCCTTGATTCCATTAGAGTCATCTTCCTATCTGCATTCTCACCCAAGTCATTTATTGGCGGTTCTGCTGGCACTCTCGTTATTGTGGCATTACGAACAGGCATTTCGAAAGGATTATTTACAAACGAAGCTGGTTTGGGATCTATGCCTATGTCATCTGCAACAGCAAAAACGAATACCCCTGTCTATCAGGGACTCGTGTCTATGACAGGTGTATTCTGGGATACCGTCGTCATTTGTGCCATCACAGGAATTGTTATTGTGAGTAGCATGTTAAAATCTCCCTCTAGTTACAAAAATATTGCATCTGACCGCCTTTGTTTCATTTCTTTTGGCGAATTACCCTTTGCAGGAGAACTGGTGCTTGCCATTTCCCTTGTTCTCTTTGCTTTTGCTACCATAATCGGCTGGTGCTATTACGGCGAATGTGGAATTCGATATTTATTTGGTGAAAGAGGGGTGAAATCCTATCAAATCACCTATATGGTATTTATATATTTAGGAGCAATTATGTCTCTTGACCTTGTATGGAACCTTTCTGATTTACTAAATTCATTAATGGCAATTCCTAATCTTTTGAGCCTCTGGTTACTTCGAACTATCATTATTAAGGATACCTCTAATGTACTAAAGAGGAAAATTTAATTTTCCTCTTCTATCTGTTTGTTACTTGAATTTTTCTTATCTTTCCCTTGATGGTCTTTTTTCTAAGATCCCTTTCAACCACATTTCCTTTTCCATTCATAATTTCTACATAAACCAGACTATCCCGCACGTCAATCACTCCAATGTCTTCTTGAATAATTCCATCAATGCTACAGATTGCACCAACAATATCGCCTGGACGCATCTTAGATTTCTTACCACCTCCAATCGTAAGTTTTGTTATTGTCTCCTTAAAGACTGCTTCTTTCCCTTCGCGAATGACTATCTTTTCTTTCTGTCTTTGAAAAAAATTATCTTCTTGTGCTTTCGATTCCAGTTCTAATTCTTCTATCTTTCCAATAACAATTTTTGATTCCATATAATCTTCCACATACTTTAGATAACGTTCTTCCGACTTTTGCACAAAGCTAATGGCAGATCCTGACTTTCCATTCCGAGCGGTCCTTCCAATGCGATGCACATAGTTTTCTTTTTTGGTAGGAAAATCATAATTGATGACATGCGTAATTTCCTCAAAGTCAATTCCTCTTGCAGCAACATCGGTGGTAACCAGATAATGAAACTTTCCTTTTCTAAAATCACTAATGGAATATAATCTCTCTTTTTGTTCCATTCCTCCGTGCAGCATTCCACATCGTATTTTCTTTCGCTTCAGTTTATTATATAAAGTATTTACCATTTCTCTCGTATCTGCGAAAATCATGCATTCTGTAGGGTTTTCTGAAATTAATAGCTTCATTAATGCATCAAATTTATCATCATTTTCTACTTGATATACCCTTTGTTCCACGTTTTGACTTACCAGCGTTTCATCTTCTATCATTACTTCTACAGGCTCTTGCATATATTGATTGGTAATTGACTTTAACTGTTCTCCGATAGTAGCTGAAAAGAGTGCAATAACAGGTTTTATCTGTACCTTTTCTAAAACTTGCTGAAGAATTGTTCCTACTTCCTCCAGAAATCCCATATCAAGCATTAAGTCAGCTTCATCAATTACAATATAACGAATATTCGTTAAAACTAGGGTTTCTCTTCGAATATGATCCATAACTCTTCCTGGCGTTCCCACCACAATATGTGATTTTTGCTTTAAGGATATCATTTCTTGATTAATTGCCATTCCACCAAAAACTACTGGAACCTTAATTCTGCGATTCCGGCCAATCTGAAATAGCTCATTCTGCACTTGCATGGCTAATTCCCTGGCTGGTTCTAAAATTAGAGCCTGAGGGTAATTTTCTTCCCATATCACATCATCACAAATTGGAATTCCGAATGCTGCCGTCTTACCACTACCCGTCTGAGCCTTTGCAATCACATCCTTTTTTGCTGCTAATAAGGGGATTGCTTCTTTTTGTATGGGGGTAGGTTCTTTATATCCTAGTAAATCAAGAGTCTCAATCGTATCTTCTTGTAGTGAATATTGATAAAATCCATTTTCCGTTCTTTTATTTTCCATTCCTTCTCCAAATCTATGTTATCTTCAAATTGCACGAAAAGCATTACGGTACCATTAAATAGCTACTGACAGCATAAACTATCTGACCATTATATTCAAGCTTTGACCACCCGTAAGATTCACTAATTCCTACTCTTGTAGCCGTTTGTCCATTGCTTAATGTCCCAAGTATTTGCACAGATTCGTTCGTTACACTTGGAAGTGAACGAAGATTAACAATTTCTTTTGCAGTTACGGTTTCATTTACTGATGTGAAAGGAGTTTTAACCGTCAAACCATCCACCACCATATCAACGGTACCCGATGTATTTTCTGATGTGTTTTCCGACGTGGTTTCTGTATCATTTACGGGTGCTACATCATCATTTAAATCCGTTGTCAGATACTGATTTACTGCATATAAAGTCTGTCCATTATAAATGATACGTGACCATCCAGCTTCTTTACATATTCCTGTTCTTTGTACTGTCTCTCCATGATTCAAGCTAGCGATAACTGATCCCGTAACAGTACTTGGTTCACTTCGAAGGTTTGTCTTTTCTTTTGCCGTTATGGTCTCATCGATATCGGTAAAGCTCATTAATGCTTCTACATTTGCAGCAACTTTTTCTGGAGCTGTACTATCTTTTGCTACGCTCTCCTCGCGATACCCGAAATATGCTACATTCACATCTACCTTTTTTGAAATACCTGCAATCGTACCCTGACTCGTATATTGCCACATATCATGTTTTCCAGTATAGTCTGAAGATGATGCTTCTGGATAGGGAACATCTGGATATTGAGAAACCCAGATCTTATAGCTTGCACTAATCAGATCTGTATTCCAATAACGATTCTCCTCCAGCTCCCCTTTGGAAGCATAAAACATTGGAATATAATCTTTGTTTTCTATTTCTGACAAAAATGCCATAGCAATCTTGCTTCTCTCATCATTTGATAATGAGGCGTTACGATTTTCTTCATCCATAAATCCTTCGCAGTTATAAGCAATCGGATAGGTAATTGGATACTGGGCAATATAAGAAGTTACCCAGTCTGCTTCTTCCTTCGCTTCCTCACATGTAATGGCAGTTGAGAAAAAATAAGCTCCCAGCTTTATTCCATTTGCCTGTGCCTGCTGTAAATTATATTTTGCAGTTGCATCCTCCATAATTTCGCCACTCTTAGACGTCCGGTACCCTACTCGAATCATTGCAAAATTAATACCAGACTGTGCAACCTGACTCCAATCAATTGTTCCCTGATATTTTGCTACGTCAATTCCAATTGCCGTAGTATCTATTTCATTTTGATTAATAGCCTTTTCAATGTCATTAGCACTCACCTGCATTCCATCTGTATTTTCAAAAATACTTGTTTGTCCATCCTCATTATCAGAATTTTGTACCAATTGTTCCTGATTTGATTCTACTTCTGCCGCCGCCAATTGACTTTTTTTATTCTTTGCACTACTAACCATAAATGCAATGACTATGATTGCAATCAAAATTGTACCCACAATAAAGCTGCCTATTTTCATTGCCCTTATTCTTGATTTTCTTTTATTTTTATGACTCTTTCTCCTAGAATTATGATTATCACTCGTTGATACAAAATCAATATCATCATTTAGCTTCATTTTTTCATTTCCCTTTATACTTATAGATTGGTATCTACCACTGCCCCTAGAATATCTTCCCCAAGTAAATTCATCTTATCAATGATATTTTCAATCTCGGTTTGAATGTCATTCTTTTTAGCAGGGAGCTTTATGATAGTTTCTAATTGATCATTCTCTTTAAATCTTACCTGATCCGTTTCTGTTCTTTTTGCATCTTCCTCTGCTTTTTCTTTCTTCTCTGCTTCTTCTTGCTGTTTCTTCTTTACCTCGTCAATATGATCTTTCATCTCTGAAACCAGCATTCCCTTTATCTCTTCACTCGCATCGTTCTGAATTTTATCTGCTTCTTGTGTAGCTTCAAGTATCGGATTAGTTTTCAAGCGTTCTAACTTAACCCCTCGAATTACAGCATTTTCTACCTGAATCTCAGTTAGTGATTCATCAATTTCCTTTTTAAATGTATCTTCTTGTTTATATAGTTCAAAAGACCGGCTCTGATATTCCGTTAGCCCTGCCTGATCGATTTCTTGTAAGCGGTTTTGTTCCTGTTCTGTCAGTATCTCACCCGTAGACTTGTTTTGTAAACGATATCTCTTTTCTAATAATTCCAAATCACCCTGTTCTTTGCTATCTTCTGCAACACCATACATTTCCTTGATGGCCTCTCTACTATCATTTATGTTTTCAATGGAATCTTTGGCTTTTGCTAAATTATCATGAAGTTCTCTGATATGGTCAGTTCGTAGTTGTAAATCCTCATCTACCTTTTTGTCACCATCAAATGCATTCCTAACAACCTTCATAGCTTTATTGACAGCTTCTTCTCTTCTTGCAGCAATTGGATCTGAATTCTGTTTCATACTACCTGTAAAATAACTTCCGCTTTTTTGATTCATATCTTTCTCATTCTGATTTTTTTCATTAGTTGCATTCCATGTGGTGTCGCCCACAAAAAAGCTTGTCTGTTCTATTTTCATATGTTTTCCCCTTCTCAAATCCTATAAGTTTTTGCAATATTTATTACTCTCCATTTGCATTCACTAGATTAACTATTCCGTATATTCGCCATATTCACATCACATGAAATTACATTTGATTTATTATAATCCAAATAAATAATACCTGCAAGAATATCAGCCAACTGTTACATTATTAGATATTAGTCCAAAAAAGGATAAATATGAGTTATAATAAAATTATATAAGATATCAAATGGAAAGGACTCTGCCCATGAAAATAGGATACGCTTGCCAGACTATAGGAATACCCGGAACTAATTTTAAAAGCTGTACCATGAAAAATGCCCGCGAGGAAACACTGATGTCTATCATTAGCCAAAACTTGGATGCACTTAACACAATCATTGATTATAACATTGCAAATCATATCCATCTTTTCCGGATTACCTCTGATTTGATTCCGTTTGGGAGCTCACCTGTTAGCACTTTGAGTTGGTGGAAAATTTTCGAACAAAGGCTTTCCTGTATTGGTAAAAAAATCATGGAAAGCGGAATGCGTATTTCCATGCATCCAGGCCAGTATACGGTTTTAAATTCGCCAGATAAATTAATTGTAGAAAGAGCAGTTAAGGATCTAGAATACCATACTAGGCTCCTTGAAGCGCTAGATCCATCTCAAAAAAATAAAATCATCCTCCATATTGGCGGTGCTTATGGAAATAAAGAAATAGCTATCCATCGATTTGTAGAAAATTACCACAGCCTCGATGCCACTATTCGTAAACATCTTGTGATAGAAAATGATGATAAGATATATCATATTGGTGATGTCATGAAAATCTCCATGCTTACCGGTGCCCCAGTGGTATTTGATGTACTTCACCATAAGGTTAATCCCGGTAGTGAGGGGAACGATATTTATTACTGGATTTCGAAGAGCAGAGAGACGTGGAAACCAGAAGATGGTGTTCAAAAGATTCATTATTCCGAGCAAGATCCTCTGAAAAAAACAGGTTCCCACTCACAGACCATTTCCCTAATGACCTTTCAGGAATTTAGCAATGGTCTTGGAGAAATGAATCCTGACATCATGTTGGAAGTCAAAGACAAGAATCGTTCCGCTGTAAAATGCATAAATCTCACAGCAGAGAATCGTTCTATTTTGTACTTGGAACAGGAATGGGCCAGGTATAAATACCTGATTCTTGAGAAGTCTCATGAAGACTATATTAAAATACGGCAGATTCTGAAAGACAAGAAAGATTACCCAATAGTAGAATTTTATAAACTTATCGATCATGCAATGCTCATGGATTTTTCGCAGGGTGGAGTTATTAATGCGGCAGACCACATTTGGGGATATTTTAAAAACTGTGCAGAGGAAAAAGAAAAGAAACGGTATGCAACCTTGCTGAAAAACTATAAACCGGGTACACTTGCCCACAAGAAATTTCTCTGGCAGATGACTATTAAATACCAAGAGCCTTATCTCATGCAGTCCTATTATTTTGAATTGGTTTGCAATGGAAATTAAAATAACTGCTGGGGATACGTCTCCAGCAGTCATTTTGATTGAAAAAGCAATTCTACTCAATATGTTCACACAACCAGTTAGTAAAAGTCATTAATTGTTCCTTTGTATGGAAATAATGTTCACCTTCTTCCACAACATCTAAATTACAATTAAATGCATTAGCAAAATGCTTAATCCTGTCAAATTCACATAAGTCATCTTTTGCACCATACATAATCTCCGTATTTGTATTCCATGTATCAATTGGATGTTCGTTTACATAACAAAAGTAGTCCCAATATAATTTTTGCCCAATTGGTGTTTTTATTGTTTGTTCCTGCTGCAATTGTTCTGGTGACACCTGAAACCATGTCATCATATTTTCAATAATTCGTTTCATATCTACTACCGGAGATAAGAAAAGTGCTTTTTTAATAGCTATATTTCGATATGCTAACAGGCTAAAGTATGCACCCATACTACATGCGAACAGGCTAATTTCCTTCCACTGTTCTTTCACATAATTCATAATAAAGCACAAATCTTTAACACAAACTTGTACCTTACAGGGTATATTTTCATCTTTTCTGTCTCCATGTTCTGGTAAATCAAAACTTAAAACCTGATATCCCTTTGAAATTGCAACATCAGCCAAAATCTGTATCACCGTATCTTCTTTATGTGACATATTTCCATGTACTGCAATAAAAACTTTATTACTTTTTTGTCCCCATAATACTGCTGGGATATTATCAATTATAAAAGATTCTTTCTTCATATTCCACCCCCATCAAATGTTCTCCCAATGCTTTTCTTAAATCCTGTATATACCTATTCTGTTGTTTTTTTAAATAGATTCCTATCAGTAAATTCATAATAGGATTTTTTACCGATACTTCTTCTGTAAATACAATGCTTGTTCCTGTACCATTTTCAGAAAAAACACCAGTCGTATCACCCCTTTCAAACTTCAAAATTCTCAGATTTGAAATTGCTGTAGAATCTCCCTTTCTGTGCAGTAAAGCGCAGCACACAATAATCGGGGTCTGTCACACCTTTCGGATAATACATCGTATCATTTTCCTGCCATATCATTTCTTTTGTTATCTCATCCTCTAGAACTTCAACAGTACCTTTTAACATCACACCTCTAAAGAATCTCTTGTCACAAAAATAGATACAGGCTTTTGGATTGGAACGATATTGTGCAACACGCATAGAAGATGTATTCGTTGTGAAATAAAACACCTTAATACCTTCTCTTTTTCTAGGTGGTAGCATTGCTTTTGTATTAGGATATCCCTCATTATCTATGGAGCTAATATAGGCTACCCCCTGCTTATCAATCAGATTACCTACGGTCTGTTCCTTATCTCTCATCATATACTTATTTTCCCTTTCTATATTTAAAACAAATGATACCTATCCTTTTATCTTTAAACAGTATATCGTAATATGGTATTAATTTCCATAGCGCAAAATACCAGCTGATATCATCAGCTGGCATTTTTCTACTTATACATGCATTCCTAAATTAATATTTGAATTTACCAAGCATTTCTTTTAGTAATGTTGATTCACTGGAGAGTTCCTCACTAGAAGCTGCACTTTCTTCAGCTGTAGCTGAATTCATTTCAATAACCGATGCAATCTGGCTAATTCCATCAGTGATTTGTGCTGCTGCACTCGCCTGATCATTCGATGCCTCTGCGATATCATTAATTGCAGCATTTACCCTATTCGCATTAGCCACTACTAGTTCTAATGACTGTGCTGTAACTTTCGTAAGCTGTGTTCCATCCTCAACAGCTACAATTGCATTTTGAATAAGTAAATTTGTATTTTTAGCTGCTTCCTCACTCTGTTCTGCTAATTTTCTTACCTCATCAGCAACAACAGAAAATCCTTTTCCAGCTTCTCCTGCTCTGGCAGCTTCAATTGCAGCATTCAGAGAAAGCAGGTTTGTCTGTGAAGCAATTTCTTCAATACTCTTAATTATGTTAGCAATTTCATTCGAAGCATCCTTAATTCGATCCATTGCAGTTATCATATCGTCCATATGTTTATTGCTTTGTATCATTTCGGTGTTCATTTCTTGAACCATATTTTTAGCTAATTCCGCATTGCCCGCATTATTTTGAATTTTGTTTGAAATTTCTGTAATTGTAGCTGTTAATTCTTCTATTGCGCTTGCCTGATCCGTTGCCCCTTCTGCTAATGCCTGTGACGCCTTCGACAATTCATTAGAACCAATGGCAACCTGTTGTGCATTACGATCAACATCCCGCATGGTATTGCTTAATGCCGCAACGATGGATTTAAACGATGTACTAATTTCTTCAAAATCACCTTCATACTGTGTATCAATACTTATTGCAAAATTCCCAACTGATAATTCTGCCAGCTGAGAACTGATATCACTAACAACCATCTTTAGATTGTCTATTGTAATTCTTAGATTATCTATTAAAATCTCTGTTTCATCATTTGTTTTTATAATGGGTGTTTCCGATTGCAAATCACCTTGTGCAAGTAATTTTAATCGTTCCACACAAGCCTCAATTGGTGATGCAAGCTTCTTTCCTAATCTTCTTCCAACATAAATACCAATAAGTGTGAATGCCGCTACCAAAAGAACGGTTATCCCTAATGAAATAAAGAACATGGTAAGAAATTCATTTCTTACTGCCACAACTGCAATACTCCATCCCCTGGATTCAGGAACTGGTGAATATGCCATTATTTTTGTCTTTCCGTTATATGTATAGGAACCTGTTCCTTGTTCGCCATTTGCCATTTTTTCTACAATCTTACCAAACTGACGCAATTTAGAATTTGTCTTTCCTAATTCAATTCCATTTTCAACACCAACAAGACTGGAATCAAGATCCGCAATGGTCAAACCTTGAGAGTCAACCATAAATGCAGTACCTGATTTTCCAACTTTTATTTCTCGCATAATATCATTAAGTATCTCTCCATTTGGAACATATACGATAACACCTACAGGTGTTGTGCCAGGAATCCCATCCTTCCATAGTGGGGCAGCAATTGCCATCGAAACGGCTTTTGTTACTTCGCTATAAGCCGGCGTTCCAACATACGTTTGCCCTTTCATACATTCTGCAAAGTAATCTCTATCCGAAAGATCAATTCCAGTAAATAAATCCTTTCCACTTGAATCTAGAACATATCCTCCTGAAAACCCATGATCTTTAATACGCTGTTGAATAATTGCCTGTTTATCTTCGACTGATTTCTCAGGGTCGGCTAATCTTGCAATACTACCCGTTTCATAAGCAATCGCTGAATACTCTTTAAGTGACTCAGATACAAGATCTGCTGCTACAAATGAGGTTTCATTAATTGATTTTTTAATTGCACTTACGGATGAATTAT
>JAQUUB010000234.1 GCA_028694115.1 Lachnospiraceae bacterium
TAGACGAACCAGCAAGAGGGGCAGGAAATGTTCCAGAAGAATATGCAGGAATGTCTTTTTTAGATTTGATAAACAGTAATATGGGAAATAGAAATCAAATCCCAGTTGTTAATCAAATTGTTTCAGCAAAAAATCCAGAGGATGAAAAAATTTACGTTACATATTTTACGGATAATCAGATTACTTGTCAGAATGGAGACGGAACAACAGCGTGGGAGATGAAATTAAATAACGAAGAACAGTCAGATAAAATAAAGGAGTTTTTTGAAAAATATAAACCAGATAGAGCAGAGGTTAAGGAATACTTTTCAGATATAAAGCTTGGAGGTGTGTCATCTAAAGATTTTTGGTTGGATATCTTAGGTAAAGATTAATTATGGAGAGATTGGAAATTTAACAAGTTTTCTTTATTAGCCCATTTCATCAGACCAATGTTTTGTGCGAACTTTGGGTCATTATCAGTAATAATAAATTTTCAATCCGCTCTTTTATCCTTTCCTTTGTATAATTTGCTCCAAGTGATTTTATACTGCCACGAATAAAACGTTCTTTTCCGAGTGGCCGGAAAGAAATATATTTTCACAACACAAAATGTCTGTTTTACAACATGAAACTATCGCAACTTTATCCCGCTTCCGATATATTAAAAGAAGGATTGCAAAGGAAGTGACAAGATGAAGATAGCAATATGTGATGATGAAAAGAACATAAGAGAGTTGATTGGAAATAAAGTGCAACGTATTGATCCGAAAGCAGATATATGTTTTTTTAGTTCAGGAGACGAGTTATTAGTATCCGAAGAACGGATAGACGTATTGTTTTTAGATATTCAAATGCAGGGCAGGAACGGGATGGAAACCGCAAGAGAACTGCGAAAAAAGGATAAGGATGTGATACTTATTTTTGTTACTGCCATAGAGGATTTTGTATTTCAGGCTTTTGATGTGGAAGCCTTTCACTATTTGGTAAAACCTATTGATGATAATAAGTTTGCTGAGGTGCTGAAAAAGGCAGTCGAACAGAGACTTTCTAAGAGAACAAATAATGGGGTATCATCAGATAAATATCTGGTGATAAATCATGGTGGATTACATAGCAAGGTACTGATAGACGATATTGTGTATGCTGAGGTTTTTAATCGAAAAGTTGTTATTCATAAAATAGATGCAGATATTGAATACTATGGGAAAATGACTGAACTTGAGGGTATGGTAGGAGAGCATTTTTTTAGAACACATAGATCATATCTTGTGAATTTCAAGTATGTGGAAAAATATGATGTTGCAATAATTTATTTAGAAAAGGGTATGGCTCTAATGGCAAAACAAAAATATTCTGAATTTATAAAAAAATATATGAAATACAGCCAAAGGAGATAGTTACGGAAATGGAGAATGCAGAAATATATTGGTCGGTAGTATCACATACAGTACGAATCATCAGTTTAGTAGTAGAAGGTTGGTTCTTTTATTATTTCACCAAACCCTTTCTCCATAAAAGTAAGTATGATAAATGGATAGGGATTAGTTATTCGGCAGCTATGCTGGTGTTGTATCTGATTCCGTACCTGTTTCTTTATCCAAAAGTATGGGGAGTATTGGTGACATTTATTGTTATGTGCCTGATTGGCAGAAGAAACATTTCACAGAAATTATTCCTCGTAATCACAATGTATCTGCTTCAGGGGATTGCTCAAAGTGTTTCGCTGGTTCCAAGAACCCTGTTGTTTACTTTTGTGATTAATACACAGTATATGACGGAAAGGGCTTTGCTACAATTTATATTATATATATTTGTGGAACTGATTACCTGTGTTTTGAAAGGATTGTTTTTATACTGGCTGGTATTTGGAATACACAAGGTATATGTCAATAAGAGAGAGAATGTAAGCAGGAAAGAGTTATTGCTGCTTCTTTCTATACTTTTTACTGTATTGATTGGATACTTTGCTTTTGCATTTTTTTCTGATATTTATGTTATGGATACAGGACAATATATTTGGAATGTGCATGAGGGATACAATCTGTTGGAAATCATATATTAACTTATTTCCGGGTTTGCTCTATTTGTTACGATTGTGGTATATCAGAGAATTAAGGAGAACCAAAGGGAAGAAAGGGAAAGTGTGGTTTTAGCAGAACAGATTGAAAATATAAAGAATCATATTGGAGAAGTTGAAAAATTATATGGTGATATTCGTGGATTAAAACATGATATGGGCAATCACATATCTGTGCTTGAAAATCTTTTCATGAAAAATGAGAAAGATGAAGTAGAAAAATATCTTTCCGATCTAAAAATGAAGTGGGGAGAAAGCGATACAAGCATAAAAAACGGAAACTCGGTTACGGATGTGATATTGATACAAAAACAAAAGGAAGCCGAAGAAAGCGGAATTGCATTTAACTGTGAATTTCACTATCCATCAGGAACGAAAGTAGAAGCTTTTGATGTCAGCGTGATATTGAATAATGCAATAGAAAATGCGTTGCATGGAACAGAGGGGTGCAGCAATCCATATGTATCAGTTATCTCATATCGTAAGAAAAATGCTTTCATGATAGAGATAAGTAATAATATTCAGAAACCGATTGATGTGAACGAAGAAACAGGACTTCCGGAGAGTACAAAATCGGATAGTCAAAATCATGGATTCGGACTTACTAATATTCGTAAGGTAGCAAGGAAGTATTACGGAGATATCGATATTGAACAAAAAGATAATGTTTTTCTGTTGAGTATTATGCTAATGATAGAATGAAGATACAGACACAATTCATGCAATATAATATTGCGAGGGATTGTGTCTTTTTTACTTTACAACATAAAAAGGTTGCTTCACAACATATCGCTTTATAAACAAAAAAGAATTGTCGAAAAAAGAAGTAGCAGAACCATAATGCAGAAATGGAGTTCAATTCAACATTCAAGGAGGATAACGTAATGATGAAAATTAACGGATTAAATGAAACAAACACACAGCCCGGAGCGGTAGGAATGCCAAAGGCAACAGATTCAGTCAGCAAAAATATTCAGAACCAGATTGCGAATGCTCAGAAAAAATTGCAGGATTTATCGTCTAATGAGGATATGCCAATCGAGGAAAAAATGAAAAAGCGGCAGGAAATACAACAGGAGATTACTAATCTGAATCAGCAGTTGCGCCAACATCAGATTGAGCAGAGGAAGGAAAAGCAGACGAAAAGTTCATCTGTTCAAGATTTAACCGGAGGAACACAGACAAAAAGGGCTACATCAGGAGAAAAGAGTTTGGGATTGTCACAGGCAAGCATGCAGGCTATGGTTTCAGCAGACAGTTCATTAAAGCAGGCAAAGGTACAAGGCAGCACAGCAACAAAAATGGAAGGCAGAGCCGGAATTTTAGAGTCTGAAATTAAGTTGGATGCACAAAGAGGAATGGACACTCAGAAAAAAGAAGAAGAACTGGCAGATGTACAGCAAAAAGCACAGAAAGCAACAACTTCCCAACTCGGAATTCTTGCAGATGCAACTAAGACTATGCAGGAAGCAGCACAGGCAGAACAACAGAATGGAGATGCCAAAGCAGAAACAGCAGAAAAAGGTGATAAGGGTAATACGAGTGAAGAAACAGAAGTTTCTGCAGAAAAGAATAACGAAGAAACACCGGTTCGTGGGATAGGTACTTATACACCCGTTGATGTTTATTTATAGGGAGGGGGATAAGACTATGTCAGGAATCAATCATATCAATAATAGTATTGGAAATTATAATACAAGCCTGGATTATTCTGCATTACTGGGAACATCATCAGGAAATGAAGTCACCGGAGGTATTAGTTTGTCAGATTATGCTTCTATTAAAAACGGAAGTTATGGAAAATTGTTAAAGGCATATTATGCGAAACAGGATGCTGAAAAAGGTAGCGGAACAGGAGACACCAAGCAAAGACTTACGGTTATGAAATCCAATGCAGATGCCCTGAAAAAATCGGCAGAGGCATTGAATAGTGATGATTTGTGGGAAAAGAAAAAGATAACAAAGAAAGATGAAACAACAGGAGTAGAAACTGAATCAGAGGACTACGATTGGGATGCAATTACAAAGGCAGTAAAATCATTTGTAGATGATTATAATAGTGTTGTGGAAGAAGCAGGAAAATCTAACACTAAGAATGTCCTTC